>CAYQMF010000011.1:0-86789 GCA_964418595.1 uncultured candidatus Brocadiaceae bacterium
CCATCTTGCCGAGGAACTGGCGGGCGTACGAGGACAGGCTCTCCAGGAAGCGGCGCTGGCCTTCCTGATAGATCGTGTGGTACGCCAGCGACGACTTGCCGGAGCCGGACACGCCGGTGAAGGTCACCAGCGCATCGCGCGGGAAGGTCAGGTTGACGCCCTTGAGGTTGCGGGCGACGCCCACGGCCGCGCGCTGGCGCGCTCGCCGTGTTCGCGTCCGCTTCACGCGCCCGGCCCCGGCCCGCCCCGGCAAGCCGGGGCGACGCGGAGCCGTGCCGCCGCGGTGTGCTCGCGCGCTCCGCGCACGACGACGGAGTTGGCAGGCGTTGGCGCGGACGGCGGAGGCATGGGCGAGGGAGTGTCGCAGGGGAGGGCGGTCGGGTCACGCGTCTGCTTTGCGTCGTGGAGGCGACTGGTTCGGACTCTCGGCCGCTACCAGCTTCCCTTGATTCCTGACTCGGATCGAACGTGATCGGACTCGTGCCGCAGATTCCGTCGGAGAGTCCAGACTCAGGGTCGGTTGCTGACGTGGACCCAGGTACGATCCCACCGCAGCATGAGACGCAGGCGCGGGCAACAGGCGCTCACAAGAACCGAGCAGATGTCTCGGATCCGTGGCCGTGACACCACGCCCGAGCTTCGGGTGAGGCAGGTACTCTTGAGGGGCACGGCGGCGGTGCCGCGCGACCTCGGGCCACTCGGAGCGCCGGGCTGTCGTTCGTACGTCGACCTCCTGCGCCCCAACCGCATCGTCGGGCTGACGGTGCAGGCGGGTGTCGCCTCGTTGGCCATCGTTCCTCCCGCCGGTCTGGCCGGCGCCGCCATCGAGTTCCAAGGGCTCGCGGTCGATCCAACCGCCAACGCCCTCGGCCTGTCACTCACGACGGGCGCGGCAGCCTGGATCCGCTGAGAGCGCGGCGCGCCTCACGACCGCGGTCCGGCGCCTTCCTGCCCCTCCGCCCACAGCGGCGCGCTGGCTGCCGCCTACTTCATGCCCGGCACTGCCGCGCCGCCGTTCGACACCACGACGTTGAGGGCGTTGGCGCCGTAGTCCAGGACGGCGGCCTGCAGGTAGAACGACACGCCCAGCGTGCGCAGGTCAAGCGGGAGCGGGATCGCCCAGGTCGCGCGGCCGCCGGTGTTGGTGAGAGGCGTGAGGGACGTGTCGGCGCTGGTGAGCAGCGGGCAGCCGGGCGCCCCCGCGAAGCCGAGGTCGAGCGGAAGCGGGATGCCGAGCCACTGGGTCCGCGACATGCCGAGGACGCCGAAGGGGACGTTCACTTGCGACGGTGGCAGGCGGGTGAGATCCATGGTCCAGGTCTCGCCGATCCAGGGCAGCGTGCCGTCGTGCGGATCGAGGAGCGGGCTCTGGCCGGTGGTACCGACGCAGCCCTGGCCGAAGCTCTCGTAGGCGGAGGGTGCGAAGAGGTGGTACTCCCAGGTGTCGTCATACGCCGCCGCGTTGTCCACTCCGCCGAACATCACCACGCGCTGCCTCGCCGCGTCGAAGGCGAGCGCTGCGTGGTCGCGCACCGATTGTGGCGGCACGAGCCCAGGCCACCGACGCAGCCATGCATTGCCAGTCCACTCCCACGTCTCCTGATCCTCGAAGGCGACCACCCGGCGACGCAGCGCGTCGTAGGCTGCCGTGGACCTCTGGTAGTGAGGCCTCGAGGCAGGTGCGCGGGTCCACGTCATGCCGTCCCAGACCCACGTCCCGACGTTGGTCGATCCGCCGTCAAACACGATCTCGCTGCGCACCGGGTCCGCGCAGCACGCCGGCGCGATGGTCGCCGGTGGAACGATCGGAGGGTTCAACTGTTGCCATCCCGTCGGCGTGAGCTGCCAGGTGTCGCCCAGCGCGATTCCCCTGTTGCCGCCACCGACGAGCAGCGGTCGGCGGGAGGTGGGATCGAAGGCAAGACCGGCGGAGTACCGCGCCGGCCCGTTCGCGAACAGGCGCTGCCAGTCGGTCCCTGTCCATTCCCACGTGTCCCCCAGCAGCTGGAAGCCGTCGGCGCCGCCGAACATCACGACCCGGCCCCGCACCTCGTCGAAGCAGGCCATCGCGCCGAATCGCGGCGGAGGAGAGGTCGCCGGATGCAGTTGGGTCCAGTCCGTGCCGTCCCACTTCCAGGTGTCTCCCAGCGGCGGCTGAGACAGTCCGGGGTGACCACCGAACATCAGCGTGCACTGACGCACAGGGTCGTAGACGAGCACGTGCAGGTACCGACCTGGTGGCACGTTCCTCGGATTCCGCGGCCCCCACGCGGTTTGCGCCGCCGAAGCGACGACCAGGATCAGGCTGAGAACGAGGCTCGGCGCGAACGAGAAGCGGACCATGGGACTCCTTCCGTGCGGTGCGTCGACGATGTTGCGCAGGTGGGTGAGATGCTGGAACGCTCGGCCCGTGCGGGTGTGACGGGAATCTCATCACCCGCACGATCCGCGCCGAGCTGGCGGACTTGACCTAGCCTAACGCGTCACATTCCTGGCGGCTCGACGTTCTGAGCTGCAGCCGCGCCGAAGCGTCCCGGCTACGCTGCGTTCACATGAGTGAGGCGTCGGAAGCAGTCCCCGGCGTGACGCGGGCCCTCGACGCGCGGCTGACCGCCGGGGGCGGGGATCCGTACGCGGTGCTGGCCGACCTCCTGGGCGGTGCGGAAGTGGGGGAGGGGTCCGAAGCTCTGTCGCTGCACGGCCGCGTCCTCGACAGCGTCCGGCTCGGGCGCATCCTCGGCACCGGGGGCATGGGCGTGACCTACGCAGGTGTCGACGCGGACGGCGCGCCTGTGGCGGTGAAGATCCTCGGGCGACTGAGCGACCCAGAGCAGGCGCGTTTCGACCGGGAATGCGAGATCGTGCAGGGGCTCGACCATCCCACAACGTCGTGCGCTATCGCCGGCACGGCGTGACGCCGGGTGGCACTCCGTACCTGGTGATCGACCTCGTGGACGGCGACGACCTCGACACCTTGCTGGGGATGATCGAACGGGGCGAGGCACCCGGGGCTGAGAGGGACGCGCTGGTCGAGGACCTCGTCCCGGAGCTGCCGGTGCAAGCGCAGACACGGTACCAGGGCGGCTCCACGGTGCACGAGACGCGTTGAAGACCATGCGCCAACGCCACCCGTTTCTCACGCATTGCCCCGCCTGCAACATTTACTTCGCACCAGGGAGCGCGCACAGGTGTGTTGGTCCGAGCCGCGGCATGCTGGCGGACTCACGCTGAGCTCGGGTGCCGTGCGCATGACCGACCTCGGACCACCCGCAGCTTCCCGGGGTCAACGATCCTTCTGGCGCGCGCCGCCGCCTCAGCCTCGACCACCAAGGCGGCGATCGCGGCCGCGAGCGCTTTCTCGTCGTGCGTCGCGAGCGGGTCAGGATCGCGCACCTTGCGCGCCGCCGCCGACAGATCCTGCCATGGCGTGTGGATGTCGAAGCCCAGCGCCTCCCCCACCTGCGTGAAGTGCGACAGGTCGAGGTTGCTGTACACGAGCCGCCCCTCGTCGGTGATCACGTGCAGCGCGCCGGTGGCGAGGCTGAGGCTCGCGTCGCGCACCAGCAGGTCCTCGCTGAACGACTGCACCGTGCCGAGCCCGTCGCACAGGGCCTCCGGGGTCATCCCGTGGCGCAGACTCCTAGCCGGAGTAGGGGCCGGCCGTGAAGGCGTCTCATGGCCCGGGGAAGCGCAGGACTCGCTGCGGTCGCAAGCAGTTCGTCGCGCGCTCAGCGGGCGATCGCCAAGAAAGAGTGCGCCTTGGCCACGCGTACGTCGCCAGTATGCATGACGCACCCGCACTCCGCGGGCAGCATCAAGAACTCGAGCCACGAGCCATCCATTGCGTACTGCCATCTTGTTCGTGATCCTCTTGGCCACAGGGTGGGCCGCGCCGCTGACCGCGCAGTCCGGCACAATCGCGGTCAACGGAGCCGCCAACGTATTCGCTGCAGGCCGGTCCAGCACAGCGGGCTTCGCGTGGGCCTGTAGTGGCGCTGGCGGGCTGGTGCCCGCTCAGATCGCCCTGCCGCCCGGTACCCGACGCGTGACGTTTCCTTCTGTCACGGGGACCGTGTCCTGCTGCAATGGTTCACCCGGCACCAACCACCCTCCGGATGGCGGTCAGGGGCCGTGGCGGTTCACCCGGATCAACTCTTTCGCTGGCATCGGCGGTGTCCGGCACCCGTCTCGCATCATGTTCCTCATGGGAGTGTTCCTGGACGGCAGTGTCCCAGGTGGCAGTGCTCCCTCGCCGTTCGATGTCAGCGAGTCCGAGTCGATGATCACGTTCGCGCCCAGGCTGCAGGCTTCGTTCTACATTGGCGATGGGCATGCCAGTGGAGTGGGCGGTGCGTTGCAGGAGTTCACCGTGCCTTGCGGTGCGACGCGTCTGTTTCTCGGCTTCGCCGATGCCCTCGACTTCGGCGATCCCTCGACTCCTGGACAGACCGGCAATCCCGGGTGCTACTCGGACAATGCTGGCGGCCTGTCGTGCACCTACTCCCTCGACCAGCAAGGCTCCGGCGGGACTATCTTCGGCAGCACGCTCTGCCCGGGCGCCGGCGGCTTCGTGGGGACGTTCATCGTGTCGATCATCCCGCCGGCCGGAGCGACTCCCGGACTCACCGTCGAGGTGATGGGCGGCACACCCAATTCGTCCGGGCTCCTCGTCGTAAGTCCTACCCAGGGGCAGGTGTGCTCGGGGGGCGTTTGCTTGTGCGTCAGTCCGATAGCTGGTTCCGCGATCCCGGTGAGTTTGGATGCGATCGGCCGAGCGTGGTTCAGGGTGCCGATTCCCACGTGTGTGGTCTTCCAGGACTACTTCTTTCAGTTCGTCGGTCAGAGCCTCCAGACGCCGTACTTCGGGACGACTCGGGGGATACGTCTCTGACGGTGGCAGAGCTTCAGATCCTCAACATCAACGGCCCCCCGCTCCCCCTTCCCCCGCCCGCAGTCCGTCGCGCGTCACCGCAGGTGGACGCCCTTGAGGTTGCGGGCGACGCCCCCGGCCGCGCGCTGGCGCGCTCGCCGTGTTCACGTCCACGGCGCCGACCGCATGCCCACGCGCGCGCAGGCGACATCGGAGAAGCGCTGACGCCGCGCCCGCGGCGAGGGAGGAGTGGCACGGGGCGCCGCCGGCGGCTACTTTGCATCGCCAAGTGAAGTCCTCCTCCTGGGTCGCCCGCCTGGGCCTGCTCGTCGTCCTCGTCGTCGCGGCGGTGGTCGTGTTCGTGCGCCGTGACGTGCACGGCGCGATGGGCACGACCCTGCGCTACGACGACTTCGAGTTCACGGTGCTGGGAGTGGTGACGCACGCGAGCATCGGGGCGGTGCGGCCGCGGGGCGTGTTCCGCGTCGTGCGGCTCGAAGTGAGGAACGCCGCGGCGCGCGTCGACTACGACCCCAAGCACCATCGCGCTGTGCTCGTCGACGGGGCAGGCGCGCACCTCGAGGTCGACGCGGCCGGACAGACCGCGTGGGATGCCCTTCATCCATCCACGATGCCGGCGGTGCTGCATGCGGGCGCGGCGGGGGTCCAGGAGTTGGTGTTCGACGCGCCGGCGGGCGCTCCCCTGGAGTTGGCGATCTCCTGGGGCGGCGCGCTGGTGGACACCCTGGACTGGTTGGTGATGGGCGAGCGGCGGATCGCGCTGCCATAGGGCGTTCATCGGGTCACGGCATGCGTACGCTCGTCACGCGCATCGCGCTCCTCCTCCTGGCCGCCGTCGCCGCCGCGCAGGAGGTCGGGACCGTGGACCCACTGATCATGGGCCTCCGCGACCGGGACCCCGAGGTCCGCAATCGCGCCTTCGCGCAGTTGGTCGCACACCCGGAGCGGGATGCCGTCGTCGCCGCGCTGGTGCCGCTGCTCCGTTACCAACCCGAGGACGTCCAGTGGAACACCGCCGTCGGACTCGGAGGCGACGGGCGCGCCCGGAAGTACGCGCCGACTCCCCGGGAACCCGAGTGGATGCTGTGGACGGAGGCGCCTCGTGCGCCTGCCGCGGTGATCCAGGACGCGTTCGACCTCGCCTACGAAGGCTGGAACGAGCGCGCCCTCGCGGTCACGATCCTCGGACGGTTGGGGCCCGACGCGCTGCCGGCGCTGGATGTGCTGGTCCGAGCACTCTCCGACCACGCAGACGTGCGCCCGTGCGCCGCGTGGGCGCTCACGCAATTGGGCCCGCAGGGCGCCAAGGACCTCGTCGGTCGGCGGCACGTCTCCGGTTGGATCCGCGCCGACATCCTCATGGCGTACGGCGCCGAGACGCTCGCCGTGGCCGAGATCCTCGAGCTGATCCGGTCGGCCGCTCCGGAGCAGTGCCGGCTCGGGTGTCGCCTGGCCGCGGGTTGGCGTCTCGCCAGTGACGACGTGCGCGCGGCGTTGGCGCGCGCCGCGGAGCGCCGCGAGACGGGGAGCGCGGTGAGCGCGCTGCTCGCGCTCGACGCGGTGCCCGACCTCATCGCACTCGTGCGCGGCTCCGCGCGACCGGCGGCGACGGCGGCCGCCGCGGCGTTCGTTCCCCTGCTGTCCCGGCCGACACCGCTGCCCGCGCCCCTGCGCAAGGACGCGGTCGACGCCTTGTGCGCGCTCGCCCTGGGCGAGGACATCGACATCGATGCGGCACACGCGGCGCTGCGTGCCCTCGCGCCGGCGGAGATCGCCGCCAACGTGCGCGCGCGCCTGCGCGCGGCCATCGAGACGTGGTGCCGGTCGGACGAGGAGGCCTGGCGGTTCGTCGGCTTCCGTCACCTCGGGGTCTTCGGTCACGGCGCCGACGCGGCCGAGCTGGTCACCGAAGGCTTGCGCGACGAGTTCGACAACATCGCCGAGGAAGCGGCCGCCGCGGCCTCCCGCGTCGGCGTGCCCATGTCGGCGGAGGTCTGCGACCGGTTGTGCCAGACCGTCCGCGGCGGATCCCGCAGCGCCGCGATCCTGCTGCGCCTCGTCGCCGAAGAGCCGGGCGCGGCGGCCGGACTGCTGCGCGCTGCACACGCGCGCACCAGGTCCAAGGCGCTCGACCTCCTGCGCGCCGCCGCCGAACGTGACGATGCAGCCGTGGTCTCGATCGGCGCAGACTGGGCGGACGTCGCGCTCCCGGTGGACGCGCTCCTCGCCGCGGGGCCGCTCACGCCCGAGCGGTGGCGGAAACTCGACGCGATCGGCGGGCGCTCGCGCGACCGGCTGCGCGTGCTGGTGGGAGTCCTTCGACGGCAGGCCGTGCCGGCGCCGGCCGCGCTGGCGGTCCTGATCCGCGCCGTGGACGTGGCGATGCCCGAAGGGTCCGATTACGGCAGCGCTCACCTCGCGTCGGTTGCCCTCGAGTTGCTCGCGGGCTCGTCACCGGCGGACCTGTCGCCCCACCGCGAAGTCCTGCGCCAGGCTCTCCAACACCCTACGCTGGATGTCCGCCAACGCGCTGCCACTCTGCTGCGGAGCCTGCCCCGATGACCGACGAGATGCTCGTCGCCCTAAACCAGGAGGGTGGCGGCGCGATGCGTCACCACCCGCCGACGGCAGTCACGAGCCAACCTGTCTGTGGCGGTGAAAACACGCGGCTCCCGCCACTCACATGCCACGTCGTGAGGAGTGGGCCCGAGCAGTTGTTGCCAGGGACCTGTCCGATCACGACGTCGATCGGGGCCCACCCGGGGGTGTAGAAGCCGATGGTGGCGAGCGCCGTCACTGGGGTGGAGTTCTGGCACGATTCCTGTTGGCCGTAGAGCGTCAGGAAGGGCGCGAGGGAGCCGCCTGCCCAGGCGTAGGCCCGCATGCGGAGCTGACGCGTGGAGCCATTGGTGAACTGGAACGGAACGTGGCTGTTGGCGACAAAGAACACGCCGACCTCGGTGCCCAGGACGACGGGCACCGCGGTGCCTGCCACGGCGTCCATATACACGTTGTGCCACCAGAGTCCGGGAAGCTGCGCCGCAGTGGGTGCAGCGAGGAGAACGAGACCGAGTGCGAAACGCCTCATGGGTTGGTCCTTGGCATGGCGCGTCAGCGCCCGCCGAGGCCCGCGCGTCAACAGTTGTCGCCGAGCCCCGCTGGGTTGAGTGCCAGGTGCGTCGAGCATGTTAGCCGGAACACTGGCACGTCACGAGGTTCTCGCGCGGTGCAAGGACTCGCGACCCTTGCAGCCCATCGCGGCCGGCGGCCGCAACCCGAAGGGTTGATCCTCCGTTCCTGCAGCCTCGCGTTCCGCGGGGCTGCGGATCCGGAGGTTCGACCCGTGTCCGACACCTCGGTGCAGCGGCAAGCCGCTGCACCGGGCGTCGTACTCTCCGGGTTGATGCGTCGCTACGCGACGCCAGAAGGGGCCGCCGGCGATGGCCATCGTCTGGGGCTTCCAGGGCCGCTCGGGCGTGGCGAATCCAACGGGCGTGGCGAGATTGCGGGCCTTGCCGATTCTGTGCGCGAGGCAACAATTCGCGGCCCTTGCAGCCCAGGAAGCGGCGGTGGCCTTCCTCGCGACCAGAGCAGGTTGCCGCGACCGCCTGCCCGAGGATGTCAGCGCCCGACGATGACGTACACCGCCTCCGACACCGCCACCGCCCCCTGATGCAGCAGACACTGCACGACGAAGGGCGTCCCCAGCAGACCCGGGTCGGTCGGCACGGGCGCCGCGAGGAGGAACTCATTGCTGGCGTTGGACCGTGCCGGGAGCGATGCCAGCACGTCGCCGGCACGGAGCGCGCAGCTCCCGAAGGGAGTCGCGGCGATCGAGGCGCCGAGCACGAACGACGCCGCGCCGGGGGTCGAGCCGCGCACGCGGAACCCGAAGCGGGCATCGCCAAGGCGCGGGGCACCGCTCACCTGCATCGGGATCACGCCGCCGACGCAATCACCGCCGAGCGGACGCACCACGTACCCGCCGACGAGGCCGGCAGGCATCGTCCACGGTTCATCCCCGGCGACGGGATGCTCGGCCCAGAACACGATGCGGGGGCCGAGCGCCATGATCCGACTCGGCCGCCCACTGCCGACCGGTGCGAGATCCGCGACGAGGCGCGTGCCTGCGGTCGTGCCATCGGAGGTCCACAGCTCGGTCCCGTGCGCCGCCGTCGTCGCGGAGAACAAGACCTGCCGCCCCGAGCCCGCGGCCGCGAAGCCGAACGGATACGACGGGCACCGGCCAGGCTCGATGTCGGCGAGGCGCTGCGTGCCCGCGGCCGTGCCATCGCTCACCCAGGGCTCGGTCCCCGCAGTCGAATCGAAACCTGCCGCATACAGGAGGTCGCCGACCACGGTCCCGTGGCCGAGTACTTGGGGCGTGATCCATCCTGAGCCGGCCAACGTGCCATCCGTCGCAAAGACCCCGCTCCCGGTCGTCCACAGCATCCGCTCGCCCACCGGGAACACGCCGTGCGCGAACGTCGGAGGCAGGACGCCGGTCCTGACGACGGCGCGCGTCGCCTCGTCGTAGGTGACGACTGCGCCGCCCTCCAGCATGACGAGACGGTTGCCCATGCGACCGACGTAGCTCGAGTCCGCCGCGAGACTCACCACTGCTTCCGTCCGGAAGGTGCGGGGCGCCCAACGCTGGAGAGACACGCCGCCCGAAGAAAGTGTCACCAACGCATGAACCCCGGCCTCGGTGACGATCGGGCGCGTGCCGGCCGTGACCCAGGCTTCCGTGAACGGGATCTGGTAGACGACGCCGTTGCGCGTCACCCACAGCAGTTCGTCGGCTCCAGGGCGCGCAAAGAAGGCGATGAGATCGTCGCCGCGCCCGACCAGTCCCCGTATGCCGTAGGGTGTGAAGTCCCGCACGAGCCGGGTCGATGCCGGCGAACCCAACGTCGTGTAGAGGCGCGGCCCCACCGAGAACCAGCCGCGCTCTGCCGCCATCACGAACTCGCTCGGCTCGCCACCGGCGATCCGCTGGGTTCCCCCCGGAGTACCGTCGGTCCAGAACAACGCCGGCCCTTCCGAGGTCTGCGTCACGAACATCGCCGCCCCCACGCCAGCCGCGACCCCCAGTGGCAACGACCCGCCGCTGCTCGTGGGCTTCCAGTGCGTGATGCGATCCAGACGCGACGAATCCGCGCGGACGCGTTCGAGCGAGTTGATCGCCGCCGATGCGAGGCCGAGCACGGCGTCATCGCCGAGTTCGCCGAGCCAGGTGGCGGCTCCCGGCCTCGCCAGTTGCCGCGTGCCGGCTGGCGAGCCGTCGGTGACGTACGTCGCACCATCGGGCGCTTCGTTCGTGCCGACGAACACCCGCTTGCCGGTGGAGCCAGCACGACGCAGTCCATCCCCGCTCGCCGGGAACAACGGAGCTGCCGGCCCGCCACGCGTCCCGAACACACGTGCGCCGTTGAAGTCGGCGGCCTCGAAGATCACCGCATCACCCGCGACGCGGAACCCGGACCGGAAGTCGAACGGCCCCTGGTGGACGACCGTCACGTCACCCTCCGTCCCCACCCGGGTGACCGCGATCCCGGGGAGGGAAGGCATGGTGAAGTACACGGCGGCATCGCTTGCCGCGAAGGCTCGGAACGTCTCGACCAACATCGGTCCGCGCCAGAGTTCGCGCTCCACTCCGCTGGTCGGGTCGTACAGCCGCAGGCTCGCGCTGCTCCCGACCGTCGTCGCGTACGCGAGCGCGTCGCCGAGCCGAGCCAGCGCGAGGATCGGCGCAGTCGCGACGGCGCGCGTGCCCGCGGCGGTGCCATCCGTCTGCCACAGGCCGCGCACACCTGCCCCGTCGGTCGCGAGGAACAGGACGCGGTCCCCCGCTACGACGAGCGAACACGGCGATGAGCTATCAGGGCCCGGCCGGAGATCCACGACCCTTCGCGTTCCCGCCGCCGTACCATCGCTGCACCACAGCTCCTCGCCGCCGGCGTCCCGCGCGCCGAAGCAGACGCCGCCCCGGAAAGCCACCATGTCGCAGGTCGCCTCGGCCGCCGCGACGGCGACGGTCCCGACGCGGGTGCCATCCGATCGCCAGAGCCACCTCCGCCCATCGCACCCGTTCCCGGCGAAGAAGAAACAATGTGAGCCGGTCGAGACCGGACCCACTGGCACGGCACCGAATCGCTCGAGCAGCAACCCCGTCCCCGCGGCAGTACCGTCGGTCACCCAGAGCCCGGCTTCCAGGGAGTCGTCGCGCTGGAACAGCACACGTCCAGGGACCTCGCCCACCCGACTCAGCAGCACCGGCGTGGCCACGCTGACCGGGTTGAGGTCGCGCAACAGGACCTGGGGAGAAGCCAGCGAGGCCAGGACGGTCACGACAACGAGATCGAGCATGTGAGCAGGCAGGAAGCCGGGACGGAGGACAGAAGTCGACGCCAGCCCCCGGCAACGGGCGTACCGCGCAGCCGATGCCTCCCCTCGTCAACTCCAATCGTTCCCGCGCGGGAACGCGCGCACGGCGATCGGCGGGTCGATCGCGCAGCAGGCGTGGGGCCGCGCGTTGCCATCGGGCCGCGATCCCTCCGTCACCTGACACGCTCCATCTGCTTGGATTCTCCTCGCGCTGGCGATCGCGCCGACAAGGCACCCCTCCGACACGCCCGCCTTGTCGCCGCGATGACCGCACGGCAACCTGCGGCCATGGAGCACCTGTTCTGGCAGTCCCTGCCGTTCGTCGCGCCGTTGCTGCTGCCAATCCTCGCGCTCCTCGCGACGCCGTGGTGGCGCGAGCGCGCGCGCACGATCACGGCCGCGCTGCTGGCCCTGGTGGCGCTCGGTCTCCTCGCCGATGTCGCGATCTTCGACCACAGCCACGACCTCACGCTCGAGGTGCCCAGCGTGTTCGGGCGCGGAGCAGGGTCGCGCCTGCACGTGTGGGTCGTCGACGTCGTGACGGCACCGGTCTGGCACTGGCACGTCGTCGTCGCCGGTTACTTCGGCCTCGCCGCGCTCGTCGTCTTCGCCCGACGCAAGCGCCCCGCCGCGCCGCCCGAGCCGGAAACGATGGCGGTGAGCCTGTTCTGCTATGCGCTCGCCGTGCGCCTCCTCCTCGAGAAGGCTGCCGCGCACGTCGAGCTCGTGTGGGCGCTCGGCACGTCCGCGACCTGCCTCGCCATCGCCCCGTTCTTCGGCCTCGCCTGCGGCCGGCGCGGCTACGGCTTCCTCCGCTTCGCCGGCGCGCTGTTCCTCGCCAACCTCGTGCAGCGCATCCTCCTCGTCGCGGTGTCGTGGTGGGCCACCACCCGGCAGCTCGGCACGCATCTCGACGTGCATCGGGTGACCGACGTCGCCCCGCCGGGCCTCGGCGAGATCACCCTCACCGACGCGGCGCAGGCCTGGCGCGACTGCATCCTGATGCCGCAGCTCACCTTTGCGCTCGGCACGACGGTCGTCGTCAGCCTGCTGCTGGGGGTCGTGCCCTGGTGGCTCGGGCGACGGCGAGCGCCGGCGACCTGAGCAAGCGCTTCGACTTCACCCCATCAGGATCGGCCGCAGCACCGCCACCACGGCCTCGGCCTGGCGCGTCATCCCCAGGTCGTTGGGATGCGACCCATCGGTGGTCGCCTCGTCGTCGCTGCCGAGCAATGCCTCGCCGGCGAGAAGGTGCAAGCCCGACACGCCCCCGCGACGCAGGGCTTCGACCGCTGCCCGCAGCGCGGTGCGCCGCTGGACGTGGGCCGCGAGCCGATCGGGATGGAACCAGGCGTTGCCGAACGTGCGGTCCTCGACGAGCAGGATCGGCGTGTCCTTGCGCACGGCGCGGAGCTGCCGCACGAGCGGGCCGGTGTTCTGCGTCACCGCCTGTGCCGTCATGTTCGGCAGGCAGTCGATGACGTAGACCGCCGGGTCCAGCTCGGCGAGGAACACACCCACCTCCTTCTCCATCCGGCCGTTCCCGGAGAAGCCGAGGTTCACGACCTCGCGGTCGAGCGCGCGGCCCACGATCGCCGGCCACGCCATGCCGGGCCGCGACGCGCAGGCGCCGTGCATGATCGAGGTGCCGTAGCACACGATGGCACTGCGCTCCGCCGCGCGCGCCGGCACAGGTTGCAGCTCCGTCCCCTCCGCGACGCCGAGTTCGAGCTTCTCGATCCCGTTGTAGAGCGGCAGGTAGAGCTGCAGACGGTGCGGCGTCGCGCCGACGGGTCGGCCGGCGAACAACCGCGCCTCGACGTCGCGTGCCGTCGGCCGCGTCACCTCGAGCCAGCGCCAGCCGCGTCCATCGTGCCCGTACAGGTCCACGCCGCTCACGCCGGTGGCCGGCATGTGCGGCATCGCGAGGCGATCGCTGGTGAGGCGATAGCGCACGTGCAGCTCGGGGCTCGACGTCGTGAAGCGCACGAGCATCCCGGCGCTGTGCCGCGACAGGTCCCACACCTCCTTGCGCACGCTGCCCTCCGCTGTGGCGGGCAGCCGGTCGTAGGGTGCCTTGCGGTCGGCGAACGCGCGGCCCTCGATCGGCCAGTCGACGACGTCGGTCCAGGTCAGGGCGCGATCCGCGATGGCCGGCAGGCTTCGGGCGAGACCGGCGGCCGCGCCGAGGGCGAACAACGAACGACGGGTGAGGTGTTGCACAGCGCAGAGGATAGTCGCGTGGGTCGGCACAGCGATTGACCACGCCCCGAGTCCGCAGGTTGAATCGCAGCATGCCGCGCCGCGCCACGCTCGTGATCCTCCTCGCGCTCTGCGCATGCCGAGCGACTCCCGCGCCGGCGCCCCGGCCGGAGACGCCCCCGCCCAACGTCGTGCTGATCATCTCCGACGATCAGGCCTGGAGTGACTTCGGGTTCATGGGTCACCCGGTGATCAGGACGCCGAACCTCGATCGCCTCGCGGCACGCAGCGCGGTCTTCCCGCGCGGCTACGTCCCATCCAGCCTGTGCCGGCCGAGCCTCGCCACCATCATCACCGGGCTCTATCCGCACCAGCACCGGATCACCGGCAACGACCCGCCGCCCGGCGTCGCCCGCGATCGGATGCTCGCCCACATCGCAGCGGTCGAGACGCTGCCGCGACTGCTGGCGCCCTCGGGCTACCGCAGCCTCCAGACCGGCAAGTGGTGGGAAGGCAACTGCCAGTGCGGTGGCTTCGACGCGGGGATGACACACGGCGAGCCGGCGCGCGGTGGTCGGCACGGGGACGAAGGCCTCCGCATCGGCCGCGAGACCATGCAGCCGTTGTTCGACTTCATCGACGCGTCTGCGGGGTCGCCGTTCTTCCTGTGGTACGCCCCGATGCTGCCGCACACGCCGCACGACCCGCCGGAGCGGATCCTCGCGCGCTACCGGACCGACGGCCGCAGCGAGCACATCGCGAAGTACTACGCGATGTGCGAGTGGTTCGACGAGACCTGCGGGCAGCTCCTCGATCACCTCGAGGCGCGCGGGCATGTCGACGAAACGCTGGTGTTGTTCGTCGTGGACAACGGCTGGATCCAGCGTACCGACCAGGGCGGCTACGCCGCGCGCAGCAAGCGTTCGCCCTACGAGGGCGGCGTGCGCACGCCGATCCTCGTGGCGTGGCCGGGCCACGTCACCCCCGGTCGCTGCGCGGCGCTGGCGAGCAGCGTCGATCTCGCCCCCACGATCCTGCGCGCGGCCGGCGTCGCGGTGCCGACCACGCTGCCCGGCACGGATCTGATCGGACTCGCCGCCGGCGCGGCGCCGGTGCGACCGGCAGTGTTCGGCGCGATCTTCACGCATGACGTGGTCGACATCGACGACCCGACGCAGAGCCTCCTGCACCGATGGCTCGTGTCCGACCGCTGGAAGCTCATCGTCCCGAACCGACGGGAGGCCGACGCGCAGCTCTTCGACGTCCTCGCAGATCCAGACGAGGAGCACGACCTGGCGCCGCGGCATCCCGATCGCGTGCGCGAGCTGCGCGTCGAACTGGATCGCTGGTGGCGCGCTCGGAACTGACGGCGGTCCCCGTCACAGGCTGCGCGCGACGCGGAACCCGATGTAGTGGTGGCGCAGGGCCGGGTCGACGCCTTCGCGACTCGCCGAGCGAGCGTAGCTCTTGAACGTGCCCCGCGACCCACCGCGCACGACCCGCAGCGGCGCGTCGCTCACCACCAGCGGATCGTTCCCTTCGCCACTCCGGTACGCGTCGGAGACATACGAGTCCTGACACCACTCGGCGACGTTGCCGTGCATGTGCCAGAAGCCCCAACCGTTGGCGGCGAGGCTGCGCACCTCGCCGGTCGAAGGCCAACCGAGCCCGAGGATGACCCAGACATACGTGTAGTCGCGGTAGAGGACCTGCGCCGGCGTGACCGAGTGGCCGAAGGCGTACTCCGTCGTCGCGCGCGCGCGGCACGCATACTCCCACTCCGCCTCCGTGGGCAGACGGAAGGATCCGTCGCGACCGCCGTTCAGCTTGCGCACGAACACGTTCGCGTCGTGCCAGGACACGTTCTCGACCGGGTGCTCGGCACCGGCGATCCGGCTGGGGTTGCTCCCCATCAGCGCCTGCCACTGCGCCTGCGTGGTCTCGGTCTCCGCCAGATAGAACGGCCGCGTGATGCGGACGCGATGCACCGGTGCCTCGTCCGGCAGGCCGGTCGTCGAACCCATCGCGAACTCTCCGGCCGGCACGAGGCGGAACACGATCCCGGTGCGCCGGTCGCGGACCACGCGTGGCGGCTGGCCCGCGGCGGCCGCGCCGGCCAGCACCTCGCAGTCCCAGCCCGCGGGCGCCATCGGCGCGGCCTTCGCGAAGGCGATCGCCGTCGGCGTGCCAGCCAGCTCCGCGTGCTCGGCCAGGATGCGCGCCGCGTCGCGCCGCGCCAGGAGATCGAAGCCCGCGGCGGTGGCGTACGCGTCGAGCGCCTGCGGCCACGCCCGCTCCAGTTCCGCCTGCCGACCCGCGCTCATGTGCCGGTCGTACAGGCGGGCGCGGATCCTGACGACGTGCGGCGTCACCAGGGCCGCGTAGTGCGTGGAGAGGTCGGACCACGCCGTCTCGTACGCCACCAGCGCTGCTTCGAGGCGACCTTCGGCCAGCGCGGCGTTGCCGGCCTCGTACTGCCGGCGCGCGGCGAGCGGGAAGCGTTCGCGCGTGTACTCGTCGACCAGCGCCCGCACGCGCGGCTCGTTGTCGACGGTGCGCGGCGCCTCGTTCCACCACGCGGCCACCGCGTCGGCCTTGCGCCAGGCATCGGCCTCCTTGCCCTCGCGCAACCCGTCCTCGAGATCGTGCTCCGCCCAGCGGCTGTCGAGCCAGCGGCGATAGCTCTCGAACGCCTCGCCGCCCGTGAGCTTGCCGACGTCCTGGCGCGCGAGGTCGTAGCGACGCAGGTCGACCATCTGTTGGGCGCGTTCCCAGTCCGAACGATCCGCCTCGCGGTGCAGGTGCGGGGCGCCGGCCGGCCGCGCCACCGTAACCCCGCGCATGGCGACCTCGACCGTCACCACACCGATGCCGTCGAAGCGTCCCTCGGCGTCGGCGACGACCTGTTCCACCACCGCGGGAAGCGGCACGACATCGGGAGCTGCGCCGTCGCGCGCGATCTCCACGCGCGTGCCCACCAGCGCAGGCACCCGCAACTCGAAGTGCCCCGACGCATCGCTCGCCGTCGCGCACACGTGGTAGCCCTCGCGCGCACCCTCGCACGTCGCGGTCACCTTGGTCACCGTCGGCGGCTCGATCCGCCCGCGGATGACCGTGAGCGCCGGGCACAACGGGAGGTCGAGACCCGCGCCCTGCTGCGCGTCGTCCAGGCGGAAGCGCTCGGTTCGCCCGAGGTAGCCGGCCGCCTGCACCTGCAGGATGTGCTCGCTACGCGACCCGCTCAGCTCGCACTCGCCCTCCGCCGCCCCGTACTTGCCGTCGTCGAAGGCGACGCGCACGTCGCGCAGCCGCACGCCGCTGAGTGCGTCGACGACGCGCAGCGTGAAGCGCACGCGCCGCGAGGCGATGGCGAGCGGTGCAGCTCCAGCCCCCTCCGGCGCGACGAGGTCGGGGTCCTGCGCGTCGGTCCGCTGCAGGGTGCGGATCCTGGTCTCCGCGAACAGGCGCCGCAGGTCCGCGTCGCCCGCCGCCGCACCGAGCGCGCCCGCCGCCTCGACCAGCGCCGCCGTGAACGCGAACGGCGCGCCGCCCGAGCCCGCCGCCACGAGCCTGCCCTCCTTCACGCCGTACACCTCCCACACGTCGCTGCGCAGGAGTCGGGCCTTTGGCGGCGGGTCGCCGACGTTGCGACGGCAGGCGTCGACGATGAGCACGCCCTCGCTGGACGCCGCCTGCGTGCGCGCCGCCGCCATCCAGCGCAGGAGGTCGCCGCGCGTGATGACCTTCGCGTAGCTGGAACCCTCCTCGCGCGTCACGTGCGTGAAGAGCGCCTGCTCGCCGTCCTGGATCCAGCCATGGCCGCAGAAGTACACCCACAGCGCCGCCCCCTGCACGCCGCGCAACTGATCACCCGCGCGGCGGATGGCGGCCTCGACGTGATCGGCCGTCACCTCGCTGCCGCTCAGCACCCGGATCGCCGACTCCGGCACGCCCCGCTGCGCGATCAGCATGCTCCGCACGGCGGCAGCGCTGGTCGCCGCGCTGGGCAGGCCCCAGCTCGGCTGCGCGTCGTACACGTCGGCGGCGATCAGCACCGCGGCCACGCCGGGCTTCGTCGCGCCGGCCGTCCACCGCAGCGGAGCGTCGACCAGGCGCGGGCTCGGCGCGGCGAACACGCCGGACACATCCGGAACGGCGGCGCAACCCGTGAGGATCAGGAACGGGCCGCACGCGAGTGCGGCGACGGCGAGGAGGCGAGCTGCCATGGGCGTTACCGTTGCACGCGTACTAGCGCCTGACCGCGCCGCGCGGCTCGGGGTTTTTCTGCGTCTTCGTTCTAAGGGCAGATGCGCGTCACGATCGCGTTCGACAGGTCCCCACCGGCGCCCCGGGCGACGAACGCCTGCAGGTACACCGAGCCGTTGACGAGGCCCTGGCTCACGGGGATCTGCAGCGCCAGGGAGCCGCGGCCGGTGGCGTCGGTGCTGATCGGCAGCATCAGCGCCACGATGGGATCGACGAGGAGCGGGCCGAAGGCCGGCACGTCGAACCACAGCGGTGCGCCACTCACCACGACGAGCCCCGGCGACAGGGCGCCGGCGCCGGTCACCGTGCAGGTCACGGTCTGACCCAGGCCCGGCGTGCCCTGCGCGCCGAACGCGATGCGCGCGGCCAGCGGGTCGGGCGCGCCGTACGGCAGGTGCCCGCACGGGTCGGGCCGGTTCACCTGACGCGGCGTCGGCGACGCGAAGGTGAACACGTTGCCGGGGAATCCCGGCAGGCGACCCGACGCGACATCCGAGATCTGCGCGCCGAACTCGATCCAGTCGAGGTTGGTCGTTCCGTCCGCCGCGTACAGCGCGATCTCCTCGCCGCCCGCGGCGAGCTTGAAGTTGGCGTGCAGCGGGCCCTGCGATCCGTCTTCATCGGCCCACACCAGCAGCGTCTGCCCCGGCTGCAGCGTGTAGCCCGCCGGGATCTGCCACTTGGTCGGGTTGCCCACGTCGTCGGTGAGGTGCATGCCGCTCACGTTCACCGGAGCGCCGCTCACGTTGACGAGTTCGACCCAGTCCTCCAGTTCGTTCGCCTCGTCACGGATGCCGGTGTCGTTCTTCGCCACGAACTCGCTGATCTGGATGGGACCGGTCGGCGCACCGCCCCCCACGCGGTACGTGTGCGGCGTGAACTCGGCGAGCGCCGGCAACAGCGACATCGCGCCGCCGGCGGCGAGATCGCCGTTGGCCGACACGAAGTACTCGATCGGACTCAGCCGCGGGTGCGGCGGGATCGCGGCGCCGTACACCCCGTCGTTCGCCGCACCATCGCCGTGCAGACCGTCGTCGAACATCGCGGTCTCCAGGTAGCGCCCGCGCGTGCGATAGGAGAGCGTCACGTCGGTCGCCGGCACACCGGCGACGGTCACCGTCACCGTCACCGGCTGCGTCGGCAACGGCACCGCCGGGGCGTGTGCGAGCCCCGACAGCGTCGGCGCCACCTTGCGGATCTCGGCGTGCGCCGCCAGGAACGCCTCGCGATCCTGGAGGAACGGCTGCAGGCCCGGCACCGTCACGAAGCCCACGTTGATCGCGGTGGTGAGGTTCTGGTCGAACTGGGTCATCGTGTAGATGGGCGCCGTCTCCGCCGCGAGCACCGGGCGGATGAAGGCGCGGAGCGCCGCGATCTTCGGCCCCATCACGCTCCACGCGAAGTCCGGGACCATGGTCCGGTAGTGCGCGAGATAGCGCGCGCGCCACGCGGGGATCTGCACGATCTTGGTCAACAGCGGGCGCGGGTTCGTGGCATCGAACTCGCGATAGAAGGGATCCAGGCGCGCGACGCCGGTCGTGCCGAGACCGTCGGTCAAGCCGCCGAAGCCGTTGTTGAGATCCCACGGCAGGATCACCAGCCGGCCGTGATGCAGATCCTCGTACAGGTAGAAGTTGTGGCACGGCCGGCCGAGGTAGCTGTCGAGCCACGCCGACACGTTGCCGGCCGCCAGGAAGCGGAGCGCGTTGTCGACGTCGAGCACCTGCGGCAACGCCGTCGGCAACTGCGCCGCCGGCGTGTTGTTGAGCACGTTGATCGCGTTGATGAGGTCGACCCACGGCGGGTGCGGACCGTTCTCGGTCTTCAGCTCGTACGCGGTCGTGTAGGGAGCCTGACTCGCGCCGAGCCACGTGAGCGCGGTGTTCGAGTACGGGATCGACGTGCCGGTCCGCTCGCCGCGGTAGCGGTTGCCGTCGTCCTCCGGGAGCCACTCCTCCAGGAAGTCCTTGTTGATCTGCTCCGTGTTGCAGAACAGGCCGAGGTCCTGCCCGTTCACCACCAGCTTGACGTAGCAGCACTTCGGCGCAGGGATGTAGCGGCGCAGGTACTCGTACCCCGCCACCTCGCGCACGAAGCTCGGGTCCCACACGTTGTTGTTGATGTTGAGCGTGTTGTAGCCCTGCACTGCCTGGCCGGGGACGAACTCGTCGAACGACAGCTTCCACGGCCGCTTGTCGGTGCGATTCGTCGGCAGGAAGCGGTACGTGGAGTAGCCGCGGTGCCGCGCGCCGACGTTGCTGTAGAGGACGCCGTCGATGCGGACGTCGACGCTGATGAAGGTCTGGCTCGCATAGTTGGCGGCCATCTGTGTGCGCCAGTCGGGCGGCGCGGTGACCTCGATCGTGCGAATCACGCCGACGTCGAACAGATCCTGGGACGACACGCTGGCGGCGCACGCCAGCACTGCCACGACGAGGTGCAGGTGATGCATGAGACCAGGCGGACGACCCGGGCAGGGGAGTCGCGGCCGGCAACATAGCCGGCTGCGCCTGGCGCGTCGCTCAGTTCAGCTGCAGCGAAACCGTCGTCTCGACCGCGCGCGTGCCCGTCGGGTTGGCGGCGCTGTTGCCGACGGCGTAGACCATCGCGCCGGGCTGGCCGCGGTTCGAGCCGACCGTCCACTTGCTGCTCCAGGTCGTGACGAGGCCGAAGGCATTGGCGGCGACGTCCACGATCGCGGCGTGGTCATGGAACGTGAAGCCGATGAACGAACGGTGGTTCGGGATGGCGACCAGGGTGGTCGGCCAGCCCGCGCTGCCCGACGCGTTCGAGGTGAGGGGCACGGAAATGATGTCGTCGGACGCGCTCCACACGCAGCCCGGGGCCCCGAACAACGTGAGGTCGATGGGCAGCGGGATCCCGCCCCACAACCCGCCCTGGCCCTGCGTGCCGATGACCGCGAAGCCGAACGAGTTCGGCAGCACGCTGCTGTAGTTCACGTACCAGTTCGCACCGAGGCGCGGCAGGTTGTAGCCGAGGCCGCTGTTGTAGTTGCCGTTGCTGAAGCGGCAGGTCGACTGCGCGTTGCCGTTGTTGGCGCGCGCGCCGGTGTCGGGCAGCCACGCCTCCACGTACCACGTCGCGGTGGCCGAGTTGCCGGTCTGATGGATGTCGACGACCAGCGACGAGCCGGCGGCCGCGAAGTACGAGAACGGCTGCGCGAACGGGAACGGTGCCTCCCAGGGCGCCGGCCACGTTCCAGGGTTCGTCGCCTGTGGCAGGCTGACCGGGCCGTTGAGCACCAGGGTCGGCGTCGCCGAGTGGTTGTTCGCAAAGGTCGTGGTCACCGCCGCGTACGCCAGCGGCGAGACCGACATCTGGATCATCGCGTTGGTGGTCATCGACGGACACGTGTTGCCGAGGCCGGTGGGCCGCCGCACGCTCAGGCTGTTCCAGGTCGCGGTCGTCGGCGCGATGTCGTTGACGTCGTAGATCAACTGCGCGCGCGAGTCGTGCGCGATGGTGGTCGAGGTCGTCGAGTAGAACACGTTGCCCGACCACTGCGACGACGATGTCGGACGCGTCGTGGCGACGGCGGACGGGACGATGACTTGCTGCGCGACGAGCGCGCCGGTGAGGGCGATCCCTGCGAGGAGGAAGCGTGCGTGCATGGGTGGTGATTCCCTGGCGGAGGAAGGTGGGGCAGCGGCAGGGGAAGGTAGCGCGGCGCTGCCACCCACGGGTGGCGCGAGTGGGGCTTTCTCGCGCATCCGCGCGCTCGTCGGTGTGCCCTCCCATCTGCAGGATGCCGCAGGCGGATGCGCGAGCTTCCGTCGGCACCGGCACTTGACGCACCGCCGGACCGCGGGCGCACGCCGCACGCGCGGACTAGGATTCCACCTCCGGATGTCCCCCATGCACCAACTCGCCGCCCTCGTCCTCGCCCTCGCGCCGGTCCTCGACGCACAGACCGCCTGGCGTTCGTTGCGCGGGCCGACCGGCGAAGAGTGGACACGCCTGGGAACCGACGGGACGAGCCTGTACTGCACGACGGCAGGCAACCAGCTCTGGCGGTACGCGTGGCCCGCGGGCCAACCGAACCTGGGCACCTGGACGCGACTCCTCGACGCGCCGCGCGTGATCGATGCCTGGGATTCGTACCGCGGCCTCGCCCACCAGGGCGGCTGGCTCTACTGCTGTGCGATCCCGAGCGGCAGCGGCGGGCGCACGCTCCTGCGCTACCGCATCGGCCTCGACGCGTGGGAGATCTGGGGCAACCCGACCGGCGCGGGTCGCGACCTGACCCTGAGCAACACGAGCGGCAACGGTCTGGTCATGGACCCCACGCTCCCGGGCGTCGGCTATTCGGCGTGGCACGCCGGCTTCCAGTGGGTGAGCTTCGACTGGAACGCGCAGACCGCCAACAACGCCTGGATGAGCACCGGCTCGCTCGCCGTGCCGGACGCCGCGTGGGTGTCGCGCAACGAAGACGTGTGCACCGACGGCAACGGCACCTACTACAGCCCGAAGAACGATCGCGTCGCCGGCGCGTCGGGCGGCGACGTCGTGTACGCCTTCACGCCCGGCGGCCCGCCGCTCCTGCTCGCGACCAAGCCGTGGCAGGCCGGCGCCGGACAGAGCATCGAGTTCGTGCCGCGGAGCCATCGGCTCAACACGTCGGGCACCGACGAACTCTGGCTGTTCCGCGGCGGCGACGGCGCGGCCTCGTCCGGTGAGGGCTGGAGCAACGCCGGCACCACCGACCTCGCGATCTATTCGCTGGGCACGCAGACCTGGCAGCCGGTGACGCTGCCCTTCTTCCTGGGGCAGGGCACCGACAGCGTCGTCATCGGCGACGACGTGTTCGTGAAGTCGTCGGGAGGCGCGGCGTCGGCGACCGTGTACGACGACACGTACTGGGTGCTGCACCGCGGCAGCGTGTTCGCGACCTTCGGGACCGGCTGCGCCGGCACCGGCGGCACGCCGCAGCTCGCCACGCCGAACGGTCCGCCGACGCTCGGCAACGCCGCCTATCAGGTCGCGGTCACCAGCGCGCTCCCGGGTGCGCCGGCGGTGTTCCTGGTCGGCGCGAGCGCCACGGCCTGGAACGCCATCCCGCTCCCCGCCGACCTCGGATTCGCAGGCGCCAACGGCTGCTCGCTCCGCGTCGCCCCCGACGTCACGGTCGCGCTCACGGTCGCTGCGAACGGTTCCGTGTCGTTGCCGCTGCCGGTGCCCAACCTCAACTACCTCGTCGGGCGCTCGCTCTACCAGCAGGCCTTCGTCGCCGACCTCGGCGCGCCCAACCCGCTGCACCTGGCGGGCACGGCTGGCGGCGAGTCGGTGTTCGGCCGCTGACGTGAGGTCGGCGCCGTGTCGACGATGCTCGTCTCGCCGGAATAGGAACTCGCCCTCGACCTCGCGCGGATCCCGCCCGAGGCGAGGTAACGCTACGGCACCTGACCCACTCCACATGCCCCACCGCACCCGACCCCTCGACTTCCGCCGCCGGCACCTGCCGTGGCTCGACGCGCTCCGCTACGCCGTGGAGGACCACGTGCGCGCGCTCGACGTCGACCCGGCGGCACGCTTCCGCCTCCGCCAGCAGTTGTTCCACTGGATGCTGCACGGCTACGTGGTGCTTCCGGGCGCAGTCGAGCCGGCGCTCGTCGACGCGCTCCTCGCCGACCTCGACGAGGTGATGGCCGACCATCGCGCCCACACCTCGCTGGTGCTCAGCGACAAGTACGACCACCGGCCGATCCGCGAGACCGACCCGCAGCACTTCTTCGGGCAACGCATGCGCTTCGTCGACTTCCACCATGCCTCCGTCGCCGGCAAGCGGGTGTCCCTGCACCCGAACATCCTCGCGTTCGTGCGCCACATCCTCGGCGCCGAGATCGTCATGATGCAGTCGCTGACGTTCCTGGAGGGCAGCCAGCAGCTCATCCATCAGGACCACGCGTACGTGATCGTCGAGAACCCCACGCACCTGTGCGCGTCGTGGGTCGCGCTCGAGGACATCGACCCGCGCTCCGGGCCGCTGCGCTACATCCCCGGGTCGCACGCCTTGCCGCTGTTCGACTGGGGCAACGGCCTGCACCGGCGCGCCGGTTCGACCGGCACCGACCAGGAGTTCGCGGCCCACATCGAGCGGCACGCTCGCGACGCCGGTCTCGACGCGCTGACCTTCTGCCCGAAGAAGGGCGACGTGTTCGTGTGGCACGCCGCCCTCGCGCACGGTGGCTCACCCGTGCTGGATGCGTCGCTCACCCGCAAGGCACACGTCACCCACTACTCGATCCCCAAGTCCTTCCGCCGCCACTACCGCGACCCCTCGCGCAAGCCCGTCGTCGAGCGCATGCACGGTGCGCTCGTGTATCACGACCCCACCGACCCGGCGAACGAGAACCGGCTGCGCCGCGGCGCGCAAGCCTGAGCCACGGCGCAGCCCATTCGCGTACCCGTATTGATGGGAGGCGAGGGATCCGTGCGTCCGTCGCGCGGCCGGCGGCCGATCGTCGGCGCGCCGCCATGGCGACGGCAGCCTTCCGACGGCGCGCAGGTTGGCCGGTGCGGGCAGCCTGCTCGCACCATCCGCGAGGCCATTGACGAGCAGGGTATCGGTGTGCACAGTCCCCGCGCCTCTCTCGTTCGGTGACTCTCCGTCTGCCCCGACGCGTGCCGGCCCGGATCTGCGAACGACAGATCCATGTGCACGCAGGAGTGTTTGCCTTGTCCCATGTCCGCGTCTCGCTGGCGGTCACGCTCGCCGGTGTGTGCTTCGTAGCGCAGCCTGCAACGCAGTCTCCGCACAACCTGCTCGTCCTCGTCGCCGATGACCTCGGCCCGGAGATGCTCGGTTGCTACGGCGGCCCGGCGCCCGCGACGACGCCGGTGCTCGACGGGCTGGCCGCATCGGGGATGCGCTTCACGCGCGCGTACGCCACGCCCCTGTGCTCGCCGACGCGCGCCGCGCTCATGACCGGGCGGTACGGCTTCCGCACCGGCGTCACCTACTCGCTCTACCCGCGACAGACGGGCCTGCCGCTCGCGGAGCAGACGCTGCCGGAGGCGCTGACCATCACCGGCACACCGGCGGCGCTCATCGGCAAGTGGCACCTCGGCGACGAGTTCGGCGACGCGACGCCGAATCGCGCCGGCTGGCCGCACTTCGCGGGGACGATGTACGGCGGCCTCCCGGACTACTTCGCGTGGACGCGCGTCGAGAACGGCAGCGCAACCACGACGACGAACTACGCGACGAGCCAGCAGGTCGACGACGCGCTCGCGTGGATCGGCGCGCAGACGCGGCCTTGGGCCGCGGTGGTTGCCTTCTCGGCTCCGCATCCTCCCTACCACGCCCCGCCGGCGCATCTGCACACGGAGAACCTGACGGGCCTCGATCCGCGCCAACAGCCGCGCCCCTTCTATCGCGCCACGGTGCAGGCCCTCGATGCCGAGATCGGCCGCCTCCTCGCGGGCCTTGGCACGGCGCGCGCCAGCACCGTCGTCGTGTTCCTCAGCGACAACGGCACGCCCAGCGAGGTGGCGCAGCCGTGGCTCGGCGCGTTCCGCCACAAGGCGTCCTTGTACGAAGGCGGCGTGCGCGTGCCGCTGATCGTCGACGGTCCGCTCGTCACCGCCGCCAACCGCGTGAGCGACGCACTCACCAGCGTGGCCGATCTCTTCGCCACGGCACTCGACGTGCGCGGCGCCGGCCCGGGCGAAGTGGCTCCGCCCGGCGCTCCGGCGGACGGCCAGAGCCTGCTTCCGGTGCTCCGCGGACAGCGAGCCGCGATCCGTCCTTCGACCTACTCGGAGATCACGCGCGCCGGCCTCGGCGACGGATGGGCCATCGTCAACGGCGTGCACAAGTTCATCCGGTTCACCGGCGGCGGCGCTACGCCGCACGACGAGATGTACGACCTCGCCGCCGATCCGACGGAACAGAACGATCTCCTGGCCCAACCGACGACCCCGGCAACCGAAGCGCTGGCCGAGCAGTTCGCGGCGGAGATCTTCGCGCTACGTGGACTCGGGTCGGTGGTCCGCTACGGCACCGGTTGTGGTGGCGCCCTCGGTGTGCCACGCCTGTCGTGCTGGGGCGTCCCCGCGCTCGGGACCTCGCTGTACTACCGCACCGATCCGCTGGGCGTCGGCCTCGCGTACTCGGTCACCGTGCTCGGCGGATCTCGCACCAGCTTCGGCGGCGTGCCCCTGCCCGTCGACCTGACCTGGCTCGGCATGCCCGGCTGCGCCCTGCACACGAGCCTCGACGTCGTCGCCCAGATCGCCACCGTCGGCACGCCGGGTCGCCTGCCGATCGCCAACGACCGCTCGCTCGTGCGCACGCGCTTGCACCTGCAGAGCTTCGTCACCGACCCTGGTGCGAACGCGCGCGGCCTCGCTGTCTCGTACCCGTTGACCTTGCTGATCGGCGAGTGAGGGCGATGCCCGGCGCGCTGGCGACGCGCTCCGCGTCGTCGATCAGGATGGTCGTCACCACGAGCACCGCCACGGCACCGACCACGAGACCAGGGCCAGGGTCACCACTGGCTCGAGGAGACCCAGCGCGCAATTCACGGCGGCCCTCACCGCGCGGTCGTGCGTGTCGCCCAGCGGCTCGAAGGTCGCCGGCAGTCGGCCGGCGGCTTCGCCGACGTTGACCATGCTCAGCGCCACGGCAGGGAGCAGCTGCACGTCGTCCAGGGCTTCCGTCAGCCGCGCCCCGCACAGGATCCGGCCCTTGATGGCGTCGACATCGCGCTGGAACCCCGGCGATCCGACCGCCGGGCAGGTCCAGCGCGTGGGTCGTTTGGAGTCCGGCGTGGAGCAGCGCGCCTGAGGTGCCGACAGAACCGGGCGATCGACAGCGCAAGACGTGCTCGCCGTCGCGCGCCCCGACTGATGCAGGATGCCCCACTTTGAGATCACCGACCCCTAAGGTCGATCCCGTAGTCCGACCGAAGGGGATGCGATGACGCCACGCGACCTCGAGGAACTCGTCGCCCAGCGAACGCAGACGTTGCGTGCCGCTCTCGAGGCGGCGACGGCAGCGGCGCAGTCGAGGATGCAGTTCCTGGCCAACATGAGCCACGAGATCCGGACGCCGCTCAACGCGATCCTCGGCTTCACGGAGCTGCTCCGCGGCAACGGGGTGCCCGAGGACGTGCGCGCCGACTACCTCGAGATCATCCACCGCAACGGCGATCACCTCCTGTCGTTGATCAACGGCGTGCTCGATCTGTCCAAGATCGAGGCCGGCCAGCTCCTGATCGACTGCCGACCCGTCGAGCTGCCCGCGTTGCTGAGCGAGATCGCGTCGTTCATGCGGTCGACGGCGCGGGAGAAGGGGCTGGTCCTCACGCTCTGCTACGACGGCCCGTGCCCGCAGCGGATCCTCGCCGACCCGACGCGCCTGCGGCAGATCCTGCTCAATCTCGTGGGCAACGCGATCAAGTTCACGCCGCACGGCGAGGTACGGATCAAGACGAAGCTCGTCGCCGACCCCGATGGCACGTCGCGCATCCGCATCGGGGTCGCGGATTGCGGCATCGGCATGACCGCCGCGCAACTCGCGCGCCTGTTCCAGCCCTTCGTGCAGGCGGACAACTCGACCTCGCGACGCTTCGGCGGGACCGGGCTCGGCCTGTCGATCTCGCGCCGACTCGCCCTACTGATGGGTGGGGACATCACCGTCACGAGCGAGGTCGGCGCCGGGAGTTGCTTCACGCTCGATCTGCCGACGGGTGCGCCGGACGGAACCACTCTCCTGCACGCGGTGACGGAGCCTCTCCTCGAGCAGCCGGCGCCGCAGCCTGCCCGGCGGCGCACCCTGGCGGGCCGCGTACTCCTCGCGGAGGACGGCGCGCACAACCAGCGGTTGCTGTCGACGATCCTGCGTCAGGCCGGCGCCGAGGTGACCCTCGCCGGCAATGGCGACGAGGCGGTGACCGCCGTCCTGTCCGCGCGCGACGCGGGCGAGCCCTTCGACCTCGTCCTCATGGACATGCAGATGCCGGTGAAGGACGGCTACGCCGCGACGCGCGAGTTGCGCGCAGCCGGCTGGCTCGGCCCGATCGTGGCGCTCACCGCGCACGCGATGGAAGGCGACCGCGAGCGCTGCCTGGCGGAAGGCTGCGACGGTCACGAGACCAAGCCGGTACGTGCCGAACGCCTGGTGACGACGTGCGGCGTGTTCCTGGCGCCGCTGGCCGAGGCTCGCCCCACTGCATAGCCGAGGATGGCGGGAGCGTCGGCGCGTGCGCTACTGTCCGCCGCCGTGATTCTCCGGCAGTTCCCGCCCATGGGGGTCTATGAGACCCTGTTCCGCTTCGCCGCCGCCACGCACAAGTACATGGGCGACCCCGGCACCCACCCCTGGGCGCAAGGCTTTCCGCTCACGACCCAGGTGCCGGGCGGACCACCCCTCCCGGAGCGGATCGCGATCGGCGCCGCCGACCGCATGTACCCCAAGGCCGACGGTCAGCCGGTCCTGCGCGAGGCGGTCGCCGCCTACTACCGCGAGTTCTACGGGGCGCGCATCACCGCCGATCACGTGGCGGTGTTCGCGGGCGGCCGCCCCGCGATCTTCGCGATCCTCGCCTTCCTGCAGGACGACGTGACGGTGGCGATCGAGGAGACCGAGTACACGCCGTACTACGACGTGCTCGAGGTGCTCGCCCGCCGGCACACGTTGATCGCAAGCAACTCCGGCAACCGCTTCCGCCCGACGCTCGCCGACCATCCGCGCGGCGCCCGCACGCTGCTCGTGAAGAGCAACCCGTGCAACCCGACCGGGGTGACGACTTCGGGCGACGACCTGCGCGCATTGGTCGAGGCCTACAGCAAGCCCGGACGCGGCGCGCTCCTCGACGAGGCGTACGAGTTCTTCGCCGATCCCGAGCCGGTCAGCGCGCTGCGCTACGTGCGCGACATCGACGCCACCGACCTGTTCATCGTCGGCGCCGCGACCAAGGGGCTGCAGGTGCCGGGCATGCGCGTCGGCTGGGTGATCGCCGCGCGCGACCATATCGAGATCTTCCGCAACTACTCGTCGTTCGCGATGGGCGGCGTGTCGCGGGCGTCGCAGCTCTACGTCACCGAGTTGCTGCAACGCGACCGCGTGCGCCAGGCGCGCACGGCGATCGCGCGCTTCTACTCGGGCCAGCGCGCGCGCTACGGCGAGGCGCTGCGCGGCCTGGGCCTCGAGCTGTTCACCGGCGACGGCGGCTTCTACCACTGGGCGAAGCTGCCCGGCGGCCTCACCGGCGATGCCTTCAACGACCGGCTCTTCGCGCACGACGCCGGCATCCTGCCGGGCCGACTCTGCGACATGGCCCGGCGCGGCAACCAAGGTCCGCTCGCCGACATGTTCCGCTTCTCGTTCGGGCCGCTCGGGGCCGACTCGTTCGAGTCCGACGTCGCCATCCTCCAACGCTGCGTCTAGGTCCGCGCCCACGTTCATGGCCGCCACGCCCACCGCGAAGTGTCATCTCGTCTGGACGCAGGCCGACCAGGTGCGAGAACTCGTGGTCGATCGCGAGTGCATGGTGCTCGGCCGGTCGCGCCAGTGTGACCTCGTCATCGCCGACGAAAGCCTGTCGCGGCGGCACGCCGAGTTCGCACGCACCGCGCAGGGCTTCGTGGTGCGCGACCTCGGCAGCCTCAACGGCATCGAGCTCAACGGCCAGCGCGTCCCCGACGCCACGCTCGCCGACGGCGACCGGCTCCGCATCGGCGATCTCGAGTTCCGCGTCGTGATCGACGCGCCGGCGCTCGGTGTGCCCGTGGTGTTCGACGAGGCGCCGCTCGCGGTCGACAGCCGCACCCTCCATGACGCGACGACCGGCGCGGGTGGACCCCGCACGATGGAGGTCGGTCCCGGCCTGTCGTTCTCGATCGCGCCCGCCGACCGCCCCCTGCACGAAGCGAGCAACCTGGTCCGCCCCCTGCGCGAGGCCGCCGAGGCGCTGCTCGCCGGCCGCGACCTCGACGACCTGCTGCGCCGCTTCCTGCGCATCGTCACGCGCGATCTGCTCGCCGAGCGTGGTCTGGTCGGCCTGCTCGACGCCGCGAGCGGTCGCATCGAACCGCGCGCCGCCTGGGCCGCGGGCCGGTGGTCGCGCGAACCGATCACGATCAGCCGTGCGATCACGCGCCACGCAATCGACACGCAGCGCGCCATCCTCGTGCAGGACACCCGCGCCGACGCGCGCTTCGCACACTCCGAGAGCGTGCACGCCATGCGCATCAGGTCGGCGATGTGCGCACCCCTGCTGCGCGACGGCCGCGTGATCGGCGTGCTGTACGTGGACACGGTCGGCGAGGCGAAGCCGTTCGCGGTCGACAGCCTGCAGGCGCTCACCGTGCTGGCCGCGCTCGCCGCGGTCGCCATCGAGGAGACCCGGCTGAAGGCCTCGGTCGCGCACGAGCAGCAACTGCGCAGCCGCCTGGAGCGGTACAGCTCCGCGGCGGTCGTCCAGGACATCCTCCGCGCCGGAGCGTTGGCCGATGCCGGCATGCACTGCGAGGAGTGCGAGATCACCACCGTGTTCGCCGACTTCGCCGGCTTCACCGCGTTCTCCGACGCACGCGCGCCGACCGAAGTGAGCCTCGCCCTCAACCACGCCTTCGAGGCGTTGTGCGAGGCGGTGTTCGACGAGGCCGGCACGCTCGACAAGTTCACGGGTGACGGGATGATGGTCTTCTTCGGCGCGCCGACGGCGCAGCCCGACCACGCGCTGCGCGCCGTGCGCGCGGCGCTGAAGATGCAGGCGACGATGGCGGAACTGGTGCGCGGCGGCCTGCCGCTGGCGCTGCGCATCGGCATCAACTCCGGCAAGGCGATCGTCGGCGACGTCGGCACGCTGCGCCGGCGCGACTACACGGCGATCGGGGCCAGCGTGAACCTCGCCGCTCGGCTCGAGCACGGCGTCGCCGAGCCGGGCCAGATCGTCATCGGTCCGCGCACGTACGAGCTGGTCGGCCGGGCCTTCGCCTGCACGCCGCTCGAGCCACGGCCGCTCAAGGGCATCGCGCACGCCGTCCAGCCGTGGGCGGTCGAGGGACCGCTACCGGCCCCTCCGGCGCCGTAGCCGACGCCGGCGGCTACATTGCCGGGATGCCGCTCTCGCTTGCCATGTGCACGCTGCTCGCGTGCTTCCTCCCGCAGGGTGGGTCCGACCTGCCGCGTGCCGTGCTGCCGAAGGACAGCGTCGCCCTCGATCCGGCCGCGCATGTTCTCGACCGCGTCGTGCTCAAGCTCGCGCCGGGCGCCCGCCTCGCCGACCCGACGATCGCGGCGGTGATCGGAGCGCGCCCGACGCAGCCGTTCTTCGTGGGCCTCGAGCGCGAACTCGCCGACCTGCGCGCGCGCGTGCTGGCGGCCACGCCGCCCGGCGTCGCACCGCCGGCGGACCTGTCGCTCTACCACGTCGTGCACGCGGCCGGACTCGCCGACTCGCGCGCACTCCTGCGCGCACTGAACGCACTCCCTCAGGTCGAGCTCGCCTACCCGCGCGAGTTGCCGACTCCCCCACCGGGCGACATCCCGCCGCTCACCGCGAGCTTCGTCGCCCAGCAGGGCTACCACGCTCCCGCCCCGAACGGGATCGACGCGTTCGCAGGCCAGCAGGTGACCGGCGGGTGGGGCAGCGGGATCACCGTGCTCGACATCGAATGGGGCTGGTGGTTCGACCACGAGGATCTCGGCGTGCTGCGCCCGAGCTCGCTGGTCGGCCCGCCCGTGTTCAACAACAGCTACAACGACCACGGTCTGGCGGTGGTCGGCGAACTCGCCGCCGACGCCGACCAGTACGGCGTCAGCGGGATCACGCCCGACATCCGCATGCTGGTCGCCACCGACTACCCGCAGACCGGCTACAGCGTGGCCGGCGCGATCGTCGTCGGCCTGCCGCACCTTCGCGCCGGCGACGTGATCCTCCTCGAAGCACAGACCAACACGCCGCTGGGTCTGGGGCCGACCGAGTGGAACCAGGCGGACTTCGACGCCATCCAGAATGCAACCCGCCTCGGCATCGTCACCGTCGAAGCCGCGGGCAACGGCAACGTCAACCTCGACGACGCGCGCCTCAACCGCGCCTTCGACCTCACCTTCCGCGATTCGGGCGCGATCATCGTGGGCGCCACCAACGCCAGCGCCCTGACCCGCGCGAGCTTCAGCACCTACGGCACGCGCATCGACGCCAACGGCTGGGGCAGCAACGTGGTGTCCACGGGCTACGGCAACCTGTTCTTCCCCGGCGGCGACCGGCGGCAGAGCTACACCGCGACCTTCAACGGCACGTCGTCGGCTTCACCCATCGTCACGTCGACCGTCGTAGCGTTGCTCGGCGCGGCGCGGGCCCAGCTCGAACCCGCCCTCGCCCAGCAGGTCGACTACCGCGCGATCCGCGCGCTGCTCCGCACCTACGGCACGCCCCTCAGCCCCGGCCAGAACATCGCGCAGCGACCGGACCTGGCGAGGCTCATGCTCGGCGCCGGCCTGCGCCGGGGACTGCGCCTCCTCGACCGCGCCCGCACTGGCCAGAACATGCGGGTCGAGATCGAGGCGCCGGCGGCGGGCGGCGCCGGCGACGCGTGGGTCCTGCTCGGCGCGGACGCGCCCGCCAACCTGCCGTTGCCGGCCCCGTTCGCATCCCCGCTCTGCGACCGCCTGCTCGTCGACCCGGGCACGCTCCTGCCGCTGACCGCGGGCACCTTCGCGGTCGCCCCGGCCGTGTTCGCCTTCCCGATCCCGGCCCTCGTCGACCTCCGCGGTGTCCGCTACCACCTGCAGGCCGTGACCCTGCACGCCGGGAGCGGGGCCCTGTGCGCCACCAGCAGCGCGATGCTGTCCGTCGAATGGTGAGTCTGCGCCGCGGATTCCGCACCTGACGCGAACAGACCCCGCGGCCATGTCGCTGCCCCGGCATGGCCGAACCCGTTCGCTTCCAGTGCGGCAGCCGCTCCGGTGAGTTCCAGCTCACGCCCGGGCCGGTCGTGCGCTTTCCCGACCAGGACGCCGCGCTCGCCCTCCTGCGCAGCGCCGCCGCGGAACCGGCGACACTGATGGGGTTCCGGCGCGCGCTGGAGGCCGAGGGTGGCGACGCGATCCGGTTGACCGACGAGGAGGTCCTGGTGAAGGTGGCGCGCCTCCTCAACGCCGGTCGCTGGCATCTGTCACACCGCATGGTGCGCGACCGCCGCTTCCCGCCCGGGCTCGCCAACCGCCGCGCCGATCCGATCGAGCCGGCCCAGCGCGTGCGGCGGGCCGTGGAGGAGCAGGAGACCTTCGTGCTCGCGGTCGAAGTCAAGACCATCGGCGGCACGCTGCTGCTCAACCATCCGGTGCGGGTGATCGACCCGGACAGCGGCGAGGTCGTCGTCGACGAGATCGAGACCGACAGCGCGGGGGTCGTGCGCACGCGCGTGCCGGAGGAGAAGACCTATCGCGTCGAGATCCTGGACGAGGAGTGGGAACACGCGGCGGTCGGCCTGGGCGACGACGATGCCCACACGCTCCTCGCCTGCCGCTTCGTCGACGAGCACGGCGCCCCGGTGGCCGACGAGGTCGTCGAGTGCGAGAGTGGCGACCACACCTTCGAGGTGGCGACCGACGCCGACGGCCGGATCGAGTCGCCCGCCGCGCCCGGCCACTACCGACTGCGTCTACGCGGCGCGACCTGCGACGCGCACACCCTGCTGCGGACCGACTGCTATGTGACGGGTGAGGACGGCGCTGCCCAGGCCGATGGCGACGACGACGGCGAGCCCGTCCACTACCACTTCGTGGTCCCGGCAACCGCGTCCGGCGCCGAGGATGACGACCCGGATGCGGACGAGCACCGGCTCACCCGCGACTTCCACGGCTTCGACGGCGACGAACTGCTGGAGAACGTCGCATGACCTCGACCAAGCCCAAGGCCAAGCCCAAGCCCTTCGTTCCGCCGAAGCTCGACTACGCGCCCACGAAGATCCCAGGCGGTCTCCCCAAGTTGCTCGCAGTGTGGGAACACCTGCGCGCGCGCAACAAGGACGGCTACATGGCCGGCGTCGGCGCCATCATCGCCAACGTCAAGGACCACCGCTCGCTGCGCGTGTGCCATGCCACGACCTGCACGCCCTTCACGGCCACGGCCATCGCGGTCGCCCTCGATCCGGGCTTCCCGCGCAAGGACTGGCCGGACGAGGCCAGCCAGGTCCAGATGTCCCAGAACGCCGTGGGCGATCCGTACGTGCCGATGGTGAACGGCGGCAAGGACCCGATGAAGTCCTACGCCGACTTCCACATCTGGCACAACGAGAACGACCAGGCCGTCGCGTCGCTGCTCGGCTACAACCTCGCCACGAAGGTCGAGCCGCAGGACATGCGACGGGGCGACATCGTCGAGATCAACTGGTGGAAGGGACTGGGGCACGGAGTCTTCTGTTGGGACGTACACCTCGACGCCAACGGCAAGGTCGACTGCTTCCAGATCCTCGGCGCCAACGGCCCGCCCTCGGGAGTCACGATCTGGGGGTGCAACGGCAAGCCGTGGCTCAAGGGCAGCAATGCGGTAGGCAAGCTCGGCACCGGCTCACTCGAGAAGCTCCGCGACAAGGTGTTCGTCGACGAGGACGAGGTCGTCAAGCAGGGCGTGTGGCTCATGGTGCCGAAGGCCGCCAAGCCGGATCTCTCGACCTTCCGCGTCCGCCCCAACCTGATCCTGCGGTCGGAGCCGAACTACAACCAAGGCGTCTCGGTGAACACCCTGCGCTGCGCGCGTCTGCACTACGACGGCGCACCGCCCGCGCCGTTCTGCATGAAGAACGGTCCCGCCGCGCCGCCCACCCCGCCCGGCCACGTCGACGCCCCGACCACCAAGGTGCGCGGCGAAGGCGTGAAGTCGAACCCCGACGCGGTGCTGAAGGTCACGCCCAAGCCCGTCGAACAGGAGAAGGACAAGCCCACCGCGTGGCAGCTCGAAGTCGAGCAGGCGATGCAGGTCTTCTTCAAGGCGCAGTGGATCACGACCGACCCGGGCACCCCCGACGGGATCAACGACGCAAAGACCCAGGCGGCGGTGAAGGACTTCCAGGGCCGCTTCAAGTGCGCGGTCGACGGCATCGCCGGCAGCGAGACGCGCAAGGCGCTGCGCCGGCAGCGCCCGGCGTGCCTGCGGCAGCGCGAAGTGCAGGAACAGCTCGCCAGCCTGTTCCGCGGCAAGAAGCTGAAGGCCGACCCCGGCCCCGCCAACGGCGTCAACGGCGACGCCACCAAGGCCGCGGTGAAGGAGTTCCAGGAACTCGTGGGGCTCGAGCCCACCGGCATCCCCGACGCCGACACCCAGGCGAAGCTCACCGAGTTCCTCGCCGGGGGACAAGCGACGACCACGCAGCCCGGCCCCGAGCCGCAGGTGAAGCACCTCTATTGGCTGGGCAACTCGGTCGAGCCGGGCGGCGCCGCGCGCCTGCGTCTCACCCACCGCGACCTCATCGTCGGCCAGCGCTGCCCCATCGAGCTGCGCGACGAAGTGAGCGACAAGAAGGTGACGTCGACGGCGGCGTTCGTGCTCGAGGCGACGACCGCGGAGGTCGACGTGCCGATGCCTGCCGAGTTCGGGCCCGGCGCGCGCGTGCACGCCACCGTCACTGCCAACATCGCCGACGACGGCGAGATGGAGACGACCACGGCGGCACCGCTGTACGTGCGCGGGAGCGGGGCGCTCGAGACCGCAGACTGGCGTCCCTACATCGGCAAGGGCGAGGTCCCGCAGGCGATCCTCGACGCCGTGCGGCGCAACCGTGCCCGCCACGCCCTGCGCATGTTCACGGCGGCGCGCGGCGGGCCGAACAACGCCTACGAGGGCCCCTACAAGTGGGACTACAAGCCCCCGGCCGACCACAACAAGTGGGCGAAGGCATACTTCCAAAAGAAGATCGACGCAGCCACCCAGGCCACGCGCAACCCGGCCCGCGCCTTCATGGTGATGCTCAATGCCGAGGGGCGGCCCGCGAGCATGCAGACCTACGACGGTCAGATCGTCACCTGGGGCGTGGGCCTCGGGGGCAAGGGCGACGGGGTCCACGTGTTCACGCACCTCAACCGCGATCCCGCGATGCAGCGGATGCTCGACGACCTCGGCATCAACTACTTCGACTACAACTACCACGTCGTCGATCTGCGCACGCGCAAGGTCGTGAGCAGCGCCGCTGGCCGCCCGGGCGACGACGAACGGCACATCCCCGCGCTCGAGGCGTGGCGACAGCAGCACGACCTGCTCAGCGCGATCATCGGGATCTCCGAGGATCCCGCGACCCGCGAGGCGGTCGCGGAGGCGCAGTATGCGGTCTACCTCAGCAACTCGACGAGCTGGCCGGGCCAGGACAAGGTGTTCACGCTGGCGCTGTACTTCATGATCACGCACCTGTTCCACTGGGTGCCGGCCTGCGCGAAGTACGGCTTCAACGTCCAGAAGATCTTCCAGGCGATCGGGGGCGGAACGCCGTCGACGGCCACCGACAAGCAGCTCGCCGTGCGCGTGGCGCGCGCCTTCGTCGCGCGCGCGAAGATCCACTTCGTCAAGTTCCCGGGGATCTACGCCGACCTGCGCACCCGCACGAAGACGAAGGTCTGGGCCAAGCTGCGCGACGACGGCAAGGCCGAGGGCTTCGATCCCGGGGAGCTGACCTACGAAGACTGACGGCCGAGGCCGCGACACCGACGGTCAGCGCCTTCACCCGACCCGGCGCCGCTCGAACGGCACGCAGAGCGCACCCACGAGCAGCACGCCCAGACAACCGATGACGTTGTACCAGAGGAACTCGATGCGCAGCGTGAAGTGGACGGTCATCACGACCGCCATCCCGCCGAGCAGACCGACGCAGCCCGCGCGTGCGCCGGCGCGCGGCACGCAGAGCGCGAGCGCGAACACGCCGAGCAGGCTGCCATAGAAGAACGAGCCGAACTTGTTGATCTGCTCGATCACCGACCCGCCGCCGCCGAGGAAGAGCGCCATCGCGGTGGCGACCGCCCCCCAGAACAGCGTCAGCAACCGCCCCACGCGCAGCGACTCGACCTCGTCGGCACGACGCCGGAACCAGCGCCGGTAGAAGTCGACCACCGTCGCGCCGCTGAGCGAGTTGAGCGTGGAATCGATGCTCGACATCGCGGCCGCGAAGATCGCCGCGATCACGAGGCCCAGCGCCACCGGCGGCAGGTTGTCGAGGATGAAGCGGCAGAAGATGTTGTTGGTGTCGTCGCGGTCGCGCGGCTCGCGCGCCGCCACGGCGCGCGCCTCGGCGCGCACCGCGGCCACCGCGCGGACCGTGGTCTGGTAGGTCGAGAGCAGCGCCGGATCCGAGCGGGGACCGTCGGAGAGCGCGGCGATGGCGAGCATCGCCGCTCTGCGATCCTCCAGCGCGCGATCGAAGCGCACCTGGATCTCGGCGAGGCGTGCCGCGACTTCCGGCTCGTGCGTGCGCTCGATGTGCTCCGGCTTGTAGATCATCGGCTGGCCGTGCACCGTGTAGAACAGCCAGATCAGCACGCCGATGAAGAGCACCAGCACCTGCATCGGCACCTTGGCGAAGGCCGACATCAGGAGCGAGAGCCGACTGGCGCCGACGTCCTTGCTGGTGAGCAGGCGCTGCGCCTGGCTGAAGTCGCAGCCGAAGTACGACAGGTGCAGGAACAGCCCGCCGAACAGGCCGGCCCAGAGGTTGTACTTCTCCTCCCAGAAGCTCTGCGGCGAGGTCGTGTCCCACACACTCCGCGGCAGCATCTCCGTGCTCTCCGGCGTGACCTCCAGCGCGTTGAGTTTGCCCGCGGCGCCGGTCACCGTGAGGATCTGACCGAAGTCGAAGGTCGGGAGCAGGTCGCGCAGCAGGATCCAGAGCACGAGCAGGAGCCCGAGCACGATCACCGTCATCTGCTTGACGTCGGTCCAGATCACCGCGCTCACGCCCCCCACCGTCGTGTAGACGGTGGTGACCACGCCGATGATCAGGATCGACTGCCAGGTCTGCAGCCCGATCATCGCGCTCAACGCCACCGCCGGCGCGTAGATGACGACGCCGAGCGCCAGGCACCGCGAACCGAGGAAGATGAGGCTCGCCAGCGTCCGCGTCGCCGGGCCGAAGCGTTCCTCGAGGTATTCGTACGGCGTGAGGATCGCCCGGCTGCGATAGAGCGGCACCAGGAAGATGCACAGCAGGATCATCGCGAACGGCAGACCGAAGTAGGTCTGCACGAAGTCCATGCCGTGCTCGTGGCCCTGGCCGGTGGTGCCGATGATCGTGATCGCGCTGGCCTGGGTAGCCATCACCGACAACCCGGCCGCCCACCAGGGGATCGAGCGACTGCCGGCGTAGTAGCCTTCCAGGGTCTTGGCGCCGGACGTGCGCTTCATCCCGTCCCACACGGTGTAGGCGAGGAAGGCCACGAACACGATCCAGTCGATGGCCCTCATCGAGCTCCCCCGACCGGCACGTTGAACGTGTGCGTGAACCACCACAGCAGGGCGAGCACCGCCACCGCCGCCGCCGCGCACACCGTGTAGAGGCGCCACCAGGCCCCCAAGGGTGCCCGCGTCGATCCGCTGCCATGTGCGCCCGCCATGTGCCGGGCAGATGCTAGCGCGGTGCTCTCGATTCTGGACGCGCGCTCCGTACACTCCGCGCTCGCAACGCCGGGTCAGCGGCGAAGCGCGCGATGGGCGCGCTCCGTGCACACCCGGTCCGGCGCTCATCTCGCTCGCGCGCGCACACCACCATGGCGGATCAGGTCCAGTCCCTCATCGACCGCATCAACTCCGAGGCGGTGCAGGCCGCGCAGAGCAAGGCGCAGACCGTCCTCGACGACGCCGCCGCACGGGCGCGGGCCATCGTCGCCGCCGCGGAGACAGAGGCGGCGGCGCGACGCGCCGACGCCGAGCGCGCGGCGGCGACGTTCCTGGCCGGGGCCACGCAGAGCGTCGAGCAGGCCGCGCGCGATCTCTTCCTGCGCATCGGCCAGCAGCTCGAACAGGTGGTCGAGACGGTGATCGGCGACGCCACCGCCGCCGCCCTCACGCCGGAGATCGTCAGCGGCATCCTGATCCGGGTCGCGGAGGGGATCGCGCAGCGCGCCGGCGGCCGCATCACCGTCGTCGTGTCGCCGGCCGATCGCGACCTGCTCACCGGCGCGGCGCTGCAGGGCCTCCGACAGCGCCTGGAGAAGGGCATCGACGTCCGCGTCGATCCGCGCGCGGGACTCGGGTTCAAGCTCACGCTGGCGGGCGACGCCGTGCAGCACGACTTCGGCACCGAGGCCATCGCGACGGCGCTGGCCCAGTTGGTGCGGCCCCGGATCGCCGACCTCGTCCTGCGCGCGGCACTGGTTCCCGGCAAGCCATGAGCCAGCACTACTACCTGATCGCGAGCCTGCCGGCGCTGTCACTCGGCGCCACGCCGCCGCTGGCGGAGGTGACGCTGCGGGCCCTGGTGGGCGAGCACCTCGCGGCCCGCGATGTCGCCGAGTTCGACGCCATCCTCGCCGGCGGCGGAGTCTCCACCTTCGCGGCGGCGTGGCGGCAGGCCATGCATCACCTCGACAACGCCCGCGTGCTCGCCCGCGCCAGCCGGCGCGGCGTCGACGCCGCCGCCTCGCTCGAGGACATCCCAGTGCCCGAGCTGTCGATCGCCGCCGCGGTGCAGGACGCCCTGGGTGCCCAGGACCCCCGCGAGCGCGAGTGGCGCCTCGACGCGCTGCGCCTGCGCCTGCTCGACGACCTGACCCTGACGGCGCCGTTCTCGACCAGCGCGGTGTTCGCCTACGGCCTGCGGCTCTCGATCTGCGCGCGCCAGGCCGCGCGCGGCGTCGAGGCCGGACGCCAGAGCCTCCGCCATCACCTGCAGCAGATCCTCGGAGCCTTCGACTCGTGAAAGAGACCTCTCCCGTCACCGCGAGCGTCGGCAAGGTCGTCGCCGTCAACGGCAACCTTGTCACCGCCGAGTTCGACCAGCCGGTGCGGCAGAACGAGGTGGCCTTCGTGCGCAGCGGCGAGCTGCGGCTCAAGGCCGAGCTGATCCGGATCCGCGGCCGCTACGCCGAGATGCAGGTGTTCGAGGACACGCTGGGCCTGCGCGCCGGCGACCGCGTCGAGTTCACCGGCGACCTGCTCTCCGCGGAGCTTGGCCCCGGCCTGCTCGGCCAGGTGTACGACGGCCTGCAGAACCCGCTGCCGCAGCTCGCGGCCGCGTGCGGCAACTTCCTCGAGCGAGGCAACTACCTGCCGCCGCTCGACGGCACGCGCCAGTGGGCGTTCACGCCCACGGTGAAGGCGGGCGCGCGGGTGCGCGCGGGCGACTGCCTCGGCACGGTGCCGGAGGGCATCTTCGCGCACCGCATCATGGTCCCGTTCGGCCTCGGCCAAGACCTGGAGGTGGAGCACATCGCGCTCGCCGCGTCGTACACGGTCGCCGACGTGATCGCACGCCTGCGCGGGCGCGACGGCGCGCGGCACGACGTGCGCATGGCGCAGCGCTGGCCGGTCAAGCGGCCGATCCGCGCCTACGCCGAGCGCCTGCGTCCGACCGAGCCGCTGGTCACCAAGGTCCGCGTCATCGACACGTTCTTCCCGGTCGCGCGCGGCGGCGCCTACTGCACGCCGGGTCCGTTCGGCGCGGGCAAGACCGTGCTCCAGCAGATCACCAGCCGCAACGCCGAGGTCGACATCGTGATCGTCGCCGCGTGCGGCGAGCGCGCCGGCGAGGTCGTGGAGACCCTGCGCGAGTTCCCGGAGCTGATCGACCCGCGCACCGGCCGCAGCCTGATGGAGCGCACGTTGATCGTGTGCAACACGAGTTCGATGCCGGTGGCGGCGCGCGAGGCGTCGGTGTACCTCGGCGCCACCATCGCCGAGTACTACCGGCAGATGGGCCTGCACGTGCTGTTGCTCGCCGACTCGACGTCGCGCTGGGCGCAGGCGCTGCGCGAGGTGTCGGGTCGGCTCGAGGAGATCCCTGGCGAAGAAGCGTTCCCCGCCTATCTCGAATCGGTGATCGCGGCCTTCTACGAGCGCGGTGGCCTCGTGCGCCTGCACGATGGCAGCGTCGGGTCGGTGACGATCGGCGGGACCGTGAGCCCCGCCGGCGGCAACTTCGAAGAGCCGGTGACGCAGGCGACGCTCAAGGTCGTGGGCGCGTTCCACGGCTTGTCGCGCGAGCGCAGCGACGCGCGCCGCTATCCGGCCATCCATCCGTTGGAGAGCTGGAGCAAGTACCGCTCCGTCGCCGACGGCGCCGCGGTGGACCTCGCCCGGCGCACGCTGCGTCGCGGCAGCGACGCCGCGCAGATGATGAAGGTCGTCGGCGAGGAGGGCACGTCGCTGCACGACTTCGTCACCTACCTGGAGGCCGAGTACATCGACGCCGCCTACCTGCAGCAGGACGCCTACCACGAGGTGGACGCGGCGACGTCGAAGGAGCGGCAGGCGCACGTGTTCGGACGCATCTACCGCATCCTGCAGACCAATCTCTCGTTCCCCGACAAGGACGCGGCCCGCCGCTTCTTCCAGCGCCTGACGCAGGCGACCGCGGACTGGAACCGCCTGGAGTTCGACAGCGCCGAGTTCCGGGCGGCGGAGAGCGAGATCGACGCGATGGTCGCCGCCGTGACCGCCACGGAGGTGCGCTCCGCATGAACACGATCTACACCAAGGTCGAGCAGGTCGTCGGCAACGTCATCACCGTGCTCGCCGCCAACGTCGGCTACCGCGAGCTCGCGCACGTCGAATCCGGGCAGGCCTCGTCGCTGGCCCAGGTGATCCGGCTCGAGAGCGGGCGCGCCTACCTGCAGGTGTTCGCCGGCTCGCGTGGCATCGCCACCGACGCGCGCGTGCGCTTCCTCGGTCGCCCGATGCAGGTGTCGTTCTCGGATGCCGTGCTCGGCCGCGTGTTCAACGGCGCCGGCGCGCCGCGCGACGCCGGTCCGATCCTCGAACACAACCTGGTGGAGATCGGCGGACCGTCCGTCAACCCGGCCCGCCGCGTCATCCCGCGCCGCATCGTGCGCACCGGCATCCCGATGATCGACCTGTTCAACACGCTGGTCGAGTCGCAGAAGCTGCCGATCTTCTCGGTGGCCGGCGAACCGTACAACGAGCTGCTGGCGCGCATCGCGATGCAGGCCGAGGTCGACGTGATCGTGCTCGGCGGGATGGGGCTGAAGTACGACGACTACCTGTTCCTGCGCGACACGCTCGACGAGCAGGGCGCGCTGTCGCGCACGGTGATGTTCGTGCACACGGCCTCCGACCCGGTGGTCGAGTGCCTGCTGGTGCCCGACCTCGCGCTCGCCGTCGGCGAGCAGTTCGCGCTGCAGGGCAAGCGGGTGCTCGTGCTGCTCACCGACATGACCAACTTCGCGGATGCCTTGAAGGAGATCGCCATCACGATGGAGCAGATCCCCAGCAACCGCGGCTACCCCGGCGATCTGTACAGCCAGCTCGCGTCGCGCTACGAGAAGGCCGTCGACTTCGAGGGCGCCGGCTCGCTCACCATCCTCGCCGTCACCACCATGCCGGGCGACGACGTGACGCATCCGGTGCCCGACAACACCGGCTACATCACGGAGGGTCAGTTCTACCTGCGCAACGGACGCATCGAGCCGTTCGGCTCGCTGTCGCGCCTCAAGCAGTTCGTCAACGGCAAGACCCGCGACGACCACCGCGCGATCATGAACGTGATGATCCAACTCTACGCGACCTGCAAGGAGGCGCGCGAGAAGCGGGCGATGGGGTTCAAGATGAGCGCCTGGGACCAGAAGCTGCTCGCCTACGGCAACCGCTTCGAGCGCGAGATGATGGACCTGTCGGTGAACATCCCGCTCGAGCAGGCCCTCGACCGCGGCTGGGCGATCCTCGCCGCGTGCTTCGAGCCGGCCGAGAGCGGCATGGCGCAGAAGCTGGTGCAGCGGTTCTGGCCCGGCGCCAAGGCACCCGTCTGATGGCTGTCGTCCGCGCAACCAAGACCGAGCTCAAAGCGCAGCGCGACGGCCTGCGCCGCTACCAGCGCTACCTGCCCACGCTGCAGCTCAAGAAGCAGCAGTTGCAGGCGGAGATCCGGCTCGTCGAGGTCCGCCTCGCCGAACTGGTCGCGCGGGAAGGCGAGCTGGAGGCCGGCGCGGCGAGCTGGACGGGGCTGTTCGCCGACCCGGTGGACTTCACCCGCTGGCTGCGCGTCGATCGCCTGGTCACCGACGCCGGCAACGTCGCCGGGTTGACCGTGCCGGTCCTGCGCGAGGTCCGCTTCGCCCGCGAGGAGCCGGACCTGCGCACCACCCCCACCTGGTACGACGATGCCCTCGACCTGCTCGAGGAACTCCTGCGCGTCCGGCTCGAGCGTCGCGTGCTGGACGAGCAGCGGCGTCTGCTGGCGGAGGAGCTGCGCACCACCAACCAGCGCGTGAACCTCTTCGAGCGCGTGAAGATCCCGGAGTGCAAGGACGCCATCCGCCGCATCCGCATCGCACTCGGCGACATCCAGACCCTCGAAGTCGCACGCGGCAAGATCGCGAAGGTCAAGTCACTCGACCGGGGGACGGCGACGTGATCGTCCCGATGCGCAGAGTCACGATCGTGTGCATCGCCGCCGACAAGGCGGCGACCGTCGCGCGCCTCGCCGCGCTCGGGGTCGTGCATGTCACGCCAGCGCAGCCGACTGCGGGCGCGAGCGTGGAGGCGGCGCGGGCCGAGGTCGAGCGTGCGCGGATCGCACTCGCCTTGCTCGCCCCGGCCGGCGATCGACTCGCGGAGTCGGCCCCACGCTGCGGCGATGCCCCGACGATCATCGCCCGCGCGCTCGCCCTGCGCGACGAACAGCGCGCGCTGGAAGCCGAGCTCGGGCAGCTCGACCAGGAGCACGCCGAGCTCGAGCCGTACGGCGAGTTCGATCCGCAGGCGCACCTCGCCCTGGCGCCGCACGACGTGACCTTGACCCTCTGTCGCTACCCGAGCAAACAGCCGCCAGCCCTGCCCGACCACGCGTCGCTGCACCCACTCTCGACCCGCGACGGCACGACGCACGCCTTGGTCATCGCCCGCGGCCCGTGCGCGATCGACGCGGCCGTGCAGGCCTGGCCGACGCGCTCGCTCCGCGCCCTCGACGCCGCGCGCTCGACCGTCACTGGGCGGCTGACCGCCATCACCGCGGAGCTGGCTGCCCTGGCACGTGACTGGACGGCCGTCGCGCAGGAGTTCGACGCCGCGACGGAGCGCGCCGAGCTGGCCGAGGCCGTCGCCGGCATGCGCGACGCCGCACCGCTGGCCGGGCTCGAAGGCTTCTGCCCCGCGACCGCGGTCACGGACCTGCACGAGGCTGGCCGCGCCGCCGGCTGGGCGGTTCGCGACGAAGCGCCCGCCGCGTCCGACCAGGTGCCCACCCAGCTCGCCGGTGCACGCTGGGTCCGGCCGGTGCATGCGGTCCTCGCCAGCATCGGGGTCACGCCCGGCTACGGCGAGCCCGACGTGAGCCCGGTCTTCCTGTTCTTCCTGCTGCTGTTCGCCGGGATGCTCATCGGTGACGCCGGCTACGGCGCGCTGCTGATCCTGGCCATGGTGTCCCTGCGCCTCGCACGCCCGGACCTGCCGCGACAGTTCCTCAACCTCACCACGAGCATCGGCGTCGCCTGCGTCGTGTGGGGTGCACTCACCGGCACGTGGTTCGGCCTCGCCGTGCTCCCCGACGCGCTGGACGGCATGCGCGTCGAGTGGCTGGCCGGCGCCGACAAGCTTGTGGCGGCGCGCAACGTGATGCTGCTCTGCTTCCTGCTCGGCGCGGTCCACCTCACCGTCGCCCACCTCTGGGCGGGCCTGCGCAGTGGCGGGCTCGCTGCGCTGGCGCAGCTCGGGTGGATCGCGAGCACGTGGACCATGTTCTTCGCCGCGCGCACCATGGTGCTCGCCGAACCGTTCCCGCCGGTGATGGTGCCGATCGCCGTCGTGGGCGTGGCCATGATCGCGCTGTTCATGACGCCGCTGCGGCAGCTCCGCAGCGAGTGGTTCAACCACGTCATGCTGCCGCTGAGCCTGGTCAGCAACTTCGTGGACGTGGTCTCGTACCTGCGCCTGTTCGCGGTCGGCACGGCGAGCGTCGCGGTGGCCGGTGCGTTCAACGCCATGGCCGCGAGTGCCGCGGCCGGCGGCGGGGCAGGCTGGCTGGTGGCCGTCGGCGTCGCCCTCTTCGGGCACACCCTGAACCTCGCGCTCTGCGCGATGGGCGTGCTCGTGCACGGCGTGCGCCTCAACACCCTCGAGTTCTCGGCCCATGTGGGCCTGCAATGGAGTGGCACCGCGTACCGACCGCTGCGGCGGCGGATCCACGCGACGCCGGAGACCAACCTGACAACATGATCGGAGTACAGACGTGGACGTGACGACGATGGCGGCGCTCGGCAAGCTGGGCGGGGCGATGGCGTTGGCGCTCGGGGCGCTGGGCTCGTGTCTGGGTGTCGGCGCGGCCGGCGCCGCGGCGGTCGGCAGCTGGAAGAAGTGCTACGCGCAGAACCGCGCCGCGCCCTTCGTGCTGGTGACCTTCGTGGGCGCCCCGCTCTCGCAGACCATCTACGGCATGATCCTCATGAACCAGATGGCGGCGAAGTGCGTGGTCCCGGCCGGCGAGGTGACCGCCCAGGTCCTCGCCAACGTGGGCAACTGGCCGGCGATGCTCGGCATCGGCCTGTTCGGCGGCGCGGCCATCGGCCTGTCGGCGATGTTCCAGGGCCGGATCGGCGCCGCGGCGTCGGACGCGATGGCGGAGACCGGCAAGGGCTTCGGCAACTACCTGATGGCGCTCGGCATCATCGAGACCGTCGCGCTGTTCGTGATGGTGTTCATCGCCGGCCTGCTGTGAGCGGGGGCGCGCACGGTCCCCTCGAGATCGTGCCGCTCGCCGCGCAGCGTGTGGTGCCCTGGCGCAACGGCGGGGGCAGCACGCGCGAGGTGGCGCTGGCTCCGGATGGCGACGGCTTCCGCTGGCGGGTGAGCGTGGCGCGAGTCGAGGCCGACGGACCCTTCTCGCTCTTCCCCGGCATCGACCGGCGGTTGTGGTTGCTGGCAGGCGCGGGCATGGACCTCGACGTCGACGGCACGATCACGCGGCTCGCTGCGCCGTTCGCGACCATCGCGTTCCCCGGCGAGGCGCGCGTACACGCCCGCCTGCTCGCCGGCCCGACCGAGGATCTCAACGTCATGGTGGCGCGCGGCGCGCGCGCGGAGGTCGACGTGTGTCGCCTCCCGGCCGGCACCGTGCGCACGTGGGCTCCGCCTCACCCGGGCACACGCCTCGTGCTGGCGCTGGCAGGAAGCGTCGTCGTCGCGTCCGCAGGCGCGCGCGTCACGCTCACGGTCGGCGACGCGACGCGTCAGAAGGCCACTCCGGCAGGTTCCACCTGGCACGTGCACGCGACCGGCACTGCATCCGTGCTGCTCGCCGCGTTGTCGTAGCTCAGGCAGAGCGCCGGCGCCCGAACAGGAAGTACACCGGCACTCCCGTCGCCAGGATGCCGAGCCCGACCAGCGCGTTCTTCTGCTCGCCCGGGTCGAGCAGCAGCGTCACGACGAAGCCGATTGCCACCACGATGAAGATGGCCGGCGTGAACGGATAGCCCGTGCACCGGTACGGCCGCGGCGCGTCGGGCCGCGTCTTGCGCAGCCGGTACACCGCACCGACGGCGAGCGCGTAGAAGAGGAAGCCGGCGAACACCACGAACGAAGTGATGTCGTGGAAACGCTTGAGATAGAAGACCAGCGCCACGGCCACCAACGCCTGCGTCCAGATCGCCACCGTGGGCGTGCCCCAGCGCGGGTGCACCCAGGTGAGCTGCTGCGGCACGAGGCCATCCTTGCCCATGGCGTAGAACGCGCGCGGCGACGACAGCAGGTTGGGGTTCGCCGCCCCCATCACGGAGATCGCGACCAGGAGCGTGAGGTAGTTGGCGACCTGCGGCGAGAAGATGCGCGACACCGCGAGGTGCGGCACCTGTTGGTCGGCGCCCGCGGGCAGCGACCGCATCTCAGCATACGGCACCACGTGCAGGAAGATCGCGTTCACCGCCACGTAGGTCGCGATCAGGATCAGCATCCCGACGATCAGGCCGAGCGGCAGGTGACGGGCGGGCTTGCGCAGTTCGGCGGCGTTGAAGGGAAGCTGGTACCACCCTTCGTAGGCCCAGAAGATGCCGATGAACGCGGCGAGCACTCCGCCCAGCTTCAGCGTCGGTGCCTCGGCGAGGACCGCGTTGCCGGCCGCGACGTCCGCGCCACCGCTGACCAGCACGCCGCCGAGCACGATGAGGCCGAGCGAGCCGACCTTGGCCAGCGTCGACAGGTTCTGCAGCACGGCACCGACGCCGACGCCGAAGTGGTTGACGACGGCGAGCGCGAGGATCATCGCGGTCGCGACGCCGAGCACGAGCATCGGCTGCTCCGCCTGCTGCGCGCTGTCGACGCCGAAGAGGGGCAGCAAGTACTCGGCGAACGCCGCGGCGAGCGCCGCCATCGTGCCGCTGTTGATGACCCAGAAGAACGTCCACCCGTACAGGAACCCGACCCCGCGCCCCCAGCCCTCGCGCAGGAACGCGTACTGCCCGCCCGCCTCCGGCAGCATCGCGCCGAGCTCGGCGTAGGCGAACGCGCCGAACAGGCACACGAGTCCGAGCCCGATCCACAGCGCGAAGATCCAGGTCTCGCTCGGCAGGCTCTGCGCGACGATCAGCGGCTTGAGGAAGATCCCCGAGCCGATGACCGCGCCGACGGTGATGGAGATCGCGCTCGGCAGACCGAGGCGCCGTTGCAGCTCGCCGGAGGCTTCCTGCATGTCACTCGCGCTCGTCGGCCGGGGCCGAGAGCACGCGGCGGAAGCACCACGTCACCAGAACCACCACGAAGCCGACCGAGATCGCCATGAAGATCATCCCACCGAGCGTCATCGTCCACCTCCTTCTGCTCCGTCCATGTCCTGGCCATCGAGATCGAGCCCTGCCGCCCGCCAGCGGCGCGCGCCGATCGCCGTGCACCAGATGATCCCGGCCCACACGACGCCGATCATGATCATGGAGCGCGTGGCTGCGGGGCTCTGCACCATGGCATCGATCCAGCCCGGCAGCTTGTCCCAGGCAAACCAGCCGATGTTGAACAGCAGGTAGGCCGGCGCCAAGACGGCGAACACGGGAACGAACCACGCCGGGATACGCATCTGCGCCCCGGCGTGCGCCTCCGTCATCCCGCGCCGCACGCCGAACACCCACGAGAAGCAGATGATCTGCACGGCCGCGAGCACCACGATCAGGAAGGTCCCCACCCAGTCGTCGATCGTGCCCAGCGCCGCGCTGCCGCCCGAGTGCCAGAGCACGAAGGCGCAGCCGATGAGCGAGACCGCCGTCACCAACGTCGTGGCACGATGCCGATCGACGCCCAGGCTCTCCTGCACGAACGCCTTCACCGGCTGCAGCATCGACAGCGAGCTGGTGATCGCGGCGAGGAACAGCATGAAGAACCACACCGCGCCCACCAGGTTGCCCAGCGGCATGTGCGCGAACACCACCGGCAAGGTGTTGAAGCCGAGGCCGAAGGTCCCCGCCGCCGCCGCGCCGATGGCAGCAGACGCGCCCAGGAAGATGAAGGCGGCCGGGATCGTGATCATGCCGCCGAAGCCGACCTCGAACAGCTCGTTGGTCGCCGACGAGGTGAGCCCCGACAGCACGACGTCGTCCTTCCGCCTCAGGTAGGACGCGTAGTTGATGATGACGCCGAATCCCACGGACAGGCTGAAGAAGATCTGACCGGCTGCGGCCATCCAGGTCTGCGGGTTCTTCAGGGCCTCGTACTCCGGGTTCCACATGAAGCCGAGCCCGTTGACCAGGTTCTGCTCGGGGTGCGCCGGATCCGGCGTGCCCAGCGTCAGCACGCGGACGAGCACGATGACCGCACAGACCGCCATCGCCGGCATCGCGAACGCACAAAACCGCTCGATCCCCTTCGAGAGGCCGCGCACGATGAAGACCGTGTTGGCGACGACCGTGATGACGAAGAAGAGCAGCGCCGCGTGCCAGCCGTCGAAGAGCGCACCGTCCGCGCCCCGTCCGGTGTAGCTGTCGTAGAACGCCGCCGACGCCCGCGCCTGCTCCGCGATCGGCTGGTTGGTGTCGATGCCGATGCCGCCGCAGAGGAACTGCCAGCAGTAGCCGAGGCACCAGCTCTCGACGAACACGTAGTAGAAGTAGACGCAGAGCGGGATGAGCACGCCGATGGTGCCGAGGTACCTTGCGATCGATCCTCGCCCCACCACGCCCATGATCGCCGGGGCCGAGTGGAAGCCCTTGCCACCCCCGTACCGCCCCATCGTCCACTCGGCCCAGCCGATCGGGATGCCGAGCAGGAGCAGCGCGATGAAGTACGGGATCATGAACGCGCCGCCGCCGTTCTGAACCGCCTGACCGGGGAAGCGCAGGAAGTTGCCGAGCCCCACGGCGGACCCCGCCACCGCAAGGATCACACCGACGCGCGAGCCCCACTGCTCGGATTGCTGGTTGGACATGGAACGCCTCGACGACGCCACTCCGCCGTCCACAGCGGAGCGGCGATCGGTGCGCGCGGGCGCGGGCCCCGACGGGCCGGAACTGTGGAGACGCGTTCCCCGTGAGTCAAGCGAGCCGAGCGCGTTCCCGCGCACGCCGCCACCGGAGTCGAGGCTCAGCGCGTGTCGGGCGGCGGGCCCTTCAGCACCTGGCGGTAACACCAGGTCACCAACGTGAGCACGAAGCCGACCGAGACGCTCATGAACACCATGCCACCGAACGTCATGCGCCACCTCCTTCGGTGGGAAGCGGTTCCCTGCCGTCGAGGTCGAGACCCATCGCCCGCCAGCGCTTCGCGCCGATCGCCGCGCACACGATGAGCACCGCCCAGACCGCGGCGATGAGGAGCATCGAGCGCAGTGCCACCGGGCTCGCCACCATGGCACTGACCCAGCCGGGCAGGGTCTGGATGCCGAACCACACCAGCGTGAAGATCATGTAGCAGGGAGTCAGCACCAGGAACACGAAGCGGAAGAAGGCGGGGATCTGCATCTGCGCCCCGTGGTGCGCTTCGCGCATGCCGCGCTCGACGCCGAACACCCAGGCGAAGCAGATGATCTGCGTCGCGGCGAGGACGACGATGAGGAAGGTGCCGACCCAGTCGTCGATGGTGCCGAGCGCCACGCTGCCGCCGGAGTGCCAGAGCACGAAGCCGCAGCCGACGAAGGTGAGCGCCGTGACGATCATCGTCGCGCGGTGCCGGTCGACCCCCAGCGCTTCCTGGAAGAAGGCCTTCACCGGCTGCAGCATCGACAGCGAACTCGTGATCGCGGCGAGGAAGAGCATGAAGAACCACACCGCAGCCACCACGTTGCCGAACGGCATGTGCGCGAACACGACCGGCAGGGTGTTGAAGCCGAGACCGAAGGTTCCGCCCGCCGCCGCCTCGATGGCACCCGTCGCGCCGAGGAAGATGAAAGCGGCAGGGATCGTGATCATGCCGCCGAAGCCGACCTCGAAGGTCTCGTTGGTCGCCGAGGCGGTGAGCCCCGACAGCACGACGTCGTCCTTGCGCCGCAGGTACGACGCGTAGTTGATGATCACGCCGAAGCCCACTGACAGGCTGAAGAAGATCTGCCCCGCGGCCGCCAGCCACGTCTGCGACGTACCGAGCTTCCCGAAGTCGGGGTTCCACATGAAGCCGAGCCCGTTGACCAGGTTCTGGTCGGGATGGTTCGCATCGGGCGTGCCGAGCGTCAGCACGCGGACCAGCACGATCACCGCGCACACCGCCATCGCCGGCATTGCGAAACGGCAGAACTTCTCGATGCCCTTGGCCAGCCCACGCACGATGAAGACGGTGTTCACCACGACCGTGAACAGCCAGAAGCCCAGCGCCTTGTGCCAGCCGTCGAAGAGCGCGCCGTCAGCGCCGCGGCCGGTGTACGCGTCGTAGAACGCCGCCGATGCCGCGGCCTGCTCATGGATGCCGGTCCCGGTGTCGATCCCGATGCCGCCGCCGAGGAACTGCAGGCAGTAGCCGAGACACCAGCTCTCCACGAACACGTAGTAGAAGTAGACGCAGAGCGGGATCAGCACGCCGATCGTGCCCAGGTAGCGCGGGATCGCGCCGCGGCCCACGATCCCGAGGATCGCCGGCGCCGAGTGGAAGCCCTTCGCCCCGCCGTAGCGGCCCATCGTCCACTCTGCCCAACCGATCGGGATCCCCACGAGGATCAGCGCGATGAAGTAGGGGATCATGAACGCGCCGCCGCCGTTCTGGACAGCCTGACCCGGGAAGCGCAGGAAGTTGCCGAGGCCCACCGCCGATCCCGCCACCGCCAGGATGACGCCGATGCGCGAGCTCCACTGCTCGGTCTGTTGTCTGGTCATGGAAGCTTCGAGCGGCGACCGAGGCCTGCCTGGCCGGGCCAACTCCGCGAGCCGACTCGACGCGCCCGGTGGTGCGCCGCACACCACCGGGGGTGGAGCGAGACTGTCACGGCGGTCGCGGCGTGAATCAACGTCGACGCAAAGCTGTTTGCCGGCTCGCGCGTGCCCGTGTCCGGGTCGAACGCGCCTACCGCGGCGCCTGCCGCTCGGCGAGGCGCCTCGCCCGCTCCGGATCGCCCAGCCGTTCGAGCGAGATACTCACGCTGTGCGCCGCGCGCGCCATCCAGCTTCGCGGCGGGATCGGCCCCGAAGCCTCGACGAGGTCAGCCAGTCGATCGACCAGCGTCCGCAGCCGTGTGCGCGTCGCATCGTCGAGGCCGGCGAGAGGGATGCGCGCCGCCACTTCGCTCGCCTGCAGGCATGCGAGTTCGTTGGCGCGCCGGGCGTCGCCCAGCGTCACGCCGAGCGATTCGCGCATCCCGAGGAGTCGCTCGATCGACGCGATCGCCGTCTCCGGGGCGTGCTCCGCCGTGCCGAGGCCGATGCGCATCGCGAGCGACGCCAGGAACTGTTCGTACGAGGGCACGCCGGGATACGTCTCGACCAGCCCGCTGCCGATCTCGGTGGCCCGCTGCAGCCGGGCCAGTTCTTCGCCGCTCAACTCGCGCCCCATCGCCGAGCCACGCAGGAGTCCTCCGACCAACGCCTCCATCAGCTCGAAGCGGTACTGCGGCGACTTGGGATGGGCCGCCGCCAGCGCCGTCAGCGTGTCGACCGCCCGCTCGCGCAACCCGGTCGCTTCCTCGCCCTCGCCCAGCGCGCTCGCGAGCAAGCGGGACGTCCGGGCCACCGCGGCCACGTAGGCCGCGTTGGTCGGCTCCTCCTCCACCAGTTCCTTGCCGAGGCGCAGCGCCTCGCGGTGGTGCGCAACCGCGGACCCGGGTTCGGCCCCCGGCCCGCCGGCGCGGCCACCACGCCCGCGCCGACTCCGCGCCGACGCGAGGTTGTCGTGCGCGCGCGCCCGCTCGTAGCGGGAGAGCTTCGACGAATCCGGCGCGATGGTCAGCGCGCGCTCGTAGGTCGCCCGCATCTCGTCGATCTGGCGATGGTCGCGCAGCGCCCGGCCCAGGTCGTTCAGCACCTGCGCGACGACGCCTTTCTGCACGTCGCCCGCGGCCGCCAGCGCTTCGTAGAGGCCGAGCGCGCGCCGGTAGGCTTCGATCGCCTCGCGCCGCTCCTCGTCAGAACGCGCAAGCTGACGCAGGATCTCCCCGACACGGTGGTAGGCGCGCGCCGTCGTCAGCCGCGCCGCGGTGTTGTCCTCGTTGGCCTGCGCGAAGCGGTCGTAGAACCGGAGCAGCTCCTCGAGCAGTGCGGCGTCGTCGGCGGAGACCGACAGGCCGACGCCGGGCGCCACCACCTCGCCCTCCAGCTCCTCGTCAGGACGAAGCAGCTCGGGACCGACCACGCGAGCGAACACGTCGTCGAAGGCCGACATCGCCATCGCCAGGTTCTGCCGGGCGCGCTCGGTCGCCAGCTCCGCCGACTTCAGGTTCTGTTCCGCCCGTCCGGTCGCCGACTTCGCCGTGGCCAGCGCTTCGCTCGTCTTGAAGTACCCCCACGCCGCGACCAGCGCCGTCGACACGAGGCCCAGGAGCGCGAGTGCGGCGAGGCTTGCCAGCGTGCGATTGCGCCGGCCCCAGCGCCACACTTGCTCGAGCGCACTCACCGGCCGAGCGCGGATCGGTCGGTCCTCGAGGAAGCGGCGCAGGTCGTCGGCGATCTCGGCCGCCGACTGGTAGCGGTGGCGCGGGTCCTTGGCGATCGCCTTGCGCACGATCGTCTCCAGGTCGCGCGGCACGTCGCCGCGGACGTGCCGGAGCAGCGGCGGCTCCTCGTTGCGCACGCGCTCGTACAGCTCGCCGCGCGAATCGGCCACGAACGCGGGCCGCAGCGCGGCCAGCTCGTACAGCACGAGGCCCAGCCCGTGCACGTCGGTGCGCGCGTCGGCGTCACCGAGCAACTGCTCCGGCGCCATGTACTGCAGCGTGCCGACGAGGTCGCTGCTGTTGGTCACCGCCACGTCTTCCATCGCCTTGGCGAGCCCGAAGTCGGTGATCCACACGACCCCGTCGCCATCCAGGATCAGGTTGGCCGGCTTGATGTCGCGGTGCAGCGTGCCCTGGGTGTGCGCGTACACCAGCGCATCGGCGACCTGCTCACCGATGCGCGCGACGCTGCGGAAGTACGCGGCGTCACCCGCCGGCACCGGCGCGCCCGAGACCTGAGGCGGGGCGAACACGCCATCGCGGATTGCCGTGGCGACCGACGTGGCGCTCATCGCCGCCGAACTCTGCTGCGCGCGCGAAGGCGACCGCGCCGGTTTCGTGTCGCCACGCAGCGCGCGGATCACCTCGTCGAGCGGGCGACCCACGATCAACTGCATCACGTAGAAGTGCAGGCCGTCCTGCTCCCCCACGCCGAAGATCGGCACGATGTTCGTGTGGTGCAGCTTGGCCGCGGTCTGCGCCTCACGCTTGAAGCGCTCGAGCCGCGTGCCGCTCTGCAGCGCATGCGGCGGCAGGACCTTCAACGCCACGCGCCGGCCCAGCGTGAGCTGGTGCGCCTCGTACACCACGCCCATGCCGCCACGCCCGATCTCACCCACGATCCGGTAGTCGCCGAGTTCGCTCGGAGGTCGGAAGCTGACCCTCGGCTTGCTCCCCTTGAGGCCTTCCAGGAGACCGGCCGAGTCGATCAGGTCGCGCAGCTCCGCGGCGCGCTCGCCGGCGCGCGCCGCCAGGCGCTCGACGTCGACGGTCTCGCCGCGACGCGCCGCGGCCAGGTATTCGTCGAGGAGCAGCTCGACCGGATCGCGGCCGGACTCCGTCGCGCCGGTCGGCTCGGCCGACTCGCCGGACTCGCTAGGGGCCATCGCCGCCTCCCGAGGCGCGGCGGAGCACCTCGCGCAGCTTGCCCAGCGCCCGCAGGTAGCGACTGCTCGCCGTCGACTCCGGCAGGCCGAGGATCGCCGCCGCGTCGGCGTTGCCGACCTCCTCGAAGTGGCGCAGCACGAGCACCTCGCGGTCGATGGGGTCCATGTCTTCGAGGGTGCGCTCGACCAGTTGCTCCATCTCCTCGCGGATCGCCGCCCCGCTCGGCGAGGTGAGGCGCGCAACGAAGAAGTGCGACATCGCCGCGCTCGACGCCCCCGCGATCGGCCGTAGCTTGGCCTCGCGGCCGACGCCGCGCGCCTTCGCCTCGACGTGCCGGCGGTGCAGGTCGGTCATGGTCTGGCCGACGATCATCCGGATCCACACGTACGCGGTGGTCGCCTTGTCGTAGTCGAAGCTTCCGATGCGCTTCTCGGCGTCGATGTAGCTCTCCTGCAGGACGTCGTCGGCGTCGATGCGCGCGTGCAGGCGCGGGTCGAGACGGAAGCGGATGAACTGCAGGAGACGCTCATGATGGAGCGCAAACAGCTCACCGAGTGCTGCCACCTCGCGCTTGGCGAGACGGCGGCGCAGCTCATCGGGTTCGGCTCCGGGGTCCACGGGATCTACTCGAGCGGAAGGGACGACACGTGCGGACGGTTACGAACGGTACAGCGCGGACGCTAGGACGCGCGCTCCCATCTCTCGAAGGTGAACGCGTGCGCGTGGCGGGCGTCGGCCGGATGCCGGTCACGCGCGACGCAGGTCCATTGCTCCCACGCCACGGGCTGCAGGAAGGCGTCGCCGTCGGGGCTGGCGTGCACGCGGGTGACCTCGAGCCGGGTGACGGCGGCCATCGCCGCCGCGTACACCTCCGCGCCGCCGATCACCCACGCCCGCGGCTCCGGCGTGGCCGTCGGGATCGCCGCCCGCGCGAGCGCCAGCGCCGCCTCGAGCGTGGGCGCGCACAGCGCCCCCGGCGCATCGCGCAGGGTCCGGCTCAGGACGATGTTGGTGCGCCCGGGAAGCGGCCGGCCCAGCGACTCGAACGTCCGCCGCCCCATGAGCACCGGGCACCCCAACGTCACGGCCTTGAAGTGCAGGAGATCGTCGGGGAGGCGCCACGGCAGCCCGCCAGCCCGCCCGATCACGCCGTTCTCGGCCACGGCCACGATCGCGCCGAGCCACATGCTCAGACCGCCACCTCCGCCTTGATGTGCGGGTGCGGGTCGTAGCCTTCGAGCCGGAAGTGCTCGTAACGGAAGTCGCCGATCTCGCGCACCGTCGGATCGAGGTGCAGCCGGGGCAGGGTGCGCGGCTCGCGCGCGAGCTGCGTGCGCACCTGCTCGACGTGGTTGCTGTAGATGTGCGCGTCACCGAGCGTGTGCACGAACTCGCCCGGCGCGAGGTCGCACACCTGCGCGATCATCAGCGTGAGTGCGGCGTACGACGCGATGTTGAACGGCACGCCGAGGAAGAGGTCGGCGCTGCGCTGGTAGAGCTGGCACGACAGCCGGCCCTCCGCCACCCAGAACTGGAACAGCGCGTGGCACGGCGGCAGCTTCATCCGCGGCAGGTCGCCGACGTTCCACGCGCTCACGATCAGGCGACGCGAGTCCGGTTCCCGGCGGATGCGCGCGATCACGTCGGCGATCTGATCGACGGTCGCGCCGTCCGCCGTGCGCCAGCTCCGCCACTGCGCCCCGTAGACCGGGCCCAGGTCGCCGGCGGCATCAGCCCACTCGTCCCAGATGCGCACGCCGTGCTCCTTGAGCCAGCCGATGTTGGTATCGCCGCGCAGGAACCACAGCAGTTCGATGAGCACCGACTTGAGGTGCACCTTCTTCGTCGTCAGCAGCGGGAAGCCCGCGGCGAGATCGAAGCGCATCTGGTGGCCGAAGACGCTGCGCGTGCCGGTTCCGGTCCGATCGGACTTCTTGACTCCGTGTTCGAGCACGTGGCGCAGCAACGCGAGGTACTGGTGCATGGGACGCCGCCGCAGGGTACCGCGCGGGGGGCGGCGTGCCAGCCCGCGCGTGTCGGCGGCTGCGGCTCGGCTCGGCGTGCTAACATCCGGCGCGTCCCACGGCTCCGGGAGGTGCAGCCTGTCCGATCCTGACGCACGACGGTGGTTCGAACTCGCCTTCGAATCCTCGCCCAATGTGATGCTGCTGGTCAACGTCGCCGGCGCCATCCATCTCGCCAATCCCGCGACGCGCGCCGTCTTCGGCCACGAACCGCACGACCTGCAGGGTCTCGATCTCGGGGTCCTCGTCGCTCCGATCTCCCGACCCAAGCTCCGCAAACTGCGCGCCCGCTACGAGGAGGAAGGACGCCGGCGACCGTTCCGCAGCGACATCGAGCTGATCGCCCTGCACGCCGACGGCCACGCCTTCCCCATCCTCGTCGGCATCGGACTCGTGCGCACGGAGCACAGCACGATGGTGCTCGTGTCCATCGTCGACATCACGCGCCGCAAACGGAGCGAGCAGCGGCTCACGCTGCACACGCTGGAGGAACGCAACCGCGACCTCGAGCGCGAGATCCACACCCGCAAGCGGGCGGAGGCGGACCTGCGCGAGACGCAGCGCCGGCTCGAAGAGGCGAACGCCCGGCTCGAGCGTCTGGCAAGCGAGGACGCGCTGACCGGCACCGCCAACCGGCGCGAGTTCGACGCTCGGTTCCGTCTCGAGTTCGCGCGCGCGGCGCGGCACCGCGAGCCGCTCGCGCTGGTCCTCCTCGACCTCGATCGCTTCAAGGCGTTCAACGACTCCGCCGGGCATCTCGCGGGTGACGCATGCCTGCGCCGCGTCGCCGATGCCCTTGCCGGCTGCCTCGGCCGCGCCACGGACTTGCTGGCCCGCTACGGCGGCGAGGAGTTCGTCGCGCTGCTCCCCGACACGCCGCGCGAGGCCGGGGCGCGCCTGGGCACCCGCATGCGCAAGGCGGTGCGCGCGTTGGCGATCCCGCACCGCGGTGCCCCCGACGGGGTCGTCACGATCAGCGTCGGCGTGGCGAGCCTCGTGCCGGAGGCGGGATCGGACCCGACCGCCCTCCTCGAGGCCGCGGACCGGGCGTTGTACACGGCGAAGGCCCGTGGCCGCGACCGTGTCTGCGTCGCGACCCCCGGCAACGCGCGCGAGATCACCGGCGACGCCGCCGAGGCGGACTAGCGAGCCTCACCACCAGTCGGGTTCGAGGTGCTCCCGCCAGCGGGCGGGCGTGGCCGAGCCCTTCACCCCCGGCGGCATCCCCGCGAGGCGCACCAGGGCTTCCTCCGCGATCCGGCGCACTGCCGCATCCGCGTCGGCGAGCATGTGCCACAGCGGCAGCGTGTCGCGCCGCGAGGTCGCGGCCGATGCGACGGTGGCGGCGAGTCCGCCCCGCGACTGCGCGGCTGCGTCGTACCGGTCGAGCGCGGCGCGCAGCGACGCGTCGCAGTCGGCGAAGCGCGGCGTGCCCGACCCGCGGCCCGGCAGCGCACGGCACTCGGCGCCGCGCGGCACGAACACTTCGCGTTCGCCGTCGACGAACGCCACCTGCCCCATCGTCACGCGCACCTGCGCGGCCCCGGTCGCCGGGTCCACGTCGAGGGTGTACTTGCAGCCGAGATCGACGCAGGTCGTCGCGGGGGTCTCCACCTGGAAGAAGCGCGCGCGCACCGACGGGAACACGAACGCCTCCAGTCGCCCCTGCGCGAGGTAGAGGTGGCTGCGCTCGGTGTCCAGCCGCTTCACCTGCAGGCGGCTGCCCGGCTCCAGGGTCAGCCGCGCGTGCGCGTCGAGGCTCAGCTCGCGCTCCGTGTCGGTGGCCTCGAACCACTCGGCCAGCCCCAGGGCGTCCCGACCGACGCCCCGCACCAGACGCAGGGCGTCGGGCTCCGCTGGCGCGCGCAGCGCCAGCGCGACGGCGACGACCACCGTCGCAGCCAGCAGGGCCGCGACAATCGGCAGCCACGGCCGGCGGCGCCGGCGCGGCCGCAACGCACGCCCATCGTGCCCGAAGCGGCGGAGCAAGCGCTCCAGCTCGGCGACCTCCGGGTCGCGCGGCGCGTTCGGATCGAAGAGGTAGTCGCCGCTCATCGCCAGCCCTCCGCTTCGAGGAGCGGCCGGAGCAGGCTCATGCCGCGATGCAGGTTGACCCGCACGGAGCCGTGCGTGAGCCCGGTGCGCGCCGCGATCTCCACGCCGCTGAGGCCTTCGACCAGGCGCAGCACCAGGGTCTCGCGATACGCATCGGGCAGCGAGCGCACGTGCGCGAGCACACGGGTCGCCAGTTCATCGTCGGCGGTGCGAGGTGCCGCCGGCTCGGCGACGAGGGGCTGCGCCGCGTGCCGCCGCCGCCGCCTCCGGTCGAGCGCGGCGTTGCGCGCCACGCCGCAGATCCAGCCAGCACAGGCCGCGTCGTCGCGCAGCTCACCGATTCGCTCGAACACCTTCACGAACACATCCTGGGTCAGGTCGTCTGCGTCCGCCGGGCCCGCGACCGAGAGCACGATGCCGTGTACGACGCCGGCGAACCGGCGGTACAGGCACGCCCGGGCCGCACCGTCACCAGCGCGCACGGCGCCAAGATCGAGCGGATCGTCCGTGGCGGGAACGGGTTTGGAGACGGTCACGACGGGGACGGACATCACGGGCGCGGAGGCGCACAGCGAGGACGGCCTGACGGCGCGCGATGTTAGCGAGATCACCGACCATCGCGGCCGGCGGCCGCAACCCTTCGGGCTTGGTTGCGTCGCTACGCGACGCCAGAAAGGGCCGCCGGCGATGGCCATCGTCGGGGCCTCCAGGGCCGCTCGGTGCTCGCGAACAACCACGGCAGCCGCGATTGCGACCTCGCCAGATCTGCGCGCCGCGACAATCCGCGACCCTTCCAGCCCAGAGACCTATGCTCCGCGCCGTGCGCCTCTACACCGGAACCAGCGGCTTCAGCTATGAGGCGTGGCGAGGGCCCTTCTACCCGAGCGACCTCCCCGCCGCCGGCTGGTTGGCCTTCTACGCGAGCCAGCTCGGTGCCGTCGAGATCAACAACACCTTCTATCGCATGCCCAAGCCCGCGGTGGTGGCGGGCTGGCGCGCGCAGGTGCCGGAATCGTTCCGGTTCGCGGTCAAGGCCAGCCGGCGCATCACCCACTTCCAGAAGCTCGCGAACACCGGGGACTCGGTCCGCCTCCTCGCCCAGGCGATCGACGAACTCGGCGCCACACGCGGCCCGGTCCTGTTCCAAGTGCCGCGTCACATCCGCGCCGACACGCCGCTCCTGCGTGCCTTCCTGGCCGGTCTGCCCGAGGGCCTCGTGCCGGTGTTCGAGTTCCAGCATCCGTCGTGGGACGAGGACGCCACGCGCAATGTCCTCGCCGAGCGGAGCGCCGTGGTGTGCGTCAACGACGAGATCACGGAAGGCCTGCCGCCGCTGCACGCTACGGGACGGATCGGCTACCTGCGCCTGCGTCGCGAGGACTACGACGACGCGAGCCTGCGCGCGCTCGCCGCCGCGCTCCGCGCCCAGCCCTGGGACGAGGCCTACACCTTCTTCAAGCACGAGGACGCCGGGGCGGGTCCGCGCCTGGCGCGCCGGTTCGCGACCCTGTTCACCTCGGAATCCACGTGAGCCGGCCGCGACACGACGCGAAGATCCCGCGCATGCGCTGCCTCCTCCTCCTCGCGGCCACACTCGCCCTCGGCGGCTGCGCCGAGCAGCGCTCGGCGGCGGGGGATGGATTCGCCGGCGCCCTGGCGCGCGCGCGGGCGCGGGGCACGCTCCTCCTCGTGCACTTCCGACTGCCGGGTCGCCCGCTCAGCGACGCGATGGACGCCGCGATCGCGCACGATGTCGCGACGCTCGGCGAGTTCGAGCAGGTGCGCCTCGACGCGGAGATCGAGATCGCGCGCTATCGCGCGCTCGTCGGTGGCGGGGTCCGCGCCGGTGCCGGACTCGCCACCTGCGCGGTCGATCTCGATGGAGCTCCCCTCGCCGTCCACACCGGCTACCTCGGCCCGGACGCGCTCACCGCGTTCGCCGCCAGGACTCGCGCCTTGCGCGACGACCTCGGCGACGTGCTCGGCGCGATCGCGGCGCGACCGACCGACCCGGAACTCCGGCTGCGTCTCGCCGACACCCACCTCCGCCTCGGCCGGCGCGGCGTCGCGAAGGACAAGCTGCGCGCCGTGCACGACGAAGGCTGCGAGCCATGGTCGAGCCGCGCCGCGGCCGCGCTGGCCCGGATCGCCGTCGACGACGGCGACCTCGAGGGCGCCCGCGACTGGCTCGCGCGCGTCGCACCGCGCGCGGACCTCGCGCCCGGCATCGCCCTCACCAACGGGCTGCTGCAGCTCGCCGACTGCGAACCCCGGCGGGCGCGCGCGACGCTGGAGGCCGCGAGCGCCGCCTATCCGGCGCACGCGGAGATGCCGACGCTGCTGCTCGCGCTGGGCCAGGCGCTGCGCGAGGCCGGCGCCGACGCCGACGCACTCGCGACCTTCGCCGACATCGCGGCGCGCTTGCCCGGCTCGCCGGCCGCATCGCGCGCCACGGAGCTGGCCGCGCACGTGCGCAGCGGCGACCACGGACATTCCCACGACTGAGATCACCATGACCCCTCTCCTCACGCTCGTCCTCTCCCTCGCCATCGCCCCGCAGGAGTCCGAAGTGAAGCCACCGACGCCGCCCCCCGCCGTGCCCGTCGCCGCCACCGTGCCCGAACTCGGCACCGGCGCGCATCGCTACCGCTGGCAGAGCGGCTGGGGCAAGCTCGCCGACGGCAAGGACCTCGGCAACACGCACGGCTGCATCGCGGTCGACGACGACGGCCTCATCTACGTCAACACCGACACCGAGCACGCCGTGATGGTCTTCGACGCCGACGGCAAGCTCGTCCGCACCTGGGGCAAGGAGTTCCAGGGTGGCCTGCACGGCATGACGCACGTGCGTGAGGGCGACGACGAGTTCCTGTACCTCGCGCACATCGGCCGCCACGAGATCGCCAAGGCGACGCTCTCCGGCAAGATCCTCTGGACGATGAAGGCGCCCAAGGCCGCCGGCGTCTACGCCAACGACAACGAGTACCGGCCCACCAGCGTCGCGGTGGCGAAGAGCGGCGACATCTACGCCGCCGACGGCTACGGCAAGTCGTGGATCCACCAGTACGACGCCAACCTGGAGTACGTGCGTTCCTTCGGTGGCCCGGGCACGGAGCCCGGCAAGCTCCGCGCGCCGCACGGCATCTGGATCGACACGCGCGTCGAGCCGAACGTGCTCGTCGTGTGCGATCGCGAGAACAACCGGCTGCAGATCTTCGGGCTCGACGGGACGCACCAGCGCGTGCTGCAAGGCGACGTGCGGCGGCCGTGCAACGTGTACGTGCGCGGCGAGGACGCGGTCGTGGCCGACCTCGCCGGTCGCGTGACGATCTTCGACAAGGACTGGAAGGTCGTCGCCCACCTCGGCGACAACCCCGACCCCAAGAAGTGGGCACAGAACGGGGTGCCCAAGGAGGAGTGGGCCGACGGCGTGTTCATCTCGCCGCACTCGGCGGCGTGGGATGCGAAGGGCGACCTGTACGTGATGGACTGGCTCCGCTTCGGCCGCGTCAGCAAGCTCGCGCGCCAGCGCTGAGAGGCTGTGCAAGAAACGAGGCTACAGCCTCTCAGCACGTCCCTCGCGGCCGCCTCGGCGGCCGCGGCAGAGCCTGAGAGAGGCTTGTGTCTCAGGCTCTGAGCTACCCGCCGCGGCCGTGCTCGCCGACCGCCTTGGACTCCGGCAGGTCGACGTCGGTCGCGCCCTGCGCGCGCACCTCGCGTCGCGCTGCCTCGAGTGCGTGCTGGAGCCGGCTCGCCGCCGCGTCGTCGCCGGGCGGCAGCGCGGGTTCGCGCAGCGCGCGAGCGGCGAACGAGGCGCCGGCGCGCTCCGCGTGCACGATCAGGCGGGCCCGCGTGCCCAGGGTCGGCTCGAACGCGAGCAGGGCTTCGCCGAGGCGCAGCGCGGAATCGCGCTCGCGCAGCGCCAGCATCGCCTCGTAGTCCATGAGCGCCTCGCGCCGGACGCGTATGGCGCCGGTGCGCGCGGGGAAGAGTCCGCGTCCCACCAGCCTGCGCCGCACGTCGGCATACGCGGCGGTGGCCGCCGCAACCTTGGCCTGCGGGTCCGCGCAGGTCGTGCGCAGCGCGGCGTAGCGTCGCGCACGCCAGAGGTCGGGACGCGCGCACCACGCCAGGGTGGCGAGGTCGGCGTCGGGTCGGGTGCGGAGCAGGTCCTCGTACAGGTCGGCGGTGCGGGCACCTTCCCCCAGGGCGCTGTTGAAGGCCACGAGGCGGACGATGGGGTCGATCGCCGCGGGCGTCTTCCGGATCGCTTCGACCAGGGCGTCGCGACGCGCGACGAGAGCGGCGCGCGTCGGCGGATGGAGGCGGCCCAGGCGCACGAGTTGTTCGAGCAGCGTGGCGCGATCTGTGTCTTCGACGGCGGCGTCGAGTCCGCCGAGCCACAGACGCTGCGCACCCTCGACGTCGCCGGCGCGCGCACACGCCAGTCCGGCCTCCAGCGCGGTCGGCGCCGGCGAACCCTGCGCCGGTTGGACCGGCGGCTGGGCCAGTGCCAGCAGGCACGCGACATGGGTGGCACCGAGGATCACGGGGAAGCCTACTCCAGGTGCGTGGTGGCTGGCCGCATGGTCGGGCTCCGGGTAAGGATGAGCCGCGCCCCCCCCGAACGTCCCGCGCCATCCCGTCGCTGGCATGGCGAGAGTGCCACGCAACCCTTGCCGCCCATGCACGAGACCCACGCATCGTCGCGCCGTTCCTTCCTGGCTGGAGCCTGCGCCGGCATCGCGTTGCCCGGCCCCACCACACCTGCCCATGCGCCCCGCTCCGAGCGCGACGACAAGGATGACCTCGCCGCCGCCCAGCGGCTGTTCGGCCTCCAGTTCAGCGACGCCGAACTCGCGCAGGCGGCGCCCTCGATGCGCGAGCAGCGCGACGGCTACGCCGCCATGCGCGCGCACGCAGTCGCACGCTTCACCGACCCGGCGTTCCAGTTCGACCCCGTCCCCCCCGGTCACGTGTCCGCTCCGCACGAACCCGCAGAGCCGTTCGCCGAGGTCGCGGTCGACCTTGGCCGGACCGCCGACCCCGACCTCGCGTTCGCGTCGGTCGCCGAACTGCAGACCTTGCTGCGGCGAGGGATCGTCACCTCGCGCCGGCTCACCGAACTCGCCCTCGCCCGGCTGGCACGCTTCGATGGCGAGCTGCTCTGCACGGTCACCGCGATGCGCGAGCACGCACTCGCCGCCGCCGACCGCGCCGACGCCGAACTGCAGGCCGGACGCCCGCGCTCGCCACTGCACGGCATCCCGTTCGGCGCCAAGGACCTGCTCGCCCACCCCGCCGCGCCGACGACGTTCGGGGCCGAGCCCTTCCGCGAGCAGGTGCTCGATGTCACCGCCACCGTGCTCGAACGCCTCGAGCGCGCCGGCGCGGTGCTCGTCGCCAAGCTGTCGCTCGGCGCGCTGGCGATGGGCGACCGCTGGTTCAAGGGCGTGACCCACAACCCCTGGAACCCGACGCAGGGGTCCAGCGGTTCGTCCGCGGGCTCGGCTGCTGCCACGGCCGCGGGTCTCGTGCCGTTCGCGCTCGGCTCGGAGACGTTGGGTTCGATCCTCTCGCCCGCGGTGCGCTGCAGCGTCGCCGGCCTGCGCCCCACCTTCGGTGCGGTGCCGCGCTACGGCGCGATGGCACTGTCGTGGACGATGGACAAGCTCGGCGTGCTGGCGCGCAACGCCGAGGATCTCGCGTTGGTTTTCGACGTGATCCGCGGCCCCGACGGTCGCGATCTGGCGACGCGCGCCGCCGGCTTCCCGTGGCGACGCACTGCAGACCTGCGCGGCATGCGCATCGGCGTGCTCGACACGCCGCGCGGCGACTTCACGCGTGGCGACGAGAAGGTCTTCGTCGACTTCCTGCGCGACGCGGGCGCGCAGATCGCGCCGACCGAACTCCCCGCGTTCCCGTACGGCGCGCTGCGCACCATCCTGCACGTCGAGGCCGCCGCGGCGTTCGACGACTTCACCCGCGACGGCGGCGTGCAGCAGCTCGGCGATCAGGGCGCGCGCGCGTGGCCCAACCAGTTCCGCTGCGCGCGCTTCGTCCCCGCGGTCGAATATGTGCGCGCCATGCGCATGCGCACCGAACTCATGGTGCAGGTTGCCGAACGCTTCGCGGGTCTCGACGCGATCGTCACGCCGACGCACAGCGGCCAGACCCTCCTGTGCACGAACCTCACCGGGCATCCCGCGGTCGCGCTGCCGTTCGCGGCGGGGCAGGGCCAGCCCCGTCTGCTCTGCCTGTTGGGCCAGTTGTACGGCGAGGCCGCCATCCTGCGCATCGCGCACGCCTGGCAACTGGCAACCGACCATCACCGCCAACGCCCCAAGCTCACCGCCCAATGAGAGTCCACCTCCTGACGACGCTCGCCCTCCTCGGCTGCCAGGCCACGCCGCCGGAGCCGCGTCCCGGCGATCGGGCCCCGCGGCGCGGCGACGAGATCTCGGTGTGCGGCCAACTCTTCCACACTGGCACCCCGGTCGTGCTGTGGAACGATCCTGGCGGCTATGACGCGTATCGCCTGGAGCCGCGCTTCAAGGAGGAGGAAGAGAACGCCGAGCCGCAGCGCGTGCCGAAGCGGCGCTATCACTCGTTCCGGGCCGGGCTGCCGGCGAACGTCGCCGCGGCGGTCCGCCGCGAAGGCTGCACGCTCGACGACCTGCGGCTGCTCGTCGACCAGTTCGTGATCCACTACGACGTCGCGGGCACGTCGCGCCAGTGCTTCAAGGTGCTGCAGGACGTGCGCAACCTTTCGGTGCACTTCATGCTCGACGTCGACGGCACGATCTACCAGACGCTCGACCTGAAGGAGCGCGCGTGGCACGCGACCATCGCCAACGACCGCTCCGTGGGGATCGAGATCGCGCATCCGGGTGCGTACGGGAGTGCGGACGATGCGGCGTTCTCGACGTGGTACGCGCGCGACCAGGACGGGGTGCGCGCCGTGTTCCCGGGGTGGATGAAGGAGACGGGGATCCGCACGCCGGGATTCGTGGCACGGCCGGCGCGCCCTGATCTCGTCGCGGGCACGATCCAGGGGCGCAAGCTGTGGCAGTACGACTTCACTGACGCGCAGTATCGTGCACTCGCGAGGCTCACCGCGACGCTGACCCGCGTCTTCCCGCGCATGCCGCTGGCGGTCCCACGTGGCGCAGACGGGGCAGTCATTCCGCGCACGCTGAAGGAAGACGAGTTCGCCGCGCATCATGGGCTGCTCGGTCACTGGCACGTCGCCACGAACAAGACCGACCCTGGGCCAGCATTCGACTGGGCCCGCCTCCTCGACGATGCAGGTGCCCTCGCCCCTGAGCGGCTCCCCAAGGACGACGCACGCCGTTAGGATCTCCGCGCCCTCCGGCCGAGCACCCGATCGCCCGTCCGTCGCCATGCCTCGTCTGTTCACGTCTGAGCCTCTGCCTTCGATTCCCGGCGTGAGCGGCCTGACCCCGCTCGCCAGCGGCGGTCAGGGCGATGTCTTCGTGGGCGCGTGGCACGACGGACGCAAGGTCGCCGTGCGCGTGGAGCCGCTGACGGAGGTCGAGGACGCCACTGCCCGGCTGCGGGCCGATCAGGAAGGCACGCTCCTGGCGCGGCTCGCCCACCCCAACCTCGTGCCGCTCCTCGCCCACGGAACGACCGCACACGCGACCTACGTCGTCATGGAGTTCGTCGAAGGCGCCGACCTCAGCCGCGAGCTGGCACGGCGCGCCGATCGCCCCGACATCGATGCCGCGTCGACGCAGACGCGGGCATCGCGGCAACCCACCGATCCCACCGCCGCCGCGACGCGCATCCTGGACGCTGCCACCCAGGCGGCGCTCGCGGTTGCGCCGATCGCCCGGCCTGCGTCCCCCGAAGCATTCCGCAACGCCGAGCACTGGCGATGGGTGGCCACCCTCGGGGTGCAGCTCTGCGGCGCACTGGATCGCCTGCACAGCGCCGGTTTCCTGCACCGCGACATCACGCCGCGCAACGTGATGGTCAGGCCCGACGGCAGCGTCGTGCTGGTCGACCTCGGTCTCGCGACCGCGGGTGATCTCGTCCGGATCGCGAGCGACGACTCGGTGGCGGGGACCTGGGCCTACATGAGTCCGGAGCAGCGGCGACGCGAAGGCATCTCGACCCGCTCCGACATCTATGGCCTGGGCTGCACCCTCTACGAGTGCCTGACCGGTCACCCGCCAGGGCACGCGGTCGCCGGCACGACGGAGTACGCCCCGCCGCCCGATGTCCGCGACTCGAACCCGACGGTGCCGGAGGCGTTCGCGCTCGCCCTCGGGACCTGTCTCCGCCCGGTCCCTGGCGAGCGCTACGTCGGGGCCCGCGATCTCGGCGATGACCTTCTCGCGGTGCTCGCCGGCCGGCCCCTGGGGTGGCGCCAGCGGCACTGGTCGCGCCGGCGGATCGCAGTCGCCTCCGTCACGCTCGCCGTCGCCCTCGCCGGAGTGACGTGGTGGGTGGCGCGCAGCACGCCTCCTCCACCGCCGTGGACGGCGGCGCTCGCCGCGGTGCGGGCGGGCGACCTCGCCGCGGCCACTGCGGCCGTGGATGCCGCACCGGACAGGGCCGACACACTGGCGCGCATCGGTAGCGGGCTGCACCCCGAAGAGGTGGAGCCACAGCGCTGGCTCGCGCGCCTGCAGGGGTTCGGCCTGCTCGAGACGCAGCCGAGCCCAAGGATCGCCGTGGCGATCTGCGAATCGGACCTCGAGTTCACCGGGACGGTCGAGACCTGGTACTCGGCGGACAAGCCGCTGGCGTTCACTCGTCCCCCGGGCCTCTACAAACTGGTCGTCGCCATGGCCTCGCCAGGATCGAAGCCAGCGTCCGGCGACGAGCGAATGACGACGGCGCCGCTCCTGTTCCGGGTCGATCCGAACTCGCCGGTGAGCGTGGCGTGCGCCGAGATCGTGAGCGCCTGGGACCGCCATCCCGGGCGGGATCTCGGTTGGTACCGCCTCCCGGGCGGCGGGGCGACGATCCGCCACGCTGCCGGCCTGTCGGGCTCGACGGAGTTCGTCATCCCCCCGCGCCCCCCCCTGGACATGGCGCGGACGGAGATCCCCGCCGAAGTGTTCCATCTCTACGTCGATTGGCTCCGCTTCGGCCCGGCCACGCGGGTGGCGTTGTTCGCACACCCCGATGAACCCGAGGCAGCCTGCACGCTCGACGCCGCACTCAGCCTCCGCACCACGGTCATCGCGCCCAGGGGCGCACGCGCCGAGGTGTCCTTCTGGTGGGCCCACCGCATCGCCGGTTTCCTCGGTGGACGCATGCCGACTGCCGCGGACTGGAACCTCGCCGCCCAGACCTGCTACCTGGAGGACGGTCAGAGCCGCGACCGCGAATCGCCGGCGATCCGCGACCTCCTGGATGGCGCGCGCGAATGGACGTGCACGGCATCGCCCTTCGGGCGCGACGGCAACATGCTCTGCCCACTGCACCCACCCTCGAGTCGCGGCGCCGGCGGCAACCTCCGCCTGTCGGGTTCACGCCTCGTCATCGGCCACGACGACATCAACCCGATCCTCACCGGCCGCGCCGCGGCTCGGGTCGTGCGCATCCTCTACACCCCTAGCTTCGACACCTCACGATGAGCAAGCCCACCGCCTGGTTCCGCCTCCCCGCCGATCTCGTCAAGGACCCTGCCCGTCTCCGCCGGGTCACGGACCAGCTCGCCGCCGTCGTCAACACGAGCAACACGCGACGACCCAACTCCGGGTCCGCGAACAAGAACCCCTGCGACGACGAGCCGGAGTGCTTCTTCATCGGAGTCGTGACGATCGATGGGGTCCTCTACCACGTGTACGACTGCAAGGGCGAGGTCGTCCTCTACCCGGCGATCGCCTGAGCGTCAGCGATCGGCGATCACGGAGATGACCTCGCCGTGCACGCCGCGTCCGGAACCGCGCTCGAACCGGCCGTTGCCGGCGGGTCGCTTCGTGTCTCCGGGTTCGTACGCATCCTCGGCGGCCCCGAGATCGGCGAAGACGCCGAGGGCCACGGCGCGCGGCGTCTCCCTGGCCGCCGTCGCGTGCGCGACGGCCGTGAACGAGTACGCATCCCGGCCGCGCCAGTCGAGGAACACGCCGAGTCCGCCGGCCAGCGCGAACCCCGCACTCTCGATGGGCAGCGTGTAGCGGTCGTCGCCGCCGCGGTCTTCGGCCCAGGCGAGGCCCGACTCCACCGCCGCACCGAGCGCGGGCGCGGCGGTCACGACGTATTCGTCGTCACCTGCCGCGTCGATGCACACGCCGATCCCCGCCGAGCGGGCCGCACCGAGCGCGAACGCCCCGACCGCGTAACGATCCTTGCCCGCCGCATCGAAGAACGCGCCGAGCCCGTGCGCCTCGCCCATCCCGCACGCGCGCCCGCCGACGCGGTACTCGTCGTCGCCGGCGAGATCGACCGCGAGACCGGCCCCACCACCGAGCCATGGCGGCAGACCGAGTCCGACTCCCAGCACCTGCTCCGCGCGTGCGCCGGGCAGCGCCTCGCGTCGATCGTCGCCGCCCGCGTCGAGGTAGAAGCCGAGACCGCCCGGGAGACCGACCCCGAGGCAGCGTGGCCCGATCGCGGCGACGTCGGGATCGACGCCCAAGTCGAGCAGCAGGCCGAGCCCGCAGCAGCCCACGCCGCCGCCATCGCGCGCGAGTTTCCAGGAGTCGCGCCCGCCGAGATCGGCGAGCAGGCCGATCCCGCCGGCACCGAAGCCGGCGCTGCGCGCGTCCACCGCGTACTCGTCGGCGCCAGCCAGGTCCAGGAGCACGCCGACGCCGAGCGTCGCCGAACCCAGCGCGTCGCTGCCACCCACGTAGCGGTCGTTCCCCGACACGTCGACCACGACGCTGAGCCGACGATTCACACCGGCGCCGCCGGCCGGTCCCCGGTAGGTGTCGTCCCCGCCGAGATCGACGATGACCGCGATCTGGTCGCAGGCGTACTCGTTCGGACCCGGGCCACCGATGACCAGGCGGCCGAAGGACGCCGAGCGGTCGAGCAGCACGCTGCCCACGACGCCGTTGGTGCCCACCGCGGCCGGCAGGCGCGCGAGCTGCGCCCGCCGCTCAGGCTCGAGCAGCGCCTCGACTGCCAGGATCACGAGCGCCGCCTGCTGGACGAGGACGCGATGGTCGACCTTGGCGAGGCGCGCGCCGACGTCGCGCAACGCTCCCACGTCGGCCGTGTCCCACTCCCCGCCCGTGTGCAGCGCACGGTCCAGGAGCCCATGCAGCGTCGGCGCCTGGAGCTTGGGATCACGGCCGGACCCGATCGCCTGCAGGACCTCGCGATGCACGCGTTCGAGCAGATCCTCGAACGAGCGGGCATCCGTGACCCGTGGCGGAGTCGGTGCGGCCACCTCGACCCCGAACGCGCGCGCCGCGGCGAGGAGCGCCGGCAACGGGCCGGCGTCGACGACGACCTCGCGCAGGGTCGCCTCGACGCGCTCGGGCCCGCGCACCCCGGCGGCGAAGGCCTCGGGCAGCAGCGCCGGCGGCGCGCCCGTCGCGATCCGGACCTTCTCCAGGCGGCGCCCAGCGAGCGCGCGCTCCGCGTCGGCGAGCACGTCGAGCGACCCCAGGGCTTCGGCGCCGATCACGCGCGGTTCCTGCGGGCAGAGCACGAGCAGCAAGCAGAGGGTGAAGCTCATCGCCTCAGGCTACGCACAGGAAGTCGATCCCGTCCTGGTATCCGAGGCTCGCCAGCTCGGCGCGGATCTCTGCCCGGGGGCCGACTCCGACGACCGACACCAGCAGCGGCCGGCGCGGCATCTTCTGCAGCGCGGCCGGCGGGACCACGTCCGCGCCGGCGATGCGGTTGCCGAGCCGACCGGGATGCAGTTCGACGATCGCCGTGGGCGTGCGCCCGCGCGCGGCGAGCGCGCGCACCAGCTCCCGCCCCGTGCTGCCGTAGCCCCACAGCACGTAGCGCGCATGCCCGTGCAGGAACCCCGTGCACAGGAAGTGGACCTTGGCGGCGCGGAACCGATCGAGGCCGTAGCGCTCGTCGGTGCGGGAGAGCCGGGCCGGGTGTTCGCGCCACAGCAGGAGCCGCGCCGGCACGACACCGACGCGCAGCCCCGCCGCGTGCCAGCGCAGCAGCACGTCGTAGTCCTCCGGCCACGGGACCTCACGGTACGGATGGGCGTGCAACGCCGCCGCGCGAACCATCCAGGTCGGGTGCGCGATGGGACACTCCACGAACGCCTCGCGCGCGACGTCTTCGGCGGTCCGGATCGTGCGCAGCCACGCCTCGTAGTCGGCGCGTCCGTCGCCGGCGCGACGCGGCAGGGGTCGCACATGGCACCCGACGGCGGCGAGCGACGGGTCCGCCGCGAGCGCCGCGGCCTGCCGGGCGAGGCGGTGGCGGTGCATCAGGTCGTCGCCATCCATGCGGGCGATGAACGCGCCGCGACAACGTGCGAGGCCGGCGAGCAGCGCGGGGACGAGCCCCTGGCCCGGTTGTTCCACCAGCACGAAGCGGGCGTCGCGCGCGCTCGCCGCGCGCACGACCGCCGCGGTCGCGTCGGTCGAGCCGTCGTCGACGACGACGCATTCGAAGTTGCGCTCGCTCTGCCGGGCGATGCTCGCGAGCGCTGCCGGCAGGGTCGCCGCCGCGTCGCGCGCGGGCAGGAGCACCGAGATGCGCGGGTCGCGGGTCACGGCGGGATTGCAGCGCCAGCGAGCGCGGGCCGCAACGGCGAGCGCAGCCTCGCAGCGCGGCCACGAATGCGTATGGTCCGCCGCGCATGGGCCCCGCCTCCATCACCGTCCGCCTGCTCGATCTCTTCCGCATCGGACCGGGACCGAGCTCGAGCCACACGGTGGGTCCGATGCGCGCGGCCGGCTTCTTCCGGCGACGTTGCCTGTCGGCCGGGCTCGTCCCGCATCGGCTGCAGGTCGAGCTGCGCGGCTCGTTGAGCGCCACCGGCCGCGGACACGGCACGGACCGCGCCGTGCTCGCAGGCCTGCTGGGCTGGGAGCCCGAGACCTGCGACACCGACGCGCTCATCGCGCTGCCGCAGACGCTGCGCGCGCAGCCGCGGATCGACTTCGGCGGCACCGACCTCGCCCTCGTGCCCGACGACGTGGTCTTCCGCCGCCACGGCGACCTCCCCGACCACGCCACCCCGCACCCCAACACCATGGTCCTGCGCGCGTTCGATGCGAACGGGACCGTGCTCGCGGAGGAGATGTGGTTCTCGATCGGCGGCGGTTTCGTGCAGCGCGCGGGCAGCGATCCGACGCTCTCGACCGCGCCACCGGTGCCGACGCCGATCCCCTTCGAGGACGGCGACAGCCTCGTACTGGCGGCGAAGCAGCACGCGTGCGGGCTGGGCGACATCGTGCTCGCCAACGAGCGCGCGTGGGAGAGCACGCCCGGCGCCCTCGACGACGGCCTCGATCGCGTGTGGGCCGAGTTCCGTGCCTGCGCGCAGCGCGGTCTCGCCCGCCGCGGCGAGCTGCCCGGCGGGCTCGGTGTCCGTCGCCGCGCGGCCGACCTCTGGCAGCGCATCGAAGACGGCTCCGTCGAGGCGTCGTACCGGCACATCGCGCGCGCCCAGGCGTACGCGCTCGCGATCAACGAGGAGAACGCCGCCTACGGGCGGGTGGTGACGGCACCGACCAACGGCGCGGCCGGGATCGTCCCGGGTGTCCTGCTCGAGGTCGTCGACCGCCTGCAGCTCGACCGCACCAGCATCCATCGCGCGCTGGCGACCGCCGGCGCCATCGGCATGGTGATCAAGACGCACGCCAGCCTGTCGGGCGCCGAGGTCGGGTGTCAGGGCGAGGTCGGCAGCGCGACGGCGATGGCGGCGGCAGCGCTGTGCGAGCTGCTCGGCGGCGATCCCGACGCGGTGGAGAACGCGGCGGAGATCGGCCTCGAACACAACCTCGGGCTCACCTGCGATCCCATCAAGGGACTCGTGCAGGCGCCGTGCATCGAACGCAACGCGATGGGCGTCGCCAAGGCGTGGAGCGCGGCGCAACTGGCGCTGCACGGCGGCGGGCACCACGTGGTGAGCCTGGACCGCGTGGTCCGCGTCATGAAGCGGACCGGGATGGACATGCGCCGCGAGTACAAGGAGACCTCCGAGGGCGGACTCGCGGTGGCGATCCCGGAGTGCTGATCCGGCGCTAAGCCGCCGAGTCCGCCGCGCGCAACCGGCGCACGTAGGCCGCGACGCCTTCCTCCAGCGTCCGGAACGGCCGGGTGTACCCGGCCTCGCGCAGCCGCTCCATGTCGGCCTCCGTGAAGTACTGGTAGCGCGCCCGGATCGCCTCGGGGGTGTCGATGAACTCGATCCGCTCCGCCACGCCGAGTTCGCGGAACACGCAGCGCACGAGGTCGAGGAAGGTACGCGCCTTGCCCGTGCCGAGGTTGTAGATCCCGCGCGCGAGCGGCTTCTGCAGCGCGAAGTGCAGCACCTCGACCACGTCGTCGACGAACACGAAGTCGCGCTTCTGCTCGCCGTCGCGGAAGTCGGCGCGGTGGCTGCGGAACAGGCACGCCTGGCCGGTGGCGCGGATCTGGTCGAAGGCCTTGAGCACGACGCTCGCCATCGCGCCCTTGTGCCGCTCGCCGTAGCCGTACACGTTGAAGAACTTGAACCCCGACCACGCTTTGGGCGCGCGCCCGGCCTTCTCCTCCGCCAGCGCCCACTGGTCGAAGCGCAGCTTCGACACGCCGTACGGGTTGAGCGGGACCAGCGCGTCGGTCCTGGCTTCGTCGTCGGCGTAGCCTCCGCCGCCCTCGCCGTAGGTCGCGGCGCTGCTCGCGTAGGCGAAGGTCACGCCGGTCGCGACCGCGTGCTGCCACAGGCGCTGCGAGTACTCCAGGTTCACGCGGCGCAGCAGCGCCTCGTCCAGTTCGGTCGTGTCGGTGCACGCGCCGAGGTGCACGATCCCGGCGAGCGCCGGCTGCTCCTTCTCCAGCCACGCGAACAGGTCCTCCATGTCGACGACCTGACCGAAGTCGATCCCGCGGTGCTCCGGTCGCTCATGGAACGCTGCCGCCCGATCGACGGAGATCGGTGCGGGCAGGCCGCGGGCGCTCAGTGACTCGACGAATCGCGCGCCGATGAACCCGGCCGCGCCGGTGACCAGAAGCCTCGCTTGCGACATGCTGCCCTTCTTTTCGGCAGGATCCGGGGCGGAGGCAAGCGCGCGCCCGATCGAAAGCGCTCGGCCGGATCAGGCCAGCAGTTGCGGGACCACGCGCCCGGCCACGTCGGTGAGCCGGAAGTCGCGCCCCAGGAACCGATGCGTGAAGCGCGCATGGTCGATGCCCATGAGGTGCAGGATCGTGGCCTGCAGGTCGTGGACGTGCACCGGATCGCGCACGATGTGGTAGCCCAGTTCGTCGGTCTCGCCGTGCACGACGCCGGGCCGGGTGCCGCCTCCCGCCATGAAGATCGTGAAGCAGTGCGGATGGTGGTCGCGACCGAGGAACCTGGACCCGTTGCGCTCCTCGTTCATCGCCGTGCGGCCGAACTCGCCCGACCACACGACCAGGGTCTCGTCCAACAGACCGCGCTGCGCGAGGTCTTCGATCAACGCCGCCAGCGGGCGATCCGTCTCCCGGCACTTCTTCGGCAACTGGGTGACGAGGTCGTCGCTCGCGTTGGTGCCGTGCGTGTCCCAGCCCCAGTCGTAGAGCTGCACGAAACGCACGCCGCGCTCGACGAGGCGCCGGGCGAGGAGGCAGTTGTTGGCGAACGACGCGGTGCCGGGCTCGGCGCCGTACATGGCACGGATCGCCTCCGGCTCGGCCGCGAGATCGGTCGCCTCCGGCGCCGCGAGTTGCATGCGGAACGCGAGTTCGTACTGCTCGATGCGAGCCTCGATCTCCGGGTCGCGCACCGCCTCGTGGCGCATCGCGTTCAGGTCCCGCAGCGCATCGAGGCTGCGCCGCCGGCCATCGCGGTCGAGGATCGGCGGATCCTCCAGGAACAGGACCGGCTCGCCCTGCGCGCGCAGTTGCACGCCCTGGTACGCGCTGGGCAGGAACCCGCTCCCCCACACGCTCTTGCCGGCACTCGGCGTCTTGCCGCCCGACATCAGGACCACGAACGCCGGCAGGTTGTCGTTCTCGGAGCCCAGCCCCCACGCGAGCCACGCCCCCATCGAGGGGCGCCCGATGCGCGGCCCGCCGGTGTGCAGGAGGAACTGCGCCGGCGCGTGGTTGAACTCGTCGGTGTGCATCGACCGGACGATGGTGAGCCGATCGACGATCGACGCGAGGTGCGGCAGCAGCTCGGACACCCACGCGCCCGATTGGCCGTGCTGCGCGAAGCGGTAGGGCGTGCCGAGAAGCTTGGGATGCCCCTTGATGAAGGCGAAGCGCGCCTTCGCCAGGAAGTCGTCCGGGCAGGGCTGCCCGTTCCACTCGACCAGCCGGGGCTTCCAGTCGAAGAGATCGTGCTGGGGCGGCGAGCCCTCGAGGTGCACGTAGATCACGCGGCGCGCGCGCGGCACGGGTCCCGCCGGCCGCGCGAGACGGTCGCGGTCGAGGCCTTGGAGCGCGGCGGCGCCGAGCCCCAGGCGCCGGAGCAGGGCGCGGCGGGTGAGCGGTGTGGGGTGTGCGAAGGCGCCGTCCATGTCAGCCCTTGGTGAGCGTCTCGTCGAGGTTGAGCAGCACGTTGCCGACGATGGTCCAGGCGCGGTCGTACCCAGCCGCGTCGCCGTCGCTGCGGGCCAGTTCGTCGGTGAACAGCGCCCGCAGGCGGTTCAGCTCGCGCGCGTCGGGGATGCGCGCGGTGCAGGCGCGGAAGCCGAGCACGAGGCCGGCATCGACGCTCCCGGTGCGCTGCATGCGTCGCCCGAGCGCGCGCGCGGCTTCCACGAACGCGGGGTCGTTGAGGGTCACCAGCGCCTGCGCCGGTGTGTTGGTGGTGATCCGGCGCCCCACGCAGTACTCGCGGCTCGGCGCGTCGAACGCGAGCATCGCCGGATACGGGCTGGTGCGCCGCCAGAACGTGTAGAGCCCGCGCCGGTAGCGATCGCTCCCCTCCGACAGACGCCACTGGTCGTTGCTGTAGATGATCGACCACACGCCTTCGGGCTGGTACGGCATCACGCTGGGACCACCGACGTCCGGGTCGAGGAGGCCCGCGGCCACCAGCGCGATGTCGCGCACGGCCTCGGCGTCGACGCGCTCACGCGGGCCGCGGGCGAGCCAGACGTTGTCTTGGTCGACGCCGCGCGCCCCGCGCTCGGCGATCGAGGAGCGCCCGTAGGTCGCCGACAGCACGATCGTGCGCAGCAGGGCCTTGAGGTCGTACCCCGACGCGACGAACCGGCTGGCCAGCCAGTCGAGCAGTTCGGGATGCGAAGGGCGCTCGCCCATCGACCCGAAGTCCTCGCTGGTGCGCACGAGTCCTCGCCCGAAGAGCTGCTCCCAGACGCGATTCACGAGCACACGCGCGAAGAGCGGGTTGTCGGGCGACACCAGCCAGCGCGCGAACCCCAGCCGGTTGCGCAGCAGGTCGGCGGGGAACGGATGCAGGGCGGAGGGAACGCCGGGCGTGACGACCTCACCCGGGTCGAGGAAGCTGCCGCGCCGATGCACGCGCGTCGCGCGCGCGCGCGCCGCCGGACGCTCGCGCAGGATCGGCACCGTGGGCACCGCCAAGGCGACGATCTCCTTGCCGATCGCGTCGAGTCGGGCCCGCACCTCGGTCGCGAACTGTTCTGGAACCGGCTGTGTCGTCGCGGCCCGCAGGCGCGTCTGTTCTTCGCGGAGCGCGGTGAGCTGCGCTTGCTGCTCGCGAGTCGGGGCCTCGATCACCGGCCGATCGGTCGGATGGTCGTCGTCCTCGGTCTGGTCGAAGAACGCGAACAGCTCGTAGTACTCGCGCTGGCTGAGCGGGTCGTACTTGTGGTCGTGGCACTGGGCGCAGCCCGCGGTCATGCCCAGCCACACCTGAGCGGTGGTGTTGACGCGGTCGACCACCGCCGCGACCCGGAACTCCTCGTCGTCGGTCCCACCCTCGTCGTTGGTCATCGTGTTGCGGTGGAAGGCCGTCGCGACGAGCTGGTCGAGGGTCGGGTCCGGCAGCAGATCGCCGGCGAGCTGTTCGATCGTGAACTGGTCGAAGGGCAGGTTGCGGTTGAAGGCGTCGATGACCCAGTCGCGGTAGCGCCAGATCGAACGTCGCTCGTCCTTCTCGTAGCCCTTGGTGTCGGCGTAGCGGGCGAGGTCGAGCCACCACGCGGCCTGGCGTTCGCCGAAGTGGCGGGACATCAGCAGGCGATCGACCGCGCGCTCGCGCGCACCTTCGGCGTCGTCGGCGGCGAAAGCATCGAGCTCCGCCAGCGTCGGCGGCAGGCCCGTGAGGTCGAGGCTCACGCGCCGGAGCCACGTCGTCGCGCTGGCCGGCGGCGACGTACCGACGCCGGCGCTCGCGATGCGCGCCGCCACGAGCGCATCGAGCGACACCGGCCGCGACCCGGCCACCCGCTGCGGCGGCGCGAGCGGGCGGTACGACCAGGGCCGCAGGTCGGCCGGCGGGGCTGTGGCGAGTCCGGGCGCGCCACCAGCGATCCAGGCGCGCAGGCGCGCGACGTCGGCCGCGGCGAGCGGTGGACCATCGGGCGGCATGCGCTTGCGACCCCCTTCGCCGAGCACGTGCTGGAGGAGTCGGCTCGCGTCGGGCGCGCCCGGCTGCACGACGGGCCCGGACCGGCCGCCGCGCGCGACCCCCGCCGGCACGTCGAGGCGCAGGCTCTTGCGCTGCACGTCCGGGCCGTGGCACTCGGCACAGTGCGCCCGCAGGATCGGCGCGACGCTCTCCCACTGCGGAACGGGTGCCGTCTGGGCGGACAACGCGCCCACCACGGACAGCCAACCGATGAGCGCGCGCATGGGGCGCGCATCGTACGCGAGGCCTATGCTCCGCGCGCATGCCAGTGGACGCGCGCGTCGAGATCGCCGTGGAAGATGTCGAAGGCGCCCGCGCGGCGGTCGCGGCCGGTGCCCATCGCATCGAACTCTGCGCGAGCCTGTGCGAGGGCGGGCTGACGCCCAGCCTCGGTCTCCTGCAGGCGGTGCGGGCCGCGATCACAGCCGAACTCGTGTGCATGATCCGCCCGCGCGGTGGCGGGTTCGTGTACACGCCGGCGGAACTGCAGATCATGGCGCGCGACATCGGGCACGCCCGCGCGGCGGGGGCCGACGGCGTGGTCTTCGGCTGCCTCGCCGCCGACGGCGGCTTCGACGTGGCCGCGATGCGCACACTGGTCGCGGCGGCGGGCCCGCTGTGCGTCACCTGCCATCGCGCCTTCGACGCCATCGCGGACGCCGACGCGGCACTCGAGGATCTCGTCGCGCTCCGGGTCCGTCGCGTGCTGACCAGCGGCGGGAAGGCGACCGCCACCGCGGGCGCCGAGAACCTCGCCCGCCTGGTGACCCGCGCCGGATCACGCCTCGTCGTGCTGCCGGGCGGCGGCGTGCGGAGCCACAACGTGGGCGACCTCTTGCGCCGCACGCATGCCCGCGAGATCCACTCCGGGGCAGGCGCCATCGGTCCCGACGAACGCAGCGCGCCGGGCGTCCCGTGCAGCCGCTGGCGCACCGACGCGGACGAGGTGGCAGCCCTCGTGCGGGCGATCGCGAATGCCTGAGGTCGGATCGTTGCGTGCGACGACATCGGATGCGACAACGTCGCGCACCCAGCGCCCCATGCCACCACCCGATCCGCGCATCGCCGCGGCGAAGAGCCGCTACTGGCGCAGCAACCTGCGCATCGTCGTCTTCCTCATCGCGCTGTGGGCGGTCGTCGGCCTCGGCTGCGGCGTGATGTTCGTCGAGGAACTGGACCGCTGGCAGATCGCCGGCTTCCCGCTCGGCTTCTGGTTCGCGCAGCAGGGGAGCATCCTCGCGTTCGTGCTCCTGATCCTCGTCTACGCAGTGTGGATCGGGCGGCTCGACGCCCGCCTGCGCAAGGACCTCGCCGCCCTCGAGGACGGCGCATGACGATCCAGGGCTGGACCCTCGTCTTCGTCGGCGCCTCGTTCGGCCTGTACCTCGCGATCGCGTGGATGTGCCGGGTGCGCGACACGCAGGGCTTCTACGTCGCGGGGCGCGGTGTGCCGGCCATCGCCAACGGCATGGCGACCGCTGCCGACTGGATGAGCGCCGCGTCGTTCCTCTCCATGGCCGGCCTGATCTCGGCGATGGGCTACGCGGGCGGCGTGTACCTGATGGGCTGGACGGGCGGCTTCGTGCTCCTCGCCTTGCTGCTCGCCCCCTACCTGCGCAAGGCGGGCCACCTCACGGTGCCCGACTTCGTCGGCGAGCGCTTCGCCTCGGACGCGGCGCGCCTGGTCGCGGTGGTGTGCGCGCTGTTCGTGTCGTTCACGTACGTCGCCGGCCAGATGCGCGGCGTCGGCATCGTGTTCTCCCGCTTCCTCGAAGTGGACATCGACGTCGGCGTGGGCATCGGCATGTCCATCGTGCTGGTGTACGCGGTGCTGGGCGGGATGAAGGGCATCACCTGGACGCAGGTCGCCCAGTACTGGGTGCTGATCACCGCGTTCCTGGTGCCGGCGATCGCGATCAGCTTCAAGCTCACCGGGCACGCGGTCCCGCAGGTCGGCATGGGCAGCACGCTCCGCGACGGCGGCATGCCGCTCCTGGCCAGGCTGGATGCGATCTGCGCGGATCTCGGCTTTGCGAGCTACACCACGCCGTTCACCGGCGCGTGGGACAAGACCAACGTTCTGTGCACGGCGCTGGCGCTGATGGCGGGAACCGCCGGCCTGCCGCACGTGATCGTCCGCTTCTACACCGTCAAGAGCATCGTCGCCGCACGGTGGAGCGCGTTCTGGGCCCTGTTGTTCATCGCGCTCCTGTACCTCACCGCGCCGGCGACCGCGGCGTTCGCGCGCTACTTCCTGGTGTCGAGCCTGCAGGGCAAGACCGCAGCGACACTGCCTGCCTGGTTCGGCAACTGGGAGAAGACCGGGCTGATCGCGTGGTTCGACGACGGCGATGGTCGGGTCGAGATCGCGGGCGCCGCGCGCGCCGCGGAGAACGAGCTCTTCCGGCGAGGCGGGATGGGCGACGCCGAGTGGCAGGCGGCCGTGACGGCACACGCGGGCTGGCTCGCCGGGAATGGCGGGCGCGACGTACGCGCGGAGTTGCGGGCTGGCAAGCTGGACGGCCCCGACCAGGACATCATCGTGCTCGCCACGCCCGAGATGGCTGGCCTCGCCGATTGGATCGTGGCGCTGGTCGCCGCCGGCGGTCTGGCGGCAGCGCTCTCGACCGCCAGCGGCCTCCTCCTCGTCATCGCCAGCGCCATCAGCCACGACGTCTACTCCAGGTTCATCGCCAGGGGCGCCACCGAGGCGCAGAAGCTTCGCGTCGGGCGCATCGTGATCGCCGTCGCCATCCTCATCGCCGGCCTGTTCGGTGTCTTCCCGCCGGGCTTCGTCAGCCAGGTCGTCGCCTTCGCATTCGGCCTCGCGGCCTCGAGCTTCTTCCCGGTGCTGGTGCTCGGCGTGTTCTCGCGGCGCGTCGGTGCGGTGCCGGCGATCGCGGGCATGGTCGCCGGCATCGGCTTCACGGCGACCTACATCGTCGGCACCGTGTACGGCGGCATGGAGCGCTGGTGCTTCGGCATCGGACCGCAGGGGATCGGCACGGTCGGAATGCTGATCAACTTCCTGGTCGCGCTCGGGCTCACGCCCCTGTGTCGAGGCGCGCCGGCCTCGGCCTGCGCGATGGTCGAGACCATGCACGAGCCGTGACGTCGGGACTCAGCGCGTGATGTCGACGCCCACCGCGTTGCTCACGTCCAGGATCGCGAGGTTGCTCGCATCCCAGATCAGAGCCGCGAAGTGGCCCGGGATGTCGCCGACGTAGGGCACGCCGAAGAGGACGAAGGTCGGACGTGCCACGCCCTGGGCATCGAGCTGCCCCACGAAGCTGGCGAACGGCCCGCGCCAGCTCAGGCTCAACTGCGTGCACGCATCGACGTTGAGCGGCAGGACGCGCCCGCCGATCGGAGTGCCGGGACTCGTCCCGGAACAGCCCCACACCAGCAGGTACTGCCTGCCGGCGTGGCACCGGCTGGTGATCGTCGGCAGCGCCAGCGGGATCGTCTGGCTGTAGCTGACCGTGGCGTGGTCCTTCGGGTAGAGCATCGTGTCGCGGAACTCGAGCGCCGTGCCGCACGCCGGCGGATCGACCCGCACCTGCACGAGGCGCAGGTTGTTGGTCTCGTCGCCCTCCGTCACCGCGTTGTCGTAGTCGACCCAGGCCGCGAGCCAATACGTGCCCGGAGCGACGAAAGCGGGGATGCGCACGCTGGGCCGGTTGCTCGTCTGCGAAGTGTTGGCAGCCAGCGCACCGATCGCCGCGCGACCCAGGAACACATCGCCCGCGGTGATGGTCTGGTCGCTGGACAGGAAGTGAGCCACCGCATGCGCCGGCGCCGCGGCCGAGCCGCCGTTGCGCACGGTAGTGCCGATGGCGATGTCGCTCCCCGCCGGGAAGGTCGTCGCCCCCGGGGTCAACGCATCCACGAGCAGGTCCGGCACAGGGACGGTCACGCGTACGGTCCACTCACGCGCCTGCGCCAGCAGGTTCGTGGGGTCGCGGCGCACGAACGCGGTCCGGTCGAGCAGTTCCACGCGCAGCACGTGGTCGCCGAGGCCGAGGCCCGCGGCGAGGAGCGTGTGCGTCGCGGTTCCGGTAGCCACCGTGTTGCCGTCCAGCTTCCAGGTGATCAGCGCGTTGCTCGAGGCCGGAGCGATGTTGTTGAAGGAAAAGACCTGCGAACCGTTCTGGCCGAGGAGCACGAGCGAGGTCGCCGGCTGCGGTTGGTCGATCGCGGTGGCCGAACCGTGCGCGCGAAGCACGAGGGCCTCCGCACACACGGAGCAGAGCCCGCGCCCGAGGCTGCGCATGAGGCAGTCGTTCAACGGTCGACAGATGCCGAACTCGTTGTAGCGGCAGCCCTCGAACACGCCGACGCCGTTGCTGCCCAGCCAGTGGCTCCACTTCGTACCCACGTTGCTGATCGTGGCGTTGGGCTGCGCCGGCTCCGGCCCGGTGTAGGTCGCGCCGGCGTACCAGTACTCGTCGGCCAGGCCCCCCACCGAGTGCCCCATCTCGTGGATCTGCACCTCGTTCATCGACGAGCCGTTGTAGGAGACGGCGAAGGTGCTGGCGCAGCCGCCGTAGCGACTGTCGTTCACCATCACCAGGATGCGTCCCTCGTTCGCCGGTGCGAGCGCGGCGTCGGCCAGCGCTTGGGACGTGTTGTTGATGTACAGACACCGCGCGGTGCCGCCCGTGTTGTACGAGGCGTCGTAGACCGTGTCGCGCACGAGCGGCGGGACGACGTCGGGGTGGTCGGCGCCGGAGTCGACGCTGGCCCGGAACACCGTGTGCACGTTGAAGTACCGGCTGAACGTCTTGTACGGCTCCTTGTTGAACAGGGCGGCGGCGAAGGTCATGCAGTCGCTGTCGAAGCGACCCTGCTCGACGGCGCGGTAGCCGTCGCCCAGGATGACCACGTCGTAACGGTTGCTGGTCGGCCCGTTGTCGACGATGGTCCGCACGACCTGCGCGGGCAGGGCCGCGGCCAGAACGAATCCGAGGGCGAAGCGGATCATCGCACTTCTCCCGCGCGCACGAGCGCCGTCAGGTCCACGCCGGCGATCCGACCGAGCACCGTCGCGTTGCGTCGGATCTCGATCGAACCGGCGTTCGGCCAGCGCGGCACGCTCACGAGCATCGCCACGCGCGTGTCGGTGAGCGCACAGCCCTCGACCCGGATGCCGTTGCCGACGTGGGCAGGGTCCATGTCGAACCCGCGCATGTCGATGGGAACCGACCCGAGCTCGGCACCTGCCACGTCGCGCACGACGGCCTGGAACTCGCTTTGGAACACGGCGCGTCCGCACGGATCCGGCTTGGGGGTGATGCGCACGACGGCGAGAGCGCGTGCGTCGCCTTCGACCTGCAGGATCAGATGCCCCTGCGGCTCGGGCGGAGCGCCGACGACGAAGGGGGCGACCGAGACGGTCGCGAACGCGAGAACGGCGGCGAGGCCGGCCACCGAGAGGGATAGAGATGCCATGGCTGACGGATGCAGGGACGGGCAGGCGACCAGGATACCCCAGGCCGGGACCGTGCTGTCCCCTTGCCGGCGCGCGCCCTTGCGCCGATGGTGCGGCCACTGAGCGATGCCGGCCCCGCAACCCCCACCCGCGCGCCTCACGAGCCTGTTCGCCGCGGGCGAGGCAGCGTGGCAGACGTTCCTGCACGCGCGACCGGGCTTCCACACGTACGTGCACGCCGACTGGGCCGCCGCCGTACCGGTGCTGACGGCGTTGCGCGCGCGCGCCGACTCGTTCCTCGAGTTCGGCTCCGGCCTCGGGGTCATCACGATCCTCGCCGACCTGCTGGGCTTCGATGCCTGCGGGATCGAACTCGACCCGTGGCTCTACGCGCGCAGCCTGGAGCTCGCCGACGGTGCGGCCAGCCGCGCCTCCTTCGCACTGGGCTCCTACGTGCCGGAGGCAGCCCGCGACACGGCGGGGAACGAGGACGCCGACTTCCTCACCGTGCGCGAAGGTGAGCCGGCGTACGACGAACTCGGCATGGAGCTCGACGAGTTCGATCTGGTCTACGCCTTCCCCTGGCCTGGTGAGGAGGAGCGGCTCCTCGACCTCATGAACACCTGCGGGCGGCGCGACGCGCTCCTTCTCACGTACGGCGCGACCGACGGCTACCAGTTGTACCAGCGCGGCCGCCACATCGCGTTGCCGCCGTAGCTCGGGCTCAGAAGAGGTCGTAGCGGCGCAACCGATAGTGGTGCACGGTCTGCGCGACCCGCTGGACGCGAGCCGGATCGCGCCACCAATCGTCGTACACGGAGACGCAGCGCCCTTGCATGGCGGCACTCTCGTCACTGGCGAGCCATGCCGCCAGCTCCGCGGCGGCCTCGGGCGGGCGGTAGTTGACGCGCGCCGGGTGTGGCACGCCTGTGCGCGCTTCCTCCGCCGCGACCGCGGCGAGCTTGTCGGCGGTCCAGACCATCCCGGGCTCCAGGGCATTGAGGCGGATGCCGGTGTCGAGGACCTCGGCCTGGACCTGGTCGGTGAGCCGACACACGGCGGCCTTGGCGCACGCGTAGGCCGCGGCGGTCACGCCGAGCCACGGGAAGAACGCGCCGCCGCCGGCCGCGGTGATCACGACGCCGCGGTTGCGGGTGCGGTAGTGTGGCATCACGGCGCGGATGGTGTGGAACGCGGTCAGCACGTTCTGGCCGACGATCGATGCGAAGGTCGCCGGCTCGACCACGTCGATCGGCGCGTACACCGACCCACCCCCCGCCATCGCGGCCACGACATCGACGCGGCCAAATGCGCTGAGCGCGTGGTCGACCATCGCCTGCGCCTGGGTCGGGTCGCCGAGATCTGCGGGGAAGACCACGCAGCGTCCGCCTTCGGCCTCGATCGTGTGCGCGGTCTCCTCGAGCAGTTCGCGCCGGCGCGCCGAGACCAGGACCTTCGCACCCTCCGCCGCGAAACGACATGCGATGGCCCGGCCGATGTTCCAGCCACCGCCGGTCACGATGGCGACGCGCTCGTCGAGGCGTCGGGGGAGAGCGGATGGCAGCGACATGCGCGAGTTGTAGCCCAGGGGCCGCCGAACCGGGCCGACTCCTCACTCGATGGCGCAGCCCACCGCCACGGTGCGCGGCGCTGGCACGGCGAGACCCGCCAGCACCGCCGTGATCGCATCGCGAAGGTCGTGCGTGGTGGGCTGTGGCCGCTTCTTGCCGAGATCGCCGAACCAGTTGTCGATGCGCCCGCGATAGAGCAGCGTCCGACCGGGACCGATCACTGCCGCCTCCGGCGTGACCGTCGCCCCGACCGCGCGCACCAGGGCGTGGTCGTGGTCGAGCACGATGGGGCCCTCGAGGCCGTACTCGCGGGCATGCGCGCTGGCGGCGGCGGCGTCGATCCGCGGGTCGACGTGCACGACGAAGAACCGCACCGGCGCGGCGCGCAGTCCCGCACGCAGCGTCGCGATCGCCGGCGCGTACGCATTCGCGATGGGGCAATCCGCGACCACGAACAGCAGCACGTGCACCTTGCCTGGCGCGACGTCCAAGGGCATGTGGACGGCACCATCCAGATCGCCGACGCGCACGGTGGCCTCGGTGCCGGCGCAACCGGCGAGCGCGAGCAGCGCCAGGTACCTAATCACCGCGGCGGCGTCTTCCGCCCTGCACGGCATCCTGCAGGGCGCGCTCCAACTCCTCGGCGTCGATGACCCCGTCGCGATCGGCATCGAACCGTTCGAGCAGCCGGCGCCACTGCGCAGGTACTTCGTCTGCTTCCAGACGACCGTCGCCGTTCTTGTCCAACATCATCACCCGCGACACCAGGGCGCCGCTGGCGCCGCCACTGCGCGCCGCACCCGCGAGTTGTTCCCGCGTGTGCAGTTGCACTTCGCGCTGCAGTACGCGCGCCTCGGCCTCGACGCGGGGCACGAGCAAGAGCGTGACGCTCCCCATCTCGTCCGTGGACTGCAGCCCCCACCGCACGCGACGCGGCGGATCGTGCGGGTTGCGCGGGTTGTCCGCGGAGTTGTCGTAGGTGATCTCGACGTCGATGCGCGTGCCCTTCGGCAACGCGATGGGCTCGCGGTACTGGTAGCGGTTCTGCCAGTTGAAGTCCCAGTCGTCGATCCAGAACACCGACTGGCGCTCGCCCGCCGGCGATGTCGCCCACACGTGCATGTCCTTGCACAGGTAGTGGGCGTGGCCGCCGATCTCCACCCCCAGGGCATCGACCGGCAGCACGAACGAATCCGCGATCTTGAACCCGCGATCGCCCGCTGGCACGTCGAGCCCCGCCGCGACCCCGAACGCGGGTGGCAACTGCAGGCCGACCATCGAACGCGTCGGCGGCTCCTTGGCGAAGTACAGGCCGAGCGTGGTCTGTTCGCGCTCGACCTTGCCGGAGGGATGGAAGTGGCTGCGCAGGATCAGGTCGGCGCCCTTGGGAACACGCCGCGCGAGTCCGAGCGGCAGATCGCGCGCCTGGCCGCCCACCGCCCAACCACCCACCGCCGCGGTGCCGTTCAGGCCACCGCCTTCTCCACCCATGCCCGCAAAGCCGGGCTGGCCGTCGGCGCCGTCCATGGCGCGGGCGCGGCCGCTGGTGTCGAAGCTGAAGATGATGTGATGCAGGACCGAGCGGGCCGAGGGTCGCACGTCGATCGCCGTGAGCCATCGATCGCCATCCAGGCCGAGCGGGACCACGAAGTTGCGGTAGATGTCCGGGCCACCCGCGGGTACCTCGAATGCGGCCGGCATGCTGATTACGAGATCCGGCTCGCGCAGCAGCCAACCGGACGCGAAGGTCGGGGCCGCCGGGGTCTTCTTGGGGTCACCCTCCGGCGCACCTCCGGCGACGAAGGCGAGGATGGCGTCGATCTGCGCCGGCGCGAGCCGCAGTTCGCCCGCGAACTCGCCGTGGCCCGCAACCGGGTGCCACGGGGGCATGTCCCGGCGCTCCACGACCTGGGCGATGGTCTTGGCGCGACGCTTCACATCTTCGTAGGTGAGGAGCGAGAACGGCGCGGCCTGCCCCGCACGGTGGCAGGGGGCACAGTGCTCGAACACGATGGGGGCGATGTGCTCCGCGAAGCTTGGAACGTCCTGGGGCACCTGCGGCGCGGCGGTGAGGCAGGGCAAGGAAAGTGTGAGGAAGAGGCTCGGCATCGGGTTCTCGGGAAGCGCCCTCGCCGGGTTTGCCCGCGGCGGCTCGGTGGGGACGGCCGGACCACCGCCCCGTTGCCGCCGGGCCGACCCGCGGCAGATCCAAGTCCGTTGCGGATTCCGGGGAAGACATCCCGTTACCCCGCCGCCCTGCTGCGGCGCGTGGTACCACCCCCACCACGCGTCGCGGCACCAACCCAGCACCGAACCATGAACACCCGCCTCCTGCTTCCCATCGTCCTCTTCACTCCGACCCTGTTCGCCCAAGAGCACAAGATCGCAATCAAGCCCTCCAGCGAAGGGACCCGCTTCACGATCGAGTCCTCGTCCAAGGTCGAATCGACCACGAAGATGCTCATGAACGGCGAGGAGACCCAATTCGGCGGTGGTCGCGGCGGCGCGGGCGGCGGCGGTCGCGGCGGTGCGGGCGGCGGCCGTGGCGGCGCGGCCCCCGGGCCGGTCTCGACCATCGAGAAGGTCGTGTTCGTCGACGGCGGGGCCTGGCGGAAATACGACGTGGCCGAAGCCAAGGTCACCACGTTCGGCGGCGACGGCGAGACGAACGAGCAGGTCGTCACCGGGGAACTGAACGGCCAGAAGATCAGCCTCGGCACGGAGCCGGCGGTGCTCGGCGACGGCGACAAGAGCACCCCGCTGTCGGAACGCGCCGCGCGCGGGATCCCGAAGAAGATCGATCTCAGCAGCCTCGCGCCGAAGGCGGCCATCGCCGTCGACGCCAGCTACGAGATCACCGGGTTCCATCAGGCGATGGGATCCCTGGTGCACCCGGTGCGCGCGGCGGCCGCCGCCGGCGGGCGCGGGCGCGGCGAGGCGGCGGGCGCGGACACGGGTGGCGGTGAGACTG
>CAYQMF010000012.1:0-74688 GCA_964418595.1 uncultured candidatus Brocadiaceae bacterium
GGCGAGGCGTTGTGCCTCGTCGCGCTGCGCGGCATCGGCACCCTCCGCCGCCACCGCCGCGAACGCGCGCGCGGCGAGGTCGCGCGCCTTCTCGCGCACCGCCGGCGCGAGGTCTCGCTCCGGCGGCAGATCGGCGGCGAGGGTGGCCGGGTCGAGCGAGGGCGCGGAGCACGCCACCAGGAGCAGGACGATCGCCAGCCGTTGCACGACACCCCATTAGTCGACCAGGGGAACGTGCGCCAGCGTGCGCTACGCTTGGCCCGATGCCGCGCATCACCAAGTCGATCGCCTGGCTCGTAGGGCGCACGCCGCTCGTCGGGCAGACGCGCCTGTTGCCCGCCGGCAGTGAGCCCACTGCCCTCGCCACCGCGGAGGCCTGCGCATGAGCCGCGTGCCCGTCGACTCGGCGACCCTCGAGCGCCGCGCCAAGGCGCTGGCGCAGCAGGCCGCGACCCTGCGCGCGCAGGTCGGCAAGGTGATCCTCGGCCAGGATGCCCTCATCGCCGACCTGCTCACCGCCGTCCTCGCCGGCGGCCACGTCCTGCTCGAAGGCCTCCCCGGCCTCGGCAAGACCCGCCTCGTGAAGACGCTGGCCGAGTCGCTCGGCCTTTCGTTCGCGCGCGTGCAGTTCACGCCTGACCTCATGCCGGCCGACGTCACCGGCACGCGCGTGGTGGACGATCACGGCGGCGCGCTGCGCTTCCGCTTCGAGCGGGGCCCGATCTTCGCCAACATGGTGCTCGCCGACGAGATCAACCGCGCCACGCCCAAGACCCAGTCGGCGTTGCTCGAGGCGATGCAGGAGACGCAGGTGACGGCAGGCGGCGAGACGCACGCGTTGCCGCGGCCGTTCACCGTGATCGCCACCCAGAACCCCATCGAGCTGGAGGGCACGTTCCCCCTGCCGGAGGCGCAGCTCGACCGCTTCCTCTACAAGCTCGTCGTCGCAACGCCCGGGGTCGACGATCTCGTGCGCGTGCTGGGAGCGACGACGACCAACGAGGCCTGCGATCTCGCGCCCGTGATGAGCGGCGACGAGGTGATCGAGCTGCACACCCTTGCGCGCGAGGTCCTGTGTGGCGACCACCTCCTGCGCTTCGTGGCGGAAGTCCTGCGCGCATCCGACCCCACCGCGCAGGACGCCGAGGCCGAGACCCGGCGCTTCGTGCGCTATGGCGCGAGCCCGCGCGGTGGGCAGGCGATGGTGCTGGCCGCGAAGGTCGCGGCCCTCCTCGACGGCCGCCCGCACGTGAGCCGTGCCGATCTCGAACGCGCCGCGTTGCCGGCGCTGCGCCACCGCGTGGTCCTCTCGTTCGAGGCCGACGCCGAGAACGTGCGCGTCGAGGCGCTCGTGCGCGGCTGGCTCGAGCGCGCCGCACGCCGCGCCACGCGCTGACGGCGAAGCCCGCTGCCACGGCGCGTTCGACCCCGGGCCAAAAACCTGCCCGCGCGCAGGAAAGATCCGCGAGGTGGTTCGTCTACCACAGGACATGGGACGAGCGTCCCGGCCGACCGGTCGACTGCAGGGATGACCGGAGTTCGATGAGAGGGCAGGTCGGGACAGATCCTGGCGGAGACCGGGGGGTCGCAAGACCCCTCGGTCTCGCTTTTTTTTGCAGCGGCCAGGGCGCGCGCTCGCCGACGATGATGCTTCGTCCCCGCGACGCACTCCGGGCATGAGCGAGCCCCCGAAATGAGCGAGCAGTCGGATCACGAGTTCACGAAGTCGGCTGACGCGTGCATGCACGCTCTGTTCGCGAAGCTGACGAACCTCGACCCGGATGAGGTCGACGCGGATCTCGCCGCCGGCGTAATGACCCTCGAGTTTGCGGATGGACGGAAGTTCATCCTCAACCGGCAAACGGCTGCGCATCAGATCTGGCTCGCTCACGGTGTCACCGCCTACCACTTCGCCCGCGAACCGGACGGCCGCTGGATGGACACGAAGGGGCGTGGCGAGCTCGCGATGCTGCTTGCGAGGGCGATCTCCCAAAAGCTCGGGCGACCCGTCACGCTCTGAATCGGCCGGTCAACCCAAGCCACGGCGCGGGCGCAACTTGCCCGCCCCCTGCCACCCGGTACGCTCTCCGCCAGATCAAGTAGGAGTCCCCATGCGCACACCCTCGCGTCGCGTCTCGTCCTTCCTCGCCCTCGGCCTGCTCGCCGCCTGCGGCGGCGGCGGCGGCGGCGGTCCCGTGAATGCCACCCTGCAGGGCGCCCTCACCGTCCCGCAGCTCGCCGCAGGTGGTGGCCGGTTGATCACCGACCGCGACCTCGACAGCGTGGCCTACCAGGCCCAACCCCTCGGGGCACTCGATGCGGGCGAAGCGCTGGCCCTTACAGGGCGTGTCGGCGGCGACGACCCGCTCGACATCTTCCGCCTGACCAGCGACGCCGCGCGCCTCGTGGTCACGGCGCCGCAGGACGCACGCGTCGAGGTCTTCGACGCCACCGACGTGCGCTGCGTGCTGGCCGTCGCGCCGGGGCAGAAGGCTGAACTCCGCGTGTTGAGCCCGGTCGCCCTCGACGTGGCGGTGGCCGCGCGCGCCGGCGAAGTCGGCTACGAGGTCGGCATCGTGTCCATGAAGGACGACGGCAGCGAAGCTCCGGTCGCACCGCTGTCGCGCCTCGCGCCTGGCGTCGCCAGCTCACTGATCACGGTGTACCTGGGCGCCCAGCACGAGATGCTGCCGGGCCAGGTGATCGTCGAGTTCGCGGAGGACACGGCCGGCCCGCTGTCGACGCACGAGGCTCTCGGCCGGCTCGGTCTCGTGCGTGCAGAGGTCACGGTGCCCGGGCCCATCCAGAAGTACTTCGTGACCGCCCCGCTGCTGTCGGTGGGTCAGGGCGCGTCGCTCGCCACGAGCCTCGAGCTCGAGACCTGCGCAGTGGCACAGCGCGCGATGGCGATTCCTGGTGTGCGCGCCGCGAGTCCCAACCACATCTACCACGCCTTCCAGAACAACCCGAACGACCCGCTCTTCGTGCAGCAGTGGCACTACACGCAGATCAAGGCGCAGCAGGCATGGGCGTTGTTCGCCGGCGCACCCGGCTCGACCAGCGTGATCACCGCGATCATCGACACCGGCATCGTGCTCAATCACCCCGACTTCCCAAACCGCCTCATCAGCGGCTACGACATGATCTCCGAACCTGCCAACGCCCTCGACGGTGACGGCATCGACCCGAACCCCGATGACCCGGGCGACAAGCTCGGTACCGGCCTGCCGAGTACGTTCCACGGCACGCACGTGGGTGGGACGGTCGGCGCCGCGACCAACAACAGCACCGGGGTCGCCGGGATGGACTGGAGCTGCAAGCTGATGCCGGTCCGCGTGCTCGGCAAACAGGGTGGCACCAGCGAGGATATCGCCCAAGGCATCCGCTTCGCGGCCGGACTCAGCAACGCCTCCAACACTGTCCCGCCCCAACGTGCCGACGTCATCAACATGAGCCTGGGTGGGCTCGGTGGCTCGGCGGTCCAGGAGTCGGCGTGCAACGCCGCCGACGCCGCAGGCGTGCTCGTGGTCTGCGCCGCCGGCAACGACAACTCGTCGACCAACAACTTCCCCGCCGCGTACCCGGTGTGCCTGTCGGTCGGCGCCGTGCGCTTCGACAAGCAGCGCGCCCCGTACTCCAACTTCGCGAGCACGGTCGACATCTGGGGTCCTGGCGGCGACACGTCCGTCGACCAGAGCGGCGACGGCCAGCCGGATGGCGTGCTCTCGTGCATGGCCGCGCACCAGAACGGCACGAGCCAGCTGCTGCTCGGCTACTCGTACAGCCAGGGCACGTCGATGGCCTGTCCGCATCTCGCCGGCGTCGCCGCGCTGATCAAGGGCAGGGTCCCCGCTGCGACGAATGCCCAGATCCGTGCCGCCATCGAGAACACCGGCGAGACGATCGCCGCGGGCAAGCTGGTGGACACGTTCGCCGCCGTGCAGTCCGCCGGTGGCAACGCCACCAACCCGATCCTGCGCGCGGCGAACACGACCCTCGCCCTGACCGGCACGGCACCGACCGGCAACATCGCGCTCAGCAACGTGGGTAGCACCGCGACCACCCTGACCCTCGTGCAGGGCCAGGTCGTGATCGCCTACCAGACCGGCAACAACTGGTTGACGAGCGCGACCCTGGCCGGCGGCGCCGGCACCGGCATCAGCCACACACGGATCGACATGACCGCCAACCCCGCGGGGCTCGCCAACGGCAAGTACCAGGCGACGGTCACGATCACCCCGCAGACCGCGGGCGTGAACTCCGTGGTCATCCAGGTCACGCTCACCATCGGCGCGACCGCCGGCGGCTCCAACGAGATCTTCGTCGTGGTGGCCGACTCGGTGACCATTGCGAACAAGGGGCAGGCGCAGACCAACGCCGGGAGCAACTACGCCTACAGCATCGCCAACGTGCCGGTCGGCAGTTACCTGCTGGTCGCAGGCACCGATCGCGACAACGACGGGTACATCGGCGACGAGGGCGAGCTGTTCGGCATCTGGCCGTCCAACGACTCGCCGTTGATCCTGGCGGTTTCGGCGGCGGGTACGTTCACCGGCCTCAACTTCACGTTGCAAGGTCAGGCCGTGCAGCAGGGAGTTGGCGGCGGCGGCACGAAGCTCCCGCCGATCGCGCTGCGTCGCTGACGCCGAAGGACCCGCCGCGACTACGCCGCCGCGAAGTGGGCGCGCAGGACGGTGACGAGGTCGTGCAGCGACCCGAGCGGCAAGTCCACGCCCTCGGGTTGCGCACAGGGAAAGGACGGCGAAGGCACCCACGCCACGAAGCAGCCGGCCGCGCGCGCGGCGGCGACGCCGGTGCGGCTGTCCTCCACGGCGATGCACGCGGTCGCCGACACGCCGAGCGCAGCGGCTGCGGCCAGATACACATCCGGGGCCGGCTTCTGGCGCGGCACGTCGTCGTGGCCGGACACGCGCACCGGCAACCGGGGCAGCAGGCCCGCCGCGCTCAACAACGCGTCGATCTGCGCCCGCACCGAACCCGACGCCACGGCCCGGGCCAGGCCTCGCCGGTCGAGCAGGTCCAGCAGTTCGACCGCGCCGGGGTTGGCGCACAGGCCGAACCCCGGCGCGCGCGCGACGACGAGTTCGGTGCGACGCGCGATGATCTGAGCGACGCTCGCGGCGAACCCGTGCCGCGCAAGCAGCGCGCCGAAGAACTCGACGTCGCCCCGGCCGGCGAGCGCGCGGTAGTCATCCGCGGTCAGCACGACGCCCACTTCGGCGAGGACGTCGGCGGCCGTCGCCTTGTGCAAGGGCTCGGTGTCGACGAGCGTGCCGTCGAGATCCAGCAGGAGGGCGTGCAGCGGAGCCGGGAGTCTTCGCATCGGAACGCGTGCGCGATGCCGGCTCTTCAGCCCGCGCTGGTCAACCCCTGCACGGCGCCGGCGACGCTCGGGAACACGAGCGTGAACGTCGCGCCCTGCCCGGGCTCGCTCTGCACCGACACGTGCCCGCCACTGGCGCGCATGAAGCGATCGACGCCGACGAGGCCGAGCCCCGTCCCCTGCCCCTTGGGCTTGCTCGTGACGAAGGGAGTGAAGAGCCGCGGCAGGATCTCCGGATCGATGCCCGGACCTTCGTCGGTCACGGCGAGCGTCGCGGCGTCACCGTCCGCGCGCAGGCGGATGGTGACCGTGCCGCGCCGCATCGCCTGCTTGGCGTTGATGACGAGGTTGGACAGGGCGTGCTCGAGTTCTTCTGGCACGAGGTGCACGAACACCGGCTCGGCGGGCAGGTCGGTCTCGAGCACGATCGCGGCGGGCAGGATCGCGCGCACGCGCTCCGCGAACTCCCGACACTCCTCCGTGAGACTCACGGTCTGCGCCAGTCCCTCGCCCGGATGCGCCATCGCCAGCAGTTGTTCGAGCGCGTTCCCCGCCGACTGCAGCGCCTGACGGATCTGTTCGAGGCGGCGATCCTTCTCTTCGGAGTCGGCCTGCATCCCCAGCGCGACGTGTCCGTTCACGACCTGGAACTTGTTGCGGAGCTGATGCACGGCCATCGCGGTCATCTCGCCGATGGTCGCCACCCGCATGGCGTGGCGCAGGAGTCGTTCCCGCTGGCGCAGGGCGCGCAGCGTCTCTTCGATGCGGTCGCGCTGCGTGATTTCGAGCTCGAACAAGCCGAGCATCGCCCGGTGCAGCATCGCCCCGAGCAGCCCACCCGCGAGCAGGATGGCCACGACCGGAAGCGCGTAGGCGCGCGACGAGAACGACGTCATCGCGACCTCCTGGAAGTGCGCGCAGGTGGCGAGCGACACGGCGGCGACGAGCGCCATGGCGAGACCAGGGATCACGCCGAACCCGACCGCCGTGAGCACGACGAGGAGCGGCTGCAGGAACCAGCCCGGCGACAGCACGCCGCGCGGCAGGACCTTCGCGAGCGCGAGCACGAACAGGCCCCACGCGAGCCACCTGCCGCCGCGCAGGAGACGGCCGGCGCGCGTGTGCCCGAGCGCCACGAGGAACAACGGCAGCGCCATGAGACTGGGCAGCGCCAGTTCGACCGGCTCGCGCGGGAAGGCCCGGTCGCTCCACGGCAGGTAGTCGGTGGGATCGAGGGCCGAGAGCCCGTGCCACCCGACGGCGACGATGGCCCAGCCGGCGGCTGCGACGCTCGCCACGACGCTGAACACGCCGAGCGATCGTCTCAGGCCGGCGACGACGGGTACGACATGCGGGTCGAGCGACGGCGCCATTCGGGCAAGCGGCCGCCGCCGTTGGCGCGGCCGTTGGCGCGCATGGTAGCGCGGTCCGCGCCAAGGTGAAGCACGCTCAGCGGCGGAGTTCGGGCTCCGGCGCGGTCGCCGCCACCTCGAGCAGGGTCCCGTCGTCGGCCTGCGGCAGCGCGATCCGCTCCGCGTGCAGCATCACCCGCGGGTAGCTGGCGTTCCCCCGCGCGCGCCAGCCGTACTTGCGATCGCCGCAGATCGGGCTGCCGAGGTCGGCGAGGTGCACGCGGATCTGGTTGCGGCGGCCGGTCTGCGGCGTGCACTCCACCAGGGTCGCACGGTCGCGTCGCCCGAGCGTGCGGTAGTCGGTGACCGCGGGTTCACCCTTACCCCGCGCCACCGACTGCACGATCCCCGACGGCAGCTCGCGCAAGCGCGACTCCACCCGCCCGGCCGGCGGGTTGGGGGCGTGGCTGACCAACGCCAGGTACGTGCGCGTCGCGCGGTGCTCCATGAACACGGCCTCGAGCCAGACCTTCGCTTCCGGCGTCCTGGCCAGCACGAAGACGCCGCTGGTCTCCTCGTCGAGCCGATGCACGGCGAAGACGCGCTGCCCGAGCTGCGCGCCGACCGCGTCGACCACGGTCGTGCCGCGCCGCCCCGGCGCCTCGACCGCGAGCATGCCCGCGGGTTTGTCGACCACGACGAGGGCCTCGTCGGCGAAGAGGACGGAGATCGCGCGCGTCACCGCCGCATGATCGCCACGCGGTGCGGGAACGGGTAGCTGTCTCAGCTCTCGATCGCGAAGAAGTGCTCGTTCGAGATGTGGCCGACGACAGGGGTCCGAAGTGCGGCACGTTGGCCGACGGCGTCGCGAGGCGCAGGAGGCAGGTCGATCCGCTACGTCGCGGACGTCGGACAGAGGCGCTAACATCCCCCATCGCTCGCGGCTCGATTGACCGCGGCCAGAGGTCGAAGCCATGGCGCTGTTTCCCACGGTGGTTCGTCCCATCTCCGTCCTCCTCCTCGCCACCGCGCTCGGTGCTCAGGTCTTCGTCGTCGATGCCGCTGGAGGCGCAGGCTCGCACTTCACCGACCTGCCGGCCGCGGTGGCTGTGGTGCCCGACGGTTCGACGCTGCGCGTGCGCGCGGGGACCTACACCGCGTTCGTCATCGACGGGAAGGGCCTGTCGATCGTCGGCGAGGGGGATGTGAGGGTACCCCTCGCTCCCGCGAACAACACGGCGATCGTCGTGCGGCGCACGACCGCGAGTCAGCCCGTGTTGTTGAAGGGTCTCACGCTCACCACGCACGGCGGCAGCCTCTGGCCCGCGATCGGGGTCCTTCAGGCAGCCGGTCCAGTGGTCTTCGATTCCTGCAAGGAGGTCGACGTACACTTCGCCATCGATGCGAGTGCAGACGTACTCTTCGAACGCTGTTCTCTGGACGCATCATCCTTCTACCAGTTGACGAGCACGCACCCGCGGCTTCGCGTCACCGACAGCGTTCTCGAGCTGAGTTCGTGCGTCGTCATCGGCCAGGATCAGGTGCCCGCTCCTTCGGACCATGCGATCGAAGGGCGCCCGGCGCTCACACTCCTTCGGAGTCGCTGCGTCATCACCAACTCGACGTTGCGGGGCGGGCCAGGCACGCTCGGCTGCAACAAGCAGGCGGGTCCGTTCCGATGCTGGATCGTCCCGCCCGGGGCCGGGGGGGTCGGCGTGGCTGCATCGGCCTCGACGCTCATCGTCCGTGGCTCGACGATCGCCGGCGCGAACGGCGTCGACGAATGGCTGGACGTCGCGGGCCTGGTGCCTGCCGGCAATGGTGGCGACGGCCTCCGCCTGAACTCAGGGTCGCGCGCGATCCTGTTCGGGAGCGCGGTCATTGCCGGACGGGGCGGCTCGCCCACCGGGCGGGCCGGGCGAGTATCGATCCTCGACGCCTCGTCCGCGCTGACGTCCGACCCGATGGCCCTCCCCACCAGCCTCGAACTCCGCGGTGCCTTCACGCGAGGCAGCGTCGCGGAGTTCTTCGTGCGGGGCGCGCCGAACACTCCAGCGGTCATGCTCCTCGCGTACCGCGCCGATGTGCTACCCCTGGAGCCACTCGCGTACGGTTCCATGCTCGCCGCACCGGATCTCATGCTGGGTCCCTTCTGGATCCGGGCTTCGGGAGAGACGCGAGTGATCCTGCCGCTCACGCCGAACTGGCCCTTGGGCGAGACCTACGCTGCGCAGGCCCTGTCGATCGAACCGGGCACCAACACGATCTGGCCCAGCAACCGCACGATCCTGCACGTCAACCGCTGAGTCATTGCGGCCAGTCCAGGCCGACGGCGAGCCGTTGATCGGCCACGGCTTCGGGAGTTCGGGCCAAGAGCACGATCGCTCTGCACAAGCGCCCTGAGCCCGCATCGCAGCCCATCACAATCCTGGGAGACAGCGACAAGGCAGCGCCGCCGCGGACACACCGACGCCGTTCTTGCCGAGCCAACGTGACTGGCGCGCGCGGCCGTCCTGGCGCCAGTGCGCGCGGACGCTCCAACGACACTCCTTCGGCAGGGCGGCGCGGTCGACCACGCAGTGGAGCTGACGCAGACCAGACCTCTGGAACACGACCTCCGTCGGCACCTCCCGTTCGAGACCCCACACGCAAACCTCGTACGTGACCTCTGTCGCCCCGCCCGGAACGAGAGCTGCCGGCCACGTCAGGTGCAGACTCCCCTGTTCGACCTCGGCGCGCGGCCGAAGACCGCTGCACCCGCCGGTGAACACGAGGAGGACTTGCAGCAGCAGGAGTCGCGTCATCGCGAGATTCCCCATTCCACGTCGGCGTTGACGAAGAGCTCGTCGCAGATCTGCGCGCCGATGGCCCTCGCGGCGGTCTGCATCGCGGCGGCGACAGCGCCATCCACGCTCCACGCCGAGAATGGACGCAGGGCGCCTCGGTACCAGATGGGCAGGGCGTGCTCGACGCGACCGGAGTCAACGGCGACGAGGCGCGCCTCACCCGTGACCGCAAGGCACAGCAGCGGGTCGAGGGCTCGCCAGCCGACCAACCCGAACTCGGAGATCTCGATCTCGAGGCGGTGCGACGCTGCGTCGCCAACCCGCACGCCGCGTACGCGCAGCGCGGTCGACGCCGCCTCGGCGATCAGCCTCGGCGGCGGCGCCGACGCGAACGACTCGCGCACGGTGTCGGTGCGTGCACCGATGGTCGCCGCATCGTCGCTGAGGAAGGGATACGCGACCGCACCGACGACGGCGCCGACGGGGAGCGTCAGGATGCCGGCTCCTTCGGCGAGGAAGTCGCCGCCGAGCGCCACGAAGTACGTCGCGACGACGACACCGTAGACGGCCCCGAGTCCGATCGGCCGATCCGCCCGGTTAGGGCCCGCCCAAGAATAACTTCGCAGGTTGCTCATGCTGAGGCCGATGCCGGCGTGAGCGTGTAGTTCCAGGACGGCAGGGTGCGGTGGGGCTTGATGTGCAGCACTGCCATGTCGGCTGCGGTGATCTTTCGACCGGTGGCGTAGGAACGACGATCGAGGGTCGCCTTCACGCGGAGGCCGGTTGTGGTCTTCGTCGAGCGGAGGTACTTCAGCACGGTCTCGTAGGAGTCAAGCGGATGCCCAGCCCAGTTCTTGCTGATCTCGCTGAACAGCCGGTGCTCGATGGGATTCCACTTCGATGTGCCTGGCGGAAAGTGGCACACGGTGACCGAGACGTTGAAGCGGTCACAAATCCCAGTCTGCAACTCGATCTTCCAGGCGCGAGCGCGTGAGCCGTTGCTGCCGCCGTTGTCGGCGAGGACGAGCAGGTGGTCGGCTTGCGGGTACTGCATGCAGCCCGCGCGAGCCCACCATGTTGCCAGCGCACGGACGGCGAACTGCGGCGTGTCGTGGGACACTCCGACGGACACGTGACCCCGATTGGCTCGAAGATCGAGCACGCCGTAGGGCACAGCCATGCCCTTGGCGTCGCTGCGGAAGTCGTGGTCGTTGACCTTGGTCGGTTCCTTGCCCCAGGCGGCACCGGGGTTCTTGAAGAGCCCGACCAGTTCCTTCTTCTTGGTGTCGACGCTGACGATGGGCAGGTCGTCCTTCGCGAACGACTGCCGGAGCCGTTTGATGTACCCACAACTACGCGCGCGCCTGGCGACGCCGACACGGTGCCCGCGGTGACGAGGCGCCGGAAGAGACATGGGAGGACCCCGCGCCCGACGTCGAGGACGTTCGCGCCTGGGCACGCCAGGTTCTTGCTCTGGCGTTGACGGACCTGCGCGAGTCGCATCCGGCGTCCGCAGACGTGCTGCAGTGGTTCTATGGTGTCGCAGGCGACGGACAGGAGGTCGAGCCACTCACGGTCGCTGCCATCGCGGCTCGCTTGGACGCGAAGGCCAACGCGATCCACGTCGCCCTCCATCGCGGGCGGAGCGACTCCGCGCGCTGATCGAGGCCGAACTGCGAGAAGCAGTGAGCGACCCGGAGGGACTCGCCGACGAACTGGCGATCATTCTCAGCGCCATCGGCGCGGCCCGCCCTGGCCTGGTGGAGTAGTACCGACTCCGCCGGATCCCAGGTGACTCCCTCGGCTCGACGCTGACGCCCTACCCCAACCGCCGCAACGCGATGTCGAGCGGCAGGAGCAGGCCGGCGACGAGGACGCACAGCCGCCACAGGTCGCGCAGGCCGCGCGCCGGCTCGCCTTCGAACGCGAACGCCTGGTCGGCCGCGGGGCCGACCCGACCCTTGCCGGTCCGCGCCGCCTCCGCCAGGAACCCGGTGTCGGCGCCGGTCGTGCGGTACTCCGGCGGGTAGGACTCGACGACGGCGTAGTTCTCGAGGCCCACCAGCTTGTCGTCCATCCGGCTCTCGACCCGTAGGCGCAGGTAGTCGCCGTAGGTCTCCACCGGGAAGCTCGTGCGGTAGAGCCCCGGGGCGACGTGGTCGGTCGGGAGCTGCCGGACCTGACCGCTCGCCTCGACGAGCGACACCTGCGGTCGCACCTCGTCGAGGAAGCGCCCGCTGCGGTCGCGCGTGTCGATGGCGACGCTGACCTCACCCTTGCGGACCTGCAGGTCGGCGGTCTGCTGCAGCGCGGAGGTCGTGCCCGTCGACATCACCGCGCGCACGACCTGCGCCCAGAACTTGCCGAACCCCGGCCACGCCACCCAGTCGACACCCCAGCGGGTCTTGGCATCCGAGGTGAACGCCGCGGCGCGGCCGAGGCCGTAGTTCCAGTGCGCGAGCACCGGATCGCCGTAGTCCGACACGAGCACGACGCGCGCCAGCTCCTTCGGCGTGGTCGAGATGTAGCCCATGAGCAACGGCGCAGTCGCCATCTCGATCCCGCGCAGCATGGGCTCGTCCTTGCCGGCCTCCGTGACCACCGGCACGAACGGCTCTTCCACGAGCATGCTCTTGCTCGCGCGCAGGGTCTCCTTGGTGAAGATCTGCGGGATGTTGCCGAAGTCGTTGGTGAAGTAGGCCTCGCCGTTGCCCATGTCCGCCATCGCGGTGAGCAGCGCCTGATCGGCGTCGCCGATGCCGACCGTGCTCACCGTCATGCCTTCGGCCGCCATGCGCGCCACGAGATCGATGTGCTCCTCGCGCGAACCGGTCGTGTGCCCGTCGGTGAGGACGATGCAGTGCTTGAGCTTGGCCGTGCTCTCGTTCAGCGCCTCCCAGGCGCGATAGAGACCGGCATAGATGTACGTGCCGCCGCCCTCCGTGATGCGCGAGATCTGCGTGACGATCTCCTCGCGGTTGTCGGCCGGTTGCAGGTCGACGACCCAGTCGGGCGCCTCGTCGAAGGCGACGACGCCGATCTGGTCCTTCTTCTTGAGCACCTCGACCGACGCGATCGCTGCCTCCTTGGCGAGCGTGAGCTTCTCGCCGGCCATCGAGCCGGAGCGGTCGAGCACGAGGACCAGCGCGAGGTTCGGCTTCTCGATGGTCTTCTTGATCGGCATGCGCACCGGCAGCGCGTCTTCCACCGGCGTGCGGTAGTAGCCGCCGAGGCCGAAGGACTTCTCGCCGCCGAGCATCACGAGGCCGCCACCGAAGTCGCGCACGTAGCTCTTCACGATGCCGAGCTGGGACGTGCGCAGGTCGGTGGCGGGCACGTCCGAGATCAGCAGCACGTCGAAGGTCAGCAGGTCGTTGAGCTCGTCGGGGAAGCCGATCGCCGGGCGGACCTCGACCTTGATCTGCTCGTCGCGCAGCGCCTGGGCGAGGTGGCGCGCGTCCCGCTCGTTGCCCTCGATCAGGAGCACGCGCGGCTGGCCTTCGACCACCACCACGGCGCGCGCGGTGTTGTTCTCCGGCGTCGGATCGCCGGGTGCGTCGATCTGGACCCGGAACTCGTGGAAGCCCTCGTCGAGTTCCTGCTTGGGGATGCGCACGACGTTGCGCCCCTTCTCGAGCGCGATCTTGTCGGTCTTCACCAGGAACTGGTCGCGGAACAGGCGCAGGTCGACCTCGCGCTTCTCGGCGGTGGCGATGTGCAGCTCCAGTTCGACGGGCTCGCGGACCTTCACCTGCCCCGGGGCCAGCAGCCGCTCGGCGACCACCTCCCCGGCGCGGACGTGGTCGAGGGCGACGGTGTCGAGGGTCACGCCGGCGTGCGCGGCGAACTCCAGCTCCGCGGTGGGATCGTTCCGCGTCCAGTTGCCATCCGAGAACAGCACCACGCGCCGCCGGCTGTCCTCCGGCAACAGGCTGCGCGCGAGGCGGAGCGCCTCGCGCACGTCGGTCTCGCTGGTGACCAGCTCGGTCTCGAAGGCCTCGACCATGGCAAGCCGCGCGCGGGCGCGCTCGAGCCGCGCCTGCGCGTCGTCGCCGCTGAGGTTGCGCTCGAGCGCGAGGATCTCCGTCTGCAGCGTGGCCTTGGTCGCGCGGTGGAAGACCATGTCCTCGAGACCGAGGCTGTCGGGCGCAGGGGGCGCAGCGACCGCAGCGCCGATCGGCGCCGCATCGAGTTCGCGCACGAGGCGCGGCCGGCCACCGAACAGGAGCAGGCCGGCGCGCTGGTGCGCCTGCAGCTCCTTGGTCGCCGCCATGACATGGTCGAGGGCGCCTCGCAGCACGTCCCGATCGAGGCTGTCGGAGATGTCGAGCGCGAACAACACGCTCTGGTCGGGCTTCTGCAGGCGCCACACCGGGCGCGCCACCGCCAGCACGACGAGGAGCAGGGCGAGCGAGCGCAGGACGAACGACGTGACCCGCTTGCCCCGCGTCGCCACCGCGTAGCTCTTCAACGCCGCGAAGGCGAGCAGCGGCAGCGCCGCCACGAAGACCCACAGGTAGACCGGATGCTCGAGGTAGATGTCCATGCCTACTGCGTGAGCCTCCGGTGGAACAGCCCCCACTCCAGGAGCCACAGCCCACAGGCCGAGAGCAGCAGGAGCGGCCAGAGGTCGCGACCGAACAGGAACCCCGCACGTTCGACGTCGAGGTCGGCCACCGCGCTCGCCTCCGGCATCCGCAGGTCCGACTCGCCGGCGTCGAAGAGGTTGATGGTGGTGCGGAAGTCGCGGTCGCGCGTGCGCACCCAGTAGCGTCCCGGCTCCACCGTGTCGGCGAAGGCGAAGCGACCGTCGACGACGGGGACGCGGGCGGTGCCTTCGGCGCGCGTCCACTCGTGCCGCCAGCCCACTTCGACGCTCGCATCCGAGAGAGAGAATCGCGCGCGTATCACGTCGCCCGGGCGATACGTGGCATCGAGCAGCTCGCTCTCCAGCTCCTGGATCCAGGTGAACACGTTGCGCACGAGCAGCGGGAACGCGACCTGCAGGAAGAACAGGTCGGAGAGCACGTCGAGCCCGAGGTAGACGACCTTGCGCGTCGGTGCCTGGAACACGACGCCCACCGGCCCCGCCGCAGTGGTGAGGAACGCGTGCCCGGCGGTGAGGTCCACGGGGCGCGCGCTCGCCGGCGTGAGTGACTTCGGCTCGAGGAACCGGGCCAGCGGGTGATCCGCGTCGAAGTCGCGGATCCGTGGCCGCGCCTCGACGCCGAGCTCCTTGGCGGGCAGCCCGCCGGGCAGCGCGTTGACGCAGAGGTAGTTGCCGGCGTCGGGCAGGCGCTCGGCCTTCACGCCGGCGAACACGATGAGGTCGAAGACCTTGGCGTACTCGTCGGCCTTCGCCTGCCAGGTGGCGAGGTCCATGCCCTGGCTGGCGGCGTGATCGACGATGACCCCCATCGCGCCGAGCGCCGCCTTGAACGGCGCCTCCGTACCGGCATCGGGAGTCACCAGCGCGACGCGGTACAGCCGCGAGGGCGGCACCGCCGCGTAGGCGACGTCGTCGAGTTCGAGGCCGTCGCGCCCAGGTTGGCCTTCGGCGGTCTTCTCGAACACGAGCTCCGCCTTGGCGAAGCCGCCCTCCGGCAAGCTCAGCTCGAGCGTGTCGCGGTGCTCGGCGCCGGGCTCGAGTTCGAGCGGCAGGACCTTCTTGGTGACGCCCTCGAGCGCGATCTCGACGCGCACCGCGCGCTTGCTGGCGCCGAAGTTCTGCACGACGAGGAGCAGGTAGTCGGTGCCGACCGCGTGGTTCTTGCGCGCCTGGAAGCGCACGATGCCGACGTTGTCGACCGTGTCGCCGATCCGCACCCAGCGCACGTCTTGGTCCTCGCCGGCGAGCGCGGCGGCGGTGCCGCCCGCCGCATCGCTGACCAGGAGGATGCGCTTGTGCTTCTTGTCGGCCAGCAGGTCACGGGCGAGGCGGTGCGCGGCGCGGAGGTCGCTCGATGCCCGACTGGGCGCCAGGGCATCGCACGCTTCGCGCAGGCGAAGCGTCGACCGCGAGAAGCCGAGCAGCACATCCGGCTGCGCGCTGGCGGCGATGACGGCCATCTCGTCCTCCGCCGAACGACCCTCGACGAAGCCGCGCGCGGCGGCGAGGGCGGCGTCGAAGCGCCGCGTCGTGGTGTCGGTCTTCTCGAGCCCTGCCATGCTCGCACCGGTGTCGACGACGACCACGACGCTGTCCTCGCGCAGGAACGAATCGGAGAGCGTGAGCACGGCGAAGGCGCCGACCAGGCAGGCGAGGATCAGGAGCTGCAGGAGCAACGACAGCCAGCGCTGCAGGCGCTGGAAGAGCGTACTGAAGACCTGGTCGGCGACGAGGTCCGCCCACAGGCGCAGGTACGGCACGTCGCGGCGGTGCCGCTTGATCTTGAGGATGTACAGGACGACGACCGGCAGGGCGAGGAGCGACAACCAGAGGCCGGCGACGGCGGCGAAGCTCACGCCACGAGCCCCCCGCGCTTGAGGATCTTGAGCACGAGCGCATCGAACGGCACGGATGTCAACGCGCGCACGTAGCCGACCTCGGCGCTGCGGCAGTAGGTCTCGACCGCCTGCGCGTGGCCTTCGAACGCCTGCCGGTAGCGCTGGCGCAAGGCGTCGGTGACGGTGATGTCCTTCCACGCCTGGGTCTCGCTGTCGACGAGGCGCAGGTCGCCGCGGATCGGTGGATCCTGCTCCGTCTTGTCCATCACGTGGATCACGAACACCTCGTGCCGCCGCCCGCGCAGGTAGCGCAGGGCGGGGATGACGCCATCGCGGTCGTAGAGGTCGCTGACCACGACCACCACGCCGCGGCGTCGTTCGAGCGCGATGTAGCGGCGGAAGGCCCGGCGCATGTCGGTCTCGGCGCCGTGACCGAGGTCGGTGAGGAAGGGGAAGAGGACCTTCACCTTGCCCTTGCCGCGCAGGCGGGTGATCCCCGCGTCGAGGTCGTTCGAGAACGCCTGCACGTTGGCGTCGTCGAGATTGCTCATCCCGATGTACGAGAGCGCCGCGGCGATCTGGCGCGCGAACACGAACTTGTCCGGCTGCCCGAACGCCATCGACCGCGAGCAGTCGAGCAGGACCGTGAGGTGCAGGTTCTCCTCCTCGCGGTAGAGCTTGAGGAAGAACTCTTCGAGGCGGCCGTACACGTTCCAGTCGAGGTAGCGCAGATCGTCGCCGGCGGCGTAGTTGCGGTAGTCCTCGAACTCGACGCTGGTGCCCCGCTTGGTGGTCATGCGCTCCGCCCGGATCCGCCCCTGCAGGATCTTGCGGGCGACCACGTCGAGGTACTCGAGCTTGCGCAGGAAGTCGGCGTCGAACATGCGCGCGGTGGAGCGGGGACCGGGTGGGTCAGACGGTGGCGTTCTCGCGGATCTCCGGCACCGCGGCGAGGATGCCTTCGATCAAGGTGTCGGCGCGGATGTCCTCGGCCTCGCCCTCGAAGTTGAGGATCAGGCGATGGCGCAGGGCCGCCGTCGCCATGGCCTTCACGTCCGCACAGGCGACGTGGTAGCGACCCTCGCTGAGCGCCTTGACCTTGGCACCGAGGATCATCGCCTGCACGCCGCGCGGGCTCGCGCCGTAGCGAACGAACTGGTTCACCTGCGCCGTGGCGACTTCGGATCGCGGGTGCGTGGCGCGGACGAGGCGCACCGCGTAGCGCGTGACGTGCTCCGCGATCGGCACGGCGCGCACCACCTCGATCATCTCGCCGATGCGCGCGGCCTCCAGGACGGCGCCGATCCCGCTCTCGTAGCGCTTCGTCGTGCGGTTCATGACCTCGATCAGCGCGTTCTCGTCCAGGTAGTCGACGAGCACCTTGAACACGAACCGGTCGAGCTGCGCCTCCGGGAGCGGGTAGGTGCCCTCCATCTCGAGCGGGTTCTGCGTGCCCAGCACGAAGAACGGCTCCTCGAGACGATAGGTCGTGTCGCCGGCGGTGACGGTGTGCTCCTGCATCGCTTCGAGCAGGGCCGACTGGGTCTTCGGCGTGGCGCGGTTGATCTCGTCGGCGAGGACCACGTTGGCGAAGATCGGACCACGGCGGAACTGGAAGGTCTTCTGGCCGGCCTCCGTCTCCATCACCATCGTCGTGCCCACGATGTCCGCGGGCATGAGGTCGGGGGTGAACTGGATCCGCGAAAACCGCGTCTTGATGGCCTGGGCCAGCGCCTTGACGAGCTGGGTCTTGCCGAGGCCGGGCACGCCTTCGAGCAGCACGTGGCCGCGCGCGAAGAGCGCGGTCACGATCAGCCGCACCTGCTCGTCGTAGCCGACGATCTCCTTGCGGATCTCGCCGACCAGCATGTGGTAGTCGCGTTGGAACGATTCGACCTTCTGTCGGACCTGGGCGGTCTCCTGCGTCACGGATCGAGCCTCTCTCGTTGCGGAGTGGTCAGTGGGAACAACTGGATGCGCGGGCGAGGGAGCGCCGCGTCATTTGCCGGTGCTGCCGGCGGCAGGCTGCGCGGCCCCTTCTGCCTCCTGCCCGCGCTCGTCCGGCTGCATGGTCTCGAAGTAGGTGCGGATGTAGGTGCGGTAGCCTGCGGGGATGTTCTGGCGGTAGATGGCGTCCTCGGCGGCCTGCTTCGCCGCGAGCGCCGCGTCGCGGTAGGCGAGCTGGCTGCGGCTGCGATCGTTGGCGGTCTTGACCTGGCCAAACGACGACTTGCCCTTGCCCTCGCGCAGCTTTGCCTCTTCCTCCTGACGCTCGGTGAGCGCGCGGCGCGCCTTGTCGAGGACCTTCTTGGCGTGGCCGGTGCCGGCATCGTTGCTCGGGTACGCGAAGAGCTGACGCGCCTCGCCGGGCTCGGCCTGCCGGCCCTGCTGCGGCCGACCCAGCTGCACGTTGTCGAACTCCTCACCGTCGAACTCGCCAAGCTCGTTCAGCGCGCCCTCGATGCGATCGAGCGCCTCGAGCACCTCGACGAGGAAACCCAGGTCCTTGCCCAGGGCATCCAGCTCCATCAGCTCGGCGAGGAGTTGCTTCAGCTCCTTGAGTTTCTGCTCGAGCTTCTCGATCTCCATCTTGCCGGCGTTGTTCTTCTTGGCCTCTTCGAGCTTGCGCTCGATCTCCTTGATCTTCTTCTCGACCTTGGTCGCGGCCTCGCGGTACTTGCCGCCCTCCATGTCGCGCTGGGCGTCCTTGAGGTCCTCCCCCTTCGCCAACCGCGTGGCGTTCTTCTCCGCCTCCAGGCGCTTGCCCTCCAGTTCCTGCCGCTCCTTGTCGAGCTGCGAGGCGAGGCGGGCGAGTTCGGCGAGGGTGTCCTTGCGGTCGAACTGCTCCTTCTTCAGCGTGTCCTCGAGCTCCTTGAGGCGGCGCAGCCGCTCGCTGTCCAGCTCGGAGATCTGGTCCTGCCCGATGCGTTCGCGCAGGTCGCGCAGCAGCTCGGATCCCTGCAGGCGCGCCTGCATCTCGGCGGCCGACGGGACGCGTGGCGACGGCGTCGCCGAAGTGAACAGCGCGAACAGGATCCCGGCCACACACCCCACCGCCGGCAGCGGCAGCCAGCGCCCTTCGCGGGGCAACTGCGTGGGGAACACGTCGCGCGCTGCCGGCCCCGCGCCGGCGGCAGTCGCGCAGGCTTCTTCGTGCACGACGCGGACGAAGGGATCCTCCGTCGCGGTCAGCTCGAGCGAGCTGCTGAGCAGGTCCTTGGTGCCGGCGCGATCGTCGAAGCGCTTGGCGATCGCCACCGGATCGACGGGCACGAGCGCCGCCACCACGACGGCGACGACGGCGACCAGGGCGACGAGCGCGCCGACGACGAGGAGCGACGTCGACGGAGCCAGCCACGGAGTGGCGAGCGCCACGCCACACAGGCCCCAGAACAGGCTGCGCACGAACACGGCGATCCGCCGCGTGCGTCGCCTCCCCACGGTGAGGACAGCGACTCGGGCGCGGACCGGTTCGAGGGCGTGGTTCATCATCGGCTCCGGGGCGGAACCGTAGCCGATGCCCGCGTACGCAGGTAGGGGTGCGTCGGCGCCGGGCGGGAATCCCGGCGCTACTTGATGCCCCGCATCAGGCGCGAGACGCCGAAGGAGAGGACGAAGGCGCCGATGCCGATGAAGACGCCGATCTTGGTCAGCATGGAGAACACGTCCATGTAGACCGGCAGCGCGTTGACCGGCGTGAGCTGGTCGGTGGACACATCGCCGCTCCGGCCAGCGATCGCGGAGATCACCCCGGCGACGTAGCTGCCGTAGGCCGTCGACAGGAACCAGCCGCCCATCACGAGCCCGCCCTTTCCTTCGGGTGCGAGCTTGGTCATGGTCGAGAGTCCCACCGGTGACAAGCACAGCTCGCCGGTGGTGTGGATGAGGTAGCAGAGCACCAGGAAGACCAGCGGCACGATGCCGTTCTGCGCCATGCCCTGGCCGATCGTCAGCACCCAGAAGCCGAGCCCGACCTGCACCAGCCCGAGCGAGAACTTGAACGGCGCCGAGGGGTTCCAGCCGCGGCTGTCGAGCCAGAGCCAGAGCTTCGCGAAGGGGAGTCCGAGTGCGACGATGAAGATCGCGTTGAACGACTGCCCCCACGCCGTGGGCATCGTCCACCCGAACATCGTGCGATCGACGTTGGTGTCGGTGAACAGGTTGAGCGAGTTGCCGGCCTGTTCGAAGCAGGCCCAGAACACCGCGTTCGCGATGAGCAGGAAGATGAGCGCGACCATGCGACCGAACTGCTCGCGACCGCCCTGCATGCCGAGGTAGAGGAAGTACGCGACCATCAGCCCACCGATCACGTTCAGCGCGTGGCCTACCAACTCCTCGCGGTGCAACAGGAAGTAAGCGGTGGGCACCACGGCGATCACGTACGCGGCAGTCATCAGGTACGCGCGCGCGGCTGGCACGTCGGCCGGGGGCATGCCCTCGTCGCCGTACTTGTGCATGTTCATCGCGAAGAACACGACGGCGATGATCATCCCCACGCCGGCCGCGGCGAACCCGTACAGCGGGTTCGCGAACCAGCCGGTCACGATCGGCCCGAGGAACGCCCCGAGGTTGATCCCCATGTAGAAGATCGTGAAGCCGCTGTCGCGACGCGGGTCGTTCTTGCCGTACAGCCGCCCCAGGATCGCGGAGATGTTCGGCTTCAGGAGGCCGCAGCCGACGATCAGCAGCGACAGGCCCGAGTAGAACATGAACTGCGTGTTGGCGAGCAGCAGGAACTCACCCGCCGACATGAGCAGTCCGCCGATGATCACCGCGCGGCGGAACCCGAGCACCTTGTCCGCCAGGATCCCGCCGAACAGGTTCGTCGCGTAGATCAGGGCCAGGAACGCGCCGTACACCGTGGATGCCTGGTCCTGCGGCATCTTGAACGAGCATGCGCCGCTGACGAAGAACAGCGTCAGCAGCGCGCGCATCCCGTAGAAACAGAAGCGCTCCCATAGCTCCGTGCCGAAGCAGACGGAGAGCCCGGTGGGGTGGGGTTGCTGGGCGAGAGACGGGTTCGCGGTCTGGCTCACGTCGTTCCTTTCGGTAGGGGGTCGGTGGGCGCGCATCGTGGCACACGCGCGCGACGCGAAACAGCCGGAGCTGCGCGACTTCTGGCCCGACCTCCCGTTCCCGCTCCGCGGCCCGTTGTCTCAGCGGATCGTGAAGCAGCCCGCGTTCAGCATCTTGACGGCGAACTCCGGCGCCAGGGTCACCGACGCCGTCTGGTAGAGGGTGTACACCCCGACCAGACCCGGCTCATTGGGGATGCGCACGTTGCGCAGGGCCACGCCGATGCTGATGTCCGTGGTCCAGAACAGGAACTCGGTGAGCGGGTTGAGCTGCAGCGTGCCGAAGGTGAACAGCGGCAGGAAGGCCGGCTCGCACGAGAAGAAGTACAACACGAGCGCACCGGCGGGCGCGGTCGTCGTGAAGATCACGTTCGTGTTGATGCGGTAGCCGCCGAGCGCGAGGGTCGAGGTGCTCTGCGGCGCCGCGACCACCTCGGACACGTCGACCAGCGGGCAGGTCGTGACGCCGGCGCTGGTGCCTACGACGTCCACCATGCGCCCCTCGAACCCGGCGAGGTTGACGGTGGAGCTCCGGAGCAGGATGTCCGTGCAGCCGACCTTGTGGGTCGCCGTGGGGTTGCACGGATCGGTCACGCGTTCGACGCGGCCGGTGAGCGTGACGGCCTGGGCGCTGGCGAGGACCGCGGTGAGCGAAAACGCGAGGAGGGAGCGGAGGATCATGGCTGGAGGGGGAGGTCTGCAGCGCGGGGCCAACGGGCGCCGCGCATGGGACCAGCTTGGCCAGACGGGCGCCGAAGGGGACACGTCGGTCCGTCGCCTCCCGTGGCCGCCGTTGAGCCGCGGCCGCCCGGACGGCCGTCGGCTCCAATGCTGGCGTGCGGGACCCGTCGTCTCGCGGTTCCCTAGTACAGCCGCAGGCGATACGACTGGATCTTGCGGTAGAGCGTGGCTCGACCGATGCGCAGGAGCTGGGCCGCCCGCCGGACGTTGCCGCCGGTCGCGCGCAGCGCGCGCGACAAGAGCCGCTTCTCCTCGTCCTTGAAGGGTTTGATGTCGCTCTCGTCGATGACCGCGTCGCTCTCCTCGACCCGGGTCGGCGCACGCGGCGGCGCCGTCGGCGCGATGTCCGTCGCCCCCAGGTGTTGCCGATCGATGGGTTCGCCGCCGGCCTGTGCGTGCGCGCGCTGCACGGCGACCTTCAGCTGGCTGATGTTCTCGGCCCAGGTCGCACTCTCCAGGAACGCGAGCGCGCCGGGGGTGAAGCCGCGCTGTTCGACTTCGGTGTGCTCCGCGGCCAGCTTGAGGAGGTGCTGGGCCAGGAGTGCGATGTCGTCGCGCCGCTCTGCCAGCGCGGGCACCGCGATCGGCAGCACGTTGAGCCGGTAGAAGAGGTCCTCGCGGAATGCGCCGCGCGCCACTGCCTCCGGCAGGCGCGCGGTGGTGGTCGCGACGATCCGCGCCTCGCCGTCTCGCGCGCCTTCGCGACGATCCTTGAGGAAGCGGACGAGCCGGCTCTGCGCGTCGGCCGGCAAGCGATCGATGTCGTCGAGCACGAGCACGCCCGTGTGTGCCTCCTGCAGTGCGAGTTCCAGCCCGTCCGCGCCGAGGCCCTCGGCGCTGCGCGTCACCAGCGGTCGGTGCGCCCGACGGCTGCCGCGGTGGATGACCTCTGCCGCGGTGCTCTTGCCGGCCCCGAGCTTGCCCTCGATGAGGACGGTCGCGTCGCTGTCCGCCGCCCGACTGATCGCTCCGAGCATCCGGCGATGCAGGGCGCTGCAACCGACGAGGCCGGCCGTGGGCTGCTCGACGGCGAGCCGCTGCAGCATCCGGCGGTTGTCGCGTGCGAGGCGCGCCGTGCTCAGCGCCTGGTTCACGGTGGTCAGGGTCCGCACGGCAACCGCCTCGATCGGCCGCACGACGAAGTCGTGCGCGCCGTGCGCCAACATCTCGCCAAGGTGATCCAGCGCCGCCGGCACGCACACCGCCACGATGCACGAGCCGGGCGAAGCCTCGCGCGCCGCGGCGATCGCACTCGCCGGGTCGGTCGCCGGCGTATCGACGAGGATCACGTCGACGTCGCGTCTGGCGAGGGACGATGCCGCGTCCGCGTGCGTCGCACCGGTCACCGAGTAGCCATGATCACCGAGGACAACGCGCGCGGACTCGACCAGCGCAGCGTCGCTGGTGACCACGAGAACACTCGCGTTGACGAAGGGGGCGTGCAACGGATTCCGTTCGGAGACCGCAGAGCCCGGATCGCGCAGAGCAGAAGTCATGCTGATCGCTTCATCGGAACGAGACGGGTCGCGAGTGAAACCGTCGGCGCGGCTGAACGCCGAGCGCCGCGGCCAAGCGCGCGAGCGCGGCCCCTCCGTGTCGCGCATTCCGACAGTGCTGGCGAGGTTTCGTACGCGCCCCGCTTCCCGGGCCTACGACCCCTCGAGCGCCGCGCGCAGCTCGTCCTGCAGGCGGCTGCCCTCCGGTGCCGCGGCGAGTGCCGCGACCAGCTCTACGCGTGCCGCGTCGCGCTGGCCCAACGCCAGGAGCGTGAGCCCGTACTCGCCGCGCTCCGCCGCGTCGCCATGCCGGCCGACCCCGTGCTGGCGACGCTGCTCGGCGCAGGCGCGGTGCACCGCCAGGGCGCCGGCCGGATCACCACGAAGGCGCAGCGAGCGTGCCTGCAGCGTGAGGTACGTGTGGTTCTGGGGTTCGTGGCGCAGCAGCCATGCCAGGTCGTCGCTGGCCAGCTCCGGCGTACCGGCGACGTCGACGTCGAAGCGCACGAGCGCGGCCTTCTCTGCAATCGCGTTTTGACCCGGTGCATCGGCGATGCGTTGCAGGAGCGCCTGCCGCCACGCACCGTGGGCAGCAGCCAGTTCCGCAGCAGGCGCCTTCGCGCGCCGCAGGGCATCGGCGATCTTCGTGTGGAGTTCGACGACTTCGTTCGGCTCGAGAGCCGGGTCCTCTGTCGAAGCGAGGCACGAGCGCCACAGGCGGACAGCGTGTCCGAACTCCTCGGCGTCGGCATGTGCCTGGGCGATCTGGCTGGCGACCTCGCGCCGGCTCCTGACCTTCGCCTCGCGCAAGAGCGCATCCTCGATCTCCTGCGCCTTGGCGGCGTCGCCCTGCTTCCGCAGCAGCGCCGCGGCCAGGGCGCGGTAGCCCACCGCCCCCGAACTCCGCCGCCAGCTCGAGTAGCCGTAGTACCCGCCGGAGTTGCCGCCCCCGAAGCCGAAGGCAAAGGGGTTCGAGCTGCCGCCGCTCGTCGGCTGGCTGCCGCCGTGGTAGATGCGCTCGTACTCCCACTCGGAAGAAGAGAGAGTGAGGCGCGTGTTCTTCAGCCCCGGGCTGTCGAAATCGAAGACCTCGCGGAGGTGATCGAGCGCCTTGCCGACTTCACCTGCGCGCAGCCAGCGACGCGCCGCGTCGGTGTGGTCCTTGGCTTGCGGCTTCTCGTCGCGTTCCTCGCGCTCCGCCAGCTTCTTCTCCGCTGCCGCCGCCAGGAACGCGTAGTCGCGCATGCGGTCCGCGACGAGGGCTTCGAGCTTCTCGCCCTGGATCCTGGTGGCTGGCACGCGCTGCAGCTCGACCGCCCGTGCCCGCAGGGCACCGAGCTGACCGCGCTGTTCATGGCCGTCGATCAGGAACTTCATCATCCCGTCGGCCGACGTCATGTCCCGGTCGCCCCAGTAGGAGCGGTCGCCGCCGACGCTGGAGGTGATGCCGTACAGCTCGAGCGGATCGAGGGCGCGCTGCCACGCGATCGCCTCCGCCTCGGCCACCTTGCCGCTCAGCTCGAGCGCCTGCAGGTAGGTCCCCCACGGCGGATCCTCGCGCAGGAGGAACTCGCTGCGCAGCGCCGCCAAGGCCGCCTCCGGTCGATCGACGCCCAGCCACTTTTCCGCCACGTAGCGCACCGACCAATCGCTGCGCCAGGTGCCGGTGTTCTCGCTGTACGGCTTGCGCCGCAGCGCCTGGTCGCGCCACGTCGTCGCCGCGGCCTGATCGTCGCCGAGCAGGTGCCGGCAGCGGGCGATCCTGTCCTGCAGTTCCTCGGCAGTGGAGTTGTAGGACCACTCGCTGGTCGCCATGAACTCGCGTTCCACGCGGCGCCGCATCGCCTCACAGGCGTCGGCGAGCGCGGCCCAGTCTCGTTGGTGCTCGAGTGCGCTGCACAGGGCTTCGTGGCCGAGGAAGGTGTCCGGGTCGGCCGCGATCGCGGCACGCGCCGCCCGCACTGCCGCCGGCCAATCGGCGAGCGCGACGTTGAGCACGGCCGCACGTTCGAGCGTCGCGGCGTCGCCAGCCGTGCCCGCCAGCACCGCGGCCCGCTCGTCGCCGGTCAAAGCGTCGACCGCGTTGAGGAAGAGGGTCTGGTACGAGTCGGTGTTGGCCTGACCGCGTCGCTTGCGCAGGTACCCGAGGGCCTTGGTCAGGGCGTGCGCGTAGTCCTTGGCCTTGTGTGCCGCCGTCGCCTCCTTGGCGAGGACCTCGTGCTTCTTGTCGTCGAGTTCGAACGCCTTGCCGAAGGCCACCACGGCCTCGGCCTCGTGCTTGTGCCCGTCCAGCCACTCGCCCATCTCCATCCAGCCGTCGGCGGTCTCCAGGTCAAGGGCCTTCTCCATCGAGGCGCGGGCGTCGGCATGCCGTCCGAGATCATCCTGCACCTCGGCAATCTCGCGGTGCATCTGCTTCTTCTCTTCACCGCCTTCGAGCAGGAGCTTCTGTTCCATGTACCCGACCTTGGCTGTCGGGTCGTCGAGTTCGTCGCACAGACCGATGAGGCCGTCGAGGCCCGTCTCCCGCAAGTCCTGATGCTCCAGGAGGGCGGTGAGGATCCGGCGCCGATCCTCGTCGCGATCGAGCTCGCCGTACAGGCCGAGCAACGTCTGGCGCAGGCCGTGATCGCGGATGTCCTTGGCGTACTCGGCCTCCAGCTCGGTCACCCACGCCGGCAACGTCTTCTGCTCGCGGTAGATCCGCGTGAGCAGATTGCGGGCGGAGTCGTCGCCACGGGACATCAGGTGCGCCTGCCGCGCCAGCGCCAACGCTTCGTCCATGCGCTGCAGTTCGATGAGGATCTGCGCCTCTGCGATCAGGTCACCGCGATCGCGCGTCCCCTTCTTCTCGAAGTAGCGGCGCCGCCACTCCAGCGCCTTGTCCCAGGCCTTGCGGTTGCCGTAGATCAGCGCCACGGTCTGCAGCGTCGAGATCTTGGTGTCGTCGATCAGCGACTCCACGAGGCGGTCGGCGTCGTCGCCACGCCCCATGTCCCAGAGGATGTTGGCTCGTTCGAGGGTGAGGCTGTCGCGCTGCGTCAACGACACGCCGCCGCTGCGCTGGTAGGCGTCGGAGCCGCCGTAGACCTTGCTCATCCGCTCGATCTCGGCCAGCGCCCCCTCGAAGTCGCTGCGCATGCGCCGGAGACCGATCAGGAGCGGGAACAGGTAGACCTCCTTCTCCGACACCTCGAGCGCGCGACGCAGCTCGGCCTCGCCACGGTCGGCGTGCCCGCACGCGAACTCGATCGCCGCCATCACCAGGCAGTCGCTGGCGGTCGCCCGCTTGCCGAACTCCGGCTCCAGCCTCTGGCGCATGACTTCGGGGTGCTGGAACCCCTTGGCCGCGCGCAGGAGGTCCTTCCAGCGCTGCTCGCGATCGGCAAGGCTGCCGGCGGTCTCGATGTCATCGAGCAGGCGCCGGATGGCTTTCGCCTCCCGCCCCGTCGACAGCTCGATCCGGATGACGCGCGGGCGGATCTGCTGGCGGTACCACTGGTTGCTCTTCTGCTTCTCGAGCTCTGCCTCGAGCAAGGGCAGCGCGCGGGCCTGCTCGTGGCGATCGAGGAACCAGTTGCCGGGTGAGAAGCTGTAGGTCCCGCCCGACTCCGTCTCGAGACCCTCGATCAGCGTGAATGCCTCGTCGCGCTTGCCGTCGCCGTAGAGCCAGGTCGCCAGGCTCACGCCGCGGTCGAGCTTCTTCCAGGTGTCGGTGCACTCCGAGAACACCCGCCGCATCATCGCGAGCGCGACGTCGTCCTTGCCGGTCGCCGAGGCGGTCTCCACCACCAGCTCCTTGGCCCGCATCATGTACGGAGCGCGTTCGACGATCGCCAACGCCTGCTCGAGACACTCTGCGTAACGAAACTCCTTGCGCAGCCGCTCCGCGAGCTTGAGACGCTGCCGGACGTTCTCCGGCTCGGCGTCGACGAGCGCCTTCAGGTCATCGACGGTCTTGCGGTGCTCGCCGAGCTTCTGGTCGACCTTCTCCAGCTCGCGGTTGCTCTCCTCGATGTACCAGTCGTTGCCGCCGGTGCCGGCAGCGATGAGCTTCTCCAGGGTCCGCTTGGCCTCTTTGAGTTCACCCTCCTCGGAGCAGGCCCGTGCGTACTCGAGCTGCAGCCACTCGTCGTTGGCCACGACGCCGCGCAGCAGTCGGAGGATCGGCAGCTTGCGCTTGCCGAGGTCCTGGTTGCGCACGATGTCGAGCACCTGCCAGCCCATGTTGCGGAAGGTCGCGGGGTCCTCGCGAGTGAGGCGTCGCAACAGATCGAGGGCGCCCTCCTGGTCGTTGCGTTCGCGATGGATCTGCAGGATCGCGAGGTAGTCCTCGGCCACGTCGAACTGCTGGTTGGCGTACGGTGACCAACCGCCGCCGTAGTAGCCGCCGCTCGTCACCGTCGACTGCGACGACTCGCCGGGCATCGTTGGCACGAGTCGCGTGGGCGGCGTGCCGGTATCGCCGGCGTTGGCGCGACGCCGCCGGCGTTTGACCTCGATGATCGAGTCGTAGGTCGCGATCGCTGCCTGCGCGTCGCCGCGACGCTGGCGCAACAGCGCGAGCACCTTGCGCACGTCGAGGTCGTCTGGGATCAGCTCGACCGCGGCCTGGTAGGTGGCCTCCGCCTTCACGAAGTCCTTCTCGCCCATGTGGAAGTCGGCGAGCTTGATCACGGCGTCGCGGTAGTCGAGTTCGACGGCACGGATCTCCGCCTGGCCCGCGGAGCGCGCCGCCACCAGGCGTTCACGCGCCTTCGCGAGGCCGCCATCGAGCCAGGCGCGAACATCGTCCAGAGCCGCGTGCTCGCGGACGATCAGCTCCGCCTTCTCGCCGTGGCCGTTGTCGCGTAGGAACCGGTAGGCGTCGAGGATCTTCCCGTCGCGGGCCAACAGTTCGCCGTAGCTCCGCGCAGCGGCGGCGACGCTGCCGCGGAACTGCGGCCAGAAGTACACCAGCGTCGCGTCCTGCTGGATCGTCTCCGCCTCCGCCAGCACGCTGGCGAGCACCTCGCGCGCCGCCGCGTCGGCGCCTTCCTGGAAGAGCACGGTCCCGAGCGAACTGCGCTCGCCGATCGTCGTGGCGAGCCGGCGCGCCTCGGCGACGGCCGCGTCGCGCGCGGCGGTGTCCTTGCGGGCGCCGTGCACGCGGATGAGGCGGCCGAGCACGGCCAGCGGCTCCGGCGCGCTCTCCTCGAAGCTGAAGCTGGTCACCTTCGACCAGGATGCGGTGCGGACCCGTTGCCCGACGGCGAGCATCTCCGCGTCGGTGATGCGGCGCCGGATGCGGCGGGGAAGGTCATCGAGCAGCTTCTTGCGCTGCGTCCTGAACTGCGCCTCCGAGACACGGTCGAGCTCGGCGCGAGCGGCGACGCCCCGATCGCTCTCCCAGAACGCGAGCAGCGCGCGGAGCGGAGCGACGCAGTCGTCGTAGCGCTTGGCCTCGAGGAGACGCTCGACGAGCAGACCGAGGCAGATCGGATCGAGCGGATCCCGCCCGAGCGCTGCGCGCAGGACGGACTCCATCTCGTCCAGCTTGCCGATGCAGCGCAGCAAGGTCGCACGCTCGCGCAGCACGTCGACGCCGTCTCCGGTCAGTTCTCCGAGCCGGCGCTCGGCGACGACGATGTCCTCCTGCCAGACCCGCACCAGCATTGCCTCCACGCCCTGCAGGTAGCCACGCGCGGTCTTCCCCGGCGGCACGCGCAGGCGTGAGGGGTCGACGGCGAGGATCTCACGCAGGAAGGCTGCGAACTTCGCCGCCGACTTGTCGCGCCAGCCGTAGTGACTCTGCACCGCGTTGAGCAGCGTCTCGTCGGCCGGTCGCCGCTTCGCCTCCGCGACGAGGATCGCTCCCCACTCCTGGCCGAGCCCACGTTCCTCGAAGTAGTTCTCGGCCGAGGACAACCGCTGCTGGCCGAACGACGCCTGGTATCCGGACCCGTACCAGTTGCGCTGCTGCTCCTTCTCCTCCTCGTACTCCTCGCGGCGGTCCTTCTCGGTCTGCTCACCACGCAACCCGAACAGGCGCATGCCGACGCGAACGGCCTCGTCGCGTCGGCCCTCCTGCACATAGAGCTTGCCGATCTCCTCGAGTGCCTCGCGGTGGTACGGCTTGACGTTGAGGCCGCGTTCGAGCGCGGCCAGTGCTTCGGGACGCCGGTTGCGCTTGACGAGATCCTTCGCCAGCGCGACGTAGTTGCGGACGTCGCCCGGGCTGCGCGCGATCGCCCGCTGGTAGTACTCGATCGCCTCGTCGTGCAGCTCGTACTTGGCGTAGAGCTTCGCCACGCGCCCGCGATCGCGGATCTGGCGGAAGACCTCCTTGGCCTCCTGGGCGCGGCCCAGTTCGAAGAGCGCCTGCCCCATCCCGGCGAGGTGCACGTCGCGCTCGGCGTCGGGGAACTCGAGGAGCTGGCGGTGCACTCCGAGGGCCTTCTCCCACTCGTCGAGCGCCTCGAGCAGCTCGGCCCGGCGCAGGATCAGCTCCCGGTTGCGCGGCTGGAACGCGAGCGACTTCTCGACCATCTCGAGGCCGAGCACGAAGTCACCCGTGCGCATGTACAGGTCGCCGAGCAGCTGCGGCGCGTCGAGGTCGTAGGGATTCTCCTCCGTCCTCGCGCGCAGTTCGTCGAAGCGCTTCTCGAGCGTGCCCTGCTCGCCGATCAGCTCGAACCAGCGCGCGCGCGCCTGCTCGCGATCGCGGCCATCGAGGGCGGTCTTGGCGACCGACAGCAGTTGCTCTTCCGCCTCCTCCGGCTTGCCCGCTTGCCGCAGCGCACCCGCGAGACGGAACTGCACGTCGGGATCGTGGGCCCGCAGGCGAACCGCCTGCTGGAAGGCTTCCAGCGCATCCTGCACCCGCTGGATGTCCATGAACTCCTTGCCCACCTCGACGAACACCGCGGCGTTGTCGGGGTTGTCGCGCATCGCGGTACGCCAGACCTCGATCGCGGCATCGAGGTCGAACAGCTCGAGGTGCAGGCGAGCGATCTCACGGAAGTGTCGGCGCCGCTCGCTGGCGGACAGCATGGCCATCCGCTCGTACTCGCCGAGGGCAGCCTGGAACTCACCGTCCTCGGCGAGGAGCCGGGCCAGCATCACGCGCGCCTGCCCGTCGGCCGGTTGCTTGTCGAGCGCCTTGCGGAACGCGGCGATCGCGCGCTCGAAGTCACGCTGCCGGCTGTGGGCGCGACCCTGCACGAAGTACGCGCCAGCGGTATCGCGCCGGCCGGCCTCCGCGACGAGACCGTCGAGATCCTTGGCGCGCGCGGCGAGGTCGACCAGGGTGTTCGCCGCCATCGAGCGATGGCCGCTGCCGCGGTCGTCCTGATCCACGACGGCCCAGAACAGGCTTCGCGCCTCGTCGACGGCCCCGGTCGTCAGCAGGAGATCGCCGAGTCCGTAGCGCGCCTCCGCGTTGTCGGGCTCGAGCGCGAGCCAGTCGCGCAGGCAAGCCAGCGTGCGGTCGCCGAGTTCGTGTTCGCGCAGCGTGCCGGCCAGGGCCTCGAGCCGACGCGCGTTGCCCCTGGCGCGCGCCAGCGCCTTGTCGAGGACCCCGACCGCGGCGTCCTTGTCGTCCTGCGCAAAGTGGTAGTCGGCGAGATCGACATAACGCGGCATCGCATCGGGCTCGAGCTCGATCGCCCGCGTGTAGAGACGGACTGCGTCCTCGTAGCGGTGCCACGTCGCGTACATCGTCGCGATCCGCGTGCAGAGGGTCGCGTCGGTGAGGTTGCGAGCGAGGGCCTTCTCCCACTGGTTCTTCGCCTCGGCGAGCCGCTCACTGCGAGCGAAGAGCTGACCGACCTCCAGGTACAGCTCGAGCTCGTCGGGCTTGACCGACAGGATGCGCTGGTACTCCGCGATCGCATCGTCGACGCGATCCTGCTCGAGGAACAGCTCGGCGAGGCGACGGGCCAGACGAACGTCCTTCGGGAAACGCGGCGATGCCTTGGCCAGCAGCGTGGTGGCCCGGTCGAGGGCGCGCATCTCCGTGAACACCGCCGCGAGCATCTCGACCGTGGCAAGGTCGTCGACTCCACCCGCGAGCCGCTCCTCCAGCCGGGCCACGAGTTCGTCGAGACGACCCGTGCGCCGGTAGATGTGCACGAGCCGGCCCTCAACCTCCTTGCGCAGCCAGTTGCCACGGTCGGTCAGCGCCAGCACGCGTTGGTAGGTCGCGAGAGCGGTCGGCAGATCACCACGCAGCTCCTGCAACCCTCCCACGGCACGGAGCACGGCGCAGTGCTGAGGTGGATCGTTTTCCGTCTCCGCGAGCAGCGGCTCGTACTCCTTGGCGGCGTCGTCCAACAGACCGGACTCCGCCAGCAGCTCGGCGACGCGCAGGCGTCGGAACACCTTGCCGCCGTCCAACTCGCCGATGCTGCGCCACGCCGCGAGGGCGGCGTCCTTGCGGCCGACGGAGAGCTGGGCCTTGCCGATCTTCTCGAGCACGCCCGCCTTCGCCTCCGACGTGCGGGCGACGGGCATGGAGGCCTCGAGGGCACGCACCGCGAAGTCGAAACGCGCCAGCTTGAGATAGATGTCGCCCAGCACACCCTGCACGTCGGGTGTCTTCTGGGGAATGGCGTCGAGCACCTCGAGGGCGCGCTCCTCCTTGCCCATCCGCAGGTACACCTTGCCGAGGATGATCGCCGCGGCAGCGTCGTCAGGATCCTTGGTGAGCTTCTCCTCGAGCGAGCGGATCTCGGCATCGACCGCGTTGCCGTTCACCAGCAGCGTGAAGTAGCGATCGAAGATCGCCGCGTGCGTGGGCTGCTGCTGCAGCAGCGACCGCATCTTCTCCAGGGGCCGATCGCGCGTCGCCGCGTCGCCCGCCTCGACCTGACCAGGAACCGCGAGGACGAGCGACGACGACAGGATGGCCAGGGCGAGTTTGCGGAGCATCTCTCACTCGATGGTGCCGGCACGGGTGCCGGCTTTCCAAGGTCTCGGGGGCGGGCCATGATAGCTCGCGCCCTCGCCACGCACGGTCACGGAGCGAACCTCAAATGCGATACGCCATCCGCGTCTGCACCGTCCTCGCGCTCGGCGCCCTCGCGCGCGCGCAGACGATCGAGAACTTCACGTTCGAGCTCGAGAAGCTGGGCGGCGGTGCGCTGCGCGCCGCAGACTTCAAGGAGAACATCCTGATCGTCGACCTCTGGGGCACATGGTGCGGGCCGTGCAAGGAGGCCGTGCCGCACCTGCAGCGGCTGTACGCGAAATACAAGCACCACGGCCTCGAGATCGTGGGCGTGAACTACGAGCGCGGCCCCCGTGATCAGCAGTTGGCGACGGCTCGCAAGTTCGCAGCCGACCACGGGATCACGTACGCCCTGGCGCTTGGCGATCCGGCCACGCAACGGCAAGTCCCCAGCTTCCGCGGCTATCCGACCCTGCTGATGTTCGGCAAGGGACTGCAGTTCGAGCAGATGCACGTCGGCTTCGAGGCCGGCCAGGAGAAGGTGATCGAGCGCTGGGTCCGCCAGGGGTTGGGAATGCCAGCGCTGGGGGATGACAAAGGCGCCGGAGGCGAGGCTGGCGCCGAGGAGATCGAAGAGGAGATCGTCGAGGAGGCCGCCCCGCGGAGCGACGTGCCGGCGGGTGCGATCTTCAAGCCCGGCGACGGCGACAAGGGCTTCGACTTCGAAGCCAAGGACATCGACGGCAAGGAGCTGAAGTTCAAGGATCTCCGCGGCAAGATCGTGTTCCTCGCGCTCACGACCACGTGGGACTCAGAGGCGGCGAACACCGCCTTGCTGCTGAACAAGCTGCACACGACGGCCGGCGACAAGGCCCACGTCCTCGCGGCGAGCTTCGAGCGCGCCTCGGACGAGGCGGCCAAGGTCGTCGCGATCAAGGACTTCGCCGGCAAGCACAAGGTCGAGTACCGCGTGTTCCCGGCCAGCATGGGCTTCAACAAGAAGATCCACCTGTTCAGCGGCGTACCCCTGTTCCTGGCGTTCGACGCGGAGGGGACGCTCATCCTGCGCGAGTCGGGACTGGACGCCGAGCTGTTCGACCGGCTCGTCGCCGTCATCCGCTGACGGAGGACCCGGGAAAGGCGAACGGCCGCCGGTTGGGGCCGGCGGCCGTTCTGTGGCTGTGGGAGAGTCGTGAGTCGGTCAGGATCCGAGCAGCCGATCCACCAGCCCGTCGAGGTCGGTGGCGGCGATGTCCTCTGGCTGGATGGGAGCCAGGGTTCGGAACTTGCGGTACTCGTCGATGCTGGAGAGCTCGACGTAGTCGCGGTAGGTCATCTTGTGGCGACCCGAGAGTGTCGCCGGAAGGTTGGTCTGGGTGGCGTGACCGATCTCGGCACCGCTCTTCTCGAGGGTCTGCCGTGCGCGGTTGCAGATGGCGAGCGTGTTCTCGAGATTGACCCGGATCCGTACGAGCCGCTCCTCGTTGGCACCCGGCACGTCGATGCTGCGCGTGATCTTGGCGATCGCGACCTCGAGCACAGCGATGAGGCAGTTGAGCTTGGTCAACAGCCTGGCTCGGTACTCGGCCGAGCTGAGGCCCTGCGGGCGTCCGGATTCGTTGCGGCTGTCGTTGGATTCCATGGGCGAGAGCGACGACCTGCGGAGGGCCGTCAAACCTCACGGAGCACCATGCGTGCCAGGATGTCGAAGCGGGCGCGGAGGATTCCTCAACCGGCGATGCGGGCGGAAGCTTCGAGACCGAAGGCTTGGTCCTCGTACCAGTGCTCCGGTCTCCGACCGTCCGAGGAATGCGACGCGACCGTCGTCGTCGACCGATGCACGTCGCGTCAACGCGACGGCGCTCGGCCGAATGCCCCTGCTACACTCCGCACGTGATGTCCGCCAACGACACGACCGCCGCGTACTGGAACGAGCGACACGCCGATCCCGGCGCCAAGCACGAGAACTTCCTCGACCATCCGTTGGTCTCTGCCTACGTGTCGCTGCGCGCGTTCGGCAACATCACTCCACACCTGGACGTCGTGGTCGCGGAACTCAGGACGAAGACGCCGCCGGGCGCGCGCGTCTTCTCGCCGGGATGTGGCGCGGGCGCCAAGGAGCGCGCACTGGCCCGCGCCCTGCCGGATCGGCAGATCGTCGGCTGTGACATCGCAACCGAGGCGCTGTCGATGGCCCGCGAGGCTGCGGCACGGGAGGGCCTCCGCAACGTCGAGTTCATCCAGCAGGACTTCAACGCCATCCACCTCGACGCCGGCTCCTTCGACGCGATCGCAGGGATGGGCGCCTTCCATCACATCGAACGGCTGGAGGGATTCTGGCGCGAGTGTCGCCGCGCGCTGCGCCCCGGTGGCGTGATCCTGGGTCAGGAGTACATCGGCCCACCCCGCTTCCAGTGGACCGACGCGCAGGTCGAGGAGGGAACGCGCGTTCTCGCCGAGCTGGTGCCGAAGCAACACCGCCCCCACCACGACGTCGTGCGCCGCCCGCCGATCGAGGAGGTCATCGCGCTCGATCCGTCCGAGGCCGTGCGCTCACACGAGCTGCTCCCCACGTTGAAGGACGCGGGCTTCGAGCTGTTCGGCTACGCCAGCGGCGGCAGCGCGCTCCTGCAACCGGTGCTCATGTACCAGGTGCACTCGTACCACCCGCAGCGCTGGGACCACAACCTGGTGCTCGCGCGGATCTTCGCGGAGGAAGAGCGTCTGATGCAGAGCGGCCGGTTGGTGGACGATTTCTGCATGTTCGCCACGCAGCCCGTCTGACCGACCTGAGCGTCGTCGCCCGCGTGCGGGCGAGGTTGCTCACAACGTCGCGACGGCCTGCGCGAAGATCCGGCGGGCGATCTCGCGCACCTGCGCGTGCCGGCCGATGACCAAGAACTCGGTCGACTTGTGCTGGAAGCTGACCTGCGTGATGCCAGCGTCGTTGAAGACGCGCGCCACGTTGCCGTTGTCGGCGATCGGCGGCTTGGTCTGCTGGGTCACGAAGGTGCTGTCGATCCCGTCCGTGTAGATGAGCGTCAGCGTCGACTCGCCGGTGAGCGGATCGGTCAGGACGCGGGCACGATCGAAGAGGTAACTCGCACCCACAGAGGTCGGGCTCGGCTCGATGACCTGCGCCTGGCGCAGCCGCGCCACCGCATCCGACACCGTCGCCGTCTCGACTATGCTGGCCCGCGGGGTCCAGACCCAGTCGGAGCCGGCGGGAATCTGGGCAGCGGTGCCGAAGTCGGCGCGGAGCACTTCCAGCTCGGCCACGAGCTCACCGCGAGACGAGAACTCGCCGCAGTACATCGGGTAGTCCGTGGCGACATCCACGTCGATCAACCAACTCGGACGATCCTGCGTGGTCGCCACGACCGCAATGCGAAGGCAAGGACGCTGCGCACGGACCGCCTGACCAACGAAGGTCACGCGATAGAGCTGCGCCGCCAGATGCGCGTCGAAGACCCGGAAGCTCTGGTGGCGAACCAGGAAGTCGGCTTGGCCCTGGTACACCCGTCTCCGATGGGCCAACTGGACCGGGGAGAGGACGGTGTTCTCGAGTCCGAGTAGATCGACGGCGAAGGCCTCCGACACACCAGCACGCCCGCCGCGATGCAGCAGAGTCTCGACGGCACCCACCCATTCGCCACCCCGACCCAGGCTCTGGAAGAACCCCCGGACCCGACGAACCTGGACGAGCTTGTAGTCCCCTCGTTCGGCGGCGCGCTGGAGTCGCGTGAGCACCGTTTCGGTCGGGGTGATGCCGCCGGGAGCAACGGGCGTCTGACCCGCCAACGCTCGTCCCCCGAGGAGCCCGACGAGTGTCAGGCACGCAGCGATCGGGATCCTCGGGGAGGAGCTCATGGGTGATGACGAAGACGAGAGGCCAGGGCCGCTTTCCCGCATGATCTGCCATCCAAGATCAGCGGACGCAGGGAAACCGGAAAAGGAAGAGAGAGAGAGGGAGAGAGAGAGAGAGAGAGAGAGAGGACAGGTGTGGCTTCAGCGGCCGAGTTCCCGGATGAGATCCGAGGGATGGCCGACCAGAGTGAGTGGTCGGTCGACCGACTGGAAGACGAGTTCGGGTGGCCGCGGTGTTCCGTCGTAGCCGGCCAAAAAGCCCAGCAGGATCACGGCTGCCGCGGCGGCGATCCAAGCCCAGCCACGCCACGCCTTGGTTGGGCGTGCAGCCTCGAGATCGGATCGGATCCGAGCCCACAGCCAGCCAGGAGTGCGAGGGGCAGGAGCGCGCAGGATGAGGTGGCCGACGCGCGAATGGTCGACCGGAACCCAGGCCACATCGCGCGCGGGAACCGCAGGCTCGAAGGCGGCCCGCAGGAGCGGGGCCCCTATCGCGCTGGCCGACGCGCGGGTGGCGGAATCGAAGATCTCTTCCAGGAAGGCGGGACTGCGCAATTCCGGCGGCGCCGGAGGTCGTGGCAGGTCGCGGAGGATCCGGGCCAGCGCCCGGATGCGCGCCCCTTGAGGGTCGTCGGGTGGCGGTGGCGCCGTCATCGAGTCGAGAGCGGCCGCCGCCCCGGCGATGCGCCGCCGATGGGCAGAGAGCGTGTTCATGCGACTTCATCTCCCAGGAAGCTCCGAAGGGCAGGGTGATCTCGCAGCACCTGCTCGAGCGCGACGTGGGCTCGGGCCAGCCGCGACTTCACCGTTCCCAAGGACACATCCAAAGCAGAGGCCAGGTCTTCGTAGCTCATGCCCTCGAGGTAGCGCAGGGCGAGGACTGCACGCAGCTTGGGACTCAGTTCGAGCAGCGCCGCCTGGATGACTTCGCCGATCTCGCTGACGTTGGCGGCAGCCACCGGATCGCCATCGGCCGCCTCCGGATCGACCCCGGCACCATCGAGACTGGTCGGGGCCCGGCGCGGCCGGCGAGATCGGAGCTGGTCGATCGAGCAGTTCACGACCAAGCGGAACAGCCACGTCGAGAACAGGGAGCTGGCCCGGAAGCTGGCGATCTTGCGGAAGACGAGGCTGAAGCTCTCCTGGACGGCATCCAGGGCGTCGGCGGCGTTGCCCGTGATTCGGTACGCTATGCCGTATACGCGATCGCGGTACTTGGCGTAGAGCGCTTCGAACGCCGCCTCGAACGCATCATCGTCCGGCGCCTGGCACAGCCGCACCTCGGCATGATCCGGGTCATCGAACGGGCGGTCCACGCTCGCTGCGACGGAATCGACACGGCCAGATGTTCCGTGGATTGGGGCCGGTGAGCCACCGAGGACCGGGTGTCGCTCGTGCGATCCGCCCACGGCGGACGCACTCAGCCCCCGGTGATGGTCGTGAGCCCGTCCGGGACGAAGATCATCGCCCCAGCCGACTGGTCGCACGACACGTTGCACTTCAACCCGTTGGCAGGCTCGCACGCGGCACGGTTCACCTCGCAGATGTGTCCCCCTGGGGTCGAGCCGATGACGGCCAGTTCCATCTCGCACACCTTGTTGCGTCGGAAGAACGAGCTCGAAGACGACGAGTCCGACAGCGTCTGCAGCATGAACCGGTCCGAGATGGAATCCAGGCCCGCGGGCATGAGCGCAGTTGCCGAGCCTCCGACGCTCATGACGTAGCTTCCAGTGACGAACACTCGCCCCCCCACCGACGCGCGAGCCGAAACCGTGCAGGGCAGGAGGTGCGCGAACTCACTCGTGCGCGCCAGCAACATCGTGAGCACCGCGTACGACCCACCACCGTTCGCTGGGAGCATCGTGATCCGGAACGGCGTCTGGCCGAAGAGTTCCCCGATGGGCACGGAAACGCCGGTTGTGTGGATCTGCGGCAGGAACCAGTCGATGCTCGGCATTCCGCTCGCGAAGCGGAACAGGCAGTGCAACCAGATCTCACCCTGGCCGTCCTCGGCGCCGTTGAACTCCGACACCAGCAGCCGCATCTCGTGATCGAACGGCTTGGCCGCCGTGAATGCGAACGGCGCAGTGTGCTGCGTGATCTCTAGAAAATCGTCCTGCCCGTCGCCATCCGAGTCGGCTCGCGTCGGATCCGAGAACACGACCCACTCGAGCATGTCCGGTACGAGGTCGCCGTCCGTGTCGCGGAAAGGGTCCGCCCCCGACGCTGCTCGAACCACGTTCTCGTTCCGCACGGATGCCCAGGTCATCGCCGCGCAAGCGAAGCTTAGAGTCACCCACATGGTGCGTCGGGAAACTGCCATCATCGAGTTGGGTTCTTGGTCGCGGGCCGGAACCGGATGGGAGGGGGAGGAAGGAGTCTACCGATTCGACCCCCGCCTGACGAGCCGGGGGTGCGTTCCCACCGGGTTGTTTTCGAGGGGGGGTCTCGATAAGAGGATGCGCTGCTATCTAGCCGCCTCCACCGGCGGAGTCACACGATCGAGCGCCCGTAGCTCAGCTGGATAGAGCGTCGGCCTCCGAAGCCGAAGGTCAGAGGTTCGAATCCTCTCGGGCGTACCACTTCATTCGCGAAACCGGATACCTGCCGCACGCGGACCATGGCCCCCGGCCCATCGACCCCGTCGCCGCCTCCACGGAGATGACCCGCCTGCGTTTCTCGGTGGACGCGCGCCAGCCGCACGAGCGTCGCTTCCGGGTCGCGCTCGAGATCGACGCTCGGGGAGACCGTTCACTCGAGCTCTTCCACCCGACCTGGACTCCGGGCTCGTACCTGATCCGCGAGCACCAGCGCCACCTCGTCGGGTTCTGCGCCCGCGATGCCGACAGCGGGGAATGCCTGCCCGTGGCGAAGTCGGCGAAGAACCGCTACCGCGTGACGATGGCTGCGAACACGGCGCGAATCGTCGTGACCTACGAGGTGTACGCGCACGAGCTGTCGGTGCGGACCGCGCACCTCACCTCCGAACACGCGTTCTGGAATGGGGTGAGCCTCTTCTTGTGGCCGGTCGGGGAGCCCGCCGCGAGCGCTGACATCGACGTGCTGCTCCCTGCGGGTTGGCAACTGTGGTGCCCACTGCCGACCTCGACACTCGAGGACCGCGTGCGCCTGCACGCGGCGTCGTACCCTGCGCTGGTCGATGCCCCCGCCCTCGCAGCCGCGCACGCGACCGTCATCTCGTTCGAGGCACTCGGCCGCCCGCACCGGTTCGTCTTCGATGGCCTTGCTCCGCTCTCACCACCCTCCGACCTCGCGGCCCACGCGAAGTCCGTCGTCGAACACGCCGCGCGTGTGTTCGGGGTCACCGCGCTCCCGTACGAACGGTACGACTTCCTGACCCTCGCCAGCGACGGGGCGAGGGGCGGACTCGAACACGCCGACTGCTCCGTGCTCCTCGTGCCTCGCACCGCCCTCGCCCAGGGCAAGGGCTATCGCGAGTTCATGGGCCTCGTCGCGCACGAACACTTCCACGTGTTCAACGTCAAGCGGATGCGCCCCGCCGATCTCTGGGACCTGGACTACGAGCGCGAGAACCACACACGGCTGCTATGGGTCGCCGAGGGCTTCACCGCGTACTACGACGATCTCCTCTGCCGGCGCGCCGGCGTGCTCACGCGGGATCGCTACCTGCAGATCGTCGCGGACAACATCGCGGACGCTCACCGCACGCCCGGTCGCCTGGTGCACCCCCTCGCCGACAGCTCCTACGACGCGTGGATCAAGTTCTATCGGCCCGACGAGGACATCCGGAACTCGTCGCAGAGCTACTACGTGAACGGCGGCCTCGCCGCCATGTGTCTCGACCTGACCATCCGTTCGGCGACGGAGGCGCAGCGCAGTCTCGACGACGCCATGGCACGCCTCTGGCAGAGGACATGGCTCGAGCACCGAGGCTTCACGCATGACGACGTCGTCGAGGCCGTCTCGTGGGCTGCCGGTCGCGATCTCGTCGCGCTCGTCGCGGAGCTGGTCTACGGACCTTTCGACCCGGACTTCGCGGCCGTGCTGGCCGGGGCCGGCCTGAGCCTCGTCGCAGTGCCGCCAGGCACGGACGCGGCACCGGACCTCGGGCTCGACCTCCGGAGCGGCACGACCAACGTCGCGGTCGTGTTGCGCGGGGGACGCGCGGCCCGCGCCGGGCTCGCACCCGGCGATGAGATCCTCGCTCTGCAAGGCCTGCGCGTCTCGGCGACGAACTTCGAGGACACCCTGCGTGCCGTCTCCCTCGAGACCGCCTCGATCGCACTGCTGGTGGCGCGCCAGGGCGTCGTGCGCGAGCTGCTCGTCTCGCCCGAACCCCCGACCGGACGACCCGCCTACAAGATCGATGTGCTTCCCGACGCGGCTGCCGAGCAACAGGCCGTGCGACGCGCGTGGCTCGCGGAGGCCTGAGCTCCCGATGCGCCACGCCCACCGTCAGCAGCCGTGACTCCCATCGCAGAAGGGGGCGTTTCGCGTCTCCCCGCACGCACACCAGATCACCGTCGCGGGTGCGTCGAGCACGATCTTCAGCGGCGTGGTCTCCGACCCACGATGCGTGCCGTCGCACAAGGGATACGTCGCGCTCCGCTTGCACCGACACCACGCGTGCTTGCCGGCGGCGCAGCGGGCAACGTACGGGCCGCGCTGCGGTCGACCGGGCGGCGGCAACGGCGGCGTGCTGTTCTCACCCGTGTCCGGACTCAACGGAAGCGCCTGATCACACCCTTGACGATGCCGCGGATCTCGACGTCCGTCACGAAGATCGGCGCCATGGTCTCATTGGCCGGCTGAAGGCGGACGACGCCATTCTTCTCGCGGTAGTAGCGCTTCAGCGTCGCCTCTTCCCCCGCGAGGATCGCGACCACGATCTGGCCGTTGCGGGGAGATTTGTGTGACTCGACCACGACGAGGTCGCCATCGGCGATGTGGTCCTCGATCATCGAGTTGCCGCGCACTTCGAGGAGGAACACGCCGTCGCCAGTCGGCACGAGATCGACCAGACGCAACTCCTCCCGGTCTTCCACAGCCTGGATGGGCTGCCCCGCCCGGATGCGGCCGAGCAGCGGAAGCGACGGCTCGTCCCGTCCCGCGTCCTCGGTTCCGTCGGGATCGAAGATCACCGCCACCGCCCTCGACCGTCCCGGCTCGCGAACGATCGCGCCCTTGGCCTCCAGGTGGCGAAGGTGCTCATGGATCGTGATCTTGTTGACCCCGAGTGCCTGCGCGGCCTCGTCGAGCGTCGGTGAGATCCCGTGCTCGCTGCGGTAGTCGCGGAAGAAGCGCAGCACCGCGATCTGGCGCTCGGTCAGCATGATTGGCATGGGATCCTCACATCACGCGTCGCTTGGACGGGCAGTTGAACAACCACGAACGGAAGGCCGGACAACGGGAAGGAAAACGAGAGGCGACGAGGGACACGGACGCGCTTCAGAACACGAGCGCCGCGAACACGAAGCACGCCAACAGTACGCCCGCTCCCAACATCTCCGCAGCCAGCGAGCGCCGTTCGCTCGAATCGGGCCGGAGGACGCCCATCGATGACCGCACTTGATCCGCTCTCTCTGGTGATGGTTGCAACGGCACCACCGCCGGAACACCCCTCGACACACGCGCTTCCACAGGATCTGTCGCAGGAGCGCGAAGCGAGACCACGAAGCGTCCCTCCATGCGCTCGCCGCGAGGGATCGCAGTCGGAGTCGCGCCACGCGCCGAAGAAGACGCCGAAGGAGTCACGGGGGCGCGGACCGGTCGGACGCGAAGCCCCTGAACCATCGACCAGGCCCCGCCAGCGGACACTTCGGCCTGATCGGATCGACCTGCCATCGGAGTCCGGACGGGTCGCGGAGGCCGGGCGTACCACACGTTGGCGGGCGGAACACGATGCGTCGGGAGTGTTGTCATCGTTAGGCTGCCTTTCGGTTTAGGTTTGGGGCACGTTAGCCAAACAAAACGCGAACGCAAGCCCCGCGCGGCGAATCCTTCCCTTCACTCCCCCGCGGTGCCACCGGTAGGGTGGCGACCCAGGCTTCCTCACCGACCGGCCGCAGGCACCCACTCGATGGATTCCACTCGCTATCAGCAGGTCAAGGCCATCTTCCACGACCTGCTCGACCTTCCGGCCGACGCACGCGCCGACGCCCTCGCCGAGCGCTGCGGCGACGACGCAGACCTGCGCACCCAGGTGGAAGGTCTCCTCGCGAGCCACGATCGCGCCGGCGAGTTCCTGGCGCAGCCCGCGCTCAAGGTCGGCGCCGGCGACCTCGCCGACTCTGACATCGGCATGACCCGCGCCAGCCAGCCGCGAGCCAAACCAACACCATCCACTCCTGTCGGACCCGGCAACCGCGGAGACACGCTGGTCGAGAGCGAGCGGGAGATCGGTCCCTATCGGATCATGGAGACGCTGGGCGAGGGTGGCATGGGCTCCGTGTACCGCGCCGAGCAGACCGCGCCCGTGCGCCGGACGGTCGCACTCAAGGTCATCAAGCTCGGCATGGACACGCGCGAGGTCATCGCGCGCTTCGAGGCCGAGCGGCAGGCGCTGGCGCTCATGGACCATCCCTGCATCGCCAAGGTCCTCGACGCCGGCACCACGCCGCGCGGGCGGCCGTACTTCGTCATGGAGTACGTGCCCGGCGTCCCGATCACGGAGCACGCCGACCGCCACACGCTCAACACGGTGCAGCGCCTGCGCCTGTTCATCGACGTGTGCGAAGCGGTGCACCACGCCCACCAGCGCGCGATCATCCACCGCGACCTCAAGCCCACGAACATCCTCGTGATGTTCCAGAACGATCGCGCCACGCCGAAGATCATCGACTTCGGCATCGCCAAGGCGACCAACCAGCGCCTGACGGAGCAGTCGATCTTCACGGAGCACGGCCGGATCATCGGCACGCCCGAGTACATGAGCCCGGAGCAGGCGGAGATGACCGAGCAGGGCATCGACATCCGCACCGACGTGTACTCGCTCGGCGTGATCCTGTACGAGCTGCTGGTCGGCGTGCTGCCGTTCTCGTCCCAGCAACTCCGCGAACAGGGTTACGGCGGCATGCAACGCACGATCCGCGAGGTGGATCCGCCGCTGCCGAGCACGCGCATCACGACTCTCGGCGCAGCGACCGCCAAGATCTCGCAGACCCGTTCGACCGACACGAAGCTCCTCGCGCGCGTGCTGCGCGGGGACCTCGACTGGATCGTCATGAAGGCGATCGCGAAGTCGCGCACCGAACGCTACGAGTCGGCGTGGAGCCTCGCCGAGGACGTCCGCCGCTACCTCGAGGACGAGCCTGTGCTCGCGACTCGACCGAGCGTCTCGTACCGCCTCCGGAAGTTCGTGCGTCGCAACCGCGCCGTTGTCTACACGATCGCCGCCGTCGTGGTGGCGATGGCGGTCGGCCTCGTCTTCGCGCTGATCGCGTACAGCGAGCTGCGCGCCAAGGAAGTCGAACTCCGCCAGGCGCTCGGGACCGCCGAGCAGGAACGCACGCGCGCCCAGGAGAACGAGCAGCGCTCGCGGGAGAACGAGGCCCTGGCCCGCAAGAGCGAGGGCCTCGCCAAGGCGAGCGAGGCGCGTGCCCTCGCTAGCGAAGAACAGGCCAAACAAGCCCTCGCGCGCGCGCTGTCGAGCGAAAAGCGCGCCGACGCCGAAGGCGAGGCGCGGCGGCGCCAGATCGAGGAGAACGACGCGCTCCTCGCCCACTCGCTCTTCGTCGAGCTGCAGACCACATCCGAGACGCTCTGGCCTGCCGAGCCGCGCCTCGTGCCCGACATCGAGCGCTGGCTCGCGCGCGTCGAGACGATCCTCGCCCAGCGGCCGCTGATCACGATGGTGCGCGATCGGTTCCGCGTCCTCGCCCGCCCGCAGACGGAGGCCGAAGCGAAAGCCGACCGCGAGACCCATCCGCGGCTGGCGGAGCTCGACGCGCTGGTCGCCAGGCTGGCGGGCACCGTGCCGGACGCGGAGCGCGCAACGCTCGAGGCGCAGCGCAACGAGCTTCAGGCGTTGGTCGCCACGCGTCGCACGTTCGCGTTCGACGATCCCGACGTCCAGATCAAGCACGCGGTCCTCACCCGCCTGCTCGCCGACCTGGACCAGGCCGACGATCCTCTAGCGCTCGTGGCCAAGATGCGCTGGCGACTCGCTGAGGCGCGCGCGCTCGGCCAACGCTCCCTGGATGAACACGCCGAGGCCTGGCGTACCGCGATCGCCGCCGCGGCCAGTGCCCCCGCATACCGCGATCGCGACGACAAGGCCCTGGTCCTCGCGCCGCAGATGGGACTCGTCCCCCTGGGCGCCGATCCGAAGTCGGGATTGCTCGAGTTCGCGCACCTGCAGACGGGAGCGCCCGCCACTCGCGGAGCCGACGGCAGACTGCAGATGACGCCCGAGACCGGCCTCGTGCTCGTCCTGCTGCCCGGTGGAACGCTCGCGATGGGCGCTGCGCCGGACAGCGAGCTGAACCAGGATCCACTCGCCGCGCCCAACGAGCAGCCCGTGCACGGCTTGCGGCTCGATCCCTTCTTCCTCTCGAAGTTCGAGATGACCCAGGGCCAGTGGCAGCGCTGGACGGGCACGAACCCCAGCTACTACGTCGCGGGTGGCCCGGCCGCAGGCGCGCAGGAGTTCACACTCACCAACCCGATCGAGACGATCACGTGGCAGGAGTGCCATGACGCCCTGCGTCAGCTCGGCCTCGACCTCCCCACGGAGGCGCAATGGGAATGGGCTGCGCGCGGCGGAACGCACACCCGATGGTTCACCGGCGACACGGTCGAGTCGCTGCAGGGATACATCAACTTCGCGGCCAAGGACGCGCTGGCGGCCTGGGGTCGCGACGAGACGTTCGCGGATGGCTTCCTCGTGCACGCCGCGGTCGACGCCCTCGCGCCCAGCCCGTACGGACTGCACCACATCCTCGGCAACGTCAGCGAGTGGTGTCGCGATCACTATGGCCCGTACACCGTCCCCGTGCGGCAGGGCGATGGCCTCCGTGCGACGCCGGAGCACCTGCAGAAACCCCATCGCGGCGGCAGCTACCGCGATGGTCCAGATCGTTGCCGGGCCACCGCCCGCAGCCCCGACCCGGGCGACGCGCGCAGCGAGAGACGCGGCGTGCGCCCCGCGCGTCGTCTCGAGAATCCGTGACGCGCGCACCGGCGGCGCCGCGGGCTATCATCCCCCCGTGAACCGCACCCCCGACGCAGCCTGGACCCTCAAGCCCATCGAGGCGGACGGTCTTCCGCCCAGGATCGAGATCGGGGCCGATGGTCTGGGGCTCGGCCGCGCAGCCACGAATCAGGTCTGCCTCGCCGCGGAAGCCTACCCGCACGTGTCCGCGCACCACGCCCGCCTGCGCATCGACACCGATGGCACGCCCGTGGTCGAGGACCTCGGCTCGCGCAACGGCACCTACGTGAACGGCAAGGCCGTCTCCACCAAGCGCCTGCACGATGGCGACACCATCCGCCTCGGCGCCCAGGGGCCGCAGTTCGTGATCGAGAACACGGTGTTGGCGGGTCCAGCCACGGTGGTCGACGTGGTCTCGTTGCCGCGGCCCCGAACGGAGCTGAGCGAGACGACCGTGTTCCGCGTGCGCCGCGCGCTCGGGCTCCCCGAAGACGCCGACGTCGGCGAGCTGGTGCGGACGAGCGAGCGCCGGTCCCGCCGCTGGCTCGGAGTCGCCGCCGTCGCGGGCGTGATCGTGGTCGCAGGCTCCGCGTACGCCGTGCACGCGTCGGGCCGCGACGAGGTCGCGCGCCTCGAGCGCCTCAACGCCGAACTGCAGAGCCGGGTGGTCTCGAACGCCGAGTTGATCGAGAAGGAGCGTGCGGCGTGGGATGCCCAGCGCGAGCGCCTGCAGGCGGAGCGCACCGCGCTCCAGGCGCGCATCCAGCAGCTCGCCGAGCACGAGGAATCGGCGTCGGCCGAACTCGCGAGCCTGCGCACCGACCTGTCGCAGACCAACACCGCTCTCGCCCGTTTCGATCCACTCACCCTCGATCACGCGCGACAGGTCGAAGTCGTGCGCGTGCAGCGGGCGGTGGTCTTCGTCGAAACCAAGATCCGGTACCGCAGCAGCAAGACCGGGCTCGCCCTGCGCCGCCGCCAGATTCCGGGCCAGGAAGACGGGCAGGTGACGTTCGACGAGGACGCCGCCCTGGTCGAGGAGGAGAGCAGCGGCTCCGGGTTCTGCATCTCGCCCGAAGGGCTCATCGTCAGCAACGCGCACGTCGTGCAGCCGACGGGGTTCGATCGCAGCTACGACATCGACGAGACCGAGCGGCTCGTCCCGGAGATGCACTACGCCGTCGTCTTCTCCAACAGCGCCGAGCGCCATCCCGCCCGCCTGCTCAAGGTGCTCACCGACGGCGACGACGACCTCTCGCTGCTCTCGATCGAGCCCTTCCCTGGCATGGCCCATCTCGCCGGCTTCACCACCGACACGAAACCCCCCGCGCCCGGCGCCGAGGTCTACCTGCACGGGTTCCCGCTGGGCAAGATGGCCATTCAGGACGGCGACCGCGTGGTGGTCTCCAGCTTCCGCGGCATCCTCAGCCGCGCGGTCTCCAACTGGCTGCAGGTCGACGCGGCCGTACACCCCGGCAACAGCGGCGGCCCGCTGACCGACGGCGCGGGGCGGGTGATCGGCGTGGTCTGCCGGGTGCAGCGCATCTCCGCCGGCGCCCTCGCGCCGGACATGGGCTACGCGATCCCGATCGACAGGGTCGCACGTCTGCTCCCGCCACCCGCGGAGGCAGGCAAGTAGCGCGCACGACGTTTCGTGCTCGCCGTCGTGAGGGAGAAGGCCATACTCCCGCCGTGCCCCGTCCAGACCTCCGCTTGATCCAGCGGCTGTCCCCTGCCGATCAGTAGTGCATGCCGGTGCCGTTCGAATCGCCCATGGACCGGCTCCGCGCGGAGTGGGATCGCAAGGCCGCCGACGACGCGTTCGCCGCCTCGTGTCCCGACCGCACCGACTGGACGCCCGAGTCCTTCCGCGCGTCCGGTGACGCCCTGTTCGCAAGGCGCGTCGCGACACACCTGCCCGCATTCGCGGAAGCGGTCGGTGTGCCGGCGGGACAGTTTCGCGTGCTCGACTTCGGTTGCGGCGCAGGTCGCCTCGTGTCGGCGACGCGCGCGGCCTGCGGCGAAGTACACGCCGTCGACGTGAGCCCGAAGATGCTGGCGCGCGCGCACGAAACCGCAGGCGGCCTGTCGAACTGCCGCTTCGCGCTCTCCGACGGGCTGACCCTGCAGTGCGTGAACCGCCAGACGTACCATCTGGCGCTGTGCATCGACGTCCTCGGCCACCAGCCGTCGGATGCCTTCGTCCGCTATCTCCTGGGGCAGTTCCAGGACAAGCTCGTGCCGGGGGGGGTGGTCGTCGCCGACCTCCCTGCCCCCTTCGTCGATGCGCGCGTCGACGCCATCCTCGCGATGCTGCAGCTCACGCGCCTGCACACCGAGCGCGACGACGGACGACTCTGGCTCCAGTTGCAACGGACCCGCTGAGTCTGGCCGCAACCCGCGACCGAGGCTGGAGTTGAGGCTGGGGGAACGCGCTGGGGACGACACGCGGAAATCTTCGCGCCAGCAGCGGGTTAGCCGCCTGCCCCGATCCCCGCATGCCGTTCCGAAGAAGCCCGCCCCGCGAGAAACGCCAGCCCGTGCCGCTCCGAGCCGTCGTCACCGACTCTCTCCGCCGAGAGCACGACCTCATCCGCCGGGCGGCTTCGATCCTCTCGCGCATGACCGAAGCCGTGGCGGGCGGCGCTCGCTTGCCGGGCGACGACCTCGCCACCCTGATCCGCTTCCTGCGCGAGTGCGCGGAGCATCAGCATCACCGCAAGGAGGAGTCGCTGCTCCTCGTGACCTTGGCCGCGCGCGGCGATGACGACGACGCCGAGGGCGTCGGCGAGCTGTTGCGCGACCACGAAGAGACGCGCGAACTGGTGTACATGCTGACCCTCTTCTGGGACCCGACGCACGATCTTCCTGCCGATGGACGAGCCGCGTTCACACACGTCGCGAAGACCTACTGCGATCGGATCGAGCGCCACATGGCGCACGAGGAGGCGAGTTTCTTTCCGCTCGCCGAGCGCATGATCCCGGGCGACGAGAAGCTCGATCTCCTGCGCGAGTTCGCGGCGATCGATCACGATCGGCCGTCGGTGGCGGACTGGACCGCCGAGCTGGATCGACTGCAGGCTCGCTGGAGCTAGAAGCATTCTCCGCCGGGCCCATCGCGACCGGCGGCCGCAACCCGACGGGTCGCTGCGTCGCTACGCGACGCCAGAAAGGGCCGCCGGCGATGTTCTTGTCCGAAGGCGGGCCCCAACCCCGGGCAACCACAGGCTTGCGTCATCGCCTGATTCGCGCGCCACGCAACGATTCGCGGTGTTGGGGACCCAGGTCGGGTCTTGGTGCCGCTGCGTGCGGGGATACGTTGGCGCCATGGAGTTGCAGCTTGGCAAGCCCCTCGTGTTCCTGGACCTCGAGACCACCGGGCTCGACATCGCCACCGATCGGATCGTCGAGATCGGCCTCGTCCGCCTGAATCCGGACGGACGGCGCGAACAGCTCGTCGAGCGCGTCGACCCCGGCATCGACATCCCGGAGCAGGCGGCGAAGGTGCACGGCATCCGCACGGAGGAAGTGCGAGGCCTGTTCGGCAAGCCGAAGCTGGGCCGCATCCTCGACCGGCTGGTCGCCTTCATCGGTGACGCGGATCTCGGCGGGTTCAACTCCATCGGCTTCGACCTTCCCCTGTGGCAGCAGGAGTGCCGCCGGCACGGTGGCGAGTTCGACCTCGGCACGCGCCGTCTCGTCGACGCCAAGATCGTGTTCAACGCGAAGGAGACCACGTGGGACCGCTTCCTCATGGGACCGCGCAACCTCACGGCGGCTGTCCGGCACTACTGCGGCCGCGATCTCGACGGCGCGCACTCGGCGGGCGCCGATGCCAACGCGACCATCGACGTGCTGCTGGCCCAGTTGCGCCGCTACCCCGACCTGCCGCGCGACCCCGCCGGGCTGCACGAGTTCTGCATGCGCGCCCGGGCGCTCGCCGAGGCGTGAGCGGCAGGATCTTGCCAGGGGAAGCGCCGCTTCGCGGTTCACCACGACGTCACCAGACCTAGAATCCCCGCCCTCGCATGGATCGCGTCCAAGTCGCCGAGATCAAGCAGTTGATCATCACGAGTCTCAACCTTCCCGGCGTCACCCCGGCCGACATCGTGGACGACGCGCCCCTGTTCGGCGCGGGCCTCGGCCTCGACTCCGTCGACGCGCTGGAGCTGGTCGTCGCGCTCGAGAAGGCATACGGCATCCAGATCGCCGACGATCAGGTGGGCCGGCAGGTGTTCGGCTCTGCCCAGGCGCTCGCCGACTTCGTCAACGCGCGGCTGAGTGCCGCCCCCGGGATGTGACCACCACGCGCCCGCTGCCCGAGGCTCGCCCGCCGGTCGCCATCACCGGCATCGGCGCGGTGTGCGGCTTCGGGAACGGGGTCGAACGGCTGCTCGCTGGGTTGCGCGCCGCGCAGCCGGCGATGACCGAGGTCTCGGTCTTCGCCGTCGAGGGTCATCGCACGCGCCTCGGCTCGCAAGTGCCGGACGCAGCGACGCAGGATCTCGATCCTGGTCTCAGCCGCGGCGATCGCTTCGCGGTGCTCGCCGCGCGCGAGGCGGTGACCGACGCGGGGCTCGATGCGGCGCACCTGGGCGATGCCGGTGTGTTCCTCGGCAGCAGCAACGGCGGCCTCCTCGAGGGCGAGCGCTTCCTGCGCCGGCTGCGCGACGGCGATGCGCTCGGCCTGCGCACGGTCGCGTCGCACCAGAACAACGGACCCGGCGACGCGGTCGCCAAGGACCTCGGCGCACACGGCCCGGTCGTGACCAGCTCGTCGGCCTGTACGTCGGCGAACATGGCGCTGGCCTCCGCGCTCGACGCGCTGCGCGCGGGCGAATGCGAGGTCGCGATCGCGGGCGGCGCCGACGCGATGTGCGAGACGACGTATGCGGGCTTCAACTCGCTGCGGGCGGTCGATCCGGCGCCGGCGCAGCCCTTCCGCGCCGCGCGTGCCGGCCTCTCGATGGGCGAGGGCGCGGGCGTCCTCGTGCTCGAGACGCTCGCCCATGCGCGCGCGCGTGGCGCGACGATCCTCGCCGAACTCGCCGGCGCCGGCGCGAGCTGCGACGCCCACCACATGTCGGCGCCCAAGGACGACGGCAGCGGTTCGCTGGCCGCGATGCAGCGGGCCCTCGCCGACGCGGGGGAAGCGCCGGCGGCGGTTGCCTTCATCAACGCGCACGGGACCGGCACTCCCCACAACGACGTCGCGGAGGCGCGCGCGCTGCGCGCCCTGTTCGGCGACTCGGTGGCGCGCATCCCGGTCACCTCGACCAAGAGTCTGGTCGGACATCTCCTCGGCGGCTGCGGCGGCCTCGAGGCCGTGGTCTGCGTGCTGGGCCTGCGACACGGCGAGGTCCACGCGACGGCGGGCGATGGTCCCGCCGACCCGGCGCTCGGCCTCGACCTGGTGCACGACGCCCCGCGCCGGCTCGAAGGCGCCCGCGTCGCCCTCTCCAACAACCTCGCCTTCGGCGGCAACAACTGCGCGCTGGTGATCCGCCTCACCGCCCCATGAGCGTCCCGGCGACAGTCGTGGTGACCGGAGTCGGCACCGTCGGCAACTTCGGCATCGGGCTCGATGCGCTCGGCGAGGCGCTCGCGCGCGGCGTGACGCCGACCTGCGAACTCGACGACCCCAAAGGCTACCGCCGGCGTGGCTCGGTGACCCGCAAGGCCGGCTGCTCGCACTTCGACCTCGCCGAGTTCGTGTCCCCGGCAAAGGCCCGCCGCATGAGCGACCCGTCGCGGTTCGCGGTCGCCGCGGCACGCATGGCCCTCGCCCATGCGGGGCTCGCGGCCGACCCATTGCCCGACACCGTGCGCAGCGTGGCGATGGCGACCACGTTCGGCGCCGGCGTGTTCACGGAGCGCCTGCTCGCCGAAATCCTCGACTCCGGGCCGCGCGCGGCGTCGCCCTTCCTGTTCACCGACTGCGTCGCCAACGCGCCCGCCGGCCAGATCGCCATCGATCTCCACGCGCGCGGGCCGAACGCCACCGTCGTGCAGCGCGAGGCCGGCGGCGTGCTGGCCCTGATCGAGGCGAGCAACGACGTGGCGCTGGGGCGTGCTGATCTCGCCTTCGCCGGCCACGTCGACGAGATCGGCGCGCTCGTGCACGCGGTCCTCGCGCGCATGCGCGCCCTGTGCCCCGCCGACGCCGACCGCGAACTCCGCCCGCGTCCGTTCGACGCACGCCGCCGCGGCTTCGTCGCCGGCGAGGGCGCGACCGTGTGCGTCCTCGAGCGCGAAGCGTCGGCCCGTGCACGCGGCGCCACGCCGCTCGCGCGCGTGCGCGCGTGGGTGCGCGCCTTCGACCCCACCGCCCCGCGCGCCGCGTGGGGGCACGGTGCCGTCGCGCTCGGCGATCGTTTGCGACGCGGGCTCGCGCGCGCGGGCCTCGCCCCGACCGACATCCACGCCGTCGTCTGCAGCGCCTCGGGCGCCGTCGGCGGTGATCGCCTCGAAGCGGAGATCCTGCGCCACGTGTGGGGCGAGACGCTGCCGCCTCTGTTCGCACCCAAGGCCATCACCGGCGAGTACGGCGGCGGCAACCTCGGCGCCGCCTTCGCGATCCTCGCTGGCGCCAGCTCTGCCCTCCCCGCCGGCCTCACGGCGCCGATCCTCGGTGTCCGTCTGCACCAAGGCCCCCTGCCCACGACGGCGCGTCGGATCCTGCTGGCCGGCCTCGCGTCGGGCGGCGCGGCAGCCTGGCTCGTCCTCGAACGCATCGCCTCATGAAAGACCCGCTCGATGTCGCCATCCTCGGCGCCGGCCTCGCCGGCAGCCTGCTCGCGCGCCAGCTCCGCCGCCAGGTGCCCGGGCTGCGCGTCGCGCAGTTCGAACGCAACCCAGAGACTTCGTTCAAGGTCGGCGAGGCCACCGTCGAGCTGTTCGTGAACCACATGCTGCGGCGGCAGGGGTTGTCGACGTATCTGTACGAACAGCACCTGCCGAAGAACGGGCTGCGCTTCTTCTTCGACGACGAGACGCGCAGCACGCCGCTGGTCGGGATGACGGAGATGGGCACGCAGGCGCTGCCCTACCACCCGAGCTTCCAGCTCGACCGCCAGCGCCTGGAGAAGGACCTGCGCCGGATGAACACCGCCGCGGGCATCGACCTGCAGTTCGGCACCGTGCGCGACCTCGTCCTCGCCACCGACGGTGGCCTGCATCGCTTCGACGTCGAGGATGCCGCCGGCCGCCGCGCGTGTACGGCGCGCTGGGTGATCGACGCCACGGGTCGCTCGAGCCTCATCGCCAAGCACCGCGGCCTGCGCGTGCCGATCGCCGACCACGGCGTCGCCGCGTCATGGGCCCGCTATCGCAAGGTCGTCGACATCGACGGCATCGACGCGCCCGCGTTCCGCGCGCGCGTGCGCCACACGTCGAGACGACTCTCGACGATCCACTTCGTCTATCCGGGCTACTGGATCTGGTTCATCCCGCTCGGCGAGGACGTGATCAGCGTCGGCGTGGTGATGGACAAGCGCTGCCCGCACTACGACAAGAAGCTGCTGCAGGAGCAGGGCTTCCGCGCCTTCCTCGCCGAGCATCGCGCCATCGCCGATCTCCTCGCGCCCGCGGAGCTGATGGACTTCGTGGCCTATGGCCACCTCGCCTACGGCACGACCCGCGTGCTCGACGGTGCCGAGCGTTGGGCCACCACCGGCGAGGCGGCGGCGTTCACCGACCCGTTCTATTCGCCGGGCTCCGACTTCATCGCGCTGAGCAACGACTACATCACCGACCTGATCGAGCGCGAGGCCCGCGGTGAGGACGCGGCTGCGCTCCGCGAGCGCAGCGAGCTGTACGACCAGTACCTGCGCTACCGCTACGAGGCCAACCTGCTCCTGTACCGCGACCAGTACGTCGCGTTCGGCTGCTACCCGCTGCTGCGCCTCAAGTGGGAGCTGGACATCCTGTGCTACTACGACCTGTGGTTGCACGCCTACATGCTCGACCATCACCTCGACCTCGAGCGGGTGAAGAGCGACCTGCGCGAGAAGACCTTCGTCCTCGAGGCGCTGGGCCACTTCGGTCGCCTGTTCGCGCACGCCGGGCGGCACCTGCAGGCGAGCGGTGCCTACTTCGCGCAGAACACCGGCGTGTTCGCCGAGCCGCTCGAGAACGTCGGCTGCGTCAAGCACGTCGGCCTGCCGACGACGAGCCAGGCGTTCACCACCAAACGCGTGCTGGGCATCTTCCAGAGCGTGCGCGACGGCACGTTCGCGCTGCTCGGCATCGAGCCGACGTGCCGCAAGCCGACCTTCTCCGACTACGTCACCGGCCGCGCGTTCGCGCCGGTGCTCACCGCGCAGCCGACCGCGGTGTAATCACTTGCCGGTCGACGGCAGCGTCTGCTTCGGATCCGCCGTGGCTCCTTCGCTGGCCGCCGGCTCCGGGATCTTCTGCTCGATGACGCGCGTGCCCTCCGGCACCTTCAGCTCGAAGGTCTCCGCCGCGGGTTCCTTCGGGGTCTGCACGTCGCTCAGTTCGACCTCCACTACGTCGCCGCGCGGATCCGTGTAGCCGAAGCCGCACAGGCGTCCGGTCGCCGCGTCGATGTAGAGCGAGACCTGCGCCGCCACGCCGCGCGTCTTCTTGTCGGTGGGCACGAGGCGCACCCGACGCACGCCCGCGCGATCCGCGACCGGCTCGCTGCCCGCGATCGCGAACCGCTCCTTCAGCTTCGTCTCCGTGAGCGCCAGCGCATCGAAGAGCAGCCGCGGCATCTCGTCCGACGGCAGCACGAAGCGTTCGAGGCGCGCCTGCTCCGGGCGGTAGACCTCGTAGTGGCGCGTGTCGAGCCGGATCACCGCCACGCGCGGCGCCGCGACCCGGAACACGACGCACCCCGGCTCGCGCCGGAACGCCATCGCGCCACTGGACTCGAGCGGCTTCTTCACGAGCTTCGTCGTGCGCCGCTGCACGTAGCTCGCCGTGATATGCGCGACCTCCGCGTGCGCCTTCGCGAGCCGCTGCAGGAGAGCGGTGCCCTCGGCGACGCCGTCGGAGACGCCCTGCTCCTGGGCGGGGAGGAGCGACAGCGAGACGGCGAGGATCAGCGCGCGGCACACCATGCGGGCCGCGATCGTAGCCGCAGCCGCCGGAGCGAGCGCAGACCCCGATCGGGTCCCGTCCGGCACCTTCCCCAACCTCGGGGCGGGCCTGCTCGGCATCCGGCTCTTCGTGCAGGCGTGGACCTCCGACCCTGGCGCCAACTCGCTCGGCGTCGTGGTGTCGAACGCGGGCGAGGCCGTGATCGGGCGGAACTGATGCAACGGCTGGGCTTCGAAGGCATCGAGCAGCCGACCCCGGGCGGCGACGTAGCGGGACTCAGGTACGGGGCAGCCACGAGCAAGCGATGCCAGTCCGCTTGTTCCCGCACCAGGAAACTCCTCACCGGAGGAAACTAGCGACGCGCGGCCTTCCCGCCCAACCACCGCGCCAACGGCACCAGCACCAGCGCACTGCAGGCCCAGCTCGCGAGCACGCCGATCAGCGCGATCAGGCCCAACGACGCGAGCCCGGGACTGCTCGATGTCACCAGCGAACCGAACGCCAGTGCGGTCGTCGCCGAGGTCCGCCACACCGCGACCCCGGTCTCCCCCAGCGGCGCGCGGAGGCCGGCGCTGCCGAGGCGGCTCGCGATGTGGATGCCGTCATCGACCCCGATCCCGATGAGGAAGGGCACGACCACGAAGTTGGCCAGGTTGAGCGACACGTCGAGGAGCGACAGCATGCCCACCGTGATGCCGGTGCCGAGCAACACCGGGACCACGGCCAGCAGCCCGAGCCAGTGCCCGCGCAGGAGCAGCAGGGTGACCGCCACAACGATAGCGAGCGACGCGAGCGCGCAGGTACGGAGGTCGTGCACGAGCACCTGTCGCACCTGACGCATGAGCGTGTACGAGCCGAAGCTGCCGACCGCGTCGCCGAACTCCCCGCGCACCGCCGTCTTGAACTCATCCCAGTCTCGCTCGCTCCGCACGGCCCGCCGCGGGTAGCAGAAGAGCGCCACGCGCGAGGCCTCGGCATGCGCGACGACGAAGCGCTCCGCGATCGGCGCGGGGTCCGCCTGCAGGAGCGCGTCCCAGCGGCGCAGGCTCGCGTCGAACTCTGCGGGCGTGAACCCCAGGTCGTCGAGGTCTTGCCGCGCCGCCTCGACCCACCCTCGAGTCGCGCGCCGCACCTCCGCCACCTCGGCGCGGGTCGCCGGGCTCGCGAGGTTGTGCAGCGGTCCGTCGACGAACGCCAGGAACCCCGTCGCGCGCAGGTTGGCGACGCCCTCTCCCAGGTTCGACGGGGGCGCGGTTGGATCGACGAGCAGCGTCACGGGCAGCGGCGAGAAGCCGAGCTTCTGCTCCAGGTGCACGCGCGTGGTGGCCGCGGCGCTCGTGCGCGGGCTCAGCGCATCCGCGTCGACGTCGAAGTGCAGGCCGTGCCCGAAGGTCTCGACCCACCCGAGCACGCCGGCCACGATCAGCACCACCGCCACGACCCCACCGGCCCGACCGTTGACGACGCGCTCGCCGACGCGCGCAACTGTGCTCGCCGGCGTGCGCAGGCGGCCCAGGCGCGGCCACGACAGCAGCATCGGCGTGAGCACGAACGTCAGGACCAGCGCCAGCACGAGGCCCATCGACAGCAATGCCCCGAACCCGACGAGGCCGGCGAAGTCGCCCGTCGCCAGCGACAGGAAGGCACCGACCGTCGTGAGCACTCCCAGCAGGACCGGCAGACCGATCCCGCGCGCCGTCCGTTCCGTCGCGAGCCGATGCGACGCACCGGGCACCTCTCGTTCCACGCCATAGCGCGCCAGGTAGTGGACGCTGAAGTCGACGCCGAGCCCGACGAGCACGGCCGCCGCACCCACCGCGATCACGTTGAACGGGCCGAAGCACGCGCTCGCCAACGGCAGGGTCCACAGCACCGCGAGGCACGTCGGCAGCAGCACGAGGATCGGCGCGAGCCACGAGCCGAGCACCCAGGCGAGGTACAGCCCCACGAAGACCGAGCTGCTGACCGACGACCAGATCAGGTCGCCCTGCATGCGCCCGGCCTGTTCGCGCGCCACCACGTAGCCGCCCCAGAGATCGCAGGTCTCGCCCGCGATGCGCGTCTCGACGTCGGCGAGCAGCGCACGCGAGAACGTCGCATCGTACGGCGGCCGCCGACCCACCACGCGCAGGACGCCGACGCTGCCGTCGGCCAGGATCAGCCGGTCGGTGCCGGTGGCGAGCGGCACCGGCATCGCCGAGGTCGCCGCCGCATGCAGGAGCCCGCGCAGGTCGAGCGGGTCGGCCAGCGCGAGGTCGCGCCCGCCGAGCGGATCACTCGCGATCTCGTCGAGAAGACGCGCGAGAGTCGCGCGGCGTTCGGTCGTCAGCCGCGCCTGCACGCGCGCGCGCGCCTGCGCGTCGAGCGACCACAACGGCGCGGGCGCCGCGGCGATCCCGCCGGCCCCCAGCAGTTCGTCGCGCGTCGCGTCGACGCGTTCCACGTACTCCGACTCGCGCAGGCTCACAGCCAGGCGCGCCATGCGTGCCTCGACGTCGTGCACGCCCTGCCCGCTCACCGCCACGAGCAGCGTGCGCCCGCCGGCGGTCCGGGCCTCGAGATCGCGGAACAAGCGCACTTCCGGGCTCGGGGGGAGCATGCGCGAGATGTCGGGCTCGATCGCGAACCCGCGCACGCCCATGACCGCGCCGCACGTGGCGACGACCAGCCCGACCAGAACCGCTCCACGCCAGCGCAAGCCGAGGTCGGCGAGCGCAGCGAATGCACGCGCGACCAACTCAGCCACCCCCCCGCAACGCGAAGTCGGCGTCGGTCAGATCATCGGCCGCCTCCCGCTCCCGCACCCGCGCACGGAGCGAGAAGCCCGGGCCGTCGACCTCGCCCCGGTCGGTCGCGAGGCGATCGCGCCAGGTGACCGGGCCGTAGTGGAAGGTGCGTGCGCCGACTCCGGCGGAGCCGAACTCCGCGTCGGTCAGCGTGACCCCCGGGAACAGACCGGTGAGCTCGAGGCGCGGCGGGTTGCCTTCCGTCCAACAGCGCACGCGTGCCGGATCGAGGCGCGCGCGCTGCTCGAGGAGCGTGATCCCGAACAGCAGTCCGAGCGCCGGCGGCGGATCGCCCTCTGCCCCGCGCCACTCGGCGACGCCGCTGCCGTGCAGGAACGCGGCCACCCTCCCGGGCTCGGCGACGACGTCGAGGATCGGCGCGCCAAGTTCCGGCAGCAGTTGCACGCGCACCGCGGGGGGCGAAACGCGCGCGATCAGGACCGCGTCGAACAGGCCCGACAGGTTCGGCGATGCGAGTTCCACCTCCAGCACGACGCGCTCGCCGTGCGCCGACGCACCGGGGATCGCGCCGAGGCGGGCAGCGAGGTCTGCCGGCACCGCCCCGCAGCACGCGGCGGCGCCGAGGCACGCGAGCCGAGCCAGCCGGGAGGAGGTGGACATCGACGCATGCTACCCACGCCCGAGCGCAATCCGGGTTGTCTCCGGTCGGGCCGTGAATCCGCACCGCGATGTTGCGATCCGTCTTCTTTCCAACTGAGTCGTCGGATGGCCGCCACACGGACACCAACGCCGGGGCTAGTCTCGCCCTGCCTGAACCCTCGTTCCACCAACACCATGAACCGCTTGCTCCCCTCGCTCCTGGTCGCCACCGCGGCCGTCTCCCTGGCTCCCGCCCAGCGCGTGATCGGGCTCACCCAAAACATCCAAACCGTCGCGCAGCAGGACATGACCTCGTGTCAGACCGCGTCGTGTACGGTCGGCGCCCTCCTCGGCGGCCCGTCCGCGACCCCCTTCGCCGGCGGCACCGCCGAAGACATGCGCCGCGGCGGCGTGTGGATCTCGAATGGTCCGCGCGTGGCGATGGTGAACGCGCGCACTTGCCAGGTCATGTGCCCGCCCTTCGCGCCCGCGGTGGGCGGCGAGATCACCGGGCTCGGCATGCACGAGCCGTCGGGCAACATCTACGCGCTGACCACCGCCGGAGCGCTGTACACGATCGGCGCGACCTGTCCTTGGACGATCATCACGCGCTGCCCGCTCAACACGTTCCTGCCACCGACCTACGTCGCCGGCGGCCTCGCCGTCGACGACGACCAGGGCTTCATCTTCATCGCGGCCGGTGACCCCGCCGCGCCCGGCACCGCGACGCTGTTCGTCACCCACATCAGCAACCCCTGCACCGTGATCTGCCGGTTCCCGGCGTCGCGCTGCGGCGGCAACGTGATGGGCACGCCGACGGGCGCGGCCTGGGATCCCTGCAAGCATGTCTGCTACGTGACCGACGGGCGCCAGACCACCGGCATCCACATCCCCAACCCGGCCAACTGCAACCAGTTCGTCTTCGTGTCGTGCTGCCCGCAGAACAACCTGAACAACGACCCGTTCATCGGCCTGTGCGTGCACCCCATCGACTCGACGTCGACGGGCCAGCCCTGCGCCAACAACGCGTGCGGGGGCTGCGCCCCCGTGCACAACGTGAGCACGGTGCCCTACCCCGGCAACCCGGCGTTCAACCTGTCGGTCAACAATGCGGCGGCCGGCAGCCTCGGCTACCTCGGCATCGGCAACGGCCCCTGCATGTCACCGGGCGTGCCCTTCGCGTGCGGTCAGTTCCACGCCCTGCCGATCCTGACCTTCGTCGGGCCGCTCGGCCTCGGTGGCGGCGTCGGCTGCAGCGGCAGCGGCAACGTGAGCCTCGCCATCCCCGCGAACTACGCGCTGTGCGGCATCACCCTGTCGTCGCAGTGGATCGTCCTGTGTGGCAGCAGCCTCACCGGAATCAGCCTCAGCAACTGCATGAGCTGGACGATCTCCGGTTCGTGAGGCGCAAGGCGATGGCGCGCGGCGCTCAGCGCTTGCGTGTCATCGCCGCGGCGATCCCGCCGAAGAAGCCGCCGACCAGGATCGTGAACGGCACCCACAGGGTGACCTGCGCCATCGACAGGAAGAAGGCCTTCTCGGCCTCCAGGGTCGTGGAGCTGGGCGGCAGCTTGACGTGGTGCACGTCCCAGCCGGCGCGCACCGCCCAGTAGGTGACGGCGACGATCGGCAGGCGCGCGAGCAGGCCATAGCCGAGGTTCGTGGCGAACATCGCCGGCCACGCGACCGCGCCGAACAGCGCGCACACGGGGCCGGTCACCCAGAACAGCAACGACGCCGCGGTGCCTTCGAGCTTCAGCACGCGCATCTGCAGGACGAACACGCCGACCATCAGGGCGAAGCCGATCAGGGGGAAGCCGATCGCGCGCCCAGTGCGGGCCGGCGCCCTGCCGTTGCGCGCCAGCCGCGCGCCGAACCACAGGCCGAAGATCGGCACGAGCCACGCGATCCCGGCGAGCGCCATGCCACCGCCGGCCTCACGGCTGAAGTACTTCGGGTCCCACCCTTCGAGTTCGCCGTAGAGGCGGACGGCCGAGAGCACGAGGGTGAGGATGCCGGCGATGACGACGGCGCGAGACATGGAAGAGGGAGAGGCAGCCATGCGCGGACGATACGGAGCGTGCGGCGGGATACCCCCGGCCGAAGTTCAAGGCCGGCGGCCACCTTCCGGTGGCGGCTCCCACGGCAGCGGATCGTCGACGCGACCCTTCTTCTCCGCCTGGCGCTCGGCCTCCGGGAGTGCGGCGAGGAACGCCGTCACCCGCATCGTCTCGTCGCCGCGCGCAACCGTCAGGTGGACGCTCTCCCCGGCGAGGTGCCGCCCGATCAGGATCTGCAGGTGGAAGTGGTGGCGCACCGTCTCGCCATCGACCTCCAGGATGATGTCCTTGGCCTTCAAGCCCACGCCGGCGGCCGCGCTACCGGGCGCGACGCTGGCCAGACGCGCGCCGGGTCCGGGATGCTTGGGGTCGGTCGCGACGCCGAGCCAGGCCCGGTGCAACACCTCGCCCGCCTGCATGCGCGCGAGCAACGGTGCGATGTCGTGCAGCGTGGTCGCGAACCCGATCCCGGAGTCGTACCAGTCGGCGCCCGCATCGCGTCCCTGCGGCGACAGTGGCGCCGCGATGCCCAGCACTCGCCCATCGAGGTCGACGACCGGACCACCGTAGTTGGCGGGGGACGTGTTGGCGTCGAGCTGCAACGCGCGTCCGAAGATCCGCCCCGTCGCCGACACGATGCCGAGGTGCACGCTCGGCTGCGCGATGCCGAAAGTCCGGCCGAGCGCCGCCACCCACTGGCCCACGCGCACGCTCGCCGGGTCGACGAGTTCGGGCACCGGCAGGTCGGTCGCGTCGACCTTGAGCAGCGCGATGCCGCGACTCGTGTCCTCGCCCTTGCGGGTCGCTGGCAGCGAGCGGCCATCGGAAAGCGTGACGAGGATCGTGGTGGGCTCGAACGCCAACGCGAAGCGCGACACGACGATCCAACCGTCGGCGCTGAGCACGACGCCGGTCGTCGCTCCTTGCGCGGCGAGGAAGCCCGGCGTCACGAGCTGCGCCTTCGGGTCGGGCTTCGGCGCGGGCGGCTGGCCGGGCTGTGGTGGCTGATCGGGCGCGCCGCCGCGCCGACCACCGCGGGGCCGCTCCGGCGCCGCCCCATCCGCCACCGGCGTCGCGGCGCCAGTCGGGTCGCGCCGCACGCCGCCGAAGGTCTCGATCCGCACCACGCTCGGCGACACGCGCAAGACCGCGCGCTGCAGGGCCGCCTGCACGCCGAGCAGCGGGTCCTGCGCCTGCGCCGACAGCGCGGCCATCAGCGCACCAGACATCACGAGGAAAGCGCGCCTCACTTGCCCGCCTCCAGCACGAGGTCGACCTTGGTCACGTCCCGCCCACGCTTGTAGGTGAGGCTCACCTTCGTGCCCGGCGCGCGCCTGGCCATCGCCTCGTCGAACTGCCGGCACGTGCGCACGGTCTGCTCGTCGACGCGCACGATGAGATCGTCGGCGCGCAGCCCGGCCGCGGCGCCGGGTGAGCCGGCGAGGACCTTCTCGACGTAGGCCGGCGGGGACGTGCGACCCGCGCCGTGGTCGAAGAGCACGATGCCGTGGAAGGCCGGCACGCCCGGCGCATCGTCGGCGACGTCCTTCGTGACCTTGCCCAGCGTCCAACGCTCGATGTACGCGCGCAGGTCCTCGACCGGGATCGCCGCCGAGATGTCGGTGTTGGTCTCGCGCGACTGGGCAAGCTTGGCGTTGAGGCCCACCCAGCGCCCCTCGAGGGTGAACAACCCGCCGCCGCCGTGCCCCGGGTTGTTGGTGGCGTCGGTGATCCACAGCTCGCCGTCGTGGTCGACGTCCTGCAGCCGGTAGCGCAACCCGGTCTTGGCCTTCGCCACCAGCACGCCGAACGTCGCGGAGACCTTCTCGCTGAACTCCGCGAGCCGGAAGCTGTTGCCCAGCGACACCACGAACGTGCCGTGCGGCAGCTCGCTCGGATCGGGAATGGGCACGAACGGCAGGTCGCGCCCGGCTTCGATCTTCATCATGCGCACGCCGAGCTTGTTCTCCGCCGGCAGCAACTGCGCGTCGTGCACCGAGCCGTCGGCGAGGACGACGCGGGTCTGGCCTTCCTGCAGGAGCACCTGGTCGAGGGTGAGGATGTGCCCCTTCGCGCTGACGATCACCCCCGACGCGTACGACTGGATCGTGGCCAGGCCCGACGCGCCGTGGACCTTCACCACCGCCGGCAGAAGGGCGTCGATGGTCTTCTCGACCGCGGTCCGCGGGGCCCGCTCCGCGAAGGAATAGGCGTCGGCGGCCGGGCGCTGGGCGAGGCCCGGCGAAGCGATCGACGCCAGCGCGAGCAGGAGCGCGAGGGACCTGGGAAGCACGGCGAGGAATGTAGCGCGGCCGACGCCGCCGCGCCGCCTCAGCGTCGCTGCACCCGCACGACGGGGAAGCCGGCGTCCGCGAACGGCTCCACGCGATAGCGCTGTGCGAGATGCTCCTGCCGGAAGCGACGCACCTCGGGCGTTGCCATCGCATCGAGGAGCTTCATGGCCTCCGGCGTGATCCACACTGCGTGCCCCGCGTCGAGGTACGGTGCGACCCAGGCGTCGAACTCGGCGCACAGGCCTTCGTAGCCGCGCAGGATCGCCTCGGCCAGGGCGTGGATGGGACGCGGAACGGCGGCCGGGATGTCGCGCAGGGTCTGGTTGACCTCGGCCGCGGTGAAGCAGATCACGAGCGCGCGGTCCGTCCCGACCGCCGGGCGAAGGACGCGGGTCCAGTTGGGATCGTCGCGCGCGCGGTCGTGCCACGCCACCTGACCGATGGCCAGGGCGAGCGCTCCGACGATCGCCGCGACCTGTGCCCGCCGCGGCCACCAGCCGACCACGAGCACCGCCGCCGGCCACGCAAACGGCAGGAGGTACGCGCCGCGCTCGTCGAGTTCGCGGTGCAACAACAGCCATGAAAGACCGAGCAACGGCGCGATGCCGAGCAGCAGCCCGAGCGCCAGCCGTCGCCGCGCCGCGACGCCGAGCGCCGCGAGCGTCGCCAGCGACAGCGGCAGGAAGGGCAGGCCCCACTCGCGCCAGAACACGGCGAGCACCTCGTGCGGCAGCCACGGCACGCGCGGCCCCCAGTAGGCGATCGCCGAGTCGATCATCTCGCGCATACTGCCCGACGCTCCGGCAGCGTCCGCCGTGCACCGGCCGATGACGAAGGTGAGCAATGCGTGCGCGGCCAGCGTCGCGCCGAACTTGCGCAGACCCGGCCAGCGGCCGAGCCCCCAAGCCAGCGCCGGCAGCAACCAGAGCAGGAAGTGCCCCGAGGTGTGCACGCCGCTGGCGACGGCGGTGGCGACGCCGAGCACGACGAAACGGCCAACGCCAGGCTTCGGCATCGACGACCCGACGGCCCGCGCCCACAACCAGAACGCGAGCCCCATCGGCGCGAAGAACACGCCGTGCAGCTCCACCACCGTGCCGAAGAACACCACTGCCGGCATCGCGCAGGCGAGCAGCGTCGCGCAACGCGCGGCCGTGCGCGGAAGCCCCAGCGCGACGCTCGCCCGGTGCAGCCAAAGCGCCCCGAGCGCCACCCCGAGCGCCGACGCGAGGCGCAGCGCCTGGAACGGCGTCAGCCCCAGTGGCGCGAGCCACGCATGCCAGCGCAGCATCCACGGCAGGTAGAGGGGGTGGCTGTAGTTCGCGTCGGAGCCGTCGCGCACCATGCCGAGCACGTGCTGCGCGTCGTAGCCATGGAAGGCTCGCTGGCGCAGCAGGAGGACCAACGCGAGGACGACGAGGGCGAGGATCCACGCGTCGCGCCAGTTTCCCGACTCATCGACTGCCACCGCGCGATCGTGGGTGTCCTGGCGCTGCGGCGCGGGCATGGCGTGGTCATAGAGCGATGCAGGTCCTCGGTCCACAGCACGATGCGGACCAGCTATTGGAACGTCGTTGCGTTCGCGTTGGTGACCGCCAGCCGGATCAGGCTGTTGTCGATCACCGCGGCCTGGATCCAGACCGTCGCCCCGAAACGGCGGATCGGGTCGGCCACTTTCAGGTCCGCGCGACCGTTGCCGTCGAGGAACAACGTGGCGAGCGGGATGGAGCCGGGACCGGCGTGGATCGACCCGAGGATGAATGGCGCGTGCACCGGCTGCGGCAGCAGTTGGGGCACGAGGAACACGCGGGCGATGCCGTTCCCGTAGGTCAGACCCCCGTCCACGTGCGTCGACCAGCCGTGCGTGCCGAACGGCGGGAACATCCCGCCCGCCCCGCGGATGAACTCGCTCGTACCGGCGACGAACACGCCGTTCTGGACGATGGGGCCTTCGGAGAGCAGGGCAATGCGCCAACTGCGTGGCGGGACCGGATGATTGGCGGCGCCCGCCGCACCGTTGATCTCCCAGGCGTGGTCCTGGCGGTGCGGGCCCACATGCTGCTCGAGAGTCGCCATGTGCACCGACAAGCCGTCGGCGCTCCAAGCGGGGTTGGCCGCGACCGACAGCCCGGCGGCGACGAAGCCATCGCTAGGGATGGCGCACGGCGTCACGAAGCGAGTGGTCACCGTCCAAGCCATGGGGCCGGCTGCCGGAGGCAGCCGCAGCACGCCCGAACTGCACAGGACGCCGCGGCTGCCGGTGGCCGGTCCCGCGGGGTCCGTGCCCGAGCGCACGAGGACCTCGTAGGCGTCCTGGATAGCGGCGTTCTGGTCCTGCAGCACGTAGCGCACGCCGCGGAGGAACGCGCCGGGGACACCCACGCTGCCGATGGCACGCCACTGCGACGCGTGAAACCCCTGCAGCAGTTCGCCGGTGCCGGTACCGAGGCTGCCTCGGGAGGTGAAGTTGGTGCTCCCGGGGTAGATCTCGATGACCTGGGCGGAGAGCACTGGCACCAGGGCGAGGAGCAGACCGAGAACGGGTACTCGCATGCGGGCACTCTTGTCAGAGAGACGACGGGCCGGGGCCCGCTCGTAGGGGGAGAACGCTGGTCAGATTAGACCCCGCGCCCCTGCAGGTTACCCGGGCCACCGGGAAACGCGCGCCGCTGGACAACGGTGGCGCCGCCAGCCCACCGCCAACGGTGGCGCAGATGTCCGACCCCGAGTCGTGACGCGCGGCCGTCGCGGCGGGGCCTGCGGGCTCGACCGCGAGCTTCAATTCCGCAAGGAGCACCCGCATCGTCGTGCGGAGTTGATCGTCATCGGCCATCTCACCAAGCACTTCGGCCCGCCCGCCGCCACGGTCGTCGAACGTCTCTGTACCGCCAGCTCCGCAGACATCGACCGCTGGGCCGACGCCGTCCTCAGCGCACCAACTCTCGACGCGGTGTTCGGCGACTGACGACCCGGGTTCTCGCCGCGCCTCACCAATCCCGTCCGCGAACGCTTCTCGAACCGACCCGGCCCCGCCGCTACCGTCGCCGACCGCTCCAGCGCAGCATCTGGTCGGCGAGGTCGCAGGGGTACCACACCTGAACGTCGACGATCTTGCCGGCGGCGTCGGTCTTCGCCTTCAGCTCCGGCTGGACGAAGCCGGTGACCGACGGCAGGTTCAAGGACGCGAGTCGCGCGAGGACCTCCTTGTGCACGGCGGGATCGACCTTCGTTCCGTAGGTCTCGACCAGGCTCTTGCCGGCCTTGAAGTCGCCGACCGCCTTGATGCGCATGACCTCGGCGAGGAGCTTGCCGCAGCCCTCGCGGTAGGCGGGGATCGAGACCACGCGGTAGAAGACCTTGCCGTCGCGGTGCTCGACCGCGATCGCGCCGGTGTTCTGCATCAGCCAGTGGACGATCATCTGGCGGTTGCGCATGTGGTCCTCCTCGACCTTGCCGCCGGGCGGCACGCGGCGGAGCTGCACGAGCGCGTTGCGGGTGTAGGCCTCGTACTTGGCGAGCACGGCATCGTCGTCCGGCACGAGCCCCATCTGCTTCAGCTTCGGATCGGCGATCCAGTACAGCCCCACCAGATCGGCGCGCGCCTCCTCCAGCGTCGAGTAGTAGGTGCCGAGGATCTGGGCCGGGTTCGCCACGCTGTCGAGCACCTGACCCGACGCGTGCCCGACGACCTCGTGCAGGTTGGTGTGCAGGTCGTCCATCGCCGCGGCGTGCTGCGCGGCGCGCGCGGCCTCCTGCGGCGTGAACGCGAACTCCGTGGCCGAACCCTTGCCGGAGGTCTTGTCGTAGGCCTCGACGACGTTGCTGAGGTTGACCGACTTGCTGCCGTAGTCGCGACGGATGTCGGCCTCGTTGGGCAGGTTCACACCGATCGGCGTGATCGGGCCACAGTCGCCGGTCTCCGTGATCACGGAGATCGCGCGCGCGGAGATGCCCTTGACCTCCTTCTTCTTGAAGCGGTCCTCCCACGGCATGCGGTCCTCGAACCACTGCGTCTCCTCCGCCAGCGCCGCGATGGCGTGGGTCTTGGCCTCGTTGCGGAAGGAGATCACCGCCTGCCACGCGCCCTTGATGCCGCGCACGTCGAGGTAGACCTCGATGAAGCCGATGGCGAAGTCGACCACCGAGTCCTTGTCCTGCACCCAGGCGATGTTGAACGCGCGCCAGTCGGCCGAATCGCCGGTCTCGTTGTAGCGGATGAGCAGCTCCAGGGCCTTGCGCGTCGGCGCCGGCGCGTGCGGCAGCGCAGCTCGCATGTGCTGGTTCACCGCGGCGATCTGCTGGCCGTAGTGCCCCGCCGGAACGTCGGCGTTGCCGCTGCGATAGACCTGCTCCTGCAGGACGCCGTCGGCACCCTTCACCACGCGCGAGTTGAGGCCGTAGCGCTCCTCGAACTTCTCGAAGTCGGCGGTCGCGCAGTTCACGTACAGGTTGTTGCAGCTCGAAGCGACAGGGTCGGCACCGCCCTCCGGGCTCTTGTCGGTGATCGACACGAAGGTGTGCGGGTCGGTGCAGATGGCGAAGATCTCGTCGGTGGACTTCGCCGGCGCCAACTCCGCCGCGCCGATCGCGATGCCCTTGGCCTGCACCGCCGCGAGCGCCGCGTCGAACTGCGCGTGCGTCAGCCGCAGCAGCTCCTTCCTCGTGCTGTGGTTGTCGTGGATGCCGTTGTGCACCCAGAACAGCATCGTGTAGCGCTCGACCTCGGCACGCACGTCCGCCGGCAGCGCGTCCTTCACGAGCCAGAACGACTCCAGCACGTAGCGGATCGGCAGCGCGTACGCGAAGCGCTGGTCGATGGCCATGTCGCGCCCGGCGATGGCGGCCTGCACCAGGTGGTAGGCGAGGATCTTGTCGCTCGGCTGCAGCGCGTCGAAGCCGTCGGCGTAGAGCTGCACGACGGCGCTCGAACCGACGCGACCGAGTTCGTAGCGGCGGTCCGGTTGGGCGTCGGTGCCGGGCGCCTGGCACGCAGCCAGGGAGATCAAGAGAAGAGCAAGGCAGCGGGGGTTCACCGCCGCAAGCATCCGTGCCGGGGCCGGCACGATCCAGCGACAGGTCAGGCGGCGCGCGTCAGAAGCCGTAGCCGCTGGTGAGGCGCGCGTGCACGATCAGGTCCTGGGTGTGCTGGCAGCCGCCGCCGGCCGGGTCGAGCGCGCAGGCCTTGGCGTTGTACTCCTCCGCCTGGTTGACGCTGCGCCGCTGCACGAAGGTGCGCGCGAGCGCGACGTAGTGGCCCGACAGCTTGTCGCGCACGCGGACGCGGGCGGCGGCGAAGGTCTCCGCGCCCGCGCTCCCCTGCTCCGGCATGAGCTTGCCGAGTTCGCGCCAGGCGGCTTCGAGGTGGGCGACCGCCTGCTGGCGCAGGCGCTGCTCCTTCACCGTGAAGCCGACCGACGCCGGCAGCTCGATCTGATCGGCCGCGGTCTCGTGGCGCTGCGCGAGATCCAGCGCGCGGCGCAGGGCCGGCTCCGGCGCGGCAGTGGCCGCGGTCTCGCCGCGCCCGCGCGCCACGGCCTCGCGCACCAGCGCTGCGGCCGGGCCCGCGGACGGCGTGTCGCGGTAGCGGTCGACCACCACCTGCGCGTTGAGCTTGGCCGCCGCCCATCGCCCTTCGTCGAGCGCGGTCTGCGCGTCGACGACGATCTTCTGCGCCGTCTCGGCCCGCACTGCGGCGATGCGCTGGGCAACGGAGACCTGCAGGCGCGGATCGAGCACGGCCGCCTGCTTGAACGCCGCGATGGCGTGCGATGGCAGGCCGAGCTTCGCGCTGCGCTCGCCGAGCTGCAGCAGCGCCCGCGGGTCGTCTTCCGCCGTGCGCTGCGCGAGGAGCGCATACGCCGCGCGCGGATCGAGATCGCCGAGTGCGACCTGCCGGCGCGGCGCGTCGGCGTCGACGGCCTCGATCGTCACGCGCTCGGCGTCGATCGAGAGCACGCGGCCCTCGACGATCTCGCCGGAGCGGAGTTCGATGGCCTGGGACGGGAGGGGAAGCGTGAACAGCGCCACGCCGGTCGTGATGGTGAGCAGGAGTCGCATGATCGGTCGGCATCCGATGCCGGGCGCGCGCGGCCGTTTCGCACCGCGCTCACCAGGCCTTCTTCTGCGCGTCTTTCGCCAGCGCGAGTTGCGCCGCCCACTCCCGCTCCCAGATGGCCGCCATCTCCCGCACGCGCTGCGGGTGCTCCGCCGCGAGGTCGTTCGTCTCGCCGCGATCGGTCGCGAGGTCGTAGAGAGCCCAGGCCGTCGGCGCTGGCTTGCTCGCCACGAGCTTCCAGTCGCCCCCGCGCAGCGCGCGGTTGCCCGCGTGCTGGAAGAACAGGAAGTCGCGCTCGATCGACACGTCGGCGGCGAACGCCGGCACGAGGCTGCGCCCTGGAAACGCCGGTGCGCCCTCGCGCGGCGGCGGCGTGAGCCCCGCGAGCTGCAGCAGGGTCGGGACGAAGTCGATCACGTGGCCGGGGGCGCTGCGCAGTTCACCGCGCGCGACGATGCCGCGCGGCCAGTGCACGACCAGGGGCGTGCTGATCCCGCCCTCGTGCGTCCAGATCTTGTGGCGGCGCAGCGGCGTGTTCGCCGCCGTCGACCAGCCCGGACCGAGGCACAGGAAGCTCGCCGCCGAGCCCGGCGCGGCGGCCGGATCATGGCCATCACCGCGCACCAGGATCTCCGCGCTGGCGCCGTTGTCGGAGAGCACGAAGATCGCGGTGTCCTCGAGTTCGTCGTGCGCACGCAACCACGCGACCACGCGGCCGACCTCCTGGTCGACGCGGTCCACCATCGCTGCGTGCACCTCCATCTTGGCTGCCTGGAACGCGCGCTGCGCGTCGTCGAGCTCGCTCCACGCCACGGCGTTGCCGACCTCACCCGCGCCGAGGACCGCACGCTGCTTGGCGTTGCCGCTCGGCGCCTCGAGCTGCGGCTCGCGCTCCGCGAGCGGCCCCCGCGCGAAGCCGAGCTTCGCCATGCGCGCGTGCCGCGCCGCGCGGATGGCGTCCCACCCCGCGTCGTAGCGGCCGCGGTACTTCGCGATGTCCTGCGGCAGCGCGTGCAGCGGGAAGTGGGGCGCGAAGAACGCGAGGTACGCGAAGAACGGCTGCGCGTCGTGCTTCGCCTCGTGCTCGGCGAGGAAGCCGAGCATGCGGTCGGTCATCGCCGTCGTCGCGTAGTAGCCGGCGTCGGGCTCCACCGCCGGCAGCGCGACATCGTCGAGGAAGTGGGTGCGCGGGGCGAAGTAGCGGTCGAAGTCGTTGTTCCAGTACGAGCGATCGAACCGCGCCCGGCCGACGGGCGCGTTGTCGTAGCCGGCCCAGACGTGCCACTTGCCGGAGTGGTAGCTGCGGTAGCCGGCGGGCGCGAGCAGCTCCGGCAGCGTCCGGGTCCACGCCGGCGCGACCCCGCGCGGCTCGACGTTCACCTGCGCCGGGTAGTAGCCTGTGAGCAGCGCGGCGCGCGTCGTCCAGCAACGTGCCGTGTTGTAGAAGTCGGTGAAGCGCAGGCCGCCGGCCGCGAGCGCGTCGATGTTGGGGGTCTCGATCTCACCGCCTTGGCAGCCGAGGTCGGAGAACCCCATGTCGTCGACCAGGATCACGAGGACGTTGGGCCGCGTGGGTTGCGATGCCGCCTGCGCACTGGCGCGCGCAACGGGCAGGACCCAGCAGACCAGAGCGAGGAGGAGTGGGGCGCGCATGAGGCGGGCGAGCCTACCGGGACCGCGGTGTGACCCGCCACGGCGGAGCCAACTCCCCGCGGGAATCGCGTAACAACAATAACCACATAAGTTTGCAGTGATACGTGGATTCTGAAGTTCGAATCTTCAAAATACATGAGTGGTTGGTCGACTCCTTTCCCCTGGGTTGCAGTCCCTGCTCGGCGCCTACCCCGTCGTCACCCTCACCGGCCCACGTCAGTCCGGCAAGACCACCCTCTGTCGTCAAGCTGCTGCACAGCTCCCGTACGCGAACCTGGAAGCGAGCGACGTGCGCGAGTTCGCGACGCGCGATCCCCGCGGCTTCCTGGCCCAGTTCGAGCACGGCGTCGTCCTCGACGAGGTGCAACGCGCACCCGACCTGCTCTCCTACGTCCAGGTGATCGTCGACGAGAAGCGGCGGAACGGGATGTTCCTGCTGACGGGGAGTCACCAGCTCCTCCTCGATGAGGGCGTGACGCAGTCGCTGGCGGGCCGGACCGCGCTCCTCACTCTCCTGCCACTGTCGATCGCCGAGGTCCACGCATTCGGTCGTACCCCGGGCACGAACGAACTGCTGCACACGGGCTTCTACCCGCGCATCTACGACCAGGGCAGCGAGCCCACGCGAGCACTCGGCGACTACGTCGAGACCTACGTCGAGCGCGACGTCCGGCAGATCACGCAGGTGCGCGACCTCACCACCTTCCGTCGCTTCCTCGGCCTGTGCGCAGGGCGCGTCGGGCAGCTCCTCAACCTCAGCAGCCTCGCGAACGACACCGGGATCTCGCACACGACGGCGCGCGAGTGGATCAGCGTCCTCGAAGCGAGCTACGTGCTCTTCCGCCTGCCACCCTTCTTCACCAACGTCGGCAAGCGTCTGATGAAGTCGCCGAAGCTCTACTTCCACGACGTGGGCATCGCGAGCTACCTGTGCGGCATCGAGCACCCGGGACAGTTGGCCACGCATCCGCTGCGCGGCGCGTTCTTCGAGAACCTCGTGGTCGTCGAAGCCCTCAAGCACCGCACGAACACCACCCGCCGCAGCAACCTGTTCTTCTACCGCGACAGCTCCGGCTTCGAGATCGACCTGCTGGCGGTCGGCGGCGACGGGATCGTGGCGATCGAGATCAAGGCCGGCGCGACGCTGACCGCGCGGTTCTTCGAAGGTCTGCGCAAGTTCGCCGAACTGGTCCCGGAGCCCGTACGGGCACGCGTACTGGTCTACGACGGCGAACCGGTGACGGAGCGCGAGGGCGTCGAAGTCGTCCGTCCGGAGGGACTGGCGACCACGCTCGCCCGCCTCAACTGAGCAGCTCACCCACCACGTGCCCGTGCACGTCGGTGAGCCGGAAGTCGCGGCCCTGATGCCGGTGCGTCAACCTCTCGTGGTCGAGCCCGAGCAGGTGCAGGATCGTGGCCTGCAGGTCGTGCACGTGCACCGGCTTGTCGGTGATCGAGAACCCGAGGTCGTCGGTCTCGCCGTACACCAGCCCCGGGCGCGTGCCGCCACCCGCGAGGAACATGGTGAAGCAGTCGGGATAGTGGTCGCGGCCGAGGATCGCGCTCTTGGCGGTGCGGCCCTCGCGGAACGGCGTGCGCCCGAACTCGCCGCCCCACACCACCAGCGTGTCGTCGAGCAGCCCGCGCTGCTCCAGGTCGGTGATGAGCGCGGCGACGGCGCGGTCCATCACGCGGCACTTGTCGGTGAGGCCGCCGCGCAGGTCTTCCTCCGGCGAGGTGCCGTGGAAGTCCCAGCCCCAGTCGAACAACTGCACGAACCGCACGCCTTGCTCCACGAGGCGGCGCGCGAGCAGGCAGTGGTTGGCGAAGCTCGAAGCCCCGGGCTCGGCGCCATACAGGTCGAGCACGCTGGCCGGCTCCCGGCGCAGGTCCATCACCTCCGGCACGGAGGTCTGCATGCGGAACGCCAGCTCGTACTGCGCGATGCGGGTCTCGGTCTCCGGGTCTCCGTGCACGCCCGCCTGCAGGGTGTTGAGGTCACCCAGGGCATCGAGCGACAGGCGACGCAGGTCGCGATCCATGCCCGGCGGATCGGACACGTACAGCACCGGATCGCCCTTCGAGCGACACGGAACCCCCTGGTGCACCGACGGCAGGAAGCCGCTGCTCCACGCCGCCTGACCCGCGCTCGGACTCGTGCCGCCGGAGATCATCACCACGAAGCCCGGCAGGTCGCGGTTCTCGCTGCCGAGCCCGTAGGTCACCCACGACCCCATCGACGGCCGCCCCTGGCGCGGCGAGCCGGTGTTGATCAGGAGCTGCGCCGGCGCGTGGTTGAACTGGTCGGTCCACACGGAGCGCACGAAGGTGAGCTTGTCGGTGAGCCTCGCCAGTCGCGGCAGCGCGTCGGACACCCACATGCCGCTCTCACCGTGGCGGGCAAACTGGCGCGGCGTGCCGAGCAGCGTCGGCACGCCGCTCGTGAATGCGAAGCGGCGCCCGCCGAGCATCGCCTCCGTGCAGGGTTCGCCGTGCCGTCGCACCAGCTCCGGCTTGTAGTCGAACAGGTCCAGCGTCGGCGGGGACCCGGCCATGTGCAGGTAGATCACGTGCCGGGCGCGCGGCGCGAAGTGGGGCCGTCCTTCCGCGCCACCACGCCGGTCGGCGCGCAGGAGCGACCCGAGTGCCATGGCGCCGAGCCCGAGCGAGCCTTCGCCCAGGAACCAGCGGCGCGTGAGGAGATGGCGGAGCGCGTCGCGCATGTCAGCCCTTGGTGAGGAACTCGTCGAGGTTGAGGAGGACGTTGGCGACCAGGGTCCACGCCGCGAGGTCGGCGAGGTCGGTGCCTTCAGGGGCGGGGCCCAGCGGATCGCACGCAAACGCGCGCGCCTGGGCCGGCGCCGCGGCGAAGCGCGCGCGCGCCGCATCGTGCAGCGCGAGCAGGCGCTCGGTCTCGCCGGTCCGCGGCGGCCGCGACACGCACAGCATCAGGCCGCGCGCGATGCACGCCGCACGATCGCGTCCGCCCTCGGTGAGCATCCGTCGCGCCAGCGCCTGCGCCGTCTCGACGTACACCGGATCGTTGAGCGTCACCAGCGCCTGCAGCGGCGTGTTGGTGCGGATGCGCTGGGTGATGCACACCTCGCGGCTCGGCGCGTCGAACGTCACCATCGACGGATAGGGGATCGACCGCCGCCAGTTGGTGTAGAGCGCGCGCCGATAGCGATCCTCGCCCTCGCTCGTGTTCCAGTCGGTCGAGCCGCCGAAGGCTGCCTTGAGGCCGAGGTTCGGCCGCGGCGGCCGCACCGGCGGGCCGTACATCTTCGGGCTGAGCAGCCCGCTCGCCGCCAGCGCCACGTCGCGGATCTGCTCGGCGCTCAGCCGGAAGCGCGGGCCGCGCGCGAGCAGGCGGTTGCCCGGATCGCGTTGGCGCAGCGCCGCGTCGGCCTGCGCGGCCTGCCGGTAGGTCGCGGAGGCGAGGATCGTGCGCAACAGGGCCTTCACGTCCCAGCCGGACTCACGGAACTCGACGGCCAACCAGTCGAGGAGCGCAGGGTGCGACGGCGGCTCGCCCTGCACGCCGAAGTCGTCGGTGGTCGGCACGATCCCGGTACCGAACAGCTCGGCCCACACGCGGTTCACGAACACGCGCGCGGTGCGCGGGTTCTCGGGCGCGATCAGCCATTGCGCGAGGCCGAGGCGATTGCGCGGGGCGTCGTGGGGGAACGACGCGAAGGCCGCGGGCGTACCGGGCGTGACGACGTCGCCGCCATCGCGATGGTTGCCGCGGATGTGGATCCTGGTCGTGCGCGGCTCGCTGCGCTCGCGCATCACCGGCACCGTGGTGAGCGGCTGCAATGCGGCGAGCTTCGCCTCCAGGTCGGCACGGCGTGCGCGCAACGCCGCGAACTGCGGCGCGGTCGCCACGAACGCCGCCGCGACCTGCGCCCGCTGCGGGTCGCTCCGCTGCTCCGCGGCGAGACCCAGCGCCCCGAGCGCAGCGGCATCGACATCGGCGTACGCCGCGAAGCGCACATCGTCGCTGACCAGGGCTTCGGCGTCCTGTTTCGCCGTGGCCACGGCGAGGCGAAGGCCCGGCGGCGGGGACTGCGGCTTGCGCACGATCGCCACCGTCGCTCCGCGCTCCCGGTACGCCGCTCCCAACGCCACCGGGATCGCGCGCGTCAACGCGATCTCGAGGCTCGGGTCAGGCGGTGTCGCGAAGCTCTGCTCCCACACGACCGTGCGCGCGTCGTCGAGCACGCGCACGCGGAAGTCGTGCAGCCGCCGGCGCACGTCCTCGGTGTCGGTGCGGTTCCAGACCACGATCCGGTCGAGAGGCCGGCTCGCGCCGAGATCGACCTCCCACCACGGATCGTCGACGGTCGTGGTGTGGGTCGTCGACTTCGCGGCGAAGTCGCCGTCGGTGTTGCCGTCGATCGCTCGCGCCGCCGGTGCCCCGTAGCCGGTGCCGACGTGACTCGCCTTCCCCCGCCGCGCGACGTTGGCGGCGCCCGCAAAGACCTGCACCTCCGCGAGGTGCAGCATGCGCGCCTTCCCCGGCGCCTCGACGCGCACGTAGCGCCCCGAGGGCGGCGGTGCGTCCGGCGCGCATTCGACCCACGCAGCACTCACCTCGTCGACCTCACCCGCGACCCGCACCGCCGTGACCGGCCCCGCAGTCGCCGCCTGCCATGCGACATCGCGCGGGAATGCCGCATCCCACGTCGAGCGCGCCGCGCGCACGTCCGGCCGCTCGGGATCGAGCTGCGCCGCGATTTCCGCCAGCTCCGCCGACCACGCGGCGCGCTCCCTGGTCTGCTCGCTCGACCACACCGGCAGCGTCGGCGCCTCGTCACCGCGGTCGGCGTCCTCGCTCTGATCGAAGAAGGCGAACAGCCGGTAGAACTCGGCCTGCGTCAACGCGTCGTACTTGTGCGTGTGGCACTGCGCGCACCCCGCGGTGGCCCCCATCCACGCCGCCATCGTCGTCGAGACCCGGTCGACCACGGCCACGCAGCGGAACTCCTCGTCGTCGGTCCC
>CAYQMF010000012.1:74698-81738 GCA_964418595.1 uncultured candidatus Brocadiaceae bacterium
GCGATGGAAGGCGGTGGCGATGCGATCGTCGTCGGTCGCGTCGGGCAGCAGGTCGCCGGCGAGCTGCTGCACCGTGAACCGGTCGAACGGCATGTCGTCGTTGAACGCGCGGATCACCCAGTCGCGCCACGCCCAGATCGTGCGCGGCGGGTCGTCGGCGTAGCCGGCCGAGTCGGCGTAGCGCGCGAGGTCCAGCCACGGTCGCGTCCAGCGTTCGCCGAAGCCCGGCTGGGCGAGCGCGCGCTCCACCATGCGCTCGTAGGAGTCCGGCGAAGGGTCCTCGACGAAGCGCGCCGCCTCGTCCGGCGTCGGCGGCAAGCCGGTGAGGTCGAGCATCACGCGACGCACGAGCGTCCAGCGGTCGGCCTCCGCCGCCGGACGCAGGCCTTCAAGCTGCAGCCGCGCCCGCACGAAGCGATCGATCGGCGCCACGTCCTCGTCGCCGACATCCGGCAGCGGCGGCCGCACCGGCGCGACGTCCGCCCAGTGCGGCTCCCACCGCGCGCCCTGTTCGATCCACCGGCGGAGCACATCGCGCTGGCCCTCGCTCAGCGCTGCGCCCTTGCCGACGGGCGGCATGCGATCGCGACCGGTGGCGTTCACCCGCCGCCACAGCTCGCTCGCCGCGAGTTGCCCGGGCACCACGGCCGCGTGCCCGCCGAGGTCCGCGGTGAACCCCGCCGCGGTGTCCAGGCGCAGACCTTCGCTGCCCGTGGGCCCGCCGCGCCGCTTGGCCTCGTCGGGACCGTGACACGTGTAGCAGCGCTCCGAGAAGATCCGCCGCACCTCGGCGAAGCGGACGGGCGCGGCGTCCTGCGCCGTGCCATGCAACGGCAGGGCGAGAAGGGCGAAGCCAACGGAGACGACGAGGCGAGGAGCGCGCATGCGAGACGGCGCGCGCATCCTACGGGACGCGCGCCAGCACCGCGTTGCTCGCCGCCGCTCCCTGGACGCCGCCCGGATCGACGATCCACGCCTGGCTCCACATCGAGAACCCACTGCTGGTCTCCGGCCAGGGGAAAACGAGGCGCGCGCTCCCCGCCCCGTCGAGCGCGAGCGGCGCGACGACGAGGTCGGGCGCAGGCACGAGGACGCCGCCGAGGAGCGGCGCGTCGATGCGGCTGAGGCCGAGGGCCAAGGCGGCGACGCTCCCGGCGCGACCGCGCGTGAGATCGAGCGTGACGGACGCGCCAGTGCGCAACACGCCGCTGCCGGCGAGCACCGGGATGCCCGCCGTCCCCGCGAGCCCGTTGCCCACGTCGAACCACGCGAGGCTCCCCCCGGTCCAGCGCTCGAACACCGGCACCGGCGGCGTCACGGTCGCGCCTCCGCGCGGCCGCGTGACGACGCCCGCGCCTTCGGTCGTGGTGATGCGCTGCGGTGCCGAGTCGACCGCGAGCAGCTTCAGCCGACCATTGTGGAAGCCGCGGATGATGACCTGGTCCGTGCCTTCGACCTCGATGCGCAACGTGTCCCCGGGCAGCGGACCAGGCCCATCGACACTGGCGAGGATGCGGGTCTGCGCGGTCGGCACGCCGTCGTACTTGATCTCCCAGCGGGTCAAAGCGCCGTCGCCATTCCAATGGAACCCATAGCGCGCCAGGTCCGAGCTGCGCCAGCGCGCGAACGCCTGCACCAGCATCGGCACCGGGATTGCGACCGACAGCTCGGTCTCGCTGTACTGATCGACCCGGAACGTCGAGCCGACCCAGCGCGCGAAGCACGACGTGGCGGTCGTGGCGCCGAGGTCGCTGTTGGCGACGATGCCCGCACCGGCGCTCGTCGCCCAGTTCGCGCCCAGGAGGTGGCGCTCGAAGTCGTCGACGGCGGGATCCTGACCTCGGAGTGCCACGGCGCAGGAACCGGCGATCAGCAGGAACGAGAGGGTGTGCGATCGGAGCATGTCAGGTTGAGGGTTGAGGGTTCGGGGGCGTGGCGAGCCTACCCGACTCAGCCCTGCCCAGGGGGTCCGCGCCGCGTCCGGCGTGCGAACCCTCCGGCAGCGCGCCCTCGCCGCATCGCGACATCGAGCGCGTGCGGCGCACCGCGTCCCGACGTTTCGAGCGCGCTCGCTCCTTCCTGGTTGCTCCTCACCGCACGATTGTGAGGCATTTCTGGAATCGGAAGTCGTCAAGACGGCCGACTGGTTTGGACAGGCCGCCGACTGACGTTGGCGGCCACACCACCCCCATTGACAGACATGGTCGATCCCCACACGATCTGTCCTCATGGAAGACCGTGAGGCAGGTGAGCTCGTGCGGATCGCGCGCGAGGCCGCGGCCCGCTTCCTGCGTGGTCACGACGCCGATGACGTCGCTCAGGAAGCCATCGCGCGCTTCCTCGATGCCGTGCCCGGGGCTGTTCGTGACGCGCCGCGCTACATCCGATCCCTCGTTCGTCGGCTGGCCGCCAAGGCACGACAGCACACGCAGCGGTCCCCGGAGCTCCTCGGTGACCGAGATCCCCCCGACACTCACCAGTCTGTCGAAGACACCCACCCGGGCCACCTGATCCTGGACAAGATCCGTATGCCCGACCGAGCGCGACGACTCGGGCACTTGCTCCTCGATGGCGTACGAGGCACGCGTCCCGCGGCACGGGCGCTCGGCTGGCAACCTCAGGAAGTGCGCGAGGCGCGGCGAATGCTGCTTCGTGCGATCTTCTTGTCGCAAGTACCCGCCAAAGACTCTAGTTCCACTGAGTCAGGCTGCTTGCTTGCGCCACAACAACCGGGCGGAGCACAGGCTGGGGGGCCCCCGCCCCCCCCCCCCCGGCGGGGGGGGGGGGGCGGCCCCGCCCCCCACGCCGGTGGCGACCGTCACCGTCCCGCCGCGCTCGCCGATCGCCTCGGCCGCGTTGATGATCAGGTTCATCAGCACCTGCTGGACCTGGCCCACGTCGGCGTCCACCGCCTGGAGCGAGGGGTCGAAGCGCGCCTCGAGCCGCACGCTCTTCGGCAGCGCGACTTCCAGCAGCGGCAGGTTCTCGCGCACCAGGGCGTTCACGTCCGTGGGCTGCACCACGAAGTGCCCGCGCCCCGAGTAGGCGAGCATCTGGCGCGTGAGATCGGCGGCGCGCTCGACGGCGCTCGCCGCCTTCTCGACGTGCGCGCGCGCCGCGCTGCCCGGCGGCAGCTGGTTGAGCGCGAGCGCGGCGTGCCCCAGGATCGCGGCGAGCAGGTTGTTGAAGTCGTGCGCCACGCCCCCGGCCAGCACGCTCAGGCTCTCCTCCTTCGCGGCCCGCCGCAGCGCTTCCTCCGCTGCCCTGCGATCGGTCACGTCGATCGCCACCGCGAGCACGGCCGGGCGGCCGCTGCCGGAGAAGGCGAACGGGATCCGGGTGGTCTGCAGCCAGCGCACCCGCGCGGACGCGTCGGTCAGGAACTCCTCGAGGTCGAGCTTCGGCTTGCCGCCGCGGAGCACCTCGCGGTCGTCCGCCAGCGCGCGGCGCGCCTCGTCCTCCGGCCGGCCGAGCTCCCGGTCCGTGCGGCCGATCAGCGCGCGCACCGTGGTGCCGTAGGCCTCGGCCGTCGCGCGGTTCGCGAGCCGGTAGCGGCCCTCCTCGTCGCGGGCGAAGATCAGGTGCGGAACCACGTCGATCACCTGGCGCAGCCGCACCTCGGACGCGCGCAGCGCGTCCTCGTCGCGCCGCGCCTTGATCGCCCCCGCGATCTGGCCGCACACGAACACGAACAGCTCCCGGTCCTCGGGCCCGAGCCGCACCGCGCGGTCGTAGGTCTGGATCGCGGCCACGCCGATCGCCTCGTCGCGCACGAACAGCGGGGCGCCCAGCCAGTCGACGGAGTCGCTGGCGATCAGCTCCACCTCGCCGCGAGCCACCAGCCCGCGGAACACCTCGGGCGTCGCCAGCAGCGGCTGCCCGCTGCGCAGCACGTACTCCGTCAGGCCGCGCCCGAGCGGCTTCGGTCCCGGCGCCGGGTCGCGCTCGTCGGCGAAGTAGGGGAAGCTGAGCGTCGACGTTCCCGCGTCGTGGAACGCGACGTAGAAGTTGCGCGCCGGGACCACCTCGGCCAGGCTCTCGTGCAGCGAGCGGAACAGCGCGCCGAGGTCGGAGACGGTGCGCGCGGCCTCGGAGACGCGGTACGCGCACGCCTGGGCGCGCTCGCGGCGGCGGGCGAGCTCGGCGACCTGGCGCTGCCGCTCGCGCTCGCCCTCGAGCGGCCAGGCCACGAGCGCGAGCCCGATCACCGCCGTCGCGAGCAGGTCGAACGACATCAGCACCAGCAGCGGCTGCAGCTGGCGCGCCGGCTCGACGAAGCCGATCGCGAAGTAGGCGAGCTGGTCGGCCGCGTAGACGAGCAGCGCCAGGCCCGCGAAGGTGCGGCCGAGCCGGGCCGCCGGCTGGCGCCACGCGAGGATGGCGGCGGCGGCGGCGAGATAGCTGAGGCCCGCCACCAGGCAGCGCAGCCCCACCGGCGACGGGCTGCGGATCCCGGTGAGGGCGAGGCCGGCCGAGGCGATCCCGGCGACCACCGCGGCCGCGAGCGCGAGGCGTCGCGTCGCGGCCGGCACACCCGCGGCCCTGGCGAGGCCCCAGGTGCCGAGCAGCAGCCAGGCGACCTGCAGGTAGCCGGCGACGAGCGACAGCAGGAGCGCCGCGAAGCGGGGTCCGGTGAGAGCGCCGCGCGACGTCGTCCCGCCGACGGCGGAGACGGCGACGTAGACGGCGAGCGCCAGCCAGCTCAGCGACCAGTCGCGCAGGTAGGCGTGTCGGTAGAGCCGGTGGAAGGCCGCGAGGATCCCCGCCAGGATCAGCGCCAGCACCAGCTGCAGCGCCGCCTGCGTCACGAACACCGGCAGGATGCCGATCGTCCGCTCGCCCACCTCAGGCCCCCCGCGAGAGGTTACCGCAGGCCGCGGCGGCGTCGATGCACGGCCGGCCCGTCCCGTCCAGCTCCGGGAAGCCATCCAGCTACGGGACGCTCGCTCGGCGCCCGTGCGGGCGCCCCTGGGCTGCGCTCGAAGGCGCTCCGGATCAACAGCTTGCGCCGCCGCTCGAGACTTGGCACACGCCCCCATGAGCGGAGGAACGCCGCTTGCAATGCCGACTGATCGCGTGGCCCACGACCGCACCAGCGGCCGCGCAGGAGGAACCATGCTCGGACGTGGACGATGGCGGACGTGTGCGCTCGCGCTGCTGGCGACGCTCGCGTCCCACCAGGAATCGGCGGCCCAGGACGCGCAGCGCTACACGCTGCAGGGCTTCGGGGGCTGGGCCTACGGCCAGACGGACAACGACAATTTCTTCGGTTACAGCGCCTCACCCGAGGGCGTGTGGGACAACTACTACTTCGCGCTCAACGTGGGCGCCAAGCCGATGGAGAAGCTCTCCATCCGCGCCCAGGCGTACTGGGGCGACGACCTGCGCGGCCAGCGCACCAACCTGGACTACGTGTTCGCGGAGTGGGCGCAGTCGTCGAGCCTGAAGCTGCGCGTGGGTAAGGTGCTGGTCCCGTTCGGGCTCTACTCGGAGACCTACGACGTCGGAACGCTGCGGCCCTTCTACCTGCTGCCGCAGTTCTACGCGGGCACGCTCGGCCTCGTCCCGAAGGCTTACCTCGGCGGCGGTGTCACCGGCGCGCCGCGACTCGGCGAGAGCTGGGAGCTTCAGTACGACGCCTTCGGCGGCCAGATCGAGTTCGAGCCGTTCTCGTTCGAGCTGCTGAATGGCTTCGACCCCGCGACCGGAATGCCCGTCTTCGGCAGGATCGAGGCGCAGCTGGTCGGGCGCGACATGCTGGGCGGCCGGCTGCTGCTCGTCTCGCCGGAGCACGGCATCGACTTCGGCGGCACGGTGATCCACCTGGGCGCGCTCGACGATCCGGCGGCCGACATCCTCGAGGGGGGCAGCGGCACCTTCTACAACCTGCGCGCGCAGTACCGCAAGGGAGCCTTCGAGGCGCGCGGCGAGTTCTTCAAGGCCGACACCGAGAGCGGCCAGGGCACCGAGAGCTACTACGCCGAGGCCTCGTATCGCTTCCTGAAGAAGTGGCAGGTGGCGGCACAGTACGAGCACTCCGAGCTGCTGCTCTCGGAGGCGGGCGCGAGCATCCCGGCGACGCTGCGGCGCCACGAGTCGATCGGGCTCGCGCTCAACTTCTGGGTGAGCCCCGAGTTCGTGCTCAAGCTGAACGGCTACAGCGTGGACGGCAACATGATCGCCCGTCCGGAGAGCCCCAGCCTGGCCGCAGTCCTGGGCACGATCGACGAGAAGACGAGCGTGCTGCTGGTGGGCGCGCAGTTCTCGTTCTGAGGTGATCACCATGAAGACCCTTGGACGAGCCATCGCCTCCTGCCTGCTCGGCGTCGCGGCCCTCGCGGCGAGCGCCCAGGCGCAGGACGGCTTCCGCGTGGTCGTGAACCCGGCCAACCCCGTGACCTCGCTGCGCGAGGCCGAGCTCGCGCGCCTGTTCCTGAAGAAGACCGTGTCCTGGCCGACCGGCGCGCCCGTCGTGGCCGTCGACCAGGAGCGCACCTCGGCCGTGCGGCGTGCGTTCAGCCTCGAAGTCCACGCCAAGGACCCGGACGCCATCGTCGCCCACTGGCAGACGATGGTGTTCTCGGGCCGCGACACGCCGCCGCCGATCAAGCCGTCGGACGCCTCCGTGCTCGAGTTCGTCCGCGCCAACCCCGGGGCGATCGGCTACGTGTCCGAGGCGGCCGACGTGGCGGGCGTGAAGGTCGTGCCGATCCGCTGAGCGTCCGGGAACCCCTGGACGGCGCTCGCGGGCAGGCGCGCCCGCGGGCGCCGTCAGGACCCGGTGTACTCGACGACGAACAGCCCGCCGTTGATGTCGCTCACCACGATCAGGTTCGAGCCGGGGAAGATGTAGGCGCCCCACGCGCCGTTGAAGCCCGTGGAGGCGCCGGGGTAGGTGTCGTAGTAGCCCATGAGGCGCGGGCGCGTCGGGTCGCCGACGTCGAGCATGTGCACGCCTTCGGTGTAGTGCGAGACCACCATCCGGTCCCCGTCGATCATCACGTTGTGCGGGATCGTGCCGGGCGCCGCGAGGTAGCTCG
>CAYQMF010000012.1:81748-85767 GCA_964418595.1 uncultured candidatus Brocadiaceae bacterium
GACCCGGGCCGGCGGGCTCGCGTGCAGGTCCCAGCCCTCGAGCGGCGAGCCCGCGCGCTCGTCGGTCGTGAACAGGTAGCGGCCGTCGCGCGTGAGCCAGGCGTTGTGGGTGAAGGTCCCGCCGGTGCTGAAGCGGGAGATCTCACGGATCGCGTCGGGCCGCGAGACGTCGAGCGTCGCCAGGAAGCCGTTGCGGATCGCCGCCGCGTACAGCCGGTTGCCGCGCGTGTAGCAGTCGTGGACGTAGAAGTCGCCGAAGCGGCCCACCTCGCGCGGGTTCGTCGGGTCGGCGAGGTCGAGCACGTGCATCCCGCTCTGGGTCCCGTTGGCGTAGAGCAGCCCGGCCTCGGCGTCGATCCACAGCGAGTGGGCCGACTGGAAGGTCTCGCTCCAGGTTCGCAGCTTCACCGGGCGATCCGGGTCGCGCAGGTCGACGATGTCGAGGCCGGTCTGGGCCTCGGTCGTCACGTAGGCGTACTCGCGGTAGGTCCGCACCTCGCGCCACGCGCTCGAGCCGCCCGCGATCGTGCCCGTGAGGCGGGGGCTCGCGGGGCTGGTCACGTCCACGACCGAGAGACCCACCGACGTCCCGACGAGCGCGAGCCGCCTGCCCCCTGGCGTGGTGTAGCCCCAGTTGCCCGAGCCGGCGCTCGCCCCGAGGGATGCGAGGTTGAGCTGCGAGCGCAGCACCATGTTGAGGCTCGCCTGTCCGGTGCTCGCGGCCGGAGCCGGGGTCGAGACGGGCGCCGCGGAGGGCGAGGTGGAGGAGCCGCCGCAGGACGGGGCCCACAGCGAGATCAGCAGCACGGCGAGGCGGGGGGGGCGGGGCATGGCTGGCGGCTATGTTAGACGGACATGCCAGGTCGAACTCCGGGCAAGCGGGCCGGCCGGAAAGTGAGGACGACCGGGGGACCGGCCAGGGGGACGGGCCAGGGGGATCGGCCAGGGGGATCGGCCAGGGGGACGCGCCAAGGGAACGGCCAAAGGGAACGGCCAAGGGACCGGCCAGGGGGAACGGCCAGGGGGAACGGCCAGGGGGACCGGCCAAGGGAAAGGTCAAGGGAAAGGTCAAGGGAACGGCCAGGGGGACCGGCCAAGGGAACGGCCAACGGATCGGCCAGGGAGTGCCGGATCTTCTCTGGCAGGGACTGGCGAAGATCCGGCACTAGAAAGTCCTCGCCATTCCCACGACCAGGCTCAGGCGGGGGGCGACCTGGGTCTCGTTGACGTAGCGGTAGACCGGGACCGGCAGGAAGAAGTAGAGCGACAACCGCGCGGGGAGGGTCGCCGCGATGCCGGGGATGGCGTAGACGATCGTGCCGCCGGTGGATGGGACGCCCTCGCCCCGGTAGTCGCTGCGGCCGCGGTGGGCCCACTTGAGCTGCAGCGAGGCGCGCAGCCGTGGCGCAACCGGGCGCGCGAGCGACAGGCTGGCGATCGCGTCGTCGCCGTAGCTGTAGGCGAGGTCGTTCGTGGTGTTGGCCTGGTAGGAGAGGGCGCCGGTCAGGTCGAGCCCGCCGTTCGAGAGGCGGCGCGAGCCCTGCGCGCTCAGCACGAGATCCCACGAGCCGCTGCCCGGCTGCAGCATCGGGTCGAGCACTCCGACGTCGAAGAGCGCCTCCGGGCTCACCAGCCGATACTCGCCCGTCGGCATCTCGACGCCCGCGCCCAGCACGAGGCTCAGCTCGGCCCCCGCGACGAGCGCGTGCCTCACTCCGACGAGCGTGTCGCCCAGCCCCCACGTCTCGTAGTTCTCGAGATAGGGCGGGTGGCCGACCTCGTAGGAGCGCTTGCTCGCCACGGGCGCCGAGGCGACGAGCGTCGTGCGTCCCGTGAGCCCGTAGCCGGCGTCCACCTGCAGGAAGCGGGAGGTCCCGCCCAGGTCCTGGTGGAAGCCGGGGCGCACGACGGCGTTCTCGAAGTCGACCTTGGGCCGCGTCACGCGCGTGGCGGTGTCCGAGCCGCTCATGAGCTGCGAGTCGTCGGTCGCCCGATACGAGAGGTCGAGGCGGAACGCCTTGCGGGGCAGCAGGCCGCCCGCGCTGCGGGTCACCAGCAGGCAGCTCGTCGAGTCGCAGGCGGAAGCGTCGCGGGCAAGCGAGCCTGCCAGCAGCAGCGCCATCACGAGCCGAAGGCAATCCCGGACCATCTCCCGCACATGGTGCCATGAAGGGGTCAGGTCTTGAATCTTGGCGTCGCTCGACTCGACGCGCCCGGGCGCGCCCCGCTAGACTGTGAGAATGAGCACGGCGACCGATCCTCTCCTGGACACGCTCGTCAGCGACTTCGGGGGCAACTACGTGTTCGCCCTCGACTTGCTGGAGATGTACCGCGAGGACCGCGCCAGCGTGGACCCGAGCTGGCGGAGCTACTTCGACAAGGCCACGGGCCGGCCGGCCGAGCCCGAGCGGTCCCCGGTCACCGTGATCGTGAGCGAGTCCGCGCCGCCCAGGCCGGAGCCGGCCACCACGCCGGGCGCCCCGCTGCACACGCTGGTGCGCCAGGAGACGCAGGCCCCGGCCCCGACCGAGCGCACGAAGGCGGTGGCGCTGCCGACGATCCTGCCGGGCGACATCCTGCAGCCGATCCGCGGCGGCGCCGTGCGCATCGTCGAGAACATGGAGGCGAGCCTGCAGATCCCGACGGCCACCTCCGTGCGCACGCTGCCGGTGCGGACGCTGGAGGAGAACCGCCGCCTGCTCAACAAGCACCGCGAGGGCGTGGGCCAGAGCAAGGTCAGCTTCACGCACGTGGTGGCGTGGGCGATCCTGCGCGCGCTCGACAGCTTCCCGCGCCTGAACGACGCCTACGCCGAGGTGGACGGCAAGCCGCACCGCATCCAGCGCGACGAGGTCAGGCTCGGGATCGCGGTCGACGTGCAGAAGAAGGACGGCTCGCGCACGCTGCTGGTGCCGAACATCAAGGGCGCCCAGAAGCTGGCGTTCGCCGAGTTCCTGGCGGCGTTCGACGAGCTGGTGGCGCGCTCGCGCAAGGGCGCGATCACGCCCGACGACTTCATGGGCACGACCGTCTCGCTCACGAACCCCGGCACCGTGGGCACCACGTCCTCGGCGCCGCGGCTGATGCCGGGCCAGGGCGTGATCGTCGCGACGGGCGCCCTCGACTACCCGGCCGAGTACAAGTCGATGGCGCCGCGCACGCTCGGGATGCTCGGGATCAGCAAGGTGATGACGGTGACGTCCACCTACGACCACCGCATCATCCAGGGCGCCGAGTCGGGCCTGTTCCTCTCGCGCATCGAGGAGCTGCTCAAGGGCGACGACGGCTTCTACGAGCGGATCTTCAGCGACCTCGGCATGCCGCACCGGCCGGTGCGCTGGGAGATGGACGCGAACCCGGGCCTGTTCGGCGCGCCGGGCGGTCGCGAGGAGGTCGAGAAGCAGACGAAGGTGCTGCAGCTGATCCACAACTACCGGGTGCGCGGGCACCTGGTGGCCGACCTCGACCCGCTCGACCGCCACCGGGCGCCGCACCGCGACCTCGACCCGGCCAGCTACGGCCTCACGCTGTGGGACCTGGACCGCGAGTTCATGACCGGCGGGCTCTCGGGCGAGGACCGCGCCAACCTGCGCGAGATCCTCGACATCCTGCGCGAGACCTACTGCGGCACGATCGGCGTCGAGTACATGTACATCGCCGACCCCGAGCGCAAGGAGTGGCTGCAGCACCGGATGGAGTCCGCCCGCAACTACCCAGCGCTCGACGCGGCGAGCAAGAAGCGGGTGCTCGAGAAGGTGATCGAGGCCGAGGCCTTCGAGCGCTTCCTGCACACCAAGTACGTCGGCCACAAGCGCTTCTCGCTCGAGGGCGGCGAGACGCTGATCCCGCTGCTCGACAGGATCCTGAACGACGCGGCGCTGCTGGGCCTGCGCGAGGTGGTGATCGGGATGCCGCACCGCGGCCGCCTGAACGTGCTCGCGAACACCGTGGGCAAGCCGATCGCGCAGATCTTCGCGGAGTTCGAGGGCAACGACCCGACCTCGTACCAGGGCTCCGGC
>CAYQMF010000013.1:0-77436 GCA_964418595.1 uncultured candidatus Brocadiaceae bacterium
CCGGGCCCACTTCTGAACATGCTCGGCGGGCTGGGGCGGAGCCCCGTTAGCATGCGGTCGGATATGTCAGGCCCGGACGCAGAAGCAGATCATGTAGCCGCCGCCCTCTTGGCGGACGCGCATCGGCCGGAGCCAGTAGCGCTCGACGCGGTGCTCCACCGCCACTGGCAACCCCTGCTCGACTACATCCGCAGCCGGATGGGCGTGACCGCGCGATCGATCCTCGAGTCCCAGGACGTCCTGCAGGACACCTTCATCGACATCGTCACGGGGCTCCGACGATTCTCGCCCGGCGACGGGTCCGGCTTCCTGGCCTGGGCCACGACCGTCGCCGAGAACAACATGCGCGACGTGATGCGGCGCCGACGACTCGTGCTGCTGGAGTCCGTGAGCGGGGGGATGGACTCACGGACGCCATCGCGCGACGCCGCCCGTGCCGACCAGGACGAACTCGTCCGGCGGGCGATCGAGTCGCTCGACGAAGACCGCCGCACCGTCGTCGAACTGCGGGACCTGCAGCAGCTCCCCTTCGATGCGATCGCGGCACGGATGGGGAGGTCGACCAACGCCGTCCAGCTCCTGCACACGCGCGCGCTCGTGCAACTGGGACGACTGCTCCGCGCGATGATGCGCACGTGACCGGGACCGTGCCGAGTCCGGGTCGGCCGCCGTCGGACACCGACGACGAACGTCTGCTGGAGATCCTGCACGCACACTGTGCGGGTGGAACCGAGGATCTCGAGCCGCTCCTGCGCCAGCACCCCGAGGATCGCGAGGCCTTGATCCGGCTCCACGACGACTACCGCCTCGCCTTGGGGATGATGTCGGGCGGACGCGGTGCGCGCGAGACCGCCGGCGTCATCGCTGCCGTGCGCCGTGCCGCGGCGTCTTGCAGTGAGTACCACGAGGGGCCGCTGCTGGCACGCGGCGGCATGGCCGAGATCCACCACCTCTACGACGCGCGACTCGGCCGGCGGCTCGTGAAGAAAGTGCTGCCGATCTCGGTGCACGACTCCGCGTTGACCGCGGCGTCCGCCCGACGGTTGCGTCGGTTCCTGGACGAGGCGCTCATCATGAGTGCCCTGCAGCATCCAGCGATCCTCACCGTGGTGGACTTCGGCCTCGACGAGCGCGGCCGACCGTTCATCGCCATGCCCGAGGTGGAAGGGCGCACGCTGGCTGCCGTGTTCGCCGAACTGCGCGGCGGCAGAGGGTTCGCCACGGCGATGGCGACCGTCGTGCGCGTGGTCACGTCCGTGTGCGAGGCTGTCGCGCACGCGCATGCCGCGGGCGTCATGCACCGCGACCTCAAGCCCTCGAACGTGATGGTCGGGCGGCTCGGCGAAGTCCGCATCATGGACTGGGGGCTGGCCAAGCGCATCGGAGTGGACGATGCCGCGTCTGCTGCTGGCTCGGGAGCCTCGGACGTGGCGACGCGGACGGGCGACCAGCTCGGCACACCGGCGTACATGGCGCCCGAGCAGGCACGCGGGGACCTGCAGGCTCTCGGTCCACACACCGATCAGTACGCGCTGGGGGCCATCCTGTACGAGGGCCTGACCGGACACCGCCCCTACCAGGATCGCGGCGTGACCGACACGGCGGGCCTGCTCGCTGCCATCCGTGCCGGCGAACCGACGCCCGCGGTCGCCCTGGATCGCCGCATCCCGGTGGAGCTTGGCGCGATCGTCACGAAGGCGTTGGCCTTGCTGCCCGAGCATCGCTACCGGAGCGTCGCCGCGCTCGCCGACGACCTGCGTGCCTGGATGGAGGCACGCGTCGTCCGGGCGTACGGCTTCCGCCCCTGGCGGGGGACGTGGCGGTGGGTGAGCCGACGGCCGTGGCCCGTGCTGGGCCTTGGCGCAGCGGTGGGTGCGGCAGTGATCATGCTCGCAGTCGGCGCGGGCCTGTGGTCGCCGGCCGGAACGCGTGCAGACGTCGGTACGGGCGAGGAGGCCGAGCTGTCGAAACAGCGCTACCGCTACCTGGTGGCTCACGCCGAACGTCTCCTGGATGAAGACGGCTCGACTGCGGCAATCACGACGGCGCTGGAACGGTGCCCGCCCACGCAGCGTGGATGGGAATGGCGCTACCTCTCGGCGCGGCTGGGCGACGTCCGCCCCGCGTTCACGTGCGAGAGTGGGATCAACCGGTTGGCCATCGCCGGAGACGGCAGTTGCATCGCGGTAGGACATGGAGTGCGCGTCGAGGTCTGGGAGCCCTCCCCGGCGCGGCGACGGTTCGCCAACCTGACCAAGAGCGTTCCCTTGTCGTTGGCGGTGGATGCAGGCGCGGGGTTGGTCGTGGCAACCACCGCCAATGGGTGGGTGCAGGCGTGGGATCTGACGACCGGCGATGCGCGGTGGGAGAGGCAAGGCGTCATCGAGCCCTTGGTGGAGATCGGCGTCGATGGGAGTCGGGTCTTCTGCATCGGCACCGGCCGGCATGTCTGGGCGCTGGACAGCAGAAGTGGACAAGTGGTGGGAGATGTCGCAGCAGGGGCGGTCCGCGACCTGACGCTGTCGCCCGCCGGGGAGTGGTTGGCCGTGGCTGTGGACGACTCGGTCCGTCTGCTGTCGGCGCGCACGCTCGAGGTGCTCGGCGAGATGGGAGGGCTCGCTGGCTTCCTCAATCTCTTCCAGTTCGACCCGCTCGGTCGCCAGCTGCACGTCGACACGATCGGGGGCAGACGCATCGTGCGGTCGACGCCGGACGGTGCGCTGTTGCACGAGAGCGTGACGCCGGTGTGGCTGCCGCCGGGCAGACGGCGCAGCGTGTGGCGGGACAGACTGATACAGGCCGACGACTGCGCCCTGACGCTCCACGAGTTGGACGGCAGCGGCGTCACCGTGCTGAGCCGGCTGGGGGTGGGAGTCACCTGGCACGCGTCGCACCCCGCGGTGGATTGGGTCGTCTGCGGGGGAGCAGACGGCGCGGTTCACGTCGCCGACCCCCGAGCCCGTTCGCTGTGGCTGCGGATCGACGTGCCGAACGAGGTGCTGTGGGTGGTGCTGTCCCCCGACGGTGGGCGGCTGGCCGCGACCGGGCGCGATCGGCAGGTTCGCGTGTGGAACGTGCGCACCGGGACTCCGCTCGCCAGCATGTCGGCTTGGCACTCCGCCAAGCGGGCGCTCGCCTGGACTCCGGATTCCACGGGGCTGCTCGGCGTCGCTCCCGACGGTCGTCTGGTCGAGTGGGATGCGGGCACCTGAGAAGTGCGGCGCTTCCATCCGTTGCGACCGACCTACGCGTCGCCGATCGCGCTGTCGCCGGACGGGACGAGGGTGCTCGCCGTCGAGAACGACCAGGTCGTCGCATTCGACCTGACCAGCGGGAACCGCTGGGTGACGGACACGCGCAGCCGCCACTCCCGCATGCTGTGGTCGCCCGACGGCCGGTCCTTCTGGACGTCGGACCGGGCCACGGTCCGGCGCCATGCCGCTGCCGACGCCGGCACCATCGCCATGCTGTCCCCGGCGAACGTCTGCTCGTTAGCCTGTTCTGAAGATGGGACATCGTTGGCGCTGGGGGATGTCTCTGGGCAGGTGACGGTCATCGACACGAGAACGAATGCGGTGACCGCTTCGGTCCCGGTTCACTCAGCCTTCGTCAACGCCCTGCATTTCGTTCCCAGCGAGCGCCGGCTGCTGACCTGCGGTTGGAACGACGGAGCGATGAGCGTCTTGGACTCGGACACCGGCGATCCGCTGTTGCGAGTCGTTCCTGCAGCATTTGCGATGCAGTGCGCCGACCTGTCGCGGGACGGTCGGATCTACGCGATCGGTGGCACGGAGGACAACCGGACGGGCGTCGTGTTCGTCGTACACGTGCCGGGCCCGGACCAGCCGGAGCGACCGCGGTAGCCAGGGCGCGTGCGCCGATGATGCCTTCCGACGACACGGCGCAGCGGGGCCGATGCGTCGCCTCGTCGAGGACGGTGCCCCGCATTGCGGCGGCTTCCGGGATGCCTGAGCCGCAACGCCCGCGGGGCGGAGCGGCGTCAGAGCTGGTGCATCCACCGATCAGGAAGCGGCTCCGCCCCTATGGGCAGCTCAGCCGCAAGCCCCAGGTGAGCGGCACCCGTAGCGCACCGGTCGTGTCGACCCAGACCGCGGCGCCTTGTGTGTAGAACGGTCCGGGCAGGGGGCCCGGCGGCAACGGAATCAAGAAGCGCGCCGCGTTGGCGACGAACGGGCGGTGCACGACGACCAACGGATCAGTGGTGAGGAACCCGCAGTACGGCGCCGGCAACGGAACCAGCAACGGGTTCACTCCGAGCAGCAGGACCGCAGTTGCGTTCGGTGCCGAAGTGCCCACGTCGACGGCCAGCTCGTTGGCGAAGGTCAGCGCGGTCGCGATCGTCGGCCCGCAGGTGTCGGCGATGCGGTCGGCGCGGCAAGTGCGCGCCGGCACGAACGCCACGGTCAGGTCGACCTTCGCCGTCCACCACTGACCCGGCGTGCCGTCGGTCATGCCGGCGGTGGCGGTGGTGGTCTTGATCACCACGCCTGCCGGCGTCACCGTGAGCGGGAACTCCTGCTCCTGGTACGGGCCCGGCACGACGATGAAGTCGTCGCTGCCGTCGTCGTGGATGTCGACACGACCCAACAGTGTGGAGCCGTTGCGCACCGACGATGCTGCCGACACCACCAGCCGGCCCGCGATGGGCTGCGTCGCAACCAGCCGCAGCAGCGTCGAGTGCGGTCCCGTGCCGAACGCCCCGTGTGGGCCGGGGTAGGTGCTCAGGACCTGCCAATGGTCGAGGATGCGGTAGCGCGTCCCGGTGCGCGGGTCGTGGTCGCAGGTCACCTGGGTGCGCGTGAACATGCCGGTCGCCGTGAGCTCCAGCAGGAGACCGGGCGTGAGGTCGTAGGGCGCGGGCACACTGCGGCTGGCGGTGGGCGTGCGCACCGACAGATCGGTGATCGCAGTGGCAGTCGCCGCGACGGTCTGCGCCGCGGCGCCAGCGGTCAGGGCGAGGGCGGCCGCGGAGACGACGAGCGGGATGTTCATGACGCTCACCACCATAGCAGCCTCGGCGCCAACGTGGTCAGGCGCCTGCGACCGGCAGCCGCACGACGATTCGCGCCCCAGGTCCACTGAGCGACCGCCGGCCACGCGCACCTGCTATCGTCACCGGCATGTCGACCCCCCACGCGAGCCTGTTCCTCTGCGTGACCCTCGGACTGTCGGCGTCGCACGCCGCCGCGCAGGCGCCCTACTGGCGACAGGTGACGACCATCGGTCCCGCAGCGCGCAGCGGGCACGCGATGGTCTACGACAGCCAGCGGCGCGTCACGGTGCTGTTCGGCGGCTACGCCGGCCCGACGCAATCGGTGTTCGATGACACCTGGGAGTGGAACGGCTCGGTCTGGACGCAACGGACGGTCACCGGTCCGCGGCCACTGGCCCGCACGAAGCACGCGATGGCCTACGACAGCCGTCGCGGGGTGGTCGTGCTGTTCGGCGGCATCGACCCAGCGAACACGGCGTTCGACGACACCTGGGAATGGAACGGTTCGGCTTGGACCCTCGGCCACGGCGGTGGGGGCCCGCCGAACAGCCCGCTGCCGCGTTTCGACCACGCGATGGCCTACGACATCGCGCGCGGGGTCACGGTCTTGTTCGGCGGAGACCAATCGCAGAGCCCGACCTGGGAGTGGAATGGCACTGGCTGGACGCGAGTCACCCTCGTGGGTCCGCAGCCGCGTGTGCAGTGCGCGATGGTCTGGGACGAGCAGCGCCGGGTCTGCGTGATGTTCGGCGGTCTCACCGGCTTCGCGGACTGCAGGGTCTGGGAGTGGAACGGGGCGGTGTGGACTTCGCCCGGCTGTGTCTGGGGGGACTCACCATGGCCGTGGACGGGCCACGCGATGGCTTACGACACCCTGCGCGGGATGGTGGTCCGCCACGGCGGATGGAGCGGGCCGGATGGGTTCAGGACCCAGAGCGCCGCGACCCTCGAGTCGGCCGGGTATCTGCCATCGATGCCTTGCACGAGCTGCAGTCCGGGACCGCGGTCGGCGCACGCGATGGTCTACGACAGCGCCCGGCACGTCACGGTCCTGTTCGGCGGCGACAGCGGCTTCCAGGATCGCGGCGACACGTGGGAATGGAGCGGCTTCCGCAGTCACGACACCGGCTCGTTCGGCAACCCCTGCGGCACTCCGCCCTTGCTCTCCTGGACGGACTCCGCGTCACCGCCGGTGCTCGGCACCACCGCGAGACTGCAGATCCGCGACGTGCCCGGTCCCTTGGCCTCCGTCGCACTCGGCTTGCGCAACGATGTGCTGGCGAACTCGTCGCCGCCGCTTCCCCTGCCCGTCTCGCTGGCACCGTTGGGGATGTTGAACTGCTGGCTGCTGACGTCGTCCGAGTATCCCACCAACATCGTGGGCGCGACCAACGGTGCCGGGGTGTTCGCGTTGCCGCTGCCGTCCATCCCGTCGCTCGTCGGGCATCACCTGTACCTGCAGGCCTGGGCGCCGGCGCCGGGCATGAACCCGGCCGGAGTGATCTTCAGCAACGCGCACCGGTGGGTGCTCGGCAACCAGTAGCCGTCACTTTCCTTCGCGCGTGAACTCGAAGCGACGGGGCGTGCCGCCCTTCATGAAGCCGATCGTGGCGCTGAGGCCACCCTCGGCCGAGAGCTCGTACACGATGCGCTTGGGATAGTCGTGGCGCGGATTGTCGAACACCGCGCGCGCGTTCGTCAGCTCGGTGAGCACGAACTCGGTCGGCGGGTTGCCGCCGGGCTGCGCGACGTACACCAGTCCGCCGTCGCGCTCGACGATGCGCAGGTACTCGAACGCGGTCATCCTGCCGCGTGCGACGGTGCGCGACACGCCGAGCATCGCGCCGCCGAGCGGTGGGCTCCATCGCTCCTCGACCGACGACCCCGAGCTCCGGGTTCCGACCCACGCGCCGGCCAGCCAGGCCATGTCGCCGATCGTCGCCTTCCACGGCGCGGGCATCGCGATGTCCTCAGCGTGGCGGTAGAGCCCGATCGACTCCGAAGTACCGAGCCCCGCGCGCACGAGGAGCCCATCGGCCGTGACGCGGAACTCTCGCCGGATCAGCCCTTCGGGCGCAGTGTTCGCCGCGCGCACGAAGTCGACCTCGTACGTGAACGCGCCGTCCTTCCACGCGCCGCGGTAGCGCGAGACCTTCGGCGGCTCCGCGACCTCGGTGATCGAGCCGTCGAGCGCGATCCGCACATCGCGGTGCCCGGAACCGTGGCCGCGCACCAGGATGACCGCGCCCTCCTCGACGCGCATCGAGAACCTCGAGCTCATGGGTGGCCCCAGTCGCTCGAGGGGGCGGCCTTCGGTGCGGTCCTCCACGTAGGTCCACTCACCGCCCAACGCGCGCAGCGCGTCGGTTTGCGCCGCGAGCGTGCTCGCGGGCACCGCCGCGACGAGGACTGCGAGGAAGGCGAGTGGGGTCAGCGGCCAGGTGCGGATGTACATGGCGGCAAGAGTCGCGAACCCTCGCGGCGCGCGCAAACCTGGCGGGGGCCGAATCTCGCCACGCCCGCGGAACGGCGCGCCACCGGCTCACCTGCCCTCGCTTTCCCGCCGCCGCCGCGCCATCCTGACGAGGCCTCATGACCCGCATCGACTACAGGCAGGCCGGCGTCGACTACGGCAAGATCGATCCGCTGAAGATCCTGGCCCAGCAGGCGGCGGCGGCGACCGCGGGCAACCTCGCGCGCCACGGGCTGACCGAGATCCGCGAGTCGCGGGGCGAGTCCGCCTACGTCGTCGACTGCGGCGACTTCCTGCTCGCGTCGATCACCGAGTGCCTCGGCACCAAGGCGCTGGTCGCCGACGCGATGCGCAAGATCACCGGCCGCACGTACTACGACCGCATCGCGCAGGACACGCTGGCGATGGCGATCAACGACCTGATCACGGTCGGCGCCACGCCGGTGTCCGTACACGCCTACTGGGCGACCGGCGGCAGCGCCTGGTTCGGCGACGAGCAGCGCGCGCGCGACCTCGTCAACGGCTGGAAGGATGCTTGCGACCGCTCCGGCGTGGCCTGGGGCGGCGGCGAGACGCCAGCGCTCGCCGGCGTCGTGTGCGACGACCGCATCGACCTCGCGGCGTCGTGCGTCGGCATCGTGCGGCCGAAGACCCGCCTCACGCTCGGCCACTCGCTGGCGGTGGGCGACGCGGTCGTGCTGCTCGCGTCGAGCGGAATCCACGCCAACGGCCTGTCGCTGGCGCGCAAGGTCGCCGAAGGCCTCCCCGACGGCTACGCGACGAAGCTGCCCGACGGCACGCTCTACGGCGAAGCGCTGCTGGCGCCGACCACGCTCTACTCGCCGGTCACCGAGGCCTTGTTCGCCGCCGGCATCGTGCCGCACTACGCCGCCAACGTGACCGGGCACGGCTGGCGCAAACTCATGCGGCACGGCGGGACCTTCACCTACCGCATGCACGCCGTGCCGCCCGTGCCGGCGGTGCTGCGCTTCCTCGCCGACACCGCCGGCAACGACGCCCGCGAGGCTTACGGCAACCTCAACATGGGTGCTGGCTTCGCCCTCTACGTCGCACGCGGCGACGCCGAACGCGTCGTCGCGGTGGCGCGGCAGCAGGACGTCGACGCGTGGGTCGCCGGCAGCGTCGAGGCCGGGCCGAAGCAGGTCGTGATCGAACCGATCGGGATCACGTTCGGCGCCGACGACCTGCACGTGCGGGCCTGACGGACGGCGCCGACGTGCGAATCGGGCCGGCAGATCCGGATCCGGCCGTGGCGTTCCCCGGTGAGTCGCAGCGCTCGCGCCGTGCGCCGACCTGCGTCAGCGCGACACCTCGATCTGCAGCGCGCTGCTGAGCCCGAAGCCACCCGCGGCGCAGAGGAAGGCCCATTGCTGGTAGATCGCGGCTCCGGCGGGCAGACCGAGCGGCACGGCTACGTTTGCGCTCGCTCCGACGACGGGCACCGCACCGAACGGCGCGACCAGTGGCGCCCCCAGCCAGAAGGGCGGGGCTACCCCCATGGCTGGGCTGAGGACGACGACCGCCGCTGGCGTGCCGGCCGCGGCATTGCACATCGTGAAGCCGAAGGTCGCCTTGCCGGTCGTGGCCAGGGCATCGATCGACGCGTCGGGCGCAGCCGCTCCGCAAGCCATCCCGACGGGCAGGATCACCGGGCTCGCGAGATACGCGAGCCCCGCCTGGTTCGCGGGCAGCGCGCGCCACAGGAGGCCCGCAGTGTGGTCGTAGACCTGCCCGTTGCTCCACGCGACATACACGTTCCCACCGGCAGCGCCCGACTTGTCCTGCGCGATGCCGACGGCCACGCCGCCAGGGAACGCGTAGGTCGGCGCCACGAAGCCCACGAGCGCGCCACACAGGTTGTATGTTGCCACTTCGCCGACCGTGCTCACCGCGAGGATCTGACCCGGGTTGGCGGGGTCGTAGTCGAGGCCGGACAGGATGTTGAGCGGGGCGGCGGGGAACGAGCACAGGATCGCCATGCCCGCCAGGGGATCGACCCGGAAGATCGTCGCACCGTTGGTGAGGAACAGGTTCTTGCTCACCGGGTCGACAGCCATGCCGGTCACGGGTTGGCAGGCAGCGGGAATGGGCAGCGCCGGCAGCGCCGCGCCACCACCGCACGCCAGACGGGGGTACCGGCGCCGCTCGATGGTTGCGAATCCATTGGTCGAGTAGACGACCTCGGCGGTGTTGTCGACCTCGGTCGCTCCGCTGATCGCGCCCATCGCGGGGCGCGCCGGCGCGGCGAACGCGGGACGGACGATGCCGGGGCCGGCGCCGCCGAACGCCGGACTCAGGGACGGGAACTCGGTGGCGTCGCTGCCCGCGCCGGCCGGGCGGTAGGTGAGCAGGTTCTGAGCCGGGGCCGCTGCGGCGGCGAAGGCCAGGGCGAGGAAGGTGGTGATCGATCGGTGCTTGTGCATGTGTTCACTCCATTGGGAATCGGGAACACAGTCCTCAGCACGGTGCGGGTTCTGTTGTCACACGGATTCCCGTGCGCGGCGTCCGTCCCCGCCACGGGCAGGCCCCGGGTCGATGAACAGGGGCGACGCCATCCGGGGCCCTCGGCCAGCGGCACGAGCTTTCGACGGCGGCCCGTGCGGAGCTACGCGAGCGCCGCGCGCACGTGCGCGAGATGGTGGTCGCCGTGCCACGCGTACAGGGCGAGCACGACGCCGACGTTCATCTCCCCCGAGTCGGGGTGGAGGAGTGTGCGCGCGAACGCCGCGTCGGGTTGCGTTCGCCACACCACCACCCATCGCTCGTGCACGCAGTCGAGAATCTTCAGTGACGGATCCACGGGCAACCGCGAATCGGCCAGTTCGGCCCATGCCGCTTCGTCGTACGGCTTGATGGTGGGATGCGTCTCCGTCAGTGCGAGCTTGACTCGGATGTACGCGTTCATGTGGCTGTCGGCGATGTGGTGGACGACCTGGCGCACGCTCCAGCCGCCGTCGCGATAGCGCCGCTCCAGCCGGGTATCGTCGGCGTGTTCCACCAGCGCGCGCAGCCGGGCGGGGAGCGAGGCGATACGTTCGATGAGCGCGATTCGATCGACAGCCGGAAGGTGGGCGGGTCGCTGGAAGCGACCCAGCGGGTAGCGCGGGTCGGGGGTCATGGATGGCGCGCCGATCATGCCGGCGGGGGGCATCCCCGCGAGGAACGGCCGACATTTTCGCGGCACCGTGCACTGGCGAAAAGCATGCGCGGCGGGGGCGCGGAGACTCCGCCGGCCCAATAGAGTTGCGGATCCGCCTGTCACCCCTGCAGCCGTCCCATGCGCGGCACGCGTCCGCCTGCGGTTGTGGTGACGGCTTGCGCGAGATCCCACCATGCGAAAGACACTCCTCCTCACCACGATCGTTTCTCTCTCCATCTCCGCGACCACCTACGGCCAGGTCGTCGCGAGCGATTCGTTCGCCTACACCGGCGCCCTGACCTCGAACGGCTGGGCCGCGCACAGCGGGGCGGGCAACAAGGTGATCATGTCGAACGGGACGCACGCGACGCTCGACCAGAGCACCGGCTCGGGCGAAGACGTCAGCAAGACGTTCGGGCCGTTCGGCGCCACGGACACGACGTACGCGTCCTTCCGGTTCCGCGTGCCTTCCGGCAACCCCGTCAATCCGCTGTCGGGGCTGTACTTCGCTCACTTCAAGGATGCGACCACGGCGTTCCGCGCGCGCACCGGGGTGCTCGGCCCGGCGGCGGCCGGCGACTTCCGCCTCGCCATCCACGCCGACAACGCCAACCTCACCCTCGGCACGGCGTGGCCGACGGACCTGGCCTTCGATACCTGGTACGCGGTCGTCATCTCCTGGAACGCAGGTACCGCCACGAGCGAGCTGTGGCTGAACCCGACCTGCGGCAGCGCGACCAGCATCACGCACACCGGGACCTTCACCGGCACGTTGCTCTCCGGATTCGCCCTGCGGCAGTCCAGCGACTACACCGGCTTCATCCACGTCGACGACGTGGTGGTCGGCCGCTCCTTCGCCGATGTCCTGCCGGGCAGCGGTACCTTCTCCGTGTCGTGCGCCGGCTGCGCCGGGCTCACGCAGACCGCATCCGGCAGCCCGAACGTCGGTGGCAACGCCTACTACTCGGTCCCCGGCGCGACCGCGATCTTCCTCGGCCTGAGCAACCTGTGCGTGCCGCTCTGCGCTGCGGGCTGCAACCTCGGCACGGACACGACCATCGTGATCTTCGCCGCGGACTTCACGCTGGCGGTTCCCTGCGCGACGCACCTGGTTGGCGCGACGGTGTACACGCAGGGCGTGTCCGTGGGCGCGGGTGGTTGCAACCCGAACGTGTTCGGCGTGGCGCTCGCCACCTCGGAGACGGTGCGGACGGTCATCGGTAGCTGACCGGCGCGACCTCGGCGATGGTTGTCGAGGTCGCGGTGGAACGATGAACTGCTCCCTGCTGCTCGCTGGGGCGCTGCTGCTGTTCGGCGCGTCCGCCCCGGCACAGGCCCCGGCTCCCAAGGTCCAGGTGTTCATCCTCCTGGGCCAGTCCAACATGGTCGGCTTCGGGCGCATCGCCGATCCCGGCAAGAAGGGCACGCTCGAACAGGTCTGCGCGGACGCGGGCCGGTTCTCGCCTCTGCGCGACGCTGCCGGCAAGTGGGCCGTGCGCGACGACGTCTGGTGCGTGAAGACGACCGTCGGCCAGAAGCAGGGCTGGCTGCAGCCCGGCTTCGGCGCGCGCGATCAGTTCTTCGGGCCCGAGCTGCAGTTCGGCCACGTGGTGGGCGACGCGATCGAGGCGCCGGTGCTGATCGTCAAGGCATCGCAGGGCAACCGCAGCCTCGGCTGGGACATCCTGCCGCCGGGTTCGGAGCGCTTCGAGTTCGGGGGACGTACCTACGCGGGCTACAAGGACACGCCCGACTCCTGGGTCGAGGGTGAGCCGAAGAAGGAGGTCAACTGGTACGCGGGCAAGCAGTACGACGACTTCGTGCGCGACATCCGTGAGGTGCTCGGCGACCTGAAGCGGTTCTTCCCGAGCTACGCAGGGCAGGGGTATGAGGTCGCCGGCTTCGCCTGGTGGCAGGGCCACAAGGACCAGAACGCGGCGCACGCGAGCCGCTACGAGCAGAACCTCGTGCGCCTCATCGACTGCCTGCGGCAGGAGTTCGATGCGCCCAACGCACCGTTCGTGCTCGCGACGATCGCGTTCGGAGGGATGGCGCTCGATGGCCACGGGCTGACGGTGTTTCAGGCGCAGATGGCGGTGAGCGGCGAGAAGGGCAAGTATCCGCGGTTCGCCGGCAACGTGAAGTGCATCGACGCGCGCCCGTTCTGGCGCGACAAGGACGCGTCACCGAACCAGCGCCAGGACTATCACTACTGGCACAACGCCGAGACCTACCTCGAGGTCGGCGACGCGCTCGGCAGGGCGATGGTGGAGCTGCGCGAGCGGCGTTGAGCGCGCACGGGGTGCAAAGCAGCTACTTGCCGCGGTTCTCCGCGGCGCGCCGGATCGCGGCGTGGGCGCGCGCCAAGCGCTCGGGCCAGACGAAGGTCGGCGCGGTCGACGGGTCGTAGCCCTCGAGGTGGCCGGTCAGGCGCGACTGCGGCTTCGTGTAGCGGAACTCCGTGTCGCCGAACACCTCGCGGCAGAGCGCGGCGAGTGCCGGGTCGTACTCGACGAGTTCGACGCGCGTGTTCACGTGGTTGTGGTCGTGGTCGTTCTCGCGGTTGTCGTCGAACCACGACTGCACGCCCTCGGCGAAGTATTCGTGGTGGTTGACGGACGCGTACTTGCCCTTCCACAACCCGGCCTGCATCGCCGCGTCGTAGGCCGCACGCAGGCGGACGTCGAAGGTCGGGTCCAGGTTGTTCATCCCGCGCAGGTGGATGTTGTGCGCGAGTTCGTGGATGAGGATGTTCTCGGTCGAGTACGGATCGCCGGCGTAGGCGAGCAGGTTCTCCTCGGCGCAGGAGCAGAACGGATCGCGCTCGCTGCCGCCCATGCCGCGCGCGCGCGCGTCCCAGTAGTCGCGACCGGTGATGCCGCGGAACTGCGGTTGGCGCTGCTCGCGCATCCACGCCCACTCCGGGAGATCGGTGGTGAACTCGTCGTGCGCGAGGATGCACAGGCGCGCCCCGCTGCGCACCATCGCCGCGCGCACGTCGGGGCGGCGCGCGAGCATGGCATCGACGATGTAGGCGGCCTCGGCGAGCGCGTGCGGCGCGACCCGTGCGGACGCGACGATCGGAAGGCCGTGGGCCTCGATGCGCTGCGTGTAGAACGCCGGCACGCTGTCGTCGGTCTCGCCGTCGAAACGGAACGCCTGCACGAGCGCGACGCTGGTGACCTCGGCCTGCCGGGTGCTTTCCTTGCCGACGATCGTGAAGCGGTGGCCGAGCGTGGTCGTGATCACCGTGTCCTTGCCGGCCGCGACCGTACCGTTCGGGACCCGCTCGCCGTCGGGGCGCAGCCAGAACACGTCGATCGCGTGTTCGCTCGCGTTGAGGATGCGGAGGCGCGGGCGCGGCCCGTCGGCCGGGGCCTGCACGACGAGAGCGAGCGCGAGTGCAGCGAGCAGCGGCATCAGGGGGAGTCTAACGGCGCTGGCCGCCGGCCATGACGCGGCGTCGCACCGGCAGTTGCACCTCGAAGTAGCGACGGTCACCGCGGACCGTCGGGCTGTTGTAGCCCATCGTGCGCAGAGCACCCGCCGCCTCGTAACCCGGGTTGGCGGCGAGCCAGGCTTCGAGGCGATGGCGCAGGTCGTCGAGCCTGTCGACCGTCTCGTAGCCGCGTGCGCCGATCGTGAGGACCGTCACGGCGGGCTGATCGACGACCTCGACGCGACCGTCATGGCCGAGGGGACCGAGGTCGGGCGATCCATAGAGGAACGCCATCGAACCGGGTTCACCATCCTCGGCGGGGCGATCCATCTGCACCGGCGTGGTCATGGCGATCTCGCGGCGCTGGATGTGCTGGAAGAGCGGCCAGAACGCCGCCATCGAACCGCCACGCATGTCGGCACGCACCATGCGGTAGGACGGGTATTCGCGCAGCTCGATCTCGTCGACCGCGACGAACCCGGGGACGCCCTCCGGCAGCTCGGCTTGCATCAGGGGCGTGAACTCCAGGTCGTCGCGCAGCTCGGTCGCGCGGCGACGAAGCGTCGCCTCGTCGAGGCCCGTGTCGCCGAGCCGAGCCGCACGCGCGTGCGCGGCCGACCCGGGCGGGAGGCAACGACGCGCCGTCGTCACCGCAGCACGGAGGCGATCCAGCCCCGCGGGCGTGGGCGGTGCTGCCAAGCCGTAGGCGAGCAGGGCCGCGGCCGTGGCACGCGCGGGCAGGTCGGTCGGGACGAGCAGGCGCTCCTGCGCGGCCAGGGGCAGGAAGGACGAGAGGGTGAGGGCGAGCAGGTGGCGCATGCCCTTCGTTCGCCCGCGCACGTCGCGCGGATGCATCGCGTGCGAAACCTGGGCGAGTGTGCATCCGACTGGGCTCGGCCGGCGAAGTGCCGCTGGTGCGGTCGACGCCCGTCGCCACGCACCCCAGAGAAACATGAAGTACCTCGCATTCGTCAGTCTCCTCTCCCTCTCCTCCGGTCTCTACGCGCAGACCCCGACCCACGCCGCGAACGCAAGCGCAGGCAAGGACATCGTGGCGACCGCGATCGGCGCCGGCTCGTTCGGCACGCTGGTGAAGGCCGTCCAGGCGGCCGATCTCGTGAAGACCTTGCAGGGCAAGGGCCCGTTCACCGTGTTCGCACCCACCGACGCGGCGTTCGCCAAGCTGGGCAAGGACACGATCGCCAGCCTCCTGCTGCCCGAGAACAAGGGCAAGCTCACCGCGATCCTGACCTACCACGTCGTTGCGGGCAACATGCCTGCGGGCAAGGTCGTGAAGCAGAAGGCGCTGACCACCGTCGAGGGCAGCTCGCTGCCGATCGTCGTCGGTGATGACGGCGTGATGGTCGGGACTGCCAAGGTCGTCACGACCGACGTTCATGCCACCAACGGAGTGATCCACGTGATCGACTCGGTGCTGATGCCGCCCAACGACATCGTCGCCGTGGCAGCCAAGGCGGGCTCGTTCAAGACGCTGCTGACCGCGGCCACCGCGGCCGGCCTCGCCGACACGCTCGCCACGGGTGGTCCGTTCACCGTGTTCGCCCCGACCGACGAGGCCTTCGCCAAGCTCGGTGAGAAGACGATCGCCGACCTGCTGAAGCCCGAGAACAAGGCGAAGCTCGCGGGCATCCTCGGCTATCACGTCGTCCCGGGCGTGGTGATGGCGGCGGACGTCGTGAAGCTCACCTCGGCCAAGACCGTGCAGGGCAGCGAACTGTCTATCGCCGTGATCGACGGCAAGGTGCAGGTGAGCGGCGCGAACGTGACCGCCACCGACATCGAGGCCGGCAACGGCGTGATCCACGTCATCGATCGCGTGATGCTGCCCAAGTGAGGCCGGCTGGCCCGCGAATCCGAGCTCAGGTCGCGACCCCGCGGTCGCGACCGCCGGCACGAAGGGAACCACGGTAGCCGAGCAAGCTCGGCTACCGTCTGCCTACAGACCGAACGTCCACTCGGTGCCGTTCGTCCACGCGAGCCCGGTGGGGTAGTTCACCGTCGGCGCGACCAGCACGATCACCTGCCAGGTGACGGTCGAGCCACACGTCGCAGCCGACCTGCTCAGCCGGAACGGTCCGATGTTGTTCGTGCCGACCGCCGGTGCGGGGAGCGACAGCACGGTGACCAGGTTGCCCACGTAGAGCGTCCCGTTCAGGAACGGCAGGCTCGTGCGCGACAGGCCGAGCACCAACGCCATCCCGGCGGCGGTGGGATCGGGGTTGGTGAGCGTCAGGCTCGGGTTGTTGCCGAGCTGCGGCAGGAACATGGTCGTCAGCCTCGGCACGCCCGCCGCGGAACCGGCGCCGGCGCCGTAATCGAAGAAGCGTGCCGCGCTCGCGTGCGAGCATCCGGTCAGGGTGATGGTGTAGGCGCCGCCGCTCGCGACGCTGCCCGACCATCCGGCGAGCGGCAGCCCGCCGCCGGGACCGGTGGGGCCGATCTGGCCACTCGCCGTGTTGGGGAAGATGAGGCCCCCTAGCGAGACCGGATCGCGGTCGTAGTTGGTGATCGCCAGGTAGTAGGTGCCGGTCGATGTGATTCGGGCGTTGGTGATCGTGGATTGCGATCCGCAGGTGTCGTCGTTGCAGGCGATGCCCCGACCAGACGCGTCGAACAGGAAGAGCTGGGTGTCGAAGCCGGCACCGTTGCACGTCGACGCGGAGAACGAGCCCGGGGCGTCGATCTGGATCCGATAGAGGTCGGTGTCGTCGGTGCCGTTGTTGCCGGTGATCACCGTGAGCGGGCCGACCTTGCACGGCGCCTGCGCAGTGTGCACCAGGTCGCCGGCGTCGCCGAGCTCGGCGTGCGTCGTGGGCACGAACTCGCAGCCGGTGAGCAGGATCGTGTACGTGCCCGTGCTCGTGCTGCCGCTGGTCGTGCCGTTGGCCGGCCCCGCGCCCGCGTTCGGCGGGATCTGGCCCGAAGAAGTGTTGGCGAAGATGCGCGCGCCGTTGTTCGTGACGTCGCGGTCGTAGCCCGACACTGCCAGGAAGTAGCAGCCGTTGGCCGTCACCAGGGCGCTGTCGATGGTCGACCGCGTGCCGCCACCGGCGTCATCGTTGCACGCGACGCCGTGCCCCGCGGCATCCAGCAGGAAGAGCTGCGTGTCGGCGAGCGTCGGTCCGGTGCCGATGGTGGTCGCCGAGAACGCCGCCTCGTTCACGATCTTGATGAGGTACATGTCGAGGTCGCCGCTCGTCGACACATTCCCCGAGATCGAGGCGAGCCGGCCGGTTCCGAGCGGCGCCTGCGTCGTCGACGGCACGTCGCCCGCGTCGCCGGCTTCGTTCCACTGCCCACCGCCACCGATCGGGTCGCTGAGGCAGGTGCAGGTGTTCTTGAACGCGACGATCGTCGCGGCCTCGCCGGCGGAGAACTGCGTGGCGTTGGCGCTGCAGGCGCCGATGCCGGAGCACATGATGTTGCATGGCGGCGTCGCGTCGCAGTGTCCGGCATTCCAGTTGTGGCCGAGCTCGTGCGCGACGAGACCGGCGTTGATCGTCAGGTCGTTGTGGTACGCCAGGGAGACGCCGTAGCCGAAGTTCGTGCAGATCGCGCCCACGTAGGCGAGACCGATCGTGCCCGAGAACGTGCCCTCGCCCGTGAACAGATGCGCCGTGTCACGCACGATCCCGGTGTGGTTGGCGTTCCAGTGGTTGCGGAAGTCGGTCAGCAGGTTGCTGATGTCACTCCAGGTGTAGATGTTGGTGGTCCGCACGATCATCGCGGTGATCAGGTAGTCGATCTCCACGTCGCGGTGGTAGATCACGCCGACGGCGTTCATCACCGACGTCACCTGGTTCTGCACCTGCGTCGTGTTGCTGCCGTAGCGGTTGTAGTACGCGAGGTCGACGTCGATGGCGATCTCGCAGACCTTGACGGCCGCCGGGCCGACTCCGCCTTGGCGATGTCCGACGGCGTGGGGATGGTCCGTGACGCCGCAATGGGAGTGTGGCTGGATCACGTCCGAGCTGCGGTAGACGACATGGCTCTCCCGCGGCAGGGCTGGGTTGAGCTGGCGTAGCGGCTGCACGTTCCAGGTCGGACCGCGATCGAGGTGGATCGTGGCGGTGAGCTGACCGTCCACCAGCGTGGCGGCGACATCGCTGTCCGTCACGCCGACCACCTGCCCGCGATAGGTCACCGACGCCGGCGTGGGAAGCCGCGTCAGTCGCTGGCCGTCATCGAGAAGGAGCTGGAAGCCCGGGGCCCGCACGTCGTGAGGGTTGAGCGCCAGCGTGTGGACCTGTCCCGCGACGAGCACACGCACGGAGAACGCTGTTTCCTGAGTCATGGGCAGGGACAGGTTCTGGACGGTGCCGTCGCGCAGCTGGAACGCCGCGAGCACTTCGGGCGGAGAGGGGAAGACCGTGGGGGCGGACTGGGCCGACGCCAGGCCGAGGAGGATCGCTGCCACGAGGGGCAGGTGAGCGGAACGCATGAGCATCCTGGGGGTCCGGGGTTGCCGTAGCCGCGCCCGCGCGGGTCGCCGTGGCCACGGTTCATCCGGTCACACGGGGAGTCGTGGTGCGATGCGTCAGGATTCTGCCGGAGGCGGGCGACCGCCGAGGCAGATCAGCCGACGCCGACGTGACGCGCGAACGTCGCGGTGTCGATGTTGGCGCCGCAGACGATCACGCCGACGCGCCGGCCGTGGAGCTCTCCGCGCAACGGACCCAGGAGCGCGGCGGTCGCCGCGGCGCCCGCGGGCTCGACCGCGAGCTTCATCTCCTGCGCTGGGATCCGCATCGCCGTGCGGAGCTGGTCGTCGTCGACCTTGCGGAGCGAGTCCACGAAGCGCCGGCACAGCGCGAAGCTGTAGGGCGCCGCGTGCGGTGCGCCGAGGCTGTCGGCGATCGTGCGCACCGTGGGGATCGACTCGGGATGGCCGGCGGCGAACGAGCGGTGCATCGTGTCGGCGCCCTCGGGTTCGACGCCGAACACGCGGCACCCGGGCAGTGCCTGCTTGACCGCCAGGGCGACGCCGGCGCACAGGCCGCCGCCGCCGATCGGCACGATCACTGCGTCGAGCTGCCCGGCCTGCTCGCACAGCTCGAGCCCGAGCGTCGCCGTGCCGAGCGCCGTGCGCGGCCCTTCGAACGGGTGCACGAACGCGCGGCCCTCGGCCTCCTGGATGCGTTGCACCTCGGCGAAGGCGGCGTGCACGTTCTCGACCAGCACGACCTCGGCGCCGTACGCGCGGCAGCCCGCGACGCGGAAGGGATTCGCCGTCTTCGGCATCACCACCTTCGCCGTCGTCCCGAGCACGCGCGCGGCGTAGCCGACCGCCATGGCGTGGTTGCCGGCGCTCACCGCGGTGACGCCGCGCGCGAGTTGGTCCGGCGTCAGCTCCATCATCACGGCGAGCGCGCCGCGCGGCTTGAAGCTGCCGGTGTGCTGGAACAGCTCCAGCTTGAGCAGCACCTGGCTCTGCGGCCCCAGCGCCTCGCGCAGTCGGTCCGACTGCCATCTCCACAACGGTGTCGTCCGGACGCGGTCGCCGAGGCGGCGGCGCGTGGCTTCGATCTCGGCGACGGTCGGAGTGGCGACTGCTTCCATCTCGGCTACGACACCAGCAGGTGCGGCGGGTCGCCAGCGGTGTACTCGTCCATCCACCAGTGCGGGTCGTTGAGTGGCGTGTGCCGCACGCCCGCGGGCAGCGACGTGGGCTTCGCCCGCAGCCGGCCGGTGAGCCGGACCAGCACGCTGCCTGGTCGCGGGAAGTCGCGGCCCACCTCACGGATGGTGTTGCCGGCCGCCAACTCGGCGGCGAGGAGGGCGCGCAGCGAGGGATGGAAGTCCGCTGGAACCAGCGGGACGGTTGCGCCGTGGCGATCGGGGGGCGTGGGTCCCATCGGGTCTTGGCGACGCGTCACGGAGTCGGCGCCGGGGCGTTTGCCTCCGCGACGTTCATGTAGAAGTTGCGATCGAGCTCGAACGACTCGAGCGTCGCATCGAGGTCGAGCCGTGTCGGCTTCTCGCCGACCGTGACCCGCTGCTCCTTGCCGTTGATCCGCAGGACCACCGGCACCGTGAAGCCCTCGACGACGTCGTCGAACCACACCGACAGCGACTGACCATCGACGCGGTGCTTCAGCACCGGGATCTTGGTGGTGCGCAGGTACTGCTCGAAGAAGCAGCCGAAGTCGAAGCCGGTCTCTCGGCTCACGTAGGCCTCGAACTCCTCCGTGCCGACCGTCTTGTGCCAGAACTCCTGGTTGAGACCACGCAGCACGGTGCGCCACTTCGCGTCGTCGTTCACGATGTGGCGCATCGTGTGGAGCATGTTGCCGCCCTTGTAGTACATGTCGCCCGACCCCGACCGGTTGAGGCCGTAGGTACCGATGATCGGGCGGTCGTTGTTGATCAGCTTGCGGCAGCCGATGACGTAGTCCTGCGCCTCCTTCGCGGTGAAGTGGTGCTCGACGAAGAGGTTCTCGGCGTAGTTGGCGAAGCTTTCGTGGATCCACATGTCCGCGGCGTCGCGCATCGAGATGTTGTTGCCCCACCACTCGTGTGCCGACTCGTGCACGATGATGAAGTCGAACTTCATCCCCACGCCGGTCACGCTGAGGTCGCGCCCCCGGTAGCCGTTCTGGAAGCCGTTGCCGTAGGTCACCGAGCTCTGGTGCTCCATGCCGAGGTACGGCACGACGACGAGCTTGTAGCTGTCCTCGTAGAACGGGTACTTGCCGAACCAGTGCTCGAACGCCGCCAGCGTGCGCGGGACCTCCTTGAAGTGCTCCCGCGCCTTCTCCTGCTGGTGGGCCAGCACCCAGTACTCGACATCGAGCTTGCCGCCCTCGCCTTCGTACGCCGATTGCATCGACACGTAGTCGCCGATGTTGACATTGACGCTGTAGTTGTTGATCGGGTTGGTCACCCGCCAGTGGAAGGTCTTCGTGTGTGCCGTCGCGTCGTGCGTGCTCTCCTGCAGCCGGCCATTCGACACGGCGGTCAATGCCTCGGGCACCGTGATCCGCGTGTCCACGCCGCGATCCGGTTCGTCGTAGCCATGGTCCTTGTTGGGCCACCAGATGCTGGCGCCGATGCCCTGGCAGGACGTGGCGATGAAGGGGTTGCCCTTGTCGTCCTTGTCCCATGAGAAGCCGCCGCTCCACGGTGGGCGCCGGCTCTCGACCGGCTTGCCGCCGTAGAACACCTGGATCCGGTCTTCGACGTCGGCCGCGAGCGGCTTGGCGAGCTGCACCCAGTACACCTTGCCCTCGCGTTCGAACTTCGCGTCGGCCTCGCCGTGGGCGATGCGCGTGATCGCGAGCGGCGGCTGCAGGTCGATCTGCATGCGCTGCCCCGCCCTCAGCGTCTTGAAGGTGATCGTGTTGGACCCCTCGATGCGCTTCGTGTCGGGGAAGACCTGCAACGCGAGGTCGTAGTGCAGCAGGTCCCACCACTCGCGCTCGGGCGTGATCGAGCCGCGCAGTTGGTCCTGGCGGGCGCGGCCGCTGGCAGGTTCATCCTGCGCCGCGCTCGGGCCGAGCAGCGCGGCGAGCGTCGCCGAGAAGAGGAGAGGGCGGCAGGGGATGGAGGGCTTGCGTACCGGGTCGTGCATGCGTCGAGGATGGTGGTAGCGCATCCTACGCTGCGGCGGCTGTGGTCTGTCAGCGCACGGTCGGGTCTTCCATGTACCAGTTCATGGTCCCCTGGTAGCCGTCCCAGTTCGCGATCAGGTGCGGGGCAAGGAAGACGCCGTCATTGCGTGCCGAGACGGTCACCAGCATGCGGCGCGGCCCCTGTGGTGTCTGCCGCACGCCGACACCGACCGCGCAGCAGGTGAACTTGTAGTTGATGGGCTTGGCAGGCTCGACCAGCACGATGTCGCCATCGAGCGTGTAGCGGCCGCCGTGCCGGGTCGACCCCGACGAGTTGCCGAGCTGCGGGTTGGCCGCGTAGTAGGCGAACGCGTACTCGTACGTGCCGTCGTTGCGCAGATAGAAGTGGCCGCCGGACGATGTGACCGCGACACCGGCCGACCCACCCGTCGCCGTGTTCACGTAGTGGCCTCCGAACGCGCTGCTCGAGGTCACCCAGGTACCGCGCAGGTCTTCGGCGGCGAAGAACCCGCCGGCCGGGTACGGCGGCGCGCCCTTGGCGGGGCGGATGGAGTCGAGCACCGCCGCGAGCGGGAACGAGAGCGCGCGCAGGGCCTGGCTCTCGCGAAACGAGTCCATGCCGATGCCCGGATCGCGCGGTTCGATCAACGCCACCATCGGCTGGAAGCGGTTGTCACCCAGGTCGATGAGCCACAACGCGCCGTAGGTCATCGGATTGCCGTGCGTCTTCGGCGTGTTCGGACGCGCGAAGAAGCGGCCCATGTAGAGCACGACGAGCTGGCTCGGCAGCCGGGCCCGGTAGTGCACGACCGTGTCGCCCAGTTCGAACGGCGCGAACTGGTCGCGCCAGATCTGCTCGAACAGGGTGGTGGGTCCCTGGCGGGCGCCGAGGATCGGCGTGAACCCGATGGTCGCTTGATGGCTCGCGGTGTTGTTGGGATCGAGTTGCCCCTTGTCGTCGACGTCGCCGAGCGTGGCGCGGAAGATGACGTTGGCACCCACGGTCTCGCGCGTCCAACCGGGCGGAGCCGTGTAGTCGATCCCCGGGATGGCGGGGCCGGTGGCCGGCAGCTTCGGAGCAGGCGCGGCCTTGGCAGTGAGTCCCGCCGCGCCGATCTCGACCTGCCTCACGCCGACGCCGAGCACCGCCTCGAAGCCGAGCCCCGCCGCGGTGCGCAGGGCGGCGGTGTGCTTCGCGTCGTCGGTCAGCTCGGCCATGCCCGCCACGAAGATCGGGAAACCGATGCAGTACTCCCAGAAGCGCTGCTTCTCGGCGTCGCTCATCTTGGCGACCTCGGGCGTGGCGAGGGTCGCCACGACCTGCGCGTGCAGGACATCGACGTGGGCTTCCGACAACTCGGAGTTGCGCGCGAACTGCCAGAGCTGAGACACGAATAGCGTCGCCGCCGCGCCCACGTCGTTGTCGGCGCCCTCGGCGGCGAGTGCCTTGCGTGCCTCGACCGCGCCCGCTTCGAGGAGCGTGCGGATGGTGGCTCGCTGCTCGTCGTCGTCGCCGAGTTGCCGGGCGAGGTCGGGCAGCAGCAGCCAGCGCCGCCGCGGCTTGAAGCCCAGCTCGGGCCGCACGAGTTCGGCTTTGCCAGGCGCGGGCCCGGCGGGGGCGCTCTTCTGGGCGAGCTGCCCCAGCAACGTCTTGAGGGGAGAGTCGGGGAGTGCTGGAGCAGACGCCTCCGTGGCCTGGCTTTTGGTTGCCGCTGCGAGACCGAGGCTGGCTGCAAGGCAGAGCACGAGGGAGAGGTGGGGCATGCGGGCAGGGTTCTAGCGGATCCGGCGGGTTCAGCGCTCGTACACGATCCGACCGTCGACGATCGTGTAATGCACGGGCACCTGCCGGATCTCGTTCGCCGGGATCGCGGTGAGGTCGCGGCCGAGCACGACGATGTCGGCCAGGCGGCCCGGCGCGATCGTCCCTTTCCTGTGCTCCTCGAAGGACGCGCGCGCCGCATCCACCGTGTAGGCGCGCAGCGCGCGTTCGAGGTCGATCTTCTGCTCCGGCACCCAGCCGTCGGGGTGCGCATCGTCGAGCGTCCGGCGCGTCACCGCGGCGTAGATGCCTTCGAGCGGGATCGGCGGCGCGACGAACCAGTCGCTGCCGAAGGCGACGACGGCCCCGGCGTCGAGCAGCGAGCGGAACGCGTAGGTCGTGCGCGCCCGCAGCGCGCCGATCACGCGTTCGGCCCAGCGCCCATCGTCGATCGCGTGGTAGGGCTGCATGCTGGCGATCACGCCGAGTTCGGCGAAGCGCGCGATGTCGGCCTGCCGCAGGTGCTGCGCGTGCTCGACCCGGAAGCGGCGGTCGCGCGGCCCGTTCGCTGTGGCGACGCGGGCATACACGTCGAGCAGCGTGCCGATGGCGCGGTCGCCGATCGCGTGCACCATGACGTGCAGGCCTGCGGCTTCGGCGCCGGCGACCTGTTCGTACAGCGTGTCCGGATCGATGACGAGCAGCCCGCGATCTCCCGGCGCATCGGTGAAGGGCTGGTCGAACGCCGCGGTGTGCGAGCGCATCGCAGCCGGCGGCCGCAACCCAAAGGGTTGATGTCGTCGCTGGCGCGACGACCAGATGGGGCCGCCGGCGATGGCATCGTCTGGGGCTTCCAGGGCCGCTCGGACCTTGCTGTGGAAGAGCCCACGGCAAGGGAGCTTCGTAGTGAATCTTGCGCGCCGGGCGAGCATTCGCGGCCCTTGCAGCCCAGCGAGCCGTCGACGAAGCCCTTGAGCGCGCCGATGCGGACCCAATCGTCACCGCGCCCTTCGCGCGCGATGCGATCGCGCAGGCGTGGCCACGTGCTCAGCGCCATCGCGGCGTAGACCCGACAGCGCATGCGACCCTCCGCGCGGGCGCGCGCCGGAACCGCGAGGTGCGCGTCGCTGCCATCCGCCATGTCGTGTACCGATGTCACGCCGTGGCTCACGAGGTAGCGCATCGCCGCGTCGAGCGCGCGGTCCTGGAGCAGGGGCGCGGGCACCGGTACGACCGGCGTCACCAGCTCCATCGCGTTGTCCTTGAGGATGCCGGTCGGCGCACCATCGGCATCGCGCACGATCTCGCCGCCTTCGACGTCGGCCGTGGCCGCGGTGACGCCGGCGAGGGCCAGCGCCTTGCTGTTGGCGAGCGCCATGTGGCCGTCGAGCCGCCGCACCCACACCGGATGATCGGGCGTGACCGCGTCGATCCACGCGCGCGTCGGCAGCACGCCGCCCCAACGCTCGTGGTCCCAGTCGCCGTTCTCGATCCAGGTTCCCGCCGGCACGCTGCGCGCGAACGCGGCGATGCGCGCGACGAACTCGTCGCGGCTGCCGGCATCCCGCAGTTGCACCGACGAGAGCGCGAAGCCGCCGGTGAGCAGGTGTACGTGGCAGTCGATGAAGCCAGGGCACACAAAGCCGCCCTTCGCGTCGATCACGCGCGTGTCCGGGCCGATCGTCGTGCGCACCTCGGCGTCGTCGCCGACCACTGCGATCTCGCTGCCGCGCACCGCGACCGCCGCCGCCCAGGGCTGGGCCGCGTTGCCCGTCCACACGCGGCCGTTCACGACGGCGAGGGTGGCGGTGGCGTCCGGGCTCGGAGAAGGCGCCGAACAACCGACCGCGAGCGAGGCTGCCATCAAGGCGGAGGCCAGTGACGCGTGCATCCCGCGCAGCGTAGGTGCGCATGCCCGTGACGACTACGCTTCCGGCATGGTGCACCGCAGCGTCCTGCTCTCGTTCGTGCTGGGCCCGGCCATCGCGGCACAGGCTCCCGCGGTCGGGTTGGACGAGCAGCGCTTTGCAGAGCTGCAACGTGAGCTCACGCCGGACCCGGCCGCGCCGTGGCGCCTGATCCCCTGGCGCATCGATCTCCTCGCGGCTCAGCGCGAGGCGGCCGCCCAGCACAAGCCACTGTTCTTGTGGGCCATGGACGGTCACCCGCTCGGCTGCACCTGAAACAACGGCGTGATCGACCGGGCGTCGATCTTCGCCGACGAGAGGATGGGCGAGCTGCTGCGGACGGAGTTCATCCCCGTCGCACTCGACCAGGCCTACCAGCGCCGGCAGAACGACGCGGAGGGCGAGTTCTACCGGCGCATCGCCGGCCAGGGTCCGCGCCACGACTTCCGGCAGACGACGCAGGGGTTCTACGTCGCGACCGCGGCCGGGGAGCTGCTGCTCTACAACAACAACCGCGACGTCGCGAAGGTGCGCCGCCTGGTGACCGAGGCGCAGCAACGCTTCGCGACGAGCGCGGCGGCTGCGGGGCTGACTGCGCCGATCGCCGCCGGCGAGACCGACGCGCGCTACGACCCAAAGCCCCCCGCGGGTGGCCTCGTGGTGCGCGTGCGCGCGAAGGTGCTCGGCGGCTATCCGGCGACCGACGACCCGTGGCGGCAGGCCTTCCAGACAGCGTTGTCGCGCGACAACCTGTGGGTCTCGCGCGCCGAGCACGAGGCGCTCGGGCGGGGGGAGCTGACCAAGAGCCTGCTGCAGCGGCTGGCCCGCTTCCATCTCGTCGACAACACGCGCGGTGAGCCGACCATGTGGTCGCAGGCCGAGCTGCGCACCGTCGACGTCACGCTGCGCGACGGCCGGATCCGAGGGTCGGTACACCTCGAGACCGAAGACGGCAAGCGCGGCTACCGCGCCGACCTGTTCGGTATCGTGCGCATCGAGAAGCTCACCGTCGTTCGCTTCGATCTCGTGGCGTGCGGCCGCTTCTTCGGCGAGGGGCAGTACACGCTCGGAGCTCCGCCCGGCGAGTTCCCGTTCGCCGTCTCGTTCACCCTCGCCGACGGCACCGACCTCGCCGATGCGATCCCGCCGCAGGGTTCGCGCGGATGGGTCGAGGGCTATCTCCCGCGGTAGGCGGCGCGGTCGATCCCCTCACCGCTCCTCCCACAATCGCTTCACCAGGTTGATCTGTCCCGCGTGGTACAGGTCGTGCGCCGCGGCGCCGAGCACGTAGTCGACGGTGCGCCATGAGCCGAGCTTGCGTTCGAGGCCGGTCGGGTCGAGCCCCAGCACCGCGGCGCGCAGCAGTTCGTGCTGTTCCTCGAGGAGGGCGACGTCGGCCCTCAAGCTCGCGGCGTTCGTGTCCGGCGGCAACGACGGGAAGTTCGCGCCGCTGCGCGGGAAGCTCGCGCGCGCCTCACCCGTGAGCTTGCGCCGTACCACGTACTTCCAGTACGCGGCGTGCAGCAGGTACTCCCACACCGACTTGCGCTCGGCGCCCGGCCGCCACCGCGCCGCATCCGGCGTCAACCCGCGCAGAGTCCCGCGCAGCGCGGTGCCGTGCCACGAGCGACCGCGGTAGGCGCGGTCGAGGTTGTCGACGAGGAGCGCAAGGCGAGGATCGCCGGCGGGCGCAGAGCGCGTTCGTGCCATCGCCGCACGATAACCCCCACTCACGCGCACCACGGCCCCACGTGACGCCGCTGGGCTGCGCGCCGTTCGGGGCGCGTCAGCTCCAGCATCGGCATGCGAAGCCGTTCCTTCGCGTCTCCTGGTGGAATCCCTACGCCCCGGCGAACTCGGCGAGCGGGATCGTCGCCGTGTCGTCGCACACGTCGGCCAGTACGCGCGCGACGTCCGCGGCGGGCAGCGGCAGGAACTTGCCGGTGGCCGAGGCGCACACGGTCCCCGCCGCGTCGCTCAGCTCCGCGGAGGTGAGGCACATCGCGCCCCGCTGTTCGTCGAGGCGGGCGACCAGCCGGTAGGGCGCGCCGGTCATCGTCTTGGCGCGGTACCGGACGGACAGATCCACGGACATGTGCATGCGCCGCGTGGCGTACGTGGCGGCCCAGAACATCGCTTCGTCGAGCGCGGCTCCGACCGCGCCCCCGTGCAGGATCCCGGGATAGCCCGCGTGGTGGTCGCTCGGGGCGAAGTCGGCCGTGATCGTGCCGCTCTCCACGTCGGCGGCAAAGCGCAGGCGAAGGCCGTGCGGGTTGTCCCGACCGCAGACGAAGCAGTGGCGGGTGTAGGGGAGGTGCTTCCGCATCGCGCCAAGGATAGACGCCCGCCACAACGCGACTCCGGGCTTCCCGAGGCGCCGGTTGCTGAGGGTTCACGTACCCAGCAGCAGCAGCAGCGCGTCGCTCAGGGCCAGCCCTCCGAGCAGCGAGCCGTTGGGATCGACGATCAGGTACTGGGCGGTGAGGCGCGCGCCGCCGAGCGCCGGGTTGCCGGGGACCGGGAGCGGCGTGCGGCCACCACCCGCGCCATTCGTGAAGATGGGCGGCAACGCGACCACGAACGGCGCGACCAGCAGGTGGCACGCGCCGATCGGCAGGTCGACCTGACCCGCGCCGAGCTGGACGACGGCCGGCGACGTCGGCCGCGCGTCGTACACGTCGATCGCGAACCCGGCGTTGCCGATGCGCGGCAGACCGAAGGCGGCGACGCGGGGCTCGAGCCCGCCGGTGCCGGGGCACGTGGCGTCACCGTAGGCGCGGGCGAAGGCGCGACCTGCTCCGCCGAGCCCCACCACCCAGAGTTCTTCTCCGGACGCCCCATCGATCCCACCCGTGAAGAACAAGCGTTCGCCGACGACGCCGAGGTTGCGCGCGACGCTGGCGCCCGAGCCTGCCAGCGAGCCCATGCGTCCCAGACGCACGGTGCCCGCGGCGGTGCCGTCCGACATCCAGAGTTGCAGGCCGTCGATGCCGTCGCTGCCGACGAAGGCCACGACCTGCGTGCCCGGGATCGCGATCATCGACCCGGCCTGCACGCCGTGGCCGAGTCCCGGCATGAGGTCGAGCACGAGGTGCGTCCCGGTTGCCGTACCGTCGGAGGTCCACAGCTCGAGGCCGCGTTGCAGGTCGTCGACCAGGAAGAAGAGTCTGCCTGGCACGCCAACCATGTCTGCGAATCGCGGCGAGGCCGTGCCGGCCACGATCTCCGGCAGCATGCGCGTGCCGGCCACCGTGCCGTCGGTCACCCAGAGCTCGGTCCCCACGTTGGGAGCGGCAGCGCGGAAGAACAGCAGGGACTCACACGCCACGAGGCTGCTCGCCTGCGATCCATTGACGCCCGACCAGAGGTCGACGAACAGGCCGGTGCCCGCGGGTGTGCCGTCGGAGACGAACAACTCGCGCCCCGTGGTCGGGGTCTGCGCCGAGAAGAACATCCGGGTGCCGAGCGGCGCGAAGCTCGTCGGCATGCTCGACGCGTTGCCGGGCGCCAGGTCGGCGAGCCGGAGGGTGCCGCCGATCGTGCCATCCGAGACCCACGGCTCCTCTCCATTCGCGTCGGTCGCGGCCAGGAAGCAGCGTGGCCCGAGCGCAGTGAGCCCGGCGGGGCGCGAGGTGCTCGTTCCCGGTGCGATGTCCAGCTCGCGAGTCCCGAGCGCGGTCCCGTCGGTCGCCCAGAGGTCGCGTCCGGAGGTCGGCGTCTGCGCGGTGAAGAAGAGGTGGCCGACCGCGGGCGTGAGCCCCTGTGGGCCGGACGTGTTCACGCCTGGCAACACGTCGATGGCCACCGCCGTGCCCGCGGGCGTGCCGTCCGAGCGGCACAGCTCGAACCCCGTGGCGGTCGTCGATCCGACGAACCACGCGTCGCCGTTCCACAGCACGCGGTTGCGCGGGCCGCCGATCAGGTTGGTCAGCTCGTAGGTGCCCGGTTCGCTTCCGTTGCTGATCCACGGTGTCCACCCGGAGACGGGCGTCGGCGAGAAGAACAGGCTGCCGCGCAGATCGATGAACTCGCTGAACGACGAGCCGTCGTAGGCGGGCATCAGGTCCCGCACCAGTGCAGTGCCCTGCGGCGTCGCGTCGGACACGTAGAGTTCCTGTCCCGTCGTGTTGTCGCCACCGCGGAACAGGATGTGCGTCGTGCCGAACGCACCGATGAACGATGGGTCGGGCGAGCCCGTGACGCGTACCGTGCCGTTGAGCGTGCCGTTCGAGACCCACAGAGCGGCGCCCGTCGTCACGGTCGTACCCGTGAACGCCACCCCCGCGAAGGCAGCCGCGAGCCGGCTGGCGCTCGCGAGCGTGGGGCTCGGCTGGTACGTGCCGGCCACCGTCCCGTCGGTCGCCCACAGCGTCCGGGCGGCGTTGTCGCTGGCGATGAAGAACACGAGCCCGCCGGCAGCGGACAACGTCAGCTCGGCCGGGAGCGAGGTCTGCGTTCCAGGTTGGATGTCGCGCAGCAGGTAGGTCCCTGCCGCGGAACCGTCGGAGCGCCACGGCTCGGTGCCGGCCGCCGCGTTGCTTGCCTGGAAGATCACGGTGGCGCCGAGCGCCACGAGCCCGCGCGGGAACGACCCGGTCGGCCCAGGGTAGATGTCGGCGACCAGACCGGTGCCGGGCGCGGTTCCATCGGTCGACCACAGTTCCCGGCCCGACGCGTTCAGCGTGGCGGAGAAGAACAGGCGGCCTTGGGCGGGCGCGAGCTCCTGGGGATCGCACGATGCCGCCCCGGCAGCGATGTCGGCGAAGAGCTGCGTGCCGGCCGTCGTGCCATCGCTGCTCCACAGTTCGCGCCCACGACTGTCCTGCGCGGCGAACCAGAGCCGGCCGTTCCAGAGGACGAGCGACGTCGGCGCCGACGCGATCGGTCCCGGCACGATGTCCACGAGCGTCGTGCCGGCCGCCGTGCCGTCACTGCTCCACAGCTCGCGCCCGTTGATCCCATCCTCTGCGGTGAACCAGACACGACCCGCGAACGCGCGCAGTTCGCGGGGCTCCGAGCTCTGGTCGGCGACGGCGTGGATGTCGCGAACGAGGCGCGTTCCCGTGGAGGTACCGTCGCTGACGAAGAGCTCCCGGCCGTAGCCCGGCACGTCGGCGCTGAAGAAGAGTTGGTTGCCGACGGCGACCATCCCTGTCGGGCTGCTCGACGGCAGGCCTGGGTTCAGGTCCTTGACCCGGTAGGTACCCGCACTCGACCCATCGCTGCGCCACAACTCGGTCCCGAGCAGGTCGGTGGCCGTGAAGTAGGCGATCCCTCCCATCACGACCGGTGTCCCGGGGTTGCTGGAGGGCTGGGACACGGTGGGGGGGGTGAAGTCGCGCACGAGCTGTTGGCACGGCGCGGACGTTGCCAGACCCAGGGCGGCGAGGAGGGGGAGAGTGCGTTGCTGAAGGGGATTCACGGCATCGCACGAGGCGCCGTTCGCCGTACCGGTCCGCCACGGTTTCTCGCGCGGCTCTCCCGACGGGTCGTCGCGGCACGTCGGCGCGCCACGCTTCCACGACGGACTCGGGCTGGCGCTGCGCCTCAGGGGATCGGCCGCGGCGAGCGGTTGCGCGTCCACTGCTGGCCGTCGCCGCTCTCCCAGGACTCGTAGGTGTCGCCCTTGCGCAGGCCGCGGGTGAGGCCGAGGGCCTGCATCGGCGTCTTGTTGCCCGGCAGCGTGGTCTCGAGGTTGCACTCGCCGAGCACGGCGCCGGACGCGTCGCGGAACACGATCTTGTGGAAGCGCGAGGTGCCCTGGAACTGCGCACGCGCGCCGGGCCCGCCGTCCGTGCTCCACACCATGCTCTCCGGAACGTCCCGGGGCAGTTCGTCGTGCAGCATGCCGGTCCAGTTGCGGCTGAGGCGCGGCGTGAACTGGGTGTCGAGGAACAGCGACTGGAAGCCGAGGACCAGGCCGTTGGTGACCGGGGCCGGCACGGTGATGGGCAGGCGACCGGTGCCGATCGGGCTGAGCGGGAGGCTGCCGAAGGAGACCATCGCCAGGGGGTCGAGGTAGAGGTTTCCGTAAGGGGGCAGGAAGAGAGGCGACTGCGACAGGAACGGCGAAACGTAGATGAATCCGATGCCGTTCGGCGGGCCGTACAGGTCGAGGGTGTAGGTGACCGTGTCGTTGTTGTTGCGGACGACCTCGCCACTCAGGGTCTGGGCCGGGAGGGCAGCGGCGAGAAGGCACAGGAGCGACAGCGTGGAGCGGATGGAAGTCATGGTTCGGATTCGGGTTCGGGTTGCGGAAGGGAGTTGGTGAGGCGTCGCCTCACCCGCCTTCAGCGGATCCCGTTCTCGGACCGGACGCGGTTTCCTCCGCCCCGCAGCCCTCGTTGCGGCGGGGTCACGCAGCGCGCTCAGCGGGCGCGCGCGCCTTCCTGGATCCAGCGACGCACGAGTTCGCGCGCGCTGTCGCTGAGCGGCGGACGTTGCAGCGGCATCTGGTCGCCCACCGGCGGCCGACGGTCGAGGAGCTTGCGGTAGAGGAGCGAGCGCTCCGGGTCGCCGGGCACGATGAGTTCGCCCGTGCGCCCCGACTCGCCGGCCGTCGCGGCTAGCGTAGGCGTGTCCAGCCGGTAATCGCCGCGCGACGCGCCGTCGGTGTGGCAGCCGGAACATGCAGCGCGGAAGAGCGGCAGGATCGTCTCCGACCACGACACCGGCGGCTCTGGCGGCAGGCCGTTCCCGGCGCGCAGCTCGCCGAAGAACATCGGCGCGCGTCCGTGCGGCCCGCCCGCGAGCGCGGGCTCGGCGATGCCGTTGCCGTCGGTGTCGGCGACGCCGTCGCCGAGCACTTCGCCCAGGCCATCCCACTCGGACGCGGCGAGCACCGGCAGGGCCTTCGTCAGGAACTGCTCGTGCACGTCGAACGCGAGCGGAAGGTCGCCGTCGGCCGCGGTCTCCTGCAGCGCGGCGATCACGACGCCGAGGTCGCCAGCGCCGAGGCGTGCGACCTCGAGGCCGCGCTCGCTGCGGAACAGGCCCAGCGCTGGCGCCCAGAAGTCCTGGATCCAGCGGCGCGACACCCGGCGCACGCGGTCGCGCAGCGCCGCGTCGTCGAGCACGCGCGCCGCTGCGAACAGGCCGCTCACCATCGCCGCGTGGTCGACGCCATCGCCGCCGCGCAGCAGCGCCATGCCACCGCTGCCGTCGATCGCCAGCTCGCCGAGCACGCCGTCCTCCGCGTCGAGCAGGTGCGCGACGGCGAAGTCGGCGGCGCTGCGCAGCAGCTGCAGCGCTTCGTTGCCGTTCGGCAGGGCCATCGCGGCGACCGCGAGCGCCTGCAGCGCCGCGCCGGTCGAACGCGCCCGCACCAGGCCCGACGGCGCGTCGCCTTCGTAGCGGTCGTGCAGCGCACCGGGCAGCGCGAGGTCGCCGTGCAACACGCGCAGGTTGCGCACGAGCGCGCGCGCGAGGTCTTCGCCCACGCGCGGCGGCGGCGGCGGCACCGACGGTTCGCGCTGCAGCCCGCGGTCGATCCACTCCGCGATCGCGGCGAGCTGCGCCGGCGACAGGCACGGGTTGAACGACGGGCCGCAGCCGAGCGGCATGCGCGGCACGCGCGTCGTCGTGCCAGACAACACCTGCCACAGCAGGCTGCCGCGATGGTCGCCCGCGACCACGTGCGGCGGGTTGCCGAGCCGGCCCACGTTGCCGCCGGCGATGAACTTGGCGTAGTCGGCGGTGGCGCGCCCCATCGTGTAGCCGCCGAGCGGCGAGAAGTCGTTGTGGCACGCGATGCACCGCGACTCCGCGAGCGGCTTGATGTGGCTCGTGAACGAAACTTCGCCGTCGATGGGCTGCGGTGGCTCGGCGGCGCCGCCACGTGGCACGCCGGGCCCGAACGGCGTGACCGTGAGCAGCGTGCGGACGAAGGTGTCCTCGTTGCGCGCACTCGTGAGCCACGCCAGGTCGGCTGCCGCCTCGAGCAGCGCGGCCGTGCCCTGCAGCGAACTCGCGCGGTCGATGGTCGCGTACGCGATCGGCGAGCCCGGGATGCGCGGGTCGACTTCCGCCACGAGCTGTGCCGGTACCCACAGGGCGTCCGCCGGCGTGCGCGGGTCGTAGCCGCGCGCGTTCCGCAGCCCCGGCAGGGAACCATCGCGCCCGAACATCGACGCCACGAGCGATTCCTCCGCCGCCACCACCTGCTGCAACAGGACGAGCCCGCGCAGACCGTCGGCGGGCGAGCCGACGCGGTCGGCGAGTCGGCGCAGCGAGGCGTGCAGGCGCGCCAGCATCGCGCCACCGAGCTGAGCGGAGGTCACGATGAACCCGGCGGCCGGCGACTGCCGCACGCGCTGCGCGCCATAATCGTCGCGAGCACTGGGCGCGGCGAGCAGCTCGGTCGTCGCTGCACGCCACGGCAACCAAGCCGCGCCGAGGCCTGCCGGCACGCTGGCGCCGGCGCGCGTCGCCAGGTCGGCAAGTTCCGCCGCCGCGACCTCGTCGAGGTTCGTGCCGTTGTCGTTGGCATCGCGCGGGGCGTCCGCGGCCGCGGCCAGTCGGCGGATGCGCTGGGAGCCGGCGATCGTCCCACCCGCGGCCGCGTCGCCACCCAGGGCCGCGGCCTCGACGTGTGCCATGGCGTGGAAGACCATCCGGGCTTCGAGCACACCGCTGCGGGGAAGGAACAAGGGCCGGCCGCCGTGCTGGATCGGCGTGGGCGCACCTAGCAGGAGCGCCGCGGCGGCCGCGTCGCTGCCCCCGCCGGCCGTGTCGATGCCCGCGGCGCGCAGGCCGTTCTGCTGGGACACCGGCGCCGGGCGCGAGCCGCTACCGCTTCCGCAGGCGACGGTGAGCAGGGCGAGTGAGACGGAGCTGAGGCGGATGGGCACGGGGGGAGCATACTCGCGCAGGGGGACGCGGGTGCGCGTCGGCGTCGGCCCGAAGGCAAGGGGCTGCGGGTGACGCAACCGGTTCGTGGCGTGCGACGCCCGGGCGGTTCCTCACCGCATGGGCAGCACCAGCGTGCCGTGCGCGTGTCCGTCGACGACGCGCATCGCGATGCGCATCGCCTCGCCACGCTGCTCTTCGTTCTGCGGCTCGGACAGCAAGGGGTCATCGTCGAACACGGCGTACCCCGGGCGCGCGAGCCGCAGCGAGCCGGCCCGCGCCGTGATGTGGACGTGCCGCGCGTCGCGGGTGCCCGGGTACGAGCCCGGCCGCACCGTGCGGAACGAGAAGCGGCCGTCGGCGCCGGTGACCAGCGTGCCGAAGATGCGCGGCAGTTGGTCACCCTCGATCGAGGGGTGGTAGCGGCCGTCGGCGCCGGTCGCGTACACGCGCACCACCGCGCCGGCGACGGCCTTGCCCTGCGTGTCGACGACGCGACCGTCGACATCGATCCACTCGCCGGGCTCATGCGCCGGGGCGAGCGTGAGCTTCGATACGCGATGTACCACGGCGGCGTCGTGCACGGCGGCGCGGAACTCCGGTCGGTCGCGCAGACCGGCGTCGAACGCCGGATCGAGCAACGCGCGCTGGCACGCGTCGGGTTCCGCCGCCAGCGCCGTGCGCAGCGCCGCGAGCGCAGCGTCGTCGTCACCGGATCGGCAGAGTGCCACCGTGCGCTCGAAGGCGCCGGTCGCCGGCCCGGGGTCGCCGGGCGCCGAGCAGGCGGCGAGGAGAACGAAGGCGACGAGGAGCGAGCGGCTGCCGTGCATGCGGCCCTCAGACGCGCGCGGAGCGGTCGAGTTAGCGCGGAGGCCCCCCGGCGGGCGGACCACCCGGACCACCCGGACCACACGGGCAGCACACCGGCTACCATCCGCGACCTCGCCGACGCTCCCTCCCGCTCCGCACCATGTCGACTCCCTCGTTCCGGTCGCTCGCCGCCGTCCTCCTCGTCGCCTCCGCTGCCGCTGCCCAGGTCGCCCCCGGGCACGCCCTCGTGTGCTGGAAGCCGCAGAACCCGACCGCGACGGGCGGCCTGCGGCTCGTCGATCGCAGCGGCAGCGTCGCCGTCGTCCAGGGCCTCAGTCCCGTCACCCTGGGGACGACGCGCTGGGACGGGGCGCAGTCGGTCCTCGTCCGCGATGGTGGCCATGTCGTCGCGGGCCTCGGCGTCGACAACCGCTCGGGTGCATCGCCGCTGCCGCTCGACCTGCGCGCGCTCGTGCTGGCCGGGTCGGTGGTCGTGTCGGACACCCAGTTCTCGACGTTGATGCAGGTGCCGGCAGGTGAGCTGTGGGCCGTCACCGACATCAAGGAGCGCGCGGATCGTCAGCTCCTCGTCGGCGCGACGCAGATCCTGGCCACGGCCAACCCGATGCCGCGGACCGAGATGTTCCTCGTGGATTCGCTGGGTGTGGCGACGGCGTTGCCGAACGTGAGCTTCCCGGCCGGCAGCCTCATCGCGGTGGCCGACGCGGGTCCGTACTACCTCGGCACCTTCAAACAGGAGTTCTTCGTCACCAACCTCGAGGTCTGGGCCTTCAGCTACCAGCAGAACCCGCCGGCGTTCCGCGTGTGCCAGTTCGTGAACACGAGTGCGTTCGGCGGCATGGACGTCGATGTCGACGGGACGATCGTCGCGGGCGTGCCGTTCGCCGGCAGCACCCTGGTGCGGGTGGCCGTGGCGGCGGGTGCCACACCGATACCTGTCGCGCCGACGCCGGCGAGTGTGGCGGTATGCGACGTGTTGCCCGCGGCGGGGCTCGCCGCGTCGTTCACGAGGCCCACCCTGATCGCGGGTTCGCTCGACGTCGTCGACACGCTGGCGGGGGGATTCACGCCGTGGGCCGCGGTCGTGGTGCGCGACCCCATCGATGTCAGCGTGCACGACGATCCTGTCGCCTACGGCACCGCAACGCCGACTGGCAGCGCGCAGCCGTACCTCGGCAGCTACGGTGGCTTCCCGCGGATCGGCAACGGCGGCTTCGGCCTGCGCATCGGCGGCACGCCGAGCGCCCCCGGCGTGCTGTACGGCAGCCCCGGTCGCGCCAGCGTCCCTACGCCGTTCGGCACGCTCCTGCTGTCGCCCACCGCGCTCATCCCCTTCGGCAGCTTCGTCACGTCCGGCAGCGGCACGGCGGCGTTCCCGCTCGGACTGCCCAACCAGCCATGGATCGTCGGCACGCGCCTGGATCTGCAGTCGGTCGCGCTGAGCAGCGTGTCGCCGCCGATGGTCGAGCTGTCGCAGGGGCTCGAACTGATCGTGCTCGCCAACTGAAGCCGGCGCGCCGCACCACCCGCGGGGCGGAGCGGCTCATCGCCGGCGGCCGCAACCCAAAGGGTTGATCCTCCGTTCCCGCACCCTCGCGTTCCGCGAGGCTGCGGATCCGGAGGATCGACCCGTGTCCGACACCTCGGTGCAGCGGCAAGCCGCTGCACCTGGCGTCGTACTTTCCGGGTTGACGTCGTCGCTGGCGCGACGACCAGACGGGGCCGCCGGCGATGGCATCGTCTGGGGCTTCCAGGGCCGCTCGGACCTTGCTGTGGAAGAGCCCACGGCAAGGGAGCTCGGGCGAGCATTCGCGGCGCTTGCAGCTCAGAGATCGAACTGGATCACGGGCGTCAGGTAGCGACCGGGCACCTTGCTGCCCACGAACGAACCATCGGTGTTCACGATCGTGTCCCAATGCACGGGCAGGTTGGCGCCGATCGTCATCCGCGCGGCGCTCGTGAGCACGAGTGGAGGGAACGCCAACGCACCCTCGTACACGCCGCCCTGGGCGAACAGCCGCTGCCCCGCGAGTCCCGGGCTCTGCGGGATCGGCAGGACGAGGCGCGCGCTGCCGTCGCCCTGCACGGGCGTGGAAGGGGTGAGCACCCAGTTGTGGTACACGAAGCAGTTCGTTCCCGGCCATTGGAAGGGCAGTGTGAGGCCGAGCCACTGGGAATCGTTGTCGCCCAGGAAGCCGAGCGCCAACGCCCCGGGGAGCGCGCCGGTCAGACCGATGTCGATCGAGCCGCCGACCACGACGCGGCGCGCGTCCGGTGGCGTCAGCGAAGGCACGCCGCGCGAACCTGCGCACGAGGTCCCAAACGAAGTGACGCTGCCGGTCGCGAAGGCCTGCGTTTGGGCATCGATGTCCCAGGGCGCAAGCAGGGTCGTGCCGGCGACCTCGAATTCGAGCGCCAGATCCTGCCCGCTCCAGAAGAACGACTGCTGGAAGGACAACGGCGCGTTGAAGGCGGCCGGTCCGGGCTGCACCGGCGGCGCAACGGGAAACGCGACGGTGCCCTGATACACGAGCGTCGGCGTCCCGCTCCAGTTGGCGAGGAAGTCGGTCGACATCGTCTGCGGCGACGTGCGGCACACGCCCAGCACGATGCGCAGATCGACGTTGCGCGCGAGGAAGGGCGTCGGGCCGGCGTCGCGGCGCACGCGCAGGTTGTGCAGGGTTCCGACCCGCTGCAGGGGCGGAAACGCTGCCGCGGCGATCACGGTCTGCATCCGGCGACGGGGGGCGTCGCCGAACGGGAGGGCTGCGTTCCCCTCCATGGTCTGCGCTGCGCCGGGAAGCGTGATCGGGCCCATCGACGACACCCACGTGTCGCCGAGCAGCCCGCTGATCCCCGCGCCCCCGTAGAGCAGGATGCCGTTGCGGGCGCGCGCGAGCCCGCATCGTTCCCGCCCGGGTGGCGGCGATTGGCCGGTGACCTGCAGCCACGCGCTGCCATTCCAGATCCACGTGTCGTTCAGGCCACCCGAGCCGCCGAAGAGGAGGATGCCGCCCGGAATCGTCACCATGCGATGTCCGTGGCGTGGGGAGGGTCCGGTCGCCTGGATCGGCGACCAGGCCACACCACTCCACTCCCACATGCTGGAGTTCGGCGTGCCGCCGAACAGCACGATCGTCCGCCGGATCGGGTCCCACGCCATCGCGTGACCGGAACGCGCCCCTGGTCCGGCCACGAACATCGGGCGCCAGGTGACGCCGTCCCACTCGGACGTGTCGTTCAGCGGTCCGAGGTACGAGTCGCCGCCGAAGAGCACGGCGCGCGCCCGTACCGGGTCGTAGGCCATCGCGTGCTTGACCCGGCCGCCCGGGCAATAGGCGCCGGGCAGCAGCGTCCAGCTGCCGTTCCACTGCCAGGTCTCGCAAGGGAGGGTCGCGAAGGGGCCACCGCCGAACATCACCAGCGTGTTGTTCGCCCCGAACCACGTCATCGCAGCGTCGTTTCTGGCCGGCGGTCCCGAGCCCGCGACCCGCCAGTTCACGCCGTCCCAAGCCCACGTGGACGTGTCGTTCGGATCGCCGCCGTACAGGATCGTCTCGTTGCGCAGCTCGTCGTAGGCCATCACCGCTCCCGCGCGAGGTCCGGGTGTCTGGCTCGGCGCCAACTGCGCCCACTGCGCGACGGGCACGCCGGCCATGAGAGTGGCCATGAGCGCGCCGGTGCCGCACGACCTGACGCCCCGCCACTGGAAGCCCAACCAACCGAAACACCGGGAGGCCATGTCAGTTCAGCTCCAGTTGCAGCACGGGCGTCACGTACCTGCCGTTCGCCTTGCTGCCCAGGAACGAACCGTCGGCGTTGCTGATCGTGTCCCAATGGACCGGTGGTTCCGCCCCGATGTTCAACCGCGCGGCGCTCGTCAGCACGAGCGGAGGGAAGGCGGACGCGCCCTCGTACACTCCGACCTGGGTGAACAGCCTCCGGTTCGCGAGGCCCGGATCGGCAGGGATCGGATAGACGACGCGCGCGCTGCCGTCGCCGGCCACGAGTGTGGAGTTGGTGAGCACCCAACTGTGGTAGACGAAGCAGTTCGTTCCCGGCCACTGGAACGGCAGCGTGATGCCGAGCCATTGCGTGTCGCTGTCACCGAGGAAGCCGAACGCGATCGCGCCCGGCAGCGCTCCGCTCACCCCGACGTCGATCGATCCACCGGGCAACAGGCGCTGCGGGTCGGGCGGCGTCAGCGCCGGGGCGCCACGCGCGCCGACGCACGAGACGCCGAAGGGAGTGACGGTGCCGGCCGGAAAGGCCTGCGCCTGGGCGTCGAGGTCGTACGGCGCGAGCAGGCTCGTGCCGGCGACCTCCAGCTCGAGGGCGAGGTCCTGGCCGGCCCAGAAGAAGTTGTTGCCGAACGGAAGACTGACGGCGAACGGCGCTGGCCCGGGCTGCACCGCGGGTGCGTTGGGAAGCGAGACCGTGCCCTGGAACACGAGCGTCGGTGCGCTTCCGTAGTTGGTGAGGAAGTTCGTTGCCATCAGCGCCGGAGTCCGGCCGGCCGGACCAAGGACGACACGCAGGTCGAAGTTGCGGCCGAGGAACGTGGTCGGCCCCGCGTCGCGCCGCAGCCGAAGGCTCCGGAGAACTCCGGCTCGCTGGCCGACCGGGAACGCCGCAGCGGCAATCACGGTCTGGATCCGGCGTCGCGGGAAGTCGCCGAGTGCGACGCTCGCGTTGCCTTCGGAGAGCAACGCCGTTCCGGGCACCGTCAGCAGAACTGCACTCGGGGTCTGCGCGCCGAGCATCGCGGCGAGCACGGGGACCGTCAGCATGGAGAGCACGTCACGTCGCATGGTTCACCTCGTCTTGGTCTTCACTGCCGTTGTCTTTGGCTACAGGTCCAGCCTGGTCACGAGACACGCGTACCGACCGGTCAGCCGGACGCCGGTGTTCGATCCATCCAGGTTGAGCACCGCGTCGTAGAGCACCGGCGGTACCGCGCCGACCGTTACCTGCAATGCGTCGCTCAGGGTCAAGGGCGGGTAGATCGATGCGCCCTCGTACACTGCCCACTGCGTGAACGCGCGCAGGCCGGCGAACCGCGGATCGCTCGGAATCGCGTGCGAGATCGACGCCGTGCCTGCTGCGCTCACGATCTGCGTCGGGCTCAGCACCACGTTCGTGTACAGGGTGCACGTGCTGCCCGGGAAGGTGAACGGAAGCGGGAGCGAGCCGAAGCTCACGGAACTGTCACCGACCAGGCTGATGGCCAGTCCGCCCGGCGTGGCGCCGGTGACGCGCGCATCGATGCCGCCGCCGGTGACGAGTCGCGTGACTGGAGGATCAGGGAAGGTGAGCAGGCTGCCGGCGGGGTTGCGGCATGCCTGACCGAAACGACTGAGCGCACCCTGCGGGTGGAGCTGGGTCGCGGCGTCCAACTCGAGCGGGGCCGGCAGCGAGTTGTCCAAGACCTCGATGTCGTAGAGCAGAGTCTCGCCGCCCCAGCTGAACGGCAACTGGAACGGGACCGCCACCTCGAATCGCGCGGGCGGAACCGGCGTCGGCGGTGGCTGTACCGCGATGTCGAGGACGCCCTGATGGACCAGTGTCGGCACACGCGCCCAGTTGTCGAAGAGGTGCGTCGACAGGTCCTGTGGGCTGCGGCCCGCGACTCCGAGGTAGAGCCGCATGGTCACGCGCCGCGCCAAGAACGTGCCCCCGCTCGCGTCCCGCCGGAAGCGGATGCCGCGGATCGTTCCCGCGCGGAACGCCGGGTCGAAGCCGGCGGCGGCCATGGCAACCTGCGTGCGGCTGCGCGGGGCAGCAAACGTGCCGCCGTAGGCCTCGTTGCCCTCACGCCGCTCGTGTCCCGATGGGAACACCGGTTGTGGCAACTGTCGTAGCACCCACGTTTCACTTGCGGTCGCACTTGCCCCCCGTCCTCCGAACATCACCGCTCCGGTCGGTCCATCGCAGGCGCTCATGTGGCTGCGGGCACCGGGCACGCCTGCGGTGATGCTGTTCCACTGGCGATTCGCCGCGTCCCAACTCCACGTATCCGCGAGAGGGACGGTCACCGTGGACGTCACGTAGGCGCCGCCGAACATCACGATGCGATCCCTGCTGACATCGTTGAACAACGCTTGCGCGGCGCGTGCCGTAGGAGTGGCCGTGGGGTTCTGGATCGTCCAGGTTCCGCCCGACCACAGCCACGTGTCGTTGATGCTCGCGACGCCGGTCTGGAGGGCGAGGCCACCGAACAACAACACGCCGCCAGTCGACGGCTCGGTTGCGAGGGCGTGGCTCCAGCGCGGGAACGGACGCGTCGGGGACGCTGCTTGTGCCCAGTCGGTGCCGTCGAAGACCCACGTGTCGTTGAAACTCGTCGTGCCATCGCTGCCGCCGAACAGCAGTACCCGATTGCCCGCGCGTTCGAAGGCCATGGCTGCTTCGCTCCGCGCCGAGGGCGATCGGCTCGGCGTCTGCCGCGTCCAGTTCGTGCCGTCGTAGGTCCACGTGTCGCCGAACCTGGCGCCGAGGTCCGCCCCTCCGAACAGGACGATGCGGCGGCGGGCCTCGTCGAACGCCATCGCGGCGTGCCGCCGCGGTGACGGCGACGTGGCGGTGTTCACTCGCGCCCAGGTCGTGCCGTCCCACTCCCACGTGTCACCGAGCACGGCGCCCGCATTGCTGCCGCCGAACAGGACGGCTCGCTGTCGCAACGAATCGAACGCAACTGCGCCACTCTCCCGGGGACCAGGCGAGTTGGCCGGCTGCCGCTGTTCCCATTGGGCGAGCGCCGGAGCTACGAGCGACCATGGAGCGAGCAGGACGATTCCCTTCGCGGCGGACCTGAACATGGCGTTCTCCGAGAGAGTGGTCATGGCGCGGTGGGCACCGAACCCCGTCATCGGCGCGGACCGCGCAAAGTGAAACACGGGCAGGCTACCGGGTGGCCCGGGAGGGGGCCAGTGCCCGTGGCAGCGAGTGCAGCGAGTGCTTGCCCACCGGCGCAATCGGGGGCGTGGTCTGTTCCTCACCGCAGGTCGATCCCGTCGAGTTCGAACGGCCGCAGGGGCCTCGTGTCGAGACCGTTCGCGTTCTCCACGAAGGAGCGTTCCGCGATTTCCCTCCGCCCGTCGGCCATCATTCTGTGCGGCCAACGTGGATCTGCCATGACCACCCACCCAACCGCGCGCGAGGTGATCGACCTGCTGGACCGCGGCTGGTACGTCGCTCCATCCGGCACGCGGATCGAGATCGGTGCGGCCCACCGGTCCTCCGTCACCGCGACCACCCTGGTGCCCCCCGACATGGCGCGCGATCTGCTGGCGGGCGCCGGTCCGGGCGGGAAGGCGGCCATGGTCTCCGTCATCGACGCGACGACCCAACAGGCCGCCTTCGAACTCGCGGCGCGGGGGATGCCGGACCCGGTGCTGTTGAACTTCGCGTCGGCCCGCAACCCCGGGGGCGGCTTCCTCGGCGGCGCACGCGCCCAGGAGGAGGACCTCTGCCGGTGCTCGGGGCTGTATCCGACGCTGTTGACGCAGCCGCAGTACTACGAGGCCAATCGGCGGCAGGACTCGCTCCTCTACACCGACCACCTGATCCACAGCCCCGGGGTCGTGTGGTTTCGGACCCGCGGCGATGCAGGGTTTCTCGAGCGTCCCTTCGTCGCGGCGGTGATCACGGCGCCGGCGCCGAACTCCGGGCCGTTCCTCGAGCGCCATCCGGGTGAGCACGCGGCGCTCGAGGCGACGTTCCACCGCCGATGGGGTGCGGTGCTCGCACTCGCGGAGGCGAAGCGCCACCGCACGCTCGTGCTCGGGGCATGGGGCTGCGGCGCGTTCCGCGGTGACCCCGCGATGGCGGCGCGCACCGTCGAGCCGTGGCTGACGGGCGAGCGCTTCGCCGGCGCGTTCGATCACGTCGTGTTCGCGATTCCGAGCACCGGCGGGCAGAGCCGACGCAACCTCGAGGTGTTCCGCGCCGTGCTCGGCGCGACCTGAGACCAGGTCGAGGCGCGGCCGCGTCGCCCTTGCCTCCGGCGCGCCGAGTCCTACCGTCGGGCCGCATCGGAGCGCCGCGGCGCTCCCCGATCCCAAGGACGAACCACCATGACCAAGCAGAAGAACATCGTTGTCTACAGCGGCGCGGGTTGAGGCGCGTGCACCAAGGTGAAGGAGTTCCTCACCAAGAAGGGCCTGAAGTTCCAAGTGAAGGACGTGCACTCCGACGCGAAGGCGCAGGACGAGATGGCCGAGATGGGCATCATGTCGATCCCGGTCACGCGCATCGACGGCGGCCCGCCGATCGTCGGCGCCGACTTCAAGAAGATCGAAGCCGCGCTCGCCTGAGCCGGGGCACCCGCCGCGGCAAGAATCTGCGATCGGTCGTCCGGTGACCGACCCGTCTGGAGATCCCTGGGTGATCAAACCTTCCACCCAATGATCGACATGGCCGAAATCGCACAGCGTCGCCTTCCCGCCTCCCCCCGACTCCAGTCCATGCGGCCGGCCCCGGCCGTGGCGCGCAGTCTGCGACGCCTGCTCGGCTTGGCGACGTTCGGTCTGGCGGCGCTGCCCGCCCAGAACCCGGCCGCGGTGGGCGATCTCTACATCACGGAGGAAGCGTCGGGTGAGATCCACCGTCACGATGGCGTCACCGGCACCCGGCTGGGCCTGCTCACGACCGTAGCCCCGCCGTGCCAACTGATGGCGATCCACACTGGCGAGACCGTCGGTGAGGTGCTGGTCGGCTCGACGATCGGCGGCGTGCGCGAGGTCGATCGCAACTCCGGCGCCCTCATCCGGATCTACAACCCGCTGGGCGGCTGGCAGTGGGCCGGCGTGTACGCGCCGAACGGCGACGTGCTGATCGGCGACATGAGCACCAACGACGTGCGGCGCTACCGACGCAGCGATGGCGCGCTGCTCGGTGTGTTCGGCACGGTGCCTGCGCCGGCCGACATGCGGTTCGGACCCAACGGCAACCTGTTCGTGTGCTCGTTCGCCGCCGGCGGCGTGTTCGAGCTGAACGGCAGCGATGGCTCGTTCGTCGCGCAGCACGTCGCGAGGGTCGGTATGACCAACGACATCGCGTTCCTTCCCGACGGTCGCCGGGTCGTGACCTCGATGGCCGACAACCGGGCGCACGTCTTCGACGCGAACTGGTCCCCGCTCGCGATGTTGGCGGGCACCGGCTGGGGACGGCCGCACGGCGTCGACATCAGCCCGCACGATGGTCACATCTACGTGGTCGATGGCGTCACGACGAGCGTGCACGTGTTCCACAAGACCACGTATGCGGAGTTGAACGCCAGCTTCGCCAGCGTTGATGCCAAACCCGTCGACATCGAGTTCCGTCGGGGGAGGGTGCCCGGGGTCGTAGATCTCTACGGACAGGGCTGCCACGGCCTGACGATCGACCACGTCGGAGTGCCGCGCGTCGGCAACGCCTTCGACCTCACCCTCGCCGGCGCGCGTGGAATGCGCATCGCGTTCCTGCAGCTCGGCGCCTCCCGCACCACGTGGAACGGCCTGCCGTTGCCGCTGGCGCTGGATGCGCTCGGCGCGCCGGGCTGTCAGGTGCTGGCATCCGGCGAGTTGCTCCTGCCGGTGGTGACCGACGCAGCGGGCACGGCGTCGCTGCACCTGAACGTCCCGGCCGATCCGGATCTCGCCGGCGCGCAGTTGTTCGCGCAGTGGCTGGTGCGCGATCCGGCGCTCAACCCGCTGGGTCTGATCGCCTCGGGCGCAGCGGCGCTCACCATCGGCGACTGACCGGACCCGCGTGGTTGGCGCTCAGGCGCGGCGGCGCGCCGAGCGCAAGCGGAGCAGGTACCACACGACGCCCGCGGCGAACACCACCACGCTGCCGAGCAGGCCGACCGTCCGCCCCACCTGTGCCCAGCCGAGCAGAAGCGCGCTGGCGGCGGCGAGCAGGAGCACGATGCAGTAGAGGAGGAAGGTCCGCTCCTGTGGCCGGAAGCTGAGCGCGTGCGGGTCTTGTTCGCCGCGTGCCGCCGCCAGCCGCAGCGAGAAGTCGCCCAGCGCCAGGCGCAGCCGGACGAGCATGCGACACGACAGGAGCAGCGAGACCAAGAGGAACAACACGAGCAGTGTGAAGCCCGAGGCCTTGAGCGTGCGCGGGTCGGGTGAGAGCACGAGATCGTTGGGCACCGCGCCCAGGTTGGTGATCGCGTTGAACGCTCCGGCGAACAATGCGACCGCCATCACCACCACGACGGAGATGTCGGCGGTCGTGGCGTCGAGCGTCTGGCGCGCGTGTCGCTCGCGCAGGTCGACGGGGATGTCGCCGTGCTGCCAATGCGAGTCGAGCTGAGTGCACAGCCGGTTGGCGCGGCCGTGGCTCAACGGCAGCCACAGGAGCAGCGCGAGCGTCGTGAGCGCGCCGGCGAGCAGGGACCACGCACCCAGGCCCAGCCCCGCCACGAGGAAGATCGCACCCAGGCCCGCCGACACCGCGGTGAGGAGCACGAAGTTCGTGGTCACGCCCAGCCAGTTCAGCCCTTGCAGCCGCAGGCTGCCGGTCTCGACCTTGTGCATCTTCGTGCCGTTGACGACGAGCCCGTAGTGGCAGCGCCCGAGCACGCCGGTCACCAGCACGCCGCTGCCGAGCAGCAGGGCACCAGCCAACGGCAGGACCGCGCCGGGCAACCACGCGGCCGCGGCCTCGTAGCTGGCGCCGGAGAGGCAGTCGCTCACCGCCATCAGCAGGGCCGGCGTCAGCACGTTCGCGACGACGAACATCAGTCGACGCACCTCGAGGTTGCTGTCGACCTCGTGCATCGCCGCGGCGAAGTCGCGTGCCGCCTCGTCGCGAAGAGCGTCCGCGCTCAAGCGCGCCTCCGCTTGCGAAGGCTGCGCCGCAGCACAGCGGCGGCGCTGTCCCGGCCGAAGGCTGCGGTCCACGCCGCGGGGCTCTTCGCCAGCTCCGAGAGCCGTGCGCGCGCGTCACGCAGCACCTGCGCGTGATCGAAGGCGAGCGCTGGCGGTCGCGTGGCCGAGCACCAGGCCGATGCGCGTGCGTCGTCGCCCGCTTGCGGTGCCATCGCCGCGACGTCGCCGCACGTGAGGAACACCACCGAGATCGTCCGGCCGCGCGGATCGCGCCCGAGCGTGCCGTACGTGCCGAGCGGCGCGAGTCGTCCAGCGCGCAGGCCGGTCTCCTCCACGAGCTCGCGCCGCGCCGCAGCCTCGAGTTCCTCGTCGAGGTCGAGGAAGCCCCCGGGAAGGGCCCAGGTGCCCGCGAACGGCGCGCGGTCGCGCTGGATCAGCAGCACGCGGAGGTCGCCGCGTGGCCCCGCCGCGAACAGGACGACGTCGACCGTGACGGCGGGACGCGGGAAGCGATACGTGAACGCCACGCGCCGAGTGTGCCCGGGCACGAGGCGAATGCAACGCGGCGCGCGGGTCAGACGCGCACGGTCTTCTTCGTGTCGGTCGCCTTGGTGCGGCGCAGGCGCTTGACCTTGCCCTCCGCTTCCTCGGCCTTCTTCGTCTCCTCGACCGCCTCGATCTCCTGGGCTTCCTCCTCGCCGTCGCGCTTCCTCTCGATGCGGATCACCTGGCCGCTCTCGTTCCGCTCGACCTTCACGCCAGGCGCCCATCGGTAGCGGAAGCCACCGGGGAGGCCTTCGACCTTCTTCGCCTTGCCGTCGGGGCCGACGAAGAGAACCTGGCCGTCACCATCCGCGCGGAAGACACGCGCATCGCCGTCGCCGGTCCGCACGGTCCACCCCCCGCGCAAGCCCTTCGGGAGTTCCCACACCCTGTCGCCCAGGTCGAACGTGAAGGCCTTGCCGTCCGTGCCCTCGAGCTTGCCGTCGCGCCACACCCAGGTGCGCGTCTTGGTTTCGCCCTCGTCGGCCTCCGCTTCCTCCTCCTCCGCACGCGCCTTGCCGCGGACCTCCAGGGGCTTGCCGTCCTTCATGCGGATCACGCGCGTCCCCGAGAACGGCGTGCCCTCGACGCGCCACGTGCGCGTGCTGCCGTCGGCGCCGCGGATGACGGTCACATCGCTCTCGTGGTGCTCGTCAGCGTCGGAGTCGTCGTCGCGCGTGGCCTTGCGCTTCTCTTCCGTCTTCTGGCGGGCGAGCTGACGTGCCAGCTCGGCGTGTTGCTTGCGCAGTTCGGCGATCTGCTTGCGCAGTTGCTCGATCTGCTCGCGCTGCCCTTCGTCCTGCACGACGAACTCCGGCGCATCGACAGGGGTGGCGGCGGAGACCTTGGCCGACGGCAACGTGATCGCGGCGGCGAAAGCGAGATAGGCGGCGCCGAGCCAGCGGCTGGCGTGACCCGGGCGATTGGCGGTGAGGATCTGCATGAGTCGTCTCTTCAGGACACGGTTGGGATCGAACATGGCGAGCGTGGCGGTCGGTTCGACCTGGCGACCGTTCACCCACGCGACTACGGAAAGGAACGCTGCTCCACACTCGCGCCGCGTCGCGCCGCTGCGCGCCAGGGCATCCTGGTCGCAGGCGAGTTCACGGTGTTGCTCGACGAGGCGGCTCGCCAGCCACACCGCGGGATGGAAGAACCAGAGGATCTGCACGAGTCGCTGCACCGCGGCCACGGCGAGGTCGCCGCGGCGGATGTGCGCGAGTTCGTGCATGAGCACGAAGGTGAGCTGCGGGCCGGGCAGGCTCGCCGCGAGGCCCGGAGGCACCAGCACGTAGGGGCGCAGCAGCCCGCCGGCGGCCGGGGTCGTCACGGCGTCGCTCTCGAGGAAGCGCACGCGGCGCCGCACGCCGGCGCGCGCCCGCAGCGTCGCGAGGTCGACTCCCAGCTCGCCCTCCTGCAGCGGCCGCGCGGCGCGCACGGCGCGCCCCGTGCGCAGCTCGTTGCGCAGGAAGCGCAGCGACAGGAACGCCACGCCGAGCAGCCAGGCCCAGAAGGCGAGCGCCGACAGGTCCTGGCCTGCTGGCGCGGCGGCGTGTGCGACCGCGGGATCGGCGGCGAGGTTCGTGCTCAGCGCGGCCGACGGAGTCGTGGCCGGTAGCAGGAGGAGCACGTCTTCGCGTGGCGGGGCAGGCACGAGCCAGTGATCCATCGCCAACGGCGAGAGCCATGCGGGCGCCGGGAGCGGGAAGGGCAACGCGAGCTTCAGCAGGGCCAGCGAGAACAGCACGCAGGCGAGCTGCGCGGGTGCGCGGCGGCGCAGCGGCCACCAGAGCAGATAGAGGAGCACGAAGGCGAGCGTGCCGTGCACGAGTCCCCGCACGGCGACCTCCGCCCACGCACCCGCGAGCGTGGCGCTCATGGCGTTCCCTCCGGCTTCCGGCGATCGTCGTCGCTCGCGTGCTCGTCGAGCAGGGCGCGCAGCTCGGCGAGTTCGTCGGCGCTGATCCTGCTCTTCTGCAGCATGTAGGCGAGCAGCGGCGCCGTCGTGCCGTCGAGCGCGTTCTCGAGCAGACGGTCGGCCGCGGCCTGCAGCGAGCCGAGCGGCTCCGTCGTCGGCCGGTAGAGGAAGCTGTTGCCGACCTGGGTCGTGGCGAGGTAGCCCTTGTCCACCAGCCGCCGCAGGTGCGTCTTCACCGTGCTCACCGCGAGGCCGTGCTCGTCGCCGCACGCGAGGTACACGTCGCGCGCGGCACAGCTCTGCAGCCGCCACACGACGCGCATGACCTTCCACTCGGGCGGGGTGAGGGGCGGCAGGGGGCGACGGCGGCGCATGCGGCGCGGACGACGCGTGAGCCGATCGTTTACTTCCTTAGACGATCGACGGGAGGACGGGCCGCGCGCGACGTTTGGCCGAGGTCGCAAGAAACTGCGGCAAAGCAGCTTATGGCTCTAGCCGGTGACCATGGCCCATTCCACCCCGGCACGATTCCCACCCTGACCGCGGTTTCGCCGCGGTCTCCGCTCAGCGCCGCCAGTGGTCGCAAGGGCTGATGCTCCATCCCTGCATCCTTACGTTCCGCAAGGATGCAATCAAAGGATCGACCCGTGCCCGACACCTCCGTGCAGCGGCGAGCCGCTGCACCGGGCGACGTGCTTTCCGGGTTGCATGTGGCGGCTTCGCCCCGCCAGAAGGGGCCGCAGGCGCAGTTGGGTCTGTCGCCGACTACTACTCCTGCTCACAACAGCTGAATCCTCGCGCCACGCGAGGATCCGCGGGCATGTTGGATCAGCGATACAGCTCGGCGGTCGCGCTGCCGTCCACGGCGCCACCGAAGATCAGCGTCCTCCCCGCCGGCAGGACCAGTACCTTGGGAGCCAGCCGCCCGACCGACAGGCTGCCCACCATCGCAAACGTGCCGGCACCGGGGCTGTAGACCTCGCAACTGTCGAGGGTGGCAAGCGTGTTACCCGTACCGCCGCAGACCAGGACATCGCCGCCGGGGAGGAGCGCGATCCCGGCGCTGCGTCGCGCGACCGCGAGTGCCCCCGTCGACGCGAAGGTGCCGGCCACCGGGTCGTACAACTCGGCCGTGGCGGTGGGGGTGAGGAAGCCGCCGCCGCCGGCGACCAGGACCTTCCCATTGCGCAACAGCACTGCGACGGCTTGTCCCCGCGCGGTCGCGAGCCCGCCGGTGAGCGCGAACGTGCCCGCAATCGGGTCGTACAGCTCGCACGACGCGAGCGCGCTGCCGCTGCCGTCGACGCCGCCGACGATCAGCACCTTGCCGTTGTCGAGGCGCACCGCCGCGTGGTTGCGCCGCGCCACGACGAGCGCTCCAGTCGCGCCGAACGTGCCCGCGGTGGGGGCGTAGCGCTCCGCGCTCGCCAGCGTGCTGCTCGTGCCGGCACCACCGGCCACCAGGACGTCGCCGTTCGTCAGCAACGTCGCCGTCGAGCCCTGGCGCGCGGTCGCGAGCGCACCCGTGGCGGCGAACGTGCCCGCCGTCGGATCGAACAGCTCCGCGCTCGCCAGCGGCGTGAGCGCCACCGCGCCGCCGCAGACGAGCACGCGCCCGTTGCCGAGCACCGTCGCCATGGCGTCGGTGCGCGCCGCGCCGAGCGAGCCGGTGGCGGTCCAGCGGTCCGCGCGCGGGTCGTAGGTCTCCGCAGACGCTGTGGCGCTCAGCGCACCTTCGAGCCCTCCGGCGACGAGCACGCGCCCGTCGCGGAGCAGCACGGCGCTCGCCTGCGCGCGCGCGACGAGGTTGCTCGCCGCGGCGGCACAGGTCTGCGCGGCCGGGTACAGCGCGTCGTAGATCTCGCTGGTCGCGAGCATCGAGAACGTGCCAGCGTCGCCGCCGGGCACGAGGACCCGGCCGTCGGGCAAGGACGCCAGCGTCAGCAGCGCGCGCGCGTTGGTCAGCGTTCCGCCGACGAACCACTGGCCGACCAACGGGTCGAACACTTCGCACGAAGCGAGCGCCGTGCCGTTGGTGGCGCTGCCGCCGAGCACGACGACCCGACCGTTGGCGAGGGCGAAGACCTCGGCGCCGCTGCGTGCGGTCGCGAGCGCGCCGCTGGCAGTGAACGTGCCGGTCGCCGGATCGAAGCGCTCGCAACTGGCGAGCGCGATCGCACCGTCGTGGCCGCCACCCACGAGCACCGTCCCGTCACTCAGTCGCACCGCGAAGTGCAGCCTCCGCGCCGTGCCCATGTTCCCCACCGACGCGAAAGTGCCGGGCGCGGGGTCGTACACCTCCGCGGTCGCCACCGGCGTGCCGCCTCCGGTCACGAGCACGCGACCATTGCCGAGGAGCGTGGCGGTGTGGCGTTCCCGCGCCGTGGCCATGGCGCCGGTCGCCGCGAACGTGCCGGCGACCGGGTCGAACAGTTCCGCGCTGCTGAGCGCGGTGCCGTCGAGGCCGCCCGCCATCAACACCTTGCCGTTGCCGAGGAGCGTCGCCGAGTGCCGCGTCCGCGCCACGTTCATCGCCCCGGCAGTGTTGGCGAAGGTGCCCGCCCACGGGTCGTACAGCTCCGCCGAAGTCGAGGCGACGAGATCGTGGCCCGAGACGAGGACGCGGCCATCGCCGAGCCGAACGGAGGTCGGACGGGTGCGGGTCTGCGCCATCGTGCCCGTCGCGCCCGTCGTGCCGTTCCACGGGTCGTAGCGGCTGCAGCCACTGAAGTACGACCCCATCGACGTGTTCTGGCCGCCGGCGCACAGCACGCCGCCGCCGGGCAGGGTCGTCGCCGTGTGTCGCCCGCGGCCGATGGGCAGCGTCGCACCATTGGTGATGCTGCTGGCCACGACGCCGAGCCACGCGACCTCGCTGGTCACCTGCGTGCCGAACGAGTCCGCGACGATGACGCGGTAGCGCGCGCCGTCGTTGCCGGCGACGGTCGCGGCCGTCGTGTGCGCCGCCGCGGTCGCGCCCGAGACCGCGAGGCCTTCGCGATACCACTGGTAGGTGAGCGCCCCGGTTCCGGCGACGGTGACGCCGAAGCCTGCGGTCGCGCCGACGAGGACCGTCGCGGCCTGTGGGTGGGCGGTGATCGACAGCGAGGGTGCGGTGACGGTGAGCGTGATGTTTGCCGTTGCCGTACCGCCGTCGTTGCTCGCGGTGACCGTGTACGACGTCTGCGCCGCCGTCACGGTGGGCGTGCCGGACACGACGCCGGTCGTGGGGCTCAGCGTCAGGCCGGCCGGCAGCGCCGGCGCGATCGTGAACGTCACGACTTCGCCACCGGTGCTGGTCGGTACGAGCGGCGTGAGCGTCGAGCCACCGACGACGCTCACCGATCCGCCCGCGTAGGCGATCGACGGCGCGGCGTCGGTGACGCGCAGTTGCAGATCCACCGTGGCACTGCCGGCCGCGTTGGTCGCAGTGACGACATGCGTGCGCACCGCGGTGATCGTCGTCGGCGTACCGCCGACCACGCCGGTGCCGGCGTCGAACGTCAGCCCATCGGGCAGCGCTGGCGCGATCGACCAGGCGGTCACCGCCCCACCGGTGACCGAGGGAGAGTTGGGGGCGACTGCACTGCCGCGCGCGTAGGTCGCCGGGTTGCTGGCGTACAGCACGCTCGCCGGCGGCGCGACGCCACTGCTGCCACCGCAGCCGGAGGCGAAGGGCACCACGAGGAGGACGAGTCGGGAAGCGCGCATGCGGAGCGGGACGAGGGGTGGCACCAAGGGGATCCTCCAAGCAGTTCTTCGGACGAATGCGAGGACGGGCTCCAGCCGATCGACCGGCGTCGCGGCGGCGCGTCCGCCAGAAGTTGGTCTTTGCCGCAGGAGCGGGCGTGCGGATCACGCTACCCTCGACGCCCGGCACCTGCTCGCCCATCGTTCCGTCGACCCTCGCCAACCTGCGCCATGCTCCAGACCCGACCCTTCGCCACGTTCGCGCTCCTCCTGTCCGCCTTCGGCATGGCCGGTTGTAAGACGACTGCCGTCGCGCCGCCCGCGCCGTTGGCGGTCCTGCCCGCCGCCGATCCGGTCGCGGCTTCGCCCGCGCTCATCCCGCTCGATCCGCGCCCGGTCGCCGAAGGCGACGTCAACGCCGCGCAGATGAGCTACACCTACGTCGAGGTCGGCGCGACCCAGCTCGACGTGGATGCCGCGGTCACCGGCGCTCGCGACGCCGACACCTACTACGGTCGCGTGTCGCTCGGCCTCGGCATCCTGCTGCACGGCTTCGCGAGCTACGAGAACACCGAGTTCAACCTCAACGGCACGACGTCGGACCTGTTCAAGCTCGGCGCCGGCGCGCACCTCGAAGTCAGCGACAAGCTGCACGCCGTCGGCGAGATCGCGTGGCTGTTCAACGACGTCTCGAGCAACGTCGTGGGCTTCGGCAACAGCAAGTTCGGCTACGAGATGAAGGCCGGCGTGCGCTTCATGGCGCTCGAGTTCGATCGGGGCGGCGTCGAGCTCGACGGCAATCTCGTGTGGGTTGACCTCGACAACCGCCTCGCCAGCGAAGACCGCGCGTTCGGCTGGGAAGCCGGCGCGCGCCTGCACCTGTTCAAGCTGCTGAGCGTCGGTGCGATGTACTCGATCCTCGAAGACGACGACCTCGTGTCGGTCAGCGCACGCGTGGCGTTCTGAGCAGGTCGCCGGCGGATGGCCACGGTCGAGCTGACCAACCACCTCTACCAGTTCTTCCCGGACCTCCAGGGTCGGACGCTCACCGTCGACGGTGCGACCGTCGCCGACATCGTGCGCGGCATGGAGGCGATCGCGCCGGGCTTCGCCTTCTACGTGTGCGACGAGGCCGGACGCCTGCGCCAGCACGTGCTGATCTTCATCGGCAACGACCGGGTGAAAGACCGCGCCACGCTGCGGGACCCGGTGGCTCCTGACGCGCGCGTCTTCATCCTGCAGGCGCTCAGCGGCGGCTGATCTTCTACTCCCGCGAATCCTCGCGTCGCGCGAGGATTCTGCCGTTGCATGCGGGAGTAGTAGTCGCCCTCCAGGAACAACAGCGCCTGCGGCCTCTTCTGGCGGTGCGAAGCACCGCATCCATCAACCCTTTGGGTTGCGGCCGCAGCAGCGCTGAGATCCACGCGGCGGGTAGACTCGCCGCCTCCCAGGAGACACACATGAGCGCGCGCATCCTCGTCGGCACCCGCAAGGGCACGTTCTTCGTCAGCAAGTCGCACGGGCGATGGCGCCCCACGCTCGCGGGCCACATCGGCGCCGGCGTGAACTACGTCGCGAAGGACCCGCGCAAGGGCACGCTGTGGGCGTTGCTCGGGCACGGGCACTGGGGCGCCAAGCTGTCGCGCTCGACCGACGACGGCAAGACCTGGGCGGATGCGCCGCAGCTCAAGTACCCCGAAGGCGCGCGCCACTACGTGCCGCCGCCACCGACCGAGACCGGCCCCGGCGAAGGCGCGCCGACGCTGAAGCCCGCCACGCTCCTCAAGCTGTGGACGATGGCGTTCGGCCCCGATGGCCGGATCTACATCGGCACGATCCCCGGCGGGCTGTTCGTGAGCGAAGACGGCGGCGAGTCGTTCGCGCTCGACCGTGGCCTGTGGGACCACGAGTCGCGCGGCGGCGACCTCTTCGTCGGCCCGGGCAACGGCACCACCAAATGGTTCGGCACGCCGGCGGCGGAGGGCGAGTTCTCGCCCGGCATCCACTCGGTGGTCGTCGATCCGCGCAACGGCAAGCGCGTGCTGGTGGCGATCTCGACCGCAGGCGTGTTCGAGACCACCGACGGCGGCAAGACCTGGCGCACGCGCAACGCGGGGCTCGTGATGGACTACTCGCCGACGCCGACCGACGAGTGGGCCGGGCACGACCCGCACCAGCTCGTGATGTGCGCGGGCCAGCCGCAGTACCTCTGGCAACAGAACCACTGCGGCGTCTTCCACAGCGACGACGGCGCGGTCTCGTGGAAGAAGGTCAGCCAGCCGGAGCGCGGCGTGCACTTCGGCTTCCCGGTCGCGGTCGATCCCAAGGACGGGCGCAGCGCGTGGCTGGTGCCGGGCAAGGCCGACATGCAGCGGACGACCATCGACGGCGGCCTGTTCGTCGCGCACACGAAGGACGGCGGTGCCACGTGGGAGCACCTGCGCGAGGGACTGCCGCAGGAGAACGCCTACGACGTGGTCTACCGCCACGCGCTCGACTTCGCGGCCGACCACCTCGCCTTCGGCAGCACCACCGGCAACCTGTACGTGAGCGAGGACCGCGGCGCGAGCTGGCAGGTCGTCGCCAACAACCTGCCGCCGGTCTACAGCGTGCGCTTCGGGTAGGACCCGCTCACCGCACTGCTTCGTCGAGCCGCCGTGCGAGGTCCATGAGGATCGCGGTGGCGTTGCCTTGCAGCGTGCGCGTGCCCGGCGCGGCGACGTCGGCGTGGAAGGCGAAACGCTTCGGTGGGTCGGTGGCAAGGCGCAGGAGTGCGTCCATACCCGCGACGCCCTTGAAGTCGGCGTGCACCGGCGTGCCCTGCGCGATCCACACCGACGCCGGCAGGCGCCCGGCGCTGCCGCCCAGCAGATCGAGCCGGCCCGTCTTCGCCGTCGCCATGAAGAACTGCAGCAGCTCCGGCACGCCGCCGGTGACCTCGCCGGTGAAGGTAGCCCCCTGCGTCGCGAGATCGGTGAACGCCACGCCCGCGCCCATCGTCTCCTGGATCGAGATCTCCGGCGCCTGCTTGCCGACGCTCGCGGGATCGCTCCCCGGCGGCAGCATGTGCAGGCGGAAGACCTGCCCGCCGATCTGGAGGGTGGCCCCGTCGGCGAGGAGCGTGGGGGCCGCGATGCGCTGCCCTTCCACCATCACGCCGTTGCGACTGGCGAGATCGACCGCCGCCCAGCCGCCGCCCCGATGCTCCGTCCAGATCAGCTCCGCATGGCGACGCGACGCCATCGCATCGGCCACCAGGATGTCGACGCCGGGATCCCGCCCGAACACGTAGGTCTGTTCCGGGTCCAGCCGGTGCACGTCCCCCGACGCGGAGACCAGGAAGTAGTCGATCGTCGCCATCGGGATCTCGTCGCCGTCGCTACGTCGACTTCGGGCGGGGTCGAACTCGAGGGGGGACGCGAGAGTGCGACGCGACCGGAGCTGGGACGGCGTGCGGGGCTCACCGCACCCGGATCACCAGCGTCTCGCTGGTCGCCAACGCGACCGGCGTGGCCGGTGGTTGACACCCCAGCGTGCTGCCGACGACGACGTTCTGCACCGCGAACTCGGCGCCGATCAGGTTGAAGCCGCAAGGAACGGGCAGGTCGAGGCTGGCGCCGAGCACGGTCATGAGGATCGGGCCCACGCCGAGTGCGCAACGCGTGCACAGGAAGACGGGTGATGCGGGCACGCCGATCAGGAACACCTGCGACGCAGGACTCGGCGCCGAGGCGCGGAAGCGGATCGTGCCGCCCAACGCCGGTTCGTCGAGCGACGTCAGCGCGTGACGGCCGCAGCTCGTCAACAACGTCGTGATGCCCCCGGTGGGACTGAGTCCGTCGAAGAGGACGCCGGCGACGTCGAGGTTTCCGCCGGAGATCTGGTCGAAGGTCACGAACGAACGCGCCGCGGGGCCGCCCATCTCGCCGGTGCCCGCGATCGCGATGTCCTGCTCGTTGGCGCTCGTCTCCGCGGGTAGTGCGCGGTGACCGTCGCTGAAGCGGATGTCCGGCACGGAGACGACGGCGGCGTACACGTCGAAGCTCCCCGCGGCGCCCGCTGCCTCCTGGTAGGCGTACGTATAGCGACAGCCGTCGAACGCGACGCGCGGCCGGATCTGATCACGGGCAAGGATGGCGCCGGGCTCGCGGCTCGTGAGGTTGATCGCGGCGCCCACGGTCATCGACGTCTGCAGCCGGACGACGCGGCCGAAGATGTCGCCGTTGCCGGCGGTCTCGCTGCGTGAGTACACGACGAACCACTCCGGGTTGCGCCCAGCGATGCCACCGAGGCGGCAATCGGGCAGCGTTTCGATCGAAGCTCTGCGGATGGTCGAACCGGTCAACGGCGCCTCCGCCACGTGGACGTGCTGGACGCCCCCGACGTTCCGGGCGTAGATGCACAGCCAGGGTCCGTTGGTCGTCCGCGCCTTGCTGGTCCGCACCTCGACGACATCGTGGCCGGTGACCGACAAGACGTCGCGCACCTGCACGTTGCCGCCCGTCGACACGCGCACGAACGACACGTGCCTGCCGCTGCCGTTGTCGCTCAAGCACATGACCGCGTAGTTGGCGCCGTTCGCGTCGGTTGCGATCGAACCGCCGATGCTCGGCGCGATGTCATCGCGACCCAGGCCCGCCGTGTCGAGCACGGTGAAGGTCGAACCCTGGCTGGTGTTGCCCGCGTCGCGCGTGCGGCCCAGGATGACGCGGTTGGCGATGCCGATGTCCTCGTCCCAGGCGATCAGGAACTGCCGAGCCGGGCCGTTGGCGCCGACGGAGGGATTCCTCGACTCGCGCGAGCCTGTGGCCACGACGACCTCCTCGAGGAATGCGCCCGCACTGTCGAAGCGGCGGCTGACGATGTCGCTGTCGGTAGTGGAGAACTCGCGGGCGTACACCACCAACCAGTTGCCGGTGGTGGGCTCGAAGGCGACGTCGGAGTTCCCGGTCTGGTCGGTCCCGCCGTCCACGGTGAAGGCCCGCACCACGGGGTCGATGGTCACCGGCCCCGGGCTGGCCGCGACGAACGCGGCGGGCACCCGCAGTTCGATCCCGCCGGCGCAGAGCACCGACGCCGAGGTGGCGCGCCGGCCTTGTGCGTCGATCGCCACCACGTCGCCGTAGTGGACGTGTCCGAGGGTCGCGTGCGTGAACCGGAGCCCGGTGTCGTCGTCCTCGGCACGCAGATCGGTCGTGGCCGCGAGCCGGACCACGAGGTCGCCGCTGCCCGCGCGGTCGTCCACCACGAAAGTCTGCTCGACCTCACCTTCGCGAAGCTCCCAGATCTCGCGCAGCGCACCCCGCGCGTACGACACGCGCATGCCTTCGACCTCCGGCGGTGCGTCGGCGCGGAACGGCAGGGCGCGCCCGCCACGTTCGACGCTGCGGAGCGCGAACGAGACGGGATGCGACCCCACCGCCTTGGCTCCGAAGTAGGGGAAGAACTCGACGGCGTCGGGGCCGAAGCGGGCCTTGTAGCCCGGCGCCAGCACCCAGACGTTGCCGTCGCCCGGGCGATCGACGTGGACCTGGCTCAAGCGGCCGGGAGTCACGGGTGCGGGCGGTAGCGGCGACTGCGCGTTGGCGCCGATGCCCAGCGCCAGCAAGGGGAGGAGGACGAGCCTGCGTGGCGAGACGGCTCGCGAGGAGATGATCGACATGGCATCCCGCGGACGCGAGGTCGCGCGGGAACCGGACAGGAATGTCGTCGGCGCCCGATTCCGAGCGGTCGGGCATTCACGCTGCGCGACGAAGGCGCGGCGGGGGATCAGACCGCCGCGAGCAGCTTGCTGATCGTCGCTCCGTTCCGGCGATCGCCCTCGTCACCGGCGAAGGCGTGGGCGTTCAGGCGATTGAGCACCGGCACTTGGATCTCCACTCCGCCGTCGTTGTCGAAGCCCTTCAGCTTGCCGTGGACCTCGCGCCGACGGTCGGTCAGCTTCCCGGTCCACTCGAGTCGGGTTTGCAGGTTCGCCCGACTCCACTGGTTGTCGAAGTTCTGGAAGAAGTTGTGCTTGATGTCGGCCTCGAGTACCGGCGGTGCACTCCAGACCGGGAAGTTGCGGGCCTTGCCACGCAGGAGCACGATGCGTTCGCTCGGGATGGGGGCGTTGAGCCCGGGGAGGTCGGGGAACAGGGCCGCATCGGCACAGCCGACGAACTTGCCCTCGGCTCTTCCACTGCGAGGTCCGAGCGGCCCTGGAAGCCCCAGACGATGCCATCGCCGGCGGCCCGATCTGGTCGTCGCGGCAGCGACGACATCGACCCCTTGGGTTGCGGCCGCCGGCTTGCGATGGGTGGGTGTCCGTGGCCGGAGCAGGGGAAGGCTCCCTTCGGAGCGAACACGCCTTTTCACCGATCCGCGTCGCCCTCAACCCCCGCAAGCCGAAACGCCGATAGCACCGGCGTTGGCGTCCCCCGGGCAGCAGTTGCTACCGGCGCCGACCGCAGCCCGCGGCCCCCGCGCCACGGGGCGACTCCCACGATCCCCCCCCGCTCGGAGCAGATCTCATGCGCCACGTCACCGCGATCGCGCCTCTCCTCATCCTGACCGTCGCCCCCGCGCTGGCGCAGGGCGTCCGTCAGGCCTCGTTCACCGGGGCGGCGACACCACGCGAGGCGGCGCTGCTGCGCGGCGACGACGACAGCGTGAGCGGGCGCTGGGGCGTGGATCTGCCGACGGCGTACTTCTATCGCGGCATCCAGATCGAGAACCAGGGCGTCATCGCGCAGCCGTACACGGAGTTCACCTATGCGCTGCACGAGGGTGAGCAGACGGTGCGCAGCGTGGATCTGGTGTTCGGGACCTGGAACTCGCTGCACGAGGGGCCGACCGGGACCGGGGGCGGGCAGTCGGCGTGGTACGAGGCGGACTTCTACGCGGGTCTGGCGATCGGGATCGGGGCGCGTTTCAGCGCGAGTGGCACGTACTCCTACTACGCGAGTCCCAACGGCGTGTCCGCGTTGAGCGAAGAGGCGATCTTCAGCGTGGCGTTCGACGACACGGATCTGCTCGGGGAAGGCTTCGCCGGCCTGCAGCCCAACCTCACGTTCGGCTTCGAGACCAAGGGTCAGACCGACGGCGGCAACGACCGCGGCACGTACGCGCAGATCGCGATCGAGCCGTCGCTCGGCCTCGGCAAGGCCGGCGACTTCGACTTCACGCTCGCCGTGCCGATCGCGGTGGGGTTCAGCCTCGGCGACTACTACGAAGATGCCAACGGCAAGGACCGCGCGTTCGGCTTCCTGGACATTGGCGCTGTCGTCACGACCCCGCTGCCGTTCGTCCCGACCCGGTTCGGGCCGTGGACGCTGTCGCTCTCGGTGCACGCGCTGTTCCTGGGCTCGACCTGCGAGGCGCTGAACGGTGGCGACGACTTCGAGGTCATCGGCGCGGTGGGGCTGAGCACGATCTTCTAGCGGCGCAGCCAGCGCACGCGCAGGCTCGCGTTGCGCGGCCGGACCGACTCCGTGCGCTCGCTGCTGGCGGGCGCGGCCGTCGGGGCGGCGGGCACTACGTAGCGCGTTGCGGACGCACCGACGTGCCGCAGCGTCTGGCGCTGATGGCGGACGGCGACGGTGTGCGCCTTCGTTGCGACCGCGGACGTGGTGTCCTGGGCGGGCAACGGGGCGAGGAGCAGGAAGAGCGGGAGCAGGCGGATGAGCATGGTGCGGGGCCTCGCGCGGGGGGAGTGCGGGCGTCGATGCGACGGTCCGACGCAGTCTACCGCGTCGCCGCGTCTCGACTTGCGACTCAGGTCGGCCGTCGGGTGCGTCGATGAACGACGAGGGGAGTCCCTGCGATGACGACGCACCTACGGAGCAAGATCCTCGCCGCCCTGATCCTGGTCGCGGTGGCGCTGCTCGCCGCGACGGCGTGGATCCACGAATCGGTCCTGCTACCGAGCTTCGTGGCCCTGGAGCGGCAGCAGGCCACGCGGAACCTCGATCGGGGCACGGAGGCGCTGCAGAACGAGCTGGAGCACGTCAGCGACTTCGTGGGGGACTGGTCGGGCTGGGACGACACTTACAAGTACATCGCCGATGGCAACGCGGAATACGCGAAGTCGAACCTCGAGACCGACGTGTTCCGCGAGGACAGCTTCGACTTCCTCTGCTACCTGCGTCCGGACGGCACGGAGCAATGGCGCGGGGGCCTGATCGACGGCGAGCAGCCGGACCTCGCCGAGTTGCCGGCCGGCCGCTGGCCGCTGGATCACCCTTTGCTCGCGACCCCCACGCTGCAGGACGTCCGGACCACGATCGTCGTCACGAAACACGGCCCCCTGCTGATGGCGTCGCGCCCGATCACCGACTCGGCGCGCACCGCGCTGCAGCGCGGCTGGATCATGATGGGCCGGTTCCTCTCGGACGACCGGATCGCGAAGCTGGCGACGCAGACCCGCCTGCAGCTCCGGATCGTGCCGGCGCGCGATCTCGTGGCCCTGGAGGATCGGGCCGCGTCGATGCGGCTGCGGCACGGTGAAGGGCAGGAGCTGCGCATCGTCGACGACCACCGTCTGGTGGCTGCCGCGCTCGTGCCCGGGCTCGAACCCAGCCGCGACGACCTGTTCGTCGAGGTCTCGCTGCCGCGCGCGATCCTCGCCGAGGGTCGCAACGCGCTGCGCTTCGCCCTGCTGACGAACACGATCGCCGTCCTGTTCGTCTTCGGCGTGCTCATGTGGCTCCTGCAGCGCATCGTCGTTGGTCCGCTGGGAATGCTGACCCGTCACGCGCTGCGGATCCGCGCCAGCGATGACCTGACCGTCCGCTGCAAGGACTCGCGCCGCGACGAGATCGGCGTGCTGGGTCGAGAGTTCGACAACATGGTGGAGCGACTCGCCACCTCGCAGTCGCTCCTGCTGGAGCGCGCGCGCGAGGGCGGCATGGCCGAGGTCGCTCGCTCCGTGCTGCACGATGTCGGCAACGCCCTGCAGGCCGTGCACGCCAATTCCGACCTGCTGCGCCGGCACCTGGGCAGCCGGATGGTGGCCGATCTTCAGCGCATCAGCGGCCTGCTCGCGGCGCACGCGGGCGACCTGCAGCAGTGGCTGACGACCGACCCGCGGGGGCAGCGCGTGCCGGAGTTCCTGGTCGAACTCGCGACGGGTCTCGCCACGGAGCACGGCACGATGGCGCGCGAGGTAGAGCAACTCACCGCGGGTCTCGACCACATCGACCACCTGGTGGCCCGCCAGCGGGAGCACTCCGCGAAGGGCGGCGCCCGGGAGGTCGTCGATCCGGGGGCTCTGTTCGCGGAGGCGGCCCGGATCGGATGTGGAGTCGCCGACCGCGGAGTCACCTGCGAGATCCGGGTCACGGCGACGCGGCCGCTGCGCGTCGAGAAGCACAAGCTCCTCGCGGTGTTGATCAACCTCGTGCGCAACGCGCGAGAGGCGGTGAGCTCGATGCCCCAATCGCGACGCACGATCCGGTTCACGGCGGCGGACGAAGGTGGCGATCGCATCCTCTTGACGGTGGCAGACGACGGCGTCGGCATCGCCGCGGACGACCTCACCCGCATCTTCCAGGGCGGTCTCTCCACCAAGACCGGTGGGGGAGGCATCGGTCTGCACGGCTGCGCCAACAGCGTGCGGGAACTGGGTGGGCGTCTGTGGGCGGAGAGCGAGGGCCTCGACCGCGGCGCACGCTTCTGCATCGAACTCCCGGCGCGCGCGCCCAGCGAGGTTGCCGAGTGGCTGTGATGACGGACCGTCCGCGTATCCTCGTGGTCGACGACGACCCCGGCGTTCTCGCCGCGTATCGCAAGATCCTGCAGCCGGCCGGTGGCGGGAGCAGCGCGCTCGATGCCGCGCGCGCGGCGATCTTCGCCGATGCGACGGGGGTGGCAACCGAGCCCGAGCTGGAGCTCACCACAGCCGGGCAGGGCGAGGCCGCCATCGAACTGGTCGCGGCCGAACAGGCTGCGGGTCGCACGTTCGCCCTGGCGTTCGTCGACATGCGCATGCCGCCGGGAATCGACGGCATGACCACCGCCGAGCGCTTGTGGGAACTCGATCCCGACCTGCAGGTCGTCATCGCCACCGCCTACAGCGACTGCTCGTGGGCGGAGCTGTCCGCACGCTCGGGCCAGACCGATCGGCTCCTGTTCCTGAAGAAGCCCTTCGACCCCGTCGAAGCCCAGCAGCTCGCCGCGACGCTGGGTCGCAAGCGCCAGCTCCTCGATGCGATGCGTATCCGCGAACGGGAACTGGAAGCCCGCGTCGCAGCGCGGACGCACGAGCTGACCGCGGCCCTGCAGGCGGCCGAGGCCGCCGGCCAGGCCAAGCTGGAGTTCCTGGCCAACATGAGCCACGAGATCCGCACGCCGCTCACCGCCATCCTCGGCTTCGCCGAGTTGCTGCAGGACAGCTCGATCACGCCGGCGGAGCGGGCGGAGCACGTGGAGATCATCGCGCGCAGCGGCGATCACCTGCTGTCGATCGTCAACAACGTGCTCGACGTGTCCAAGCTGGCCGCAGGGCAGGTCATCATCGAGAGTCTCCCCACCGACCTGCCGGCGATCCTGAGCGACGTCGCGTCGGCCCTGCGTGTCGGCGCCGCGCAGAAGGGTCTGCGGCTCGAACTGTCCTACGACGGGCCGTGCCCGCAGGAGATCCGCACCGACCCGCTGCGGCTCCGGCAGATCCTGCTCAACCTGGTGAGCAACGCCATCAAGTTCACCGACCGCGGCACCGTGCAGATCCGCGTGCGGACGGTGAAGGCCGCAGATGGCACGAGTCGCCTGCGTCTCGCCGTCGCCGACTCCGGGATCGGCATGACCGCGGCGCAGGTCGGCGCGTTGTTCCGTCCCTTCGTGCAGGCCGACTCGTCGACCTCGCGTCGCTACGGCGGGACGGGGCTGGGGCTTTCGATCTCGCGTCAGCTCGCGGTCTTGATGGGCGGGGACATCACCGTCGCCAGTGAGGAAGGCCGCGGTACGACCTTCACCGTCGACCTGCCGATCGGCGTGACGGACGGAGCCAAGACGCTGCTCTCGGCGAGCGAGGCGATGGTCGTGGAGTCGCCCGGGTGCGCGGAGGAGCGTCCGTCGCTGCGCGGACACATCCTGCTCGTCGAGGACGCCATCCAGAACCAACGGCTGCTCACGACGATCCTGCGCCGCGCCGGCGCGGACGTGACCCTGGCGAGCGACGGCGACGCGGCGATCGAGCTGGCGCTGGGCTCGCGGGCGGCCGGTCGGCCGTTCGACCTCATCCTCATGGACATGCAGATGCCGATCGTCGACGGCTACGCGGCGACCCGCCAGCTCCGGGCCGCGGGCTGGTCGGGCCCCATCGTCGCGCTCACCGCGCACTCGATGCAGGGCGATCGCGAGCGTTGCGTCGCCGAGGGGTGCGATGGCTACGAGACCAAGCCGGTGCGCGCCGCGCGGCTGGTGGCGACTTGCGCGCGTTTCCTGCCGGGCTGATCCCGCACGGTCCGGCCGGGGGTGGACCGGGCGCAGCGCCCCACCGATCATCCGGCGCATGCTCCGCCTCGTGCTCCGTGGCCTTCTCGCCGTCCTTGCGCTCGCCTGCCCGCTCCCAGCGACGTGGTCGATCATCCTGATCGACGTCCGTACCGGCGAGATCGCGGTGGCGTCCGCGACGTGCCTGCCGAACTTCGACCTCGCGGTGTGGGTGCCCGTGATCGTCGTGGGCAAGGGCGCGGCCTGCGCGCAGAGCTACGTCGACCCCACAGGCACGACGCGCATCTACATCCGCGATCAGTTGGCGCTCGGCACGAGTCCGGCGCAGATCCTCAGTGGGCTTGCGGGCTTCGACACCGGGCACCAGTCCCGGCAGTACGGGATCGTCGATCTCGCCGGGCGCGCGGTCGGTTTCACCGGCACCGGTGCCGGCGGCTTCGCCAGCGACCGCGTGGGTCGCATCGGCGACATCGTGTACGCGATCCAGGGCAACGTCCTCACCGGCGGCCCCGTGCTCGCCGCCGCCGAGCTGGCGATCTATTCGACCAACGGTGATCTCGGCGAGAAGCTGATGGCGGCGATGGAGGCCGCGCGCCTGTTCGGGGGCGACGGCCGCTGCTCGTGCAACGAGACGGCGCCGACGTCGTGCGGTTCGCCGCCGGTGAACTTCACGAAGTCGGCCGACGTCGGATTCATGATCGTGGCGCGGCCCGGTGATGTCGACGGCGGTTGCAACGCGACCATCGGCTGCGCGAGCGGCTCGTACTACATGCGCCTCAACGTCGCCAACCGCCTGCGCACCGATCCCGATCCGGTGTTCACGCTGCGCACCCTGTTCGACCAGTGGCGGCTGCAGCAGCGTGGACGCGTCGACCAGTTCAAGTCGACCTTCACCTTCGGCTCGCCGAACCTGCCCATCAACGGCCTGTCGCGGGTCACCGGCCGGCTCGAGCTGCGCGACCGCGAGGGCAACCGGATCACGACCGGTGGCGCGACGGTGCGCGTCACGCTCGATGCCACCAACACGACCAGCGCGACCATCGGCACGGTCGTCGACAATCGCGACGGCACGTACGACGTGCCCATCACCGCCGGGACGAACGCCGGCCGGCTGGTGCTGAAGGTCACCGTCGACGACGGCAACGGCGCGCGCGAGATCGCGCCCAAGCCCGCGTTGCCGACCACGTCGCTGCGCCTGTGGGCCGACCGCGCGTCGGTGTCCGCGGCGACCGGGGGCAGGATCGAGTTCGCGGTGCAGCCGGGGTTGTTCGGCGGCACGAACCGGATCTGGATCCTCGCGGCGTCGGGCTCCGGCACCTTCCCGGGGCTGTGGCTCACGCCGCTGTACCGCCTGCCGCTCAACCCCGATCCGGTCTTCCACGTGCTGCTGCACGCGGCGGCGTTCGGGATCCTGCCCGAGCTGATCGGTGTGACCAGCGCCACCGGCATGGCGGGCACTGCACTCAGCATCCCGCCGGGCGCGTGGTCGCTCCCCATCGGGCTGGACCTGTCGTTCGCGTTTGCGCTCCTGGAGCCGATCTCGATGACCAGCAACTTCGTGACGGTGCGCATCGCCCGGTGAGATCGACCGTCGCGTGTCTGCTCGCCTCGTCGCTCGCGGCGCAGCCGGACGCGGGACCGGCGACGGAGACGGCGTTGCGGGTCGTGACGTTCAACATCCGCTACGGGACCGCCCCGGATGGCGAACACGCGTGGCCGCATCGGCGCGATCTCGTGCGCGATGTGCTTGCGCACCTCGACCCGCACCTGCTCGGCGTGCAGGAGGCGCTGGCCTTCCAGCTCGGGGACATCGCCGGGAGCCTGCCCCACCATCGCGTGCTCGGTGAGGGCCGGCGTGGCGGCGACCGCGATGAGTACTCGGCGCTGCTCGTGGACGGGCGTCGCCTGGCCATCGAAGACCACGGTCAGTTCTGGCTGAGCGCGACGCCCGACGTCGTCGGCAGCGTGGGTTTCGACGCGGCGCTGCCGCGCGTGTGCACGTGGGCGGTGCTCGTCGACCGGGTGAGTGGCGCGCGGTTCCAGGTGTTGAACACACACCTCGACCACCGCGGGGCCGTGGCCCGGCGCGAGAGCGCGGCGCTCATGGTTGCGCACGCGGCGAAGCGGGCCCTGCCTGCCGTCGTGATGGGGGATCTGAACGATGGTCCAGAGGCGCCGCCAGTCGCCACGCTGCGCGCGGCGGGCTTCGAAGATGCACTGCGGCTGCGCAATCCCGGCGCTCCGCCGCAGGGTACGTTCACGAACTTCCGCGAGGTCATCGGCAATCGACAGATCGACTACATCTTCGTGCGCGGCGGAGTGGTGGCGACGGCGGCCGATGTCGTGGCGTGGCAGCGCGACGGCCGGTTCCCGTCCGACCACCTGCCGGTGTCTGCGGAGCTGTGGGTGCCGGCGGAGCCGTCGCGCGCGCTCGTGCCGAGCCTGGGGGAAGAGAGCTTCGTCTCCGCCGCGGAGCTGGAGCAGTGGCGGTTGCCCGCGCGGCCGGGGCCTGCCGCGCCTGCCGCGGCCAGCGAGGCGATGTGTCTCGCCATCGGTGACCGCACCTATTGCTACTTCGTCGGCGGTGGCGAAGCACCCCGCATCCAGGCGTGCGTGAGCCTCGACGCCGGCTCGTGGTCGGCGCCCGTGGACGTGTGTTTCGGCGGTCGCGTTGGGGCCGGTCCTGGCTCGGCCGCGGCGCCGTTCGTGCTCCGACGTGGTGGCATGTTCTTCCTGCTCCGCACCGCGCCGTCGGAAGTCGAGGGCTTGGGAAGAGTGACCTTCGTGTATCGCTCCGCCGACCCGCTCGACTTCGGGCGCGACGACGACAGGTGCCTCGTCACGGTGCTGCCCGTCGCCGGCGCCGAGATCGTGCGGCGGGGCGACGAGGACTTCATCACGTGCGGCCGGGACGCGGACCGCGGTGTGCGACTGCGACGCGTGGACTGGCGGGAGTGAACGATCCGCCAGTCTCCGCGCCGAGCGCGGATGGCTCGCCCACGGGCGTCGCCTCTGGTGGACCGGCGCACCACTTCGCGATCTGCCGCTCCAGGTCCGCGAGCTTGATCGGCTTCGTCACGTAGCCGTCCATCCCCGCCGCGAGGCAGAGGTCGCGCACGCCGGCCAGCGCATCGGCGGTGAGCGCGACGATGGGCGTGCGGGGCGCGCCCGACGCCCCCTCCGACCGCCGGATCTCCCGCGTCGCCTCGAAGCCGTCCATGCGGGGCATCTGGCAGTCCATGAGCACGAGATCGAAACGCTGCTTCGCGAACAGCGCGACCGCGGCGACGCCGTCGTCCGCGAGGTGGACCCGGCACCCGAGCTTCTGGAGCATGGTCGTGGTGACGCGCTGGTTCACGGCGTTGTCCTCCGCGACCAACACCTCGCGCAGGGGCGAGTCGCCTTGCTCGGCCGCAGGGGTGAGCGCGGGGCCGTGCTCCGTCGGCGCGGACCGGCCGAGCCGTCCGAGCGCCTGGGCGATGGCGTGTCGGAGCGTGGACTCGCGCACCGGCTTGACGAGGAGGCGGGCGAGCGCCAGCTCCTCCAGTTCGCGCGGCGCGAGCGGATCCTGTACCGACGTCAGCATGATCAGGCGCACCGGGTCATGGCAGCGCCTGGCTCGCACGCGGCGCGCGAGTTCGGCGCCGTCCATGCCCGGCATCTGGAAGTCCAGGAGCACGACGTCGAAGGGTTGACCCTTGCGATGGAGGTCGTCGAGCGCGGTCAGGGCCTCGTCGGGCGACATCGTCACCGACGCGACCATGCCCCAGCGGATCGTCTGTTCGACGAGCACGCGGCAGTTGACGTGGTTGTCGTCGACGATGAGGACGCGGACGCCGGTGAGATCCGGTTCGTAGCCTGCCTCTGCAGTGGGCACGTGCGGTGCCTTGGGTAGGGCGACGCTCACCGTGAACGTCGTGCCGCAGCCGACCTCGCTCTGGACGGAGATCTCGCCGCCCATGAGCTGCACGAGGCGTTTCGAGATGGCAAGGCCGAGGCCGGTGCCGCCGAACTGCCGCGTCGCCGAGTTGTCGACCTGATGGAAGACCTCGAACAGCCCACCGATCTTGTCGGCGGGGATCCCGATCCCGGAGTCGGCGACGGTGATGACCAGCGCCGCCTGCTGCGGGTCGGAGGCAGACGCGGGGGCACCTGGATCGACGTTCACGAAGACGTGACCCTTGGGCGTGAACTTGATCGCGTTGCCGATGATGTTGACCAACACCTGCCGTACGCGGCCCGGGTCGCCGACGACATTGCGCGCGGCGGCCCCGCTGTAGCGGAGCAGCAGCTCGAGGCCCTTGCGCCGCGCGGTCACGCCGAGCAGGTCGAGGACCTCCTCGAGCGTCATCTTGAGGTCGAACGGAACCGCCTCGAGCGTGAGCTTGTCGGCCTCGACCTTGGAGAAGTCGAGGATGTCGTTGATGAGGGCGAGCAGCGCTTCGCCTGAATGGCAGATCGTGTCGACGAACTCGCGCTGGTCAGGCGAGAGCGGCGTTTCGCGGAGCAGGCTGCTCATGCCGATCACGCCGTTCATCGGCGTGCGGATCTCGTGCGACATGTTGGCCAGGAACGCGCTCTTCGCGCGGCTGGCGCTCTCCGCCTCGGTCTTGGCGGCTGCCAACTGACTGGCGTTGTCCGCGAGCTGGCGCACCTGACGACGGATGGTGCGACCTACGAGGAAGGCTACGAGCATGGCGAGCGGGAGGCCGAGGGCGATGCGGACCGCCGACTGGTTGACCGCGCCGTTCGCCACCTGCTGCAGCTCGTCCTCCGGGATGGCGACGCCTACCCGCCAGTCGAAGATGCGCGCGGCGCCCCCGGCGACCTCGTACTCTCGCCCGGAGGAATCGCCGCGGGTCCAGTCGGTCGTCGCACCGACCGGGGTGGCGAGGAGGTCGTGCAGGACGTTCTTCCCGAGCCCCTGCGCGCGCCGCAGGTCCGAGGCGTGCAGGATGTGGTCGTCGGCGCCGAGCACGAACGCCAGCGCGCCGGGCATGCTCTGGATGCGGAAGTCACCCAACGCCCGCAACAGGCGGGTGGTGTCGAGCACGCCGAGCACCGCGCCGACGCGGGCGTCGTCTTCGCTGCTGACGACATCGTGCCACGCCACGACCAGGCTGCCGTGCGCGAGCGACTCCAGCTCCGGGCCGCCGACCCGCGCCGTGACCCGGCGATGGGCGAACTCGACGACGTCGGGCTCGGGCTCGGCGCCGGTGTGGCAGAGGATCGACCCGCCGGTGTCGACGACGTACGCGCGCATCCCGGTCTCGCCCTCGGCGACGATGCGGCGGAGCAGGCTTTCGCACTGGTGCGGGACGAACCCGTTGTTGCTCGCGAAGTTTAGCGCCGCGACGACGACCGAGGACTGGGCCAGGGCACGGGTCGTCTGCCGGTGCAGATGGAGGTCGCGCGCGAACGAGCTGCGCAGCATCTCGATCGCGAGCAGGTTCTGGTCGCGGTTGCTCGTGCGCAGCACCGACTGCGTCGACCACGTCGCGACGGCGATCGTGCCGAGCATGGGACCCAGGACCGCCAGCGCGATGAGGGCGAGGTACTGACCGCCGGGATGCTTGACCCGGCGCGCGGCCGCGTCGGAAGGATGGTCCTTTCGTGAAGTCCCGCTCATCGCCGTGAGCGACCCTGCTGGGCGAGCACGCTCAGCGTGAGGGCGCCGATCGTGCGTCCTTCGCCGGTGCGGACCGGCACTACGGTTGCCCGTGCGGGCGCGGGGCCATACGCGGTGCCGGCGAACAGCATCAGGAGACGCGCCACTCCGGGCGCCAGGACGGGTCTCGATCGCTTCCTTCCCATGGGTCCTACCTCCCGATTGGCTGCGAGGGCCTGCATCCCTATCGCGCCGGTAGGGGCCGGGGCTTGAGTCGATCCGGCCCCGGCCGGGGGCCGGCCTTTCCGGGGCCAGTGGTAATGGCGCGGCCGGGTGGCGGACTGGTCGAGCAGCGCCGGTCAGGTCGATCGGCCACGAACCCTGATCCACGAACGAGACCCATCCCATGAATCTCCACACCCGTCGCCTTCCCTTTGCCCTCTCCGCCCTTCTCACCGGTGCCGTCGCGCTCGGCGTCGCCCGCGACGCCACCGCCCAGCTCAGCACGACCGTCATCGCCAACGGCGGCACCCCGCGCAGCATCGTGCTCGCCCCGCTGACCGGCGGGCTGCACGCCATCGTGTCGATGTCTGCCGCGAGCCAGCAGATCCCGCTCGACGTCACGGTTCCCACGGCGCCGGTCGTGGGGCTGCCCGCGTTCCACGGTCAGGATCAGTACTGCGACGCGACCTGGACCCCCGCGTTCGGCGGTCGCCTGGTCACGGCGCACCGCGGCGGCGGCATCCAGCTCTGGGATGCGTCGCCGGGCACGATCACCGGCGCGTTCCCGCAACTCGGCTACACGCCCACGAACTACAGCCACGAAGGCCTCGACACCTTCATGCACCCGCTCGGGACGTTCGTGCTCTACAGCGAGCAGCACACGTCGTCGACGACCTTCGGTGGGCTGAAGACCTACCTTCTCAACAACAACACGCTCACCCCGGTCGGCCAGCTCCTCTTCCAGGGCGGGGCCGGGCGCGACATGGCGATCGACCGGTTCGGGCGCATCGTCTGGCAGTGGGGTGACCAGAACAGCAACCAGTTCAATGGCGTGCTGCGCGTGTACAACGCGAACCTGCTGGGCGGCAACCCGACGCTCGCCAACACGGTGGCCTACCCGCTGACCTACGGCTACCCCGACACCGACCTCGAGATCAACGACACCGGCAACAACCTGGTGTCCGCGATGGGCTGGGACGGCCTGACCGCAGTCGATGTGACGAGTCCCGTCAACCCGGTCATCAACACGATGTATGGCGCGCAGCAGATGATCTTCTTCGACGGCGTCACCTTCATCCCCGGCACGGACTTCGCGCTCATGTGGGGCTTCGTGCGGATCGGGACCTTCGAGATCGACTTCCTGTGGTGGCTGAACTGCTCCGTCCCCGGCCTCGCCACGCCGATCGGCGGGCCGAGCTTCCCCGGCTTCCGCGTCGACGACGTCAAGATCCAGGCCCCGCACATCTACTGCGTCGGTCGCACGCGCACGAGCACGCCGCAGTCGCAGGTGGTGATCTACTAGGAAACGCGAGGGAACGGCTCGCATGCCCTGCTGGAGCTGACGCGCCCGAAGGGCGCGCAGCTCAGCGGCGGTGGGTGGGGCCGGGGTCGGTCCGTGGCGATTCGCGCGCCGGACGGGATACTCGCGCGCCGCATGTCGTCCGACCGCGCCCGCACTTCGACCGATGTCGCCATCGTCGGTGGCGGACCAGCGGGACTCCTGTTGGGGTTGCTGCTCGCGCGTCGCGGCGTGCAGGTCCTCGCGCTCGAACGGCGGCGCGACTTCGCGCGCGAGTACCGCGGCGAGGTGCTGATGCCGCGAGGCATCCGTCTCCTGCGCGAGGTCGGCTTCGCGGCGGAGCTGGAGGGCCGGCCGGCGCGGCGCCTCGAAGCGGTCGAGGTGCACTACGGGGCACGTCGCATCGCGCGGTTGCCGATCGCGTCGCTGTGCGCCGACGTGCCGTACGCGCTGTGGATCCCGCAGCCCGAACTCCTGGCGGCGCTGCACGCGGCGGCGCAGCGCGAGCCGACGTTCCGGATGTGGTTCGGTGCCGAGGTGCGCGAGCTGCGCCGGGAAGGCGACGCCGTCCGCGGGCTGCACGTGCGGCGCGACGACGCGATGGTGGAGATCGACGCGCGCGTCGTGGTGGGCGCGGATGGCCGGTTCTCGGTGGTGCGGCGGCTGCTCGCTGCACCGATGGCGTACGCGCACCACGACTTCGACGTGCTGTGGTTCACGGTGCCAGAGCCGGCCGCGCAGCCGGCGGCGTTCCGTGCCTACCTGACCGCGTCACGCGCGTGGCTGGCGCTGCCCAAGCATCCGGCCGCAGTGCAGTGCGGGATCGTGGTGCCGCCCGGCGGCTTCGCCGACCTGCGCGCCCGCGGCATCGAGAACCTGCGTCGTGAGCTGTGTGCAGGCCCGGCGGTGACGCACGCGTTCGCGGCGGAGCTGCGCGACTTCGCGCCCTTCGTGTTGCTGGCCGCGACGACGGAACTGGTCGCCGAGTGGGCGCGCGATGGTTGCCTGCTGATCGGCGATGCTGCGCACACCTGCTCGCCGGTCGGTGCCGTGGGTGTGTCGGTGGCGATGGAGACGGCGGTGGTCGCTGCGGACGTGATCGCGGGCGGCCTGGCGTGCGGCGATGTCTCGGCGCGGGCATTGGACGAGGTGCAGCGGCAGCGCGAGGCGGTGGTGCGCGACGTGCATCGCCGTCAGCGACGCGTGGCGCGCCTTGCTGGGCGGCCTTCGCCTTGGAGCCGCCGCCTGCTCGCGCTCGGCGCCGCGATCGGGATGCGCCTGCCGTTCGGTCGCGGTGGTCTGCGCCGGCTGCTGGTGGGCGATCGCTCGTAGACTGCGCGGCATGGTGCTCGCGCGTTCGCCCTTGCAGTTCGCGGTGGTCCGCGAGGACCCGCGTGTCGAGGCGGCGCTGGTCGACGAGCTGAGACCGCGGCGCGTGCTGCTGGTGGGCTCCGGCGGCTGCACGGCGCTGGCGCTGCGCGGGTGGTATCCCGACCTCGACATCACGCTGATCGAGCCGAACCCGGCGCAGGTGACGCACATCGAGGCGAAGCTCGCCGCGTTGCACGACCTGCGTCCGGCACGCTTCAACGTCGGTGACGACTCGCGGGCCGGACTCGGCGAGTGCGGCAACTTCGAGCGCCTGTTCCGAGTGTTCCGGAGCGTCCTCGACGAGTTCGTGCTGCCGCCGGCGGAGCGGGCGCGGCGATTGGCCGACGCGCGGGCGGCCTGGGTCGACGTGTGCGCGCATCCATACTGGCCGGTCGCGTTCGAGCTGGCCTTTGCCGATCCGATGCTGCGCACGATGTTCGGTCCCGACGCGGTGCAGCACGCACCGCGGGGCAGCTACCCGGGCTACTTCCGCGCGCGCATCGAGGCTGGTCTCGCGGCCGACGACCGCACCCTCAATCCCTGGCTGCACCACGTCCTGCTCGGGAGGTATCGCGACGATCCCGCCGCGTGGCCGCCCTTCCTGCGTCAGCCGCCGCGCGACCTGCGTTCGTTCCCCGTCGTCCGAACGACCCTGCAGGCGGCGCCGTCGTTCGCGCCGTATGACCTCGTGCAGATCTCCAACGTGCTCGACTGGATGGGAGACGCCGACTGCCGGCGGCTGACGGCGCGGCTCGCCACGGAGTTGCGACCCGGAGCTATCGTGCTCTGGCGACAGCTCAACGACCCGCGCCCGCTGCGGGAGTACTTCACGCCAGCCTTCGCCTTCGACGCCGCCCGCGACGAGCGCCTGCTCGCCCGCGAGCGCAGTCTCTTCTACGACCGCGTTCACGCCGGCATCCGCACATGAAAGACGTCATCCAGCAGGTCCTCGCCGCGCATCCCGTCGAAGCCAATCCCTACATGAAGGCGATGAGGGAAGGCGCCTTCGCCAAGGCCGATTTCGTCGAAACGCAGATCCAGTTCTACTACGCGGTGGTGTTCTTCAGCCGGCCCATGGCGGTGCTGGCGGCCAAGATCCCGAGTTCGCGGGTGCGCACGGAGATCCTGCGCAACGTGTGGGAGGAGCACGGCGAAGGCGTGCCCGAGAAACGCCACGGGGCGACCTTCACGGAGCTGATGCGGCGGCTCGACGGCGTCACGATCGAGGACATCGAATCGCGCACGCTGTGGCCGGAGGTGCGGGCCTTCAACACCGCGCTCATCGGCTGCTGCGCCCTCGACGACTGGGAGATCGGTGCCGGCTGCCTGGGGATCATCGAGCGCATGTTCGTGTCGATCTCGCGCTGGATCGGCATCGGCATCGCCAAGAACGGCTGGCTGCCCATGGATCGCGTCGTGCACTACTCCGTGCACGAGGAGCTCGACGTCCGGCACAGCGACGACTTCTTCGCGACGCTGCAGCCGGTGTGGGATGGCGACGAGCGCGCGCGCTACGCGATCGAGCAGGGGCTGCGGCTCGGGGCGTACGTGTTCGATCGGCTGTACCGCGACCTCTGGGAAACGCGCGCGCGGCGCGGGCGCGCGCCCATGCGCCACCCACAGCCGCGCGTGTACGCGGAGTGAGCCGGGCGCGGATCGAGTCGCTGGACGGGACGGCGGTGGCGGCGCGGCACGCCGAGTTCGCGCGTTTCGAGCGCGGGTTCACCTACCCGCTGGGCGCCGATCGCTTCCGCATCGACCACGGCACCGACTACCTCGCGTTCTTCCGCGGGCTCGGCGAGCCGGCGACGTACGTAGCCGTCGTCGATGGCGAACTCGCCGGCGTGCTCGTGGCGGTGCGACGGCGGATGCCGGAGCCGTTGTGGTACCTGTGCGACCTCAAGGTCGCCGAGGTCGCCGGCGGGGCGGGGCTGGCGCGCCGGCTGCTGCGCGCGTTCGCGACCGATCATCTCCCGGCCACGCCGCGCGCGTTCGGCGTGTCGATGAATCCGGCGCAGGGCGAGAACCGGCTCGCGCGCCTGGCCCTGCGCTGCGCAGGGAGCGGGATCGCCGCAGGTCCGACTCTCGCCGTCGTGTCGTTCGACTTCGCGACGTGGAAGCGGATCGAGCCGCTGGTCACCGCGACGCTGGGCCCGGTGCGGTTCTACGACCCGCGGGGACGGAAGGACATCGTGCTCGCGAGCACCGGCGCGCCCATGCCGCTCCTGCACCTGCAGCACGGGGAGTCGGCGCGCGGTGACACCACCGACGCGCGCCCAGGCAGCGTCCACATGTTGTGTCTCCCGGAACGCGATCCGCTGCTTGTGGCCCTGGCCTGCGCCGGCGTCGTCGCCGGGGCGACTGCGTCCGTCCTGCACGTCGGCCTGCCGGACTTCGCGTGGCGGCGCGTGCTCACGAGCGACATCTGAGGCGGGAGACGAGCAGGCGGTCGGGAACCGGGTCGGTGCCGACGCGTTGGGCGTCGCCTTTTGCGATCCTGTCACCGGTGGTATCAGATGAACATCAAGACCGCTGTCCTGCTCCTGCCCTTCGTGTCGCCTTCGCACGCTTGCCCGCCTGACCCGCTGCCGCAGGGCAACGGGAACACCGCGGCCAGCGCGACCAACCAGTTCGCGATCGACCTCTACCGCCACCTCGCGAAGCGCGACCCCGGCAACCTGTTCCTGTCCCCGTATTCGATCGCCACGGCGTTGGCGATGACGGCAGAGGGGGCGCGCGAGGAGACCCTGGCGCAGATGCGTCGCATCCTGCACCTGGGCGATGGCCCGATGGCAGATGTGCACGCGTCGTTCGGGGCCCTGCAGCGTCGGTTGGTGGGCGGCGGTGGCGACACGTCGCCGCAAGTCCTCGAGAGCATCGTGGCGCTGCGTGCCAGGCTCGCGAAGCTGAACGCGGCGGCAAGCGAGGCCGCGAACCGATCGAAGTGGAAGGAAGCCAACGAGGCGGAAGGCGACGCGCGGCGGACCGCCGACGAACTCAACCGGTTGCTCGCTACCGTCGATCGATACGAGTTGCGCGTCGCCAACTCGCTGTGGTTCGAGCACACCGCGCCGCCGCTGCCGGCCTTCCTGGCCGCTCTGGGACGGCACTACGGCACCGGGCGCGCCAACGCGTTGGACTTCCGCGGCGACCCGAGTGGCGCGCGGCGCCGGATCAACGATTGGGTGGGCGAGCAGACCGCGCGTCGGATCCTCGATCTGATCCCGGCCCACGGCATCGACACCAACACACGCCTCGTGCTGGCCAACGCGGTCTACTTCCGCGGTGAGTGGGCGGAGCCGTTCGAGGAGCGATCGACCACGGACGCGGACTTCATGCTCTCGTCGGGCATGCGTTCGGTCGTGCGGCTGATGCGGGACGAGTGGCGCGAGGGCGTGCCCTACGCGGCATTCACCGGCGCCGGCGAGTACTTCGACACGCCGCGCACGGTGCCGGCGCACGCGGGCGCCGTCGCGCCGTCGATCAAGACCTACCCGGGTGCCGGTGGGTTCCAGATCATCGAACTGCCGTACAAGGGTGGCGACCTGGCAATGACGATCCTGCTGCCGCAGACGCCCGACGGTCTGTCGCGGCTGGAGGAGATGCTGACCGCGGAACGGCTCACGCAGTGGCTGGGCAAGCTCGATCGTCGGGAGGTCGACACCGCGTTGCCGCGCTGGAGCCAGCGCTCGGCGTGCGAACTCGGTGGGGCGCTGCAGGCGCTCGGCATGCAGCGCGCCTTCACCGATCCGCGCACTGGTCACGGGGCGCAGTTCGCCGGGATGAACGCCGAGACGGACCCGACCCGACAACTGTTCGTCGGCGAAGTGTTCCACCAGGCGTTCGTCGAGATCACCGAGAAGGGCACCGAGGCCGCCGCCGCCACCGCGGTGGTGATGGCAGTCGGCTCCGCCGTCCGCCCGATCGAGATGGTGCCGTTCCGGCCCGTGTTCCGGGCCGACCACCCGTTCGTCTTCCTGATCCGGGATCGGTCGAGCGGGGCGGTGCTGTTTGTCGGTCGGGTGCTGGACCCGAACGCGTAGGCGAGGTCAGCGCAGCCGGACCTTCACGTCGACCTTGGCGCCGGCGCGCAGGACCGTCACTGCGACTTCGTCGCCGGACGCGTGCTTCTGCACACACTGCAGAAACACCTCGCTCTCGGTCAGCGGCTTCGTGGTGCCATCGAGCGCGACGATCACGTCGCCGGGCTGCAGACCGGCTGAGGCTTCGGCGCCACCCTCGCCGCGGCGCCCACCGCCACGCCGCCCGCGCCCCTGCGCGACCTGGAGCGCGAGCTGATCGGGCTCGAGGTGGAGCGCGGCACGATCGGCGTCGGGCACGGGCCGCAGCCGCACTCCGAGACCGAACTGCGGCAGGTCGGCGAGCGAGAGGTGGTGGTCGCTCATGCGCCAGGTGAACCCACTCGTCCGCCGCCAGCCCGGCGTGAGTTCGAGGGTGAGGTCCTTGGTCTCGCCGCCGCGCGTCACCCGCACCGCCAGGCTGCTCGACTCCGGAGCGCGGTGCAGTACCCACTGCACGTCGGCGACCGAGATGATCGGCTGACCGGCGACGCGCTGGATCTCGTCGCCCGGCGCGAAGCCCGCGCGCGCAGCCGCGGAGTCGACCGCGACATGCTCCACCGTCGCTCGTTTGTCGGACGCGAGGGCGAGCCCGAGCGCGTCCGGCATCGGCCAGGGGAAGACCACTGCGTCCGACAGCGGCTGCTTGCTGGCGCGCAACTCGAAGGCCTCCGCGCGCCCGACCTGATGGCAGTGGATGCAGTTGCGCTCGGTGAGATCGGTGAAGTTGGTGACCGTCGAGTAACGGCTCAGCTCACCGAGCTGCTCCGGCACCTTGGCCTTTGGCGTCGGCCCGGTCTTGGCAGCGAGCGCGGCCTTCTCCGCCGCGTAGTTGGCGTGTAGCGCCAGCGTCGCGCGCATCGCGGCCATGAAGCCCTCCGTCGTCGAATCGGCCTTGCCGCCACCACCGGAGCGCGAGCCGTAGCGACCGTAGATGGTCTTGTCCTTGGCGTTGAGGAAGAAGGCGGCGAACGTCAGGTCGCGATCGAAGTCGAACAGCGACAGGTCCATGCCGTTGGCCTGCACGATCCGCACGCAGGTGAACTGCGCGAGGAGCTTCGTCATCTCGTCGTCGTCGGGCCGTGCAACCTGCACGTCCAGGGCTTGACAGCCCCTTCAAGGCACTCAACGGAAGACGACGAGGAGCGGCTGGTCGGCCGCCGAGGCCTGGGCCACGGCCTTGTCGAGATCGTTGTAGATCCACAGGTCCGAGTCGGCCATCGCGGCGCGGTCGCGCTGGACGGCGCCGCCACGACCGGGTTGGGCGGCAAGGGGAAGGGCCAGGAGGGAGACGAGAGCGAGGGCGTGCATCTGGGCGCGTGCTAACGGACATCGACCGGCGGCCGACGAGGCGGAGTTGTAGCGCCCCCGACTAGACGTCTTGGTGCCGGGGATCCTTAGGTTTGGGTCAAGTTTGTCAGGCCACG
>CAYQMF010000014.1:0-76729 GCA_964418595.1 uncultured candidatus Brocadiaceae bacterium
CCGTGCGAGGCGGGCACAGCATGCCGCAGCTTCAGGGCTGCGCCAAGCCCCTGCGGCGGAGGGCGGAAGGACGGACTAGTTGCCGCGCAAGACCCGGCTGCGCGCGGCCTGCGCCATCGGGTGCGGCTCGTCGATCACGATCACCGAGTACGGGTGGTCGGCGTACATGTTGTCCCGCTCCTCCACCCGGATGACGCCGCGGTTGCGGAGGTCGTTGATGAGCGCACGGCGCTCCGGGTGGACCAGGTTGCTGAAGTGCTGGCTCATCGGGCCCTTCAGGAACGGCGAGAGCCAGACGTCGGGCGAGTCGTGGCGGATCTGCGACCGCACCATCAGCTCGAGACACTGCCGCAACCGCTCTTCGTGTTCCTCCGGCGCCACCGGGCGCTGCGTCTTCCACGTCACCGGGATGTGCCCGACCACGTGCGGCCCGTCGTCGCAACCCCGCATCGGCGCCACGGGCGGCGCTGCCATCAGCAGCGAACTCGCGGCTTGCACCGCAGCGGGGCCGTGCCCCTGCGGCGGAGTCGCTTGAGCCGGGGCGTCGCCATCGTGCACCGTCACCGTGGCTTCCTGGGTCGCGCCGCCGTTGCCGTGGCCGTTGGTCGCGGCGTGGGGCGTGCCCCCGCCGTTCGTCTCCGGCGCAGCGGTCGGGCTCGTCGCGCGCGGCGCGGGCTCGACGCCCTTGCCCGCCGGCCGGCTCTTGAGCAGGTCGAGCGCGTTCCAGAACCGATCCACGCCGACCCGCTCGCGCAGGTCGCCGCTGGTCGTGTCGGGGATCGCGACCACGAGCAGCTCGCGCCCCTCCTCCAGGACCTGACGGGCCAGGGGGATGAAGTCGCGATCACCGGACACGATCACCACGAGCGGGATGTCCTGGCGCCGGAACACGACCCGCGCGGTGTCGAGCGCGAGCTGGATGTCCGCCGAGTTCTTGCCCGAGTGGCTGATCAGGACGTACTGCGGATCGAGCCCCATGAGCGCGAGGTCGTGCGCGACCTCGACTCCGGGGTAGGTGTCGAACGCGGCGTAGCTGCGTCCCAGCACCATGGGGTTGCCTTCCTGGCGCAGGCGCGCGAGAAGGCCTTCGAGGATCTGCAGGCTCGCTTCGCGGGTTCTGACTCCGGGGCCGTCGGTTCGGTTCTTGAGGGAGAGGAAGAGGTTCTCGAAATCGACGAAGACTGCGGCATTCATCGACAGATCATGAATTGGAAAGTGGGAACGGCGTCGGGCATCCAGCGCGCCCGCCGCGGTCGAGAACATACCATCGCGAGCGCGTCGTGCCGCCCGCCGTCATCGCCGACCGGCGAAGGCGCGATCAGGCCGAACCGGAGGCCGACGGCTCGCGCGGGTTCGAGGCGCCCGCATTCGATGGCATCGAGCCCGGCGGCGTCGGGGTGAGGACCCCGCCGCGGGCGCCGTTGCCACCCGGCGCCTGGGGCGTCTCGACCCACGCCGCGTCGTCGGGCGCGAGGTACGTGTAGCCGGAGAGACCGCCTTCGTAGCGCCGCAGGAGCAGGGCGAACTTCTCGATGCGCAGCGTGCCGGCGCGCAGCGCCTTCTCGGCCGCCGTGCGCACCCGGCTCACCAGTTCCTGCTTGTTGTACTGCACGTAGCCGAGCACCTCGTTCACCGAGTCGCCCTCGACCACGCGCTCCAACTGGTAGCCCCCGTCCTCGCCGAGGCTCACGTGGATCGCGGTCGTGTCGCCGAACAGGTTGTGCAGGTCGCCGAGGATCTCCTGGTAGGCACCGACGAGGAACAAGGCCATGTAGTACGGCTTGCTGGGCTCGAAGGCGTGCAGCTCGAGCACATCCTTCTCCTCGCGCAGGCCGATGAACTTGTCCATCTTGCCGTCGCTGTCGCAGGTCAGGTCGACCAGCGTCCCCTTGCGGGTCGGCTTCTCGGTGAGGCGATGGATCGGCATCACCGGGAAGAGCTGCTTGACGGCCCAGTGGTCCGGCGCCGACTGGAACACCGAGAAGTTGCAGAAGTACGTGTCGGCCAGCGCGCGCTCGAGCCCCTGCAGCTCGTCGGGCACGTAGTCCATCTCGCGCACCGTCACGTGGATCTTCTCGCAGATCGCCCAGAACATCCGCTCCGCGATCGCGCGACCCTCGAGGTCCAGGTAGCCGAGGTCGAACAGGCTGAACGCCTCCTCCTTCATCTGCAGGGCGTCGTGGTACGACTCGAGGCAGTTGCGGCGACTGACGTTCCTCCAGACTTCGAGCAGACCCTGGATGGTGGAGTTGGGGTGCTTCTCGTTCTCCGGCGTGGGCCCCTTGGCCGCGACCCGGTCGACGCCCAGCACGTTGAACACCAGCACCGAGTGGTGCGCGACCAGCGCGCGCCCCGACTCGCTGACGATGTCCGGGTGCGGGATGCCCTTCTTGTCACACGCCTCGCCGATCGCGTACACGACGTCGTTCGCGTACTCCTGCATCGAGTAGTTCATCGACGAGTGGTACGCCGTCTTCGAGCCGTCGTAGTCGACGGCGAGGCCGCCGCCGACGTCGAGGAACTTGGGCGTCGCCCCCATCTGGTGCAGCTCGACGAACACCCGGCTGGCCTCGCGCAAGGCGTCCTTGATCGAACGGATGTTGGTGATCTGGCTGCCGATGTGGAAGTGGACGAGTTCCAGGCAGGACAGCATCCCCTCCTGGCGCAGGCGACCGATCACGTCGACCAGCTCGGCCGCGGTGAGCCCGAACTTGGCGCGCGCGCCGCCCGACTCCATCCACTTGCCCGAACCGCGGGCGTTGAGGCGGACGCGGGCACCGAGGTGCGGCTTGATGTCGAGGCGCCGCGCGATCTGCAGGATCGTGTCCAGCTCGTCGAACCGGTCGATGACGATCACCGGGTAGCGCCCGAGGTCCTGAGCGAGGATCGCCGTCTCGATGTAGGTGCTGTCCTTGTAGCCGTTGCAGATGATCAAGGCATCCGGCGTGTCGTTGTGCGCCAGCGCCACGAGCAGCTCCGGCTTGCTGCCGGCCTCGAGGCCGAGCCCGTACGACTTGCCGAACTCCACCAGCTCCTCGACCACGTCGCGCTGCTGGTTGACCTTGATCGGGTACACGCCGCGGTAGCGACCGCGGTAGCCGAACTCGGCGATGGCCGTCTGGAACGCCCCGAACAACCGCTGCAACCTGTGGTTGAGCACGTCGGTGAAGCGCAACAGCACCGGCAGCTCGTACCCGCGGCGCCGCAGATCCTCGACGAGTTCGAACAAGCTCACCGACTGCCCGCCGGGGCCGTTGGGCGTCACCACCACCTGGCCGTTCTTGTCGATCTCGAAGTAGTCGCCACCCCAGTGGTTGACGCAATACAGGTCAGAGCTGTCCTGCACGGTCCAGGGGCGCATGTCGCGGGTGGGCTTGCTCAACTTGGGGCACCTCCGAAGGGTGAGAGCGGCGTGGGCTTGGTGGAGAAGCGGCGCATTGAACACACCCGGGCCGCCTTTGTGAATCGCCTCCGCAGAACGGTCGCGCGTCGCGCCGCGGCCCGCCCGGTGTGGCGGAGCGTCGCAGCCCCCCGTAAGGTCACCGCCAGTGACCTCCTTCGCTGCCGTGCACGCTCCTCTCCAGCATCGCGATCCGGAAGCCGCCGCCCTCCTCGAGGCGGAGCGGCAGCGCCAGGAGTCGACGCTCTCGCTGATCGCCTCCGAGAACCACTGCAGCTCGGCGGTGCGCGCCGCGTGCGCGAGCGTGGTCACCGACAAGTACGCGGAGGGTTATCCAGGAGCCCGATACTACGGCGGCTGCGAGATCGCCGACCGCTTGGAGGAACTCGCGCGCAGCCGCGCGTGCCGGCTGTTCGCCGCCCCGCACGCCAACGTGCAGCCGCACTCCGGCACGACCGCCAACCTCACGGCGCTGGCGGCGCTGATGAAGCCCGGTGAGGCGATGGTCGGGATGGCGCTCAACGCCGGCGGCCACCTGAGCCACGGCTTCAAGGTGAGCCACACGGGGCAGTTCTTCACCCCGCACCAGTACGGCGTGCGCGCCGACACGGGCCTCGTCGACATGGACCAGGTCCGCGACCTGGTACTGAGGCACCGCCCCAAAGTGCTCGTCGCCGGCGGCTCGAGCTACCCGCGCGCGCTGCCGTGGGCAGAGTTCCGGGCCATCGCCGACGAGGTCGAGGCGATCCTGCTGGCCGACATCGCGCATCCCGCCGGCCTGATCGCAGCGGGCGTCATGCCGTCGCCCGTGGGGATCGCCGACATCGTGACCATGACCACGCACAAGACCCTGCGCGGCCCGCGTGGCGGGATGATCCTCTGCGCCGCGTCGCTCGCGGAGCGGATCGACAAGTCGGTGTTCCCCGGCGGCCAGGGCGGGCCGCTCATGCACCAGATCGCCGGCAAGGCGGTCGCGTTCGGCGAGGCCCTGCAGCCGGACTTCGCCGACTACCAACGGCGCGTTCTCGCCAACGCCCAGCGCCTCGCAGAGCGTCTCGGCGAGCGAGGTCTCGCCATCGTCACCGGAGGTACCGACTGCCACATGGTGGTGGTGAGCCTCGTCGGCAGGACGCGCTCCGGCGCCGACGTCGAGCGCGACGCGAAGGCCGCCGGCCTCGTCATCAACAAGAACATGGTGCCCAACGATCCGCGCGGCCCGCGTGTGACCAGCGGCATCCGCGTCGGCACCGCCGCCGCGACTTCGCGCGGCCTCGGCCTCGCCGAGATGGACGTCCTCGCGGATGTCCTCGCCGATCTGGTGGAGGGTCGCGACCCCGCCGCCCACGCGCGCACCATCGCCGGCCTGTGCGCCCGGCACGCGCTGCCCGGCTAGCACTGCTCTGTCACTTCTTCGAGGCGCGGTGAGATCCGACCGGAACCGCCTACGACATGGAAGCGCAGAAGGCGAACAGGGCAGGGGCTCGGGCTGAGGCTCGGGCTCGTTGGGACCTGCTGACGTGGGTTGCTGGTCTCCTCTCCACGCCACCGTCTCGTTCGTTCCCCAAACCCGTGCCTGGACGAGCCTGAGCCCGAGCCAGCCGCTGCTCCGCGCCAGCGGCGCGGAGCAGCGGCGAAGCCCGAGCCCGAACACGCCGACGGACGTACTCCGGGGGCGCAGATTCCTAGCCCGCCGCCATCGCTGCGCTCACTTGGTGAGCGTGAACTCGTCGATGAGCGCGCCGTGCTGGTCGATGGCCTTCAGCGTCAGGCTCCTGGCGTCGGCGTCCACCACGCAGAAGTGGTAGGCCTGCGCGCTCTTCACCAACGCGGGGTGTGGGTTCTGGTCGTAGAGGCTCTTGCCGCCGCCGCCCGTCACGACCTCGACGACGCCGCCCTGCGGCGCGAAACGCTGGTACACGTGGTCGTGCCCGCACAGCAGCAGGTCGACGTGGTTCGCCGTGAGCACGGGCAACATCCGCTCGATGAGGTCGGGGCGGTCGCCCTGGCGCGAACCCGACCACAACGGAAAGTGCTGCGCGACGATGCGCCACGGTTCGCGCGCCGCAGCGAGGGCCCGCGCGGCGTAGGCGATGCCCGGGTCGATCCCCACGCTGTGGTTGAGGTTGAGCCCGATCAGGCGCACCGGTCCCCAGGCGATCGAGAAGAAGTGTTCGTCAGCGTCGTCGGGCAGCTCGAAGTTGGCGAGGAACGGTCGGCCGTGGTCCCACTCCCAGTCGTGGTTGCCGAGCACCGGGTACACCGGTGCGTGGCGCAGCACGTCGGCGAAGGGACGGAAGAACCCGGTCCAGTAGTGCCGCTGTTCGCCGCGCGGGTAGACGACGTCGCCGACATGGACCCAGAAGTCGGGCTCGGCGGCCGCGAGGCCTTCACCGATCCTCGCCACCTCGCTGCTCTGCCAGAGCAGGCGCGAACGCGTCAGCGCGTGGATCGGCGGAGACCGCGTGAGGTTGATCCAGAACGGCAGGCCCCCGGAGTCCCCGACCACGCCGAACCGCACCCTGGCGTCGGCGGCAACCGGCGGCGTGGTGAAGCTGCCGCTGAGTTCCGCGACGACGGCGCTGCCGTCCGCGACCGTCTCCTTCGCGACGTACCGGTAGCGCGTGCCCGGCGCGAGTCCCGTTGCCCGCACCACGCAGTGGTTCCCCCGCCGCAGCCACTCGACCGGCAACGGATCGCCGCCCGCCTCGGGGACAACCGACATCTCGACCGCCACCGCTTGCCAGCCGAGCCAGCAGATCTTGGCGCTCGTGGTGCGCACGTCCTGCACGTAGGCCCCGCTCCGCACGCGCGGCTCGGGGTGGCTCGGCAACAGCAGGAGGAGCGCCGCGACGGTGGCGACGAGCTTGCCCTTCATGCGCGCGTTGTAGGGGCGATGCCGGCGCCGGGCCAGCTTGGTTCGCGACGGCGTCCAGCGACTCAGGTCACCGGATCGCGATGTCGAGCGCGTTGGTCGCCGTCATCGGCAGCGACCGCCCGCTCAACGTGTCCACGAAGGCGGCCTGCACCCGCACGTTCGCGACGAGACCGGCTGGCAGCGGCAAGGGCACCGAGGCGGTGCCTTCGGCGAACTTGGGATCCCCAGGGCCGGTCGACACCACGACCGAGACCGCAGGCGACACGTGCAACATGCAGCCGGTGATCCCGATCGGCGTCAGATCCAGGGGCGGGATCGGCGTGCCGATCATCAACACCACCGGAGAGAGCGGCGCGGCGCCGATCAGGTCGACGCGGAAGTTGGCGTTGCCGGCGGTCGGCAGCTCCGGCGCGCCGAGGACCGGATAGTTCCGCCAGGAGCTCACGCAGGAGTCTCCCACGGGCGTGACGCCGGCTGCGTTCACGAACAGGCGCACCGGGGTGGAGGTCATCTCGAGGCCGTCGCCCCCATGGAAGGCCCAGATGTCGCCCTGGCCGTTGCGCCCATCGCCGTCGACGGTGTTGCACGTCACCCACATGTCGATCGGGCCGGGCGCGTTCGGCGCCGTGTAGCCGTAGTCCCAGCGCCGGCCGTTCGAGGCGTGCGCGAACGTGTGCGTGATCGCCGTCCCCCCCAGGTCGATGCGCGAGTTGGTGCCGGCGCTGAAGGTTCCGCCGCTCACGTCCGACGAGAACCCGCCCCAGTTGGCCACCTGCGGACGCCCGCCGGTGACGGTGGTCGAGACGGAGATCGCCTGTCCCGGCGTGAGGGACCGCGCGCTGAGCGCCACGCGCACCGCGATCAGGTTGCCCCCCGGCGAGGTGCGATGGCACGCGCCACAGCCCGGCATCGCCTGGTTGACGTCCGGCGGCACGATGCCGGCGGTGCCGTTGAAGCCCGGGATCGCCCCCGTGCCGTACGACCACAGGGTGGACACCAGCAACGCACCGACGGGAACGAGACTGAGTGACGCGAGGCGGAGGCGAAGGGTCATGGGCAAGTCCGCGGGCCGGTGGCCCGCGCATGCGGCAGGAGAGAGGTGCCGGAGACTAGAGGTGGCGCCGGGGGGTGGAGATGAGCCGGCGCGATTTCACAACGGCGATACGTCCGCGGGCCGGTCGCCGTGCCGGACGACGACGGTGGTGTAGATCCCCCCTCGCACGCTGAACTCCCCGCTCACCTCGAGCCAGCGCGGCGCGATCGCATCGACCAGATCGCCGAGGATCCGGTTGGTCACCGCCTCGTGGAAGGCGCCCTGGTTGCGGAACGAGTGGAGGTACAGCTTCAGCGACTTCAACTCGACGCACAGCCGCTCCGGCACGTACCGCAGCGCGATGGTGGCGAAGTCAGGTTGACCGGTCTTGGGGCACAGACAGGTGAACTCCGGGCAGCGGATCCTGATCTCGTAGTCGCGCTCCGGGTTGGGATTGGCGAAGGTCTCGAGGGCGGTCATGGGTTCGGGCGGGTCACGGCACCTTCCGGGGCGAACTGCATGCACACCGGACCGTCGCGATGATCGCACCGGCGCCGCCGGCAGGGAACACACGACGGCCCATCCCGGCGCACGAGGATGCGCGCCCGCGGCGGCGCCGTGCGCTCCGGATCCTGCGGCCCGTACAGCACGGTCACGTCCGCCCCGGCCGCCGCCAGGACATGGATCGGCCCCTGGTCTGGCCCCACCACCGCGCCCCCCGCGCGCGCGAGCAGGCCGCCCAGGGCGACGAGTCGGCGCACTTCGCCGCGCCCGTGTCGCAGCACCGCGAGTCCCGGGGGAAGCAGCATGCCCGCCGGCTCGTCCGGCCCCAGCAGGGTGAGCACTGGCCACGGAGAGGTCGCCGCCGCGCGCGCCGCCTGCGCGGCCGGCCAACTCCGGTTGTCGGCGGCATCGCCGAGGACATGGCACGCGAACGGCCGACCCGTGTCGATGCCGAGGCTCGCGAGCGCCTCTGCTTCGCGTGCCATCTCCGCCTCCGTGGCGACGACGCGCGGTGGAAGACCTGCCGCCGCATCACCGGCCACGCCCCCCGTCACCGCCCGCACCACGGCGTGCGCGTTGCGCGCCGGATGCGGCACGCCTTCGCCGGGAACGAGCTCGTGCAACAACACGGCGCTGCGCGGCTCGCGTCGCCACGGACGATCGATTCCCACGCAACGCTTCGCACCCGACGCGCGCGCGATGGTCGCGCTCTTCCAGTTGGCCTGCAGGTCGAGCGCGAGGTCGAAGCGCATCGCACGCAGGCGTCGGACCGTGCGGAGGAAGCCCGCGAGCGCCGGACGCCGGACATGCGGAATCACGCTGGTGACGTGGGCGAGCCCGTGGAACAGCGGTGCATAGCCCGCCTGCACGACCACGTGCACCTCCCAATCGGGTCGACGTCGGGCCAGCGCCTCGATCGCGCCGAGCGCGTGCACGACGTCTCCCATGGCGGACAAGCGCACGGCCAGCACGCGCGCGCCGCCCGCCACGTCAGCGCCGCTCCAGGAGGAGGAGATCGCGGCGCGGCAACTGGATGCGCACGCGCGTCACATAGTCCGCGAGGGGGACATCGACCCGTGCAACATGACGCCAGGCTTCCAGCGGCGCGGCGCCGGCCTCCATGAGCAGCCACCGCTGTGTGGGCGCGCGCCGGGCCAGCTCGTCGCCCGCGGGCAGGAGCCCTGCCTGCAGGACGACCTGGCTCGGCACGTGCAGGAACGTCCCGAGGTCGGTTGCACCGCGCGCGTCGATCGCCGCCGCCAACACGCGTCCCGGGAGCGCGAAGCTGTCGCGATGGATCGCGCGGTGCTCCGCGACATCGGCCACCGTCGTCCACGTCGCGAGCGGTGAGAGCGCCATCAGGCCTACCACCAGCGTGCGGGGGGCCACGGGGTACGCGGTCAGCGCAGCGAGTGCAAACAAGACCGGCATCGCCGCCGAACCGTACCCGACCGGCAACCACGGGACGATCGCGCCCCCTGCGGCGAACGTGACGCCGGCGACGCCGACCGCGACGCGCGTCGACCGCGCGAGGGTCGCCATCCGCGCGAACGCCACCACCGACGGGCTCACCGCGACCACGAACAACGGCACCGCGGGCAGGAGGTAGCGCGCCGGACGCGCCGGAAAGAAGATCAGCATGAGGACCGCGCCGAACGCGGCCGCGGCGCTCATCCGCACGAACAGCTCCGGCGCATCCGGCGTCGCGGCACGTTCGCCCCGGTACTCGTGGAAGAGGAAGAAGCCGAAGGGCAACGAGAGGAGCACGGCGCGTGCGAGGAACAACGGCACTTCGAGCAGGTCGCCCCACGCGAACAGCCCGACGCGGCCGACGCTCTCGACCACCGCCGCATCCAGCAGGGCGTCGGTCACCGCGCTGCCATGGAGGACGGCCCACAGCCAGGCTGCCGGAAGCGGCACCATGCCGAGCAACGCCCACCACAGACCCTGCACGCGCCGGCGACGCAGCCACACGAGCAGCGAACCGGCGAAGAACAGCAGATACGGCGGCCCCTTCGCCAGGAGCGCCATCCCGCCCAGCAGTCCGCCGGCGAGGAGGTAGGACCCGCGGGAGAACGCCACGCCGTGCGCGATGCAGAGCAGCGACGCCGCCGTGAACGCCGCGAAGACCGGATCGATCTCGGCGCGCGGCGCCAGGACGGCGACGAGGGGCGCCGTGAGGATGCCGAGGCCGGCCGCCCATGCGGCAGCGTTGCCGTGCGAGCGCGCCACCAGGCCGTGCGCAAGGCGCGCGAGCGCCGCGAACAGGACCACGGGCGGCGCGCGCAGGAGCCAGATCGGCGCGCCACACGTGTCGACGAGCGCCGCGAGCATCCAGTAGTGCAGCGGCGGCTTGACCAGCGTGGGCTCGAAGCCGTGCGTCGGCACGAACCAGCTGCCGGTCGCCAGCATCTCGCTCGCGATCTGCACCCGCCGCGCCTCCGTCCCGGTCCAATCGCCGGGATGGAAGAGGCCCGGCGCCATCACCGCGACGGCGATGGCGAGGTACAGCAGACTCAGCATTCCGCCTGCACCTTCGGGTCGATCCGGCGCCGTCGGTACCAGCGGATCGCGAAGCAGTCGGCGAGGCCGCGCAGCGCGCGATTGCCGATGCCGTACTTGGCGGTGCCGGCGCCGCGCGGCCGATGGTTCACCGGCTCCTCGCGGATGCGCAAGCCGGCGAAGCGCATGAGCGTCGGCATGAAGCGGTGCATGCCGTTGAAGCGCGGCGCCACGAGGAACGCCCGCCGCGGCAGGATCTTGATCCCGCACGCGGCATCGACCACGCGGTCGCCGGTGATGAGGTTGCGCACGCCGTTGCCGATCCGCGAACTCACCTTACGGACCCAGGTGTCCTGCCGCTTCACGCGCACGCCGGTGACGCCGTCGCAGGTCCCGCCCTCGACCAGGGCCAGCAGGCGCGGCAGGTCGGCGGGATCGTTCTGCATGTCGCCGTCGAGGGTCGCGATCAGCGGCGCGCGCGCGTGCTCGACTCCGGCGAGGACCGCCCCGCTCTGGCCGCTCTGACTGGCCAGCCGCAGGATCCGCAACCACGCGCGCTCCCCCGCCGCCTTGAAGGCCTGCAGGCGCGCCAGGGTGTCGTCGCTGCTGCAGTCGTCGACCACCAGGACCTCGAACGGTGCGACGGCCGAAAGCGCAGTCTCGACCTCCGTGAGCAGCGGCGCCACGTTTTCGGCCTCGCGATGCATGGGGATCACCAGCGAGAAGCGAGGCGTCGGGTCGGGACTCTTCTGTGCCATGCGGGGCTGCTTGCTACCGGATCGGGTCGACGAGGCAACTCAACGCGCGCGTTCCGCGGCGATGCGGCGCTTGCTCGCGGCCCACGCGCAGATCGGACAGCGGCTGAGGTCGTGCCGCAAGGCTGGGCAGTGCTCGCGCCCGAACCAGATCATCTGCAGGTGGGTACGGATCCACGCGTCGCGCGGGAAGACCCGCTTCAGATCGGCTTCGGTCTTGCCGACGTTCGTGCCGTCCGACAGCCCCCACCGCGCCGCCAGCCGATGGATGTGGGTGTCCACCGGAAACGTCGGAACCCCGAACGCCTGCGCCATCACCACGCTGGCGGTCTTGTGCCCGACCCCGGGGAGCGCTTCGAGCGCGGCGAGATCCGCCGGCACCACCCCGCCGTGCGTGTCGCACAGGATCTTCGCCAGCGCGGCGATGTTGCGCGCCTTGGTGGGCGCGAGCCCGCAGGTCTTGATGTGGGCGAGGATCGCGGGCACGCCGAGGCGCGCCATCGCTGCGGGCGTCGGCGCCGCGGCGAACAGCGCCGGGGTCACGAGGTTGACGCGCGCGTCGGTGGTCTGCGCGGAGAGCAGGACCGCGACCAGGAGGGAGAACGGGTCGTGGTGCGCGAGCGGGATCGGCGGCTCGGGATGGAGCTCGTCGAGGACCACGCGGACACGGGCTGCCTTGGTGACGCGATCCATGCGGAAACGACGCGCACCATCCGATCGTGGCGCACGCGCGAGGCAAGGAGGAATCTCAGCGGGCGCCGTTGTCTCTGCAGGCGACTACTGCTCCCGCTCGCAACGGAAGAACCCGCACACCTCGCGTTGATTCGCGGGAGTGGTAGATCAGGCCGCATCCGCTAGGGTCGAAAGGCATGGCAGCGCCCGAGAATCGCCCCACTCTGCAGCGGCGCATCGGCCGTGCCGGCTTCTTCGCGCTCGCCTTCGGCTCGATGATCGGCGTCGGCTGGGTCACCGCGCTGGGCGGCTGGCTCACCGCGGCCGGACCCCTGGGCGCCGTGCTCGGCTTCGCCGCCGGCGGCCTGCTGATGGTCTGCATCGCCGTCCTGCTCAGTGGAGCCATCACCATCGGCGGCGCCCTGCTCGGGCGCGGCGCGATGGTCGCCTTCATCGACGTGGGGTCGTTCTGCATCGCACTCGCGCTCCTCGGCGTGACGGCGTCGGCCACGCGCCTGCGCCGCACGGCCCGCGATCGCGGGCGGCCGTACCGCATGCTGGTGGGACCGCTCACCGCGGTGGCCACGCTCGGCGCCCTGCTCATCCTCGTGGTCATGGTCGTGCCCGGGTCAGGGGTCTCGCTCGTGTGGCCGCTGGAGTGGATCCTGCTGGGCGGCGTGGTTGCCCTCGGCGCGCTCCTCTGGCACCTCGGTCGCGGGCAACGTGCGGGCGCCGACGAAGCGACCCGCGCCCACCTCGCGCTGGGCGACTACGGCGGCGGGATCCGCGAGGCACGCGTGCAGTGCCGACTCGCGGGCGAGCGTGGCCGATGTCTCCGCGTGCCGTTCCCACTCGACCTCGCCCTGGTGGTTGGTCGCGACCGCGGTCGGGTGCACGACCGTCGGCCGATCGGGCGCCACGTGCACGGTGGCACCGGCACCCGACGCGTCGAGGATCGAGATGTTGTAGCTCATGTGCGAAGGCACGCGCTCGAGCACGGCGACCGCGCGCGGCACAACCTCCCGACGTTCATCACGCCGATGCCGCCGGCGAAGTCGATCCACTCCGCGCCGTCCATGCCGACGAGGCGCGCCCCGGAGGCACGCCCCGCCGTCGCCGCGCCGGCGAACTGGCCGACGCCCTTGGCCACCACGGCCGCGCGCCGCTCGACGAGAGCCGCCGCCTTGCTCGCGCCGCTCTTCTCAGTGCTCGTCACCACAGAAAGACCTCCTGGTCATTGGGCACCGCGGTTCACAGGGACCACGACACGTACTTCACTTCCAGATACTCGTGCATCACGTAGCTGCCGCCCTCGCGGCCGAAACCCGACTGCTTCATGCCGCCGAACGGCGCCTGCGCCACGGACGGCGCCCCGTCGTTGGCACCGATGATGCCGAAGTCGAGGCCCTCGGCCACGCGCATGAGCCGCGCGGCGTCACGGGTGTAGAAGTAAGCCGCAAGACCGAAGGGCGAATCGTTCGCCCACTCGAGGACTTCTGCGTCCGTACGGAAGCGACGCAGCGGGCTCACGGGCCCGAAGGTCTCTTCTCGGCTGACGAGCATGTCGGGCTGCACGTCGTCCAGCACCGTCGGTGCATAGAAGCGATCGGCACACCCCGCCACTCTCACCCGCGACCCACCGTAGCGGATTCGCGCGCCGCGTTGAACCGCGTCTTTCACGTGTGCCTCGACCTTCGCCATGGCGGAATCGTCGATCAACGGACCGACATGCACACCGTCGTCGGCACCGCGACCCACGCGCAGATCTCCGACTGCGGCGACGAGGCGCGCGGCGAAGTCTTCGTACACGTCTTCGTGCACGAAGAAGCGGTTCGGGCAGATGCAGGTCTGGCCCATGTTGCGGTACTTGCTGGCCAGCGCGCCGGCCACCGCCGCATCGAGATCGGCATCGGCGAACACGAGGAACGGTGCGTGCCCGCCGAGCTCGAGCGACAGCCGCGTGATGTTGTGGGCGGCTTTGCGCATGAGGATGCGCCCCACCTCGGTCGAGCCCGTGAACGACAGCTTGCGCACCGTCGGGTTCGTCAGCAGCTCTTCGCCGATCGCAGCAGCGTCGCCAGTGACGAAGTTGACGACGCCGGCCGGGATCTCCGCCTCTTCGCACAGCGCCCCGAGCGCCAGCGCGCTGATCGGGGTCTGCTCCGCGGGCTTGATGACCATGGAGCAGCCGGCGGCCAGCGCCGGGCCGAGCTTGCGCGTGATCATCGCGATCGGGAAGTTCCAGGGCGTGATCGCCGCAGTGACACCGACCGGCTGCCGCAGCACGAGGATCCGCTTGTCCGGGTGACCTGCGGGCAGCGTCTCGCCGGCGACGCGCTTGCCTTCCTCCGCCGCCCAGTCGACGAACGACGCCGCGTACGCGATCTCGCCGCGGGCCTCGGCGAGCGGCTTGCCCTGCTCCGAGGTGAGGATGCGCGCCAGGTCCTCGCGCCGCGCGAGCATCAGGTCGGCTAGACGGCGCAGGCGCTTGCCGCGGTCGGCCGCGGTGCGGCGTCGCCAGTCGGGCAGGGCCGCGGCGGCGGCCTCGATGGCGGCGCGTGCCTCGCCTCCGCCACCGGCCGGCACCTGGGCCAGCTCCTTGCCGGTCGCCGGGTCTTGCACCGCGAACGTGGCGCCTGTCCGCGCGCCGACCCACCGGCCGGCGATCAGGTTTTGAGTCTGCATCGCGCCATGGTAGCCCTCACGTCGGGCAATCCCCGACGCTGTTTCGCGCGCTGCGATGTCGCTAGGGCAACGCTTCGATCGCCACGCCGAACAGCTCGCGCACTCGCGCTGCACACCACAGCAGAGCCATCGGCAGGGTCCAGATCGTGCCCAACAGGGACCACGCGAGGGGCAGGCGCGGGAAGTGGAACTCGGGTCGCGCACCGAAGAACCAGCCGATGCGATTGCCGAGGCTGCCGAAGCGGATCCGTACCGTGTGGAAGGCGCCGACCACGAAGTCGGCGCGGTAGAGCACACCGCCGAGCAGGTTCACCGCGCGTCCGGCGTGCGTGCGGAAGTCCGCGATCAACTTCTCCGCCGCCGCGTCAGCGTGCTCGACGAGCGCGGGATCCTGGATCGTCGAACGCGTCGCGGTCCCGGTCGGCGTTCGATCTTCGACGATCGAGCGCTGCACGAAGGCCCGCTCGAGCGCATCTTCGACCAGCTCTGGTGTTCCGACGTGCGGCGCAACCACGGCCGGGAGCAGCCGACGCCAGCCGGTGACCAGCGCGCGCGGGCATTCCAGCCGGCCGGAGCCGGAGCACGTCGTGCAGGTCCGCCATACGGTCCTCGATCGGGTGACGGACTGCCCGTTCTGGTGCTCGGTGTATGTCTCGGTGGTCTGGATCTGGCCGCTGCCGCCGCACGACCCGCACGAGCAGACGATGTTCCACCCGGAGGCCAAGGGAAGCGCGTCGTCCCAGTTCACGAAGCCTTGGGGAGGACGGATGGGAAACAGGGTCTCGTCCCACACCGGCACCGTCGGACCCCCGAGCGGCAGCGATGTCGGCCAGCCGCTGAGGGTGACCACCCAGCGGTCCACGGTCAGGAAGCGCAGAAGGGCCGTGTCGCAGCGCACGTGATCGAGTTGCCCCACGCGCAGGAACCGACCGAAACGGCGCGCGACGAGCGCGCCCGCCTCGGCGAGGTTCTCGGCACCCTGCGACACGCGCCGCTCGCGCTCCGCGAGATCGAGCGTCGGCAGCGTACAGCCGGCGTCCCTGGCGAGTTGCGTCAGGAACGGCACGGCATCGGCAATCGCCACTTCGATCGGATCGACCGCGCGCTGCCGGACGACGACGCGGCGAGCGGCGCGCAGATCGACGATCATGCGCCACACGACGATCGCGCCGGCCAGCATCGCCCCCACGACGGCACCCTCGACGCCGGCGAAGCGCGCGACGCCGGTCAGGGCGACCGCGGCAACGACCGACAGCAACACGAGCCGCACCGGGAACCGCGTCACGAGGTAGTGGCGGTCGGCGGCGGCGAGCGCAAGGAACGCGCTCGCCCCGACCCAGACCATTCCCAGCGCCGGCGTTGCCGAAAGCCAGTCGTCGAACAGCGGCGCGTGCGAGACCACGTCGAGTTCGGTGATCCGATCCGCGCACGCGAACCGGAGCACGATGGCAGCGATCAGCGCGAGCGCCACGAGCGCCCGCACCCAGAGACCGAGGCGCCAACCCGCCCCCGCCCGATGCGGGAAGCGTTCGTGGCCCAGCTCGGCGAGGGCCGGCGCTTCGATCCCGTGCCCGGACGAGGTCAGCGCGCAATCCACACGCGGGGGAACTCCCCGCGCCGTTTGGACCACGTTGTGCGACCACGCCCGCCGGATCCCATGCAGCACCAGTGCCCCGATCGTCGCCGCCACGCAGGTGACGATGCCGGGGACGTCCCAACGATCGGCGTTGCTCTTCGCCTCGATGATCCGGCCCACGCTGCGCAGGGCGAAGAAGACCGCTGCCCCGAACGCGAGCCAGAGCGCCAGGAGAACGCTGCCGATGACTGCTCGGGCCGGGATCACCTCGTAGCAACGGGTCCGCCAGAGCTCGGCCGGCGTCGCTCCCGCGAGCACTCGAGCCAGGACGCTGGTCGCCAACACCACGCCGAAGGGGACGAGCGCGATCGAAGGGTCACGGAGAAGGGCCGAGAGCGCCGAGTCGAGGTCTGCCAGCACGGCGCCCCTAGCGCCGGCCCGGCCGCCGCGTTGCACACCGGAGAGCTCAGTCCGTGTCCGCCCGTTGCCGCGTGCGCAGCTCCTGCAGGCGCCGGCCGTAGGCCCGACCCACATCGCGCCGCGTGAGGCGGCCGAGCAGGCGGTTGCCGTCGGCGGCGTCGACCACGGGCAGCTCGTCGAGCTTCCTGCTGTCGAGTCGATCCATCGCCACGTGCAGGTCGTCCTTGGGCGTAACCGTGATCGGCGGCGTGCTCATCACGTCGCCGGCGATCGCCACGTGGTGCAGGCTCGCGTCGAAGGTGAACTCGCGCACGTCCCGCACCGACAGCACCCCGACGAACGTCCCGGCGTCGTCCACCACCGGGAAGTAGTCTTCGCGACTGCCCGCGATCACGTGCACCAGGTGTTCCATGGGCATGCCGACCGGCACCGTCTCCACCGGACCCGGCGTGAACACGTCGCCGACCCGCATCTTCTCGAGGAGCGCCACCTGATACTCGCCCGCGTGCGCCGGCGACAACGCCCGGTGCGGCACCTGGCTGCGATAGAGCGCCCAGCGCCGGCTGAGCAGGAACGTCAGCCCGCACACCCACATCGCCGGCAGCAGCAGCCGGTACGAGCCGGTCATCTCCGTGACCATCACGATGGTCGAGATCGGCGTCTTGGCCGCGCCGGCGAAGAACCCGCACATGCCGACGATCACGAGGTTCTGCGGGTTCTCGATCAGCCCCCACTGGTGGCAGGCGATGCCGACCGCGCCCCCGACCCCACCGCCGATCACCATGCTCGGTCCGAACACGCCGGCGCTGCCGCCGGCGCCGATGGTGCACGACGTCGCCACGATCTTCAGCAGCGCGACCATCGCGAGCAGGCGGGCGCCGGACCATCCGGCCACGTCGCCATCCAGCGCCTGCTGCAGGATCCCGTAGCCGGAGCCGAGTACCGCGAGGCTGCGCGGATCGGCGCTGACCCACAGTGCCAGGAGCGCGAGGGCGCCGGTGAGCAACCCGCCGAGAGCCGCGACCAGCGGCCGCGGTCCGGGCACGCGCCGGAACGCGGCCTCTGCCCGCTAGCTAGAAGCACACCGTGTAGAGCGCGATCGCCGGCAGCAGGCAGAGCGCGAGCAGGGTGTACGGAAGCAGCTCCGCGACCCGCGCGAAGGTGAACCCCGGGCCCAGCACGAACAGCGGCTCCCATTCGCCCATCCAGCCGCAGAACACGCAGTAGGCCACCGCCGACGACAGGAACGCCGGCATGACGACGTCCGACTCCAGCTCCGCATCGCGGTAGAGGATCTCGGCCGCGAACAGCGCACCCGCGAACGGCGCGCGGAAGATCGCACCGACCCCCGCCGCCATCCCCGCCGAGAGCAACAGGCGCCGGCGCCGATCGCCGAGCCCGAGCACCTGCGCGAGCCACGACCCCGCGCCGGCGCCGATCTGGGCGATCGGTCCTTCACGCCCACCGCTGCCCCCGGTGCCGAGCGTGATCGCACTGGCCAGGGCCTTCACCACCGGCACGCGCCCGCGGATGTGACCGCCACGGTTGTGCCACGCGTCGATCGCCGCGTCCGTGCCGTGCCCGGATGCCTCCGGGGCGAAGCGACGGCACAGGAAGCAGCTCACGAATCCCCCGAGTGCCGGCATCGAGAGCAGGCCGACGACACTGAGAACGACGACCGCTTCGCTCGTGAACAGGTGCAGCTCACCGCGCGGACCCACCGGCCGGTAGCCGGCGCCATGCACCAGGGCGAGCTCCGCGACGCCGTGCGCGAGGTACTCGAATGCGACTGCCCCGAGGCCCGCGACCGCGCCAACCAGCATGCACAGCAGGTAGACGGCGGAGCGATCGCGGAGGAGCGTGCGGAGGGACAGGGGCGAGCGCATTCAGGGGCAGGAGTGCGCGGAGTTCAAGGCGCGAATCAGTCCTCCGCGTCGATCACTCGGCCCATTCGTACAGCACGAACAGAGGCATGGGCCCGGTGCCCTGCAGTTCGACCTGCAGTCGGCTCGCGTACACCGCCGAGAACCCCGGCACCGGCACTCCGAAACGCAGGCGCCAGTAGAGGCTCTGCTGCGCGAACGGCGTGACGCGCACCTCGTCGCCGTTGCGCTCGAAGGCGGTGCCGTCGACGCCGGCGATCTGCGGCGCGACCTCGAGGAACATGCGGTCGAACCACACGACCACGTAGCGCACGCGGCGGGCGTGCAGCAACGCGCGCAGCGCCGCTCCGTCGCCCGGCTGCGCCAGGTAGGCGCGGTAGGCGTCACGGATCCCTTCGAGGTTGCGGTGGTAGCCCGACGCCACCACGGGCACGCGAGCGTCGCGCATCAACGGCGCGCCCAGCTCCCACGGCGCGAGCACGGCGCGCGCGTCGCGACCCCGCGTGCGCTCCGCGAGCACCCGGCACAGCTCGGCGACGCCCTGGTCCGCGCGGCGCGTGAGCGCGGTGCGCGGCGCCGGCCGCGAGGCGCGCGCGGCGGCGAGGCCGGCGACGACGAAGGCGACGCGCGCAGGCCGCAGCAGGGCGGGCGACCGACGGGCGAGTTCGCCACCGAGCGCCTGCGCGCCCCGCACGAGCAGGAGCGGAAAGCAGATGCCGAACAGGTGCGCCAGCTTGCTCTCCCAGAGGGCGAGCGCGAACGTGCCGGCCACGAGGAGGAGGAGGGCGACGCGGAACGCAGGACTGCGGGCGGCGTCGCGCGCGCACGCGATGCCGAGGACCGGCAGCGCAACCACGCACCACGAGAGCCGCTGCATGCCGGCCTGCCACGAGAAGCCGCCGCGGTAGCTGAACGCGGCGTGGTACTCCTCGACGCACGTCTGCACCCAGGCGTTGGCGGCGGCGAACCGCGCGAGTTCGCCCTGCACGGCGGCCACGTACCCGGGCACGAGCCAGAGCACGCCGAGGCCGACGGCCACGGCCACCCCTGCGGCGGCCACCGCCGGCACGCGCTTCCACACGAGCAGGAGGAACGCGAGGAACACCGCCGCCTGATGGGTCGTGAACCACGACACCTTGTCCCAGGTCACCGCCCACGGGCTCGTCTGCTCGAGCGTCTGCGCCACGACCAGCACGCCGAGCAGCGCGACGGCGCGCGCGAGTTCGTCACGCAGGTGCTCCGGCGGCAGCCCGCGCCGCATCCAGGTCACCTGGACGAACGCGACCGCGCACAGCAACTGCACGAGCAGCATCGACTCGGTGGAGACCCACACGGCGCCGCCGAGCGCGGCACCGGCGAGCCACGCCAGACCGCGACCGCCGAGGCCTTCGCAGCGCCGCAGCCAGGCGAGCACGCTGGCGAGCAGCAGCAGGTGCTGCAGGTTCTGATGGTCGCCGTTGCCCAGCCACGACACGCTGAGGACCGGGTTGCCGAGCGTGTAGAACGCGCCCGCCAGGAGCGCGCCCGGGTCGCCGAGGAGACGCCGCGCAAGGCCCAGGAACACCAGCAGCGCGACGCACGCGAGCAGCGGACCGGCGAGGACCGCCGCGGCTTCGTACTTGCGGGCCTGCGGCAGGACCCAGCGCACCAGCGGATCGAGCCCGCGCAGGATCCACTCCATGGGCAACGTCCAGTGGATCTCCGTGCCCTCCGGGAAGCCGTCCTGCACTTCGCGCAGCGGGTAGCCCGGGCTGTGGTCGCGCGCCTCGAGGTGCGCGAGCCAGCGCAGCGTGTCGTTGTCGTACGGAGTGACGGCCTCCGGCCGCACGACGATCCGGTGATCGCCCAGGCGAGCGAAGAACGCGCCGCACACGAGGGCCGCGGCCACGAGCCAGAACCAGCGGCGGGCGGATCGACGAGGGTCGGCGCAGTCGGGCACGGCGGAAGGAGAGCGCAACGCGATCGCCGAGAGAAGCGCGCGCATGCCCGGACCGCGACTCCTACCATCCCCGCCCATGTCGCCGTCCTTGGTCCGCGCCTGCGGTCCCGTCGTGGTCGCCGTCGCGTGGCTCGCGATGGTCGTCTGGACCTGGGGCTCGTGGGCCGACCCGCTCGTCGACTTCGGCCGGGAGCTGTACGTCCCGTGGCGGATCCTCGAGGGTGATCGCCTCTACGTGGATCTCGCGTACTTCAACGGCCCGCTGTCGCCGCACGTGAACGCGCTGTGGTTCCTGGTCGGCGGCACGAGCCTGCGCACGTTGTTCATCGCCAACCTCGCCCTGGTCGCGCTGGTGGCGGGCATGCTCTGGCACCTCCTGCGTCCCGTGACGAGCGCGCTCGCGACGACCATCGGCTGCGTGGCCTTCGTGCTGCTGTTCGCGTTCGAGCAGTTGCTGTGGGTGTCGGTCTTCAACTGGGTCGCGCCCTACTCGCACGAGGTGACGCACGGCATCGCCCTCGGCCTCGCGTCGCTGCTCTGCTTCGCGCGCCACCTGCGCCACGGCGGCACGCTCGTCCTCGCCGGCAGCGGCCTGTGCGCGGGGCTCGGGTTCCTCACCAAGCCGGAGACCTTCCTCGCGACCGCGGGTGCGTTGGCGGTAGCCTGCGCGCTCGCGCCGGGCGGCGAAGGCTCAGGCACCCGGCTCCGCCGCCCGTTGACCCTCGCGTGCACGGGCCTTGCCGTGGTGGGTCTCGCCTTCCTGCTCCTCCTCCTGCGTCTGCCCGCCGGCGACGCCTTCGCGGGCGTGCTCGGCGGCTGGCGCCACGTGTGGAACCCCGCGCTCGGCGCGATGCCGTTCTACCGGGATCTCCTCGGCATCCACGACCCCGCGACCACGCTGCGCCACTTCGGGCAGTGGTGCGTGGCGCTTGCCGCCGTCCTGCTGCCGGCCGCGGTCGTCGTGTGGATCGCTCGCCCGCGTCGCCTGGGCGTCGTGCTCGGCCTCGCCGCGCTGGTCGTCGCCATCGACCTCGGCCTCGCCCTCGTGGCCCGCGTCCAATGGTGGCGCATCGGCCAGATCCTGCCGCTCGCGATGCTCGGGCTCGCACTCGCGGAGGCGCGTCGGGCATGGCGAAGGCACCGCGACCCGGGCGCGGCCCGCAGCGTCATGCGCGCCGCGCTCGCCACCTTCGCGCTCCTGCTCCTGCTCAAGATGCTCTTCAATGCCCGCTTCGAGCACTACGGCTTCGCGCTGGCGATGCCGGCGGCCGTGCTCGGCACAGCCCTCCTCCTCGACTGGCTGCCGCGCGTGCTCGCGCGCCGCGGCGGCAACCCGCTGCCCTTCCAGGCCGCGGGTGCGGTGGTGCTCGTGGCCACGACGGTGGGCGTGTTGCACGGCACGAAGACCCATCTCGACGCCAAGACCACCGTCGTCGGCAGTGGTGCGGACGAACTGCGCGCCGACCACCGCGGCCGCTGCGTGCAGGAGATCGTGACGGCGATCGAGACGCAGCGCGCGCCGGGCCAGACCCTCGCCGTGCTCCCGGAGGGCTGCACCCTCAACTTCTGGCTGCGCATGCCCAACCCCACGCGCTTCATCAACCTCATGCCGCCGGAGGTCGCGATGTTCGGCGCACCGACCATCGCCGCCGCCTACCGCGCCGACCCGCCCGACTTCCTGGTGCTCGCCCACAAGGACACGGCGGAGTACGGCCCCCGCTTCTTCGGCGCCGACTACCTCGCGGAGATGCGGACCTGGATCAATGCGAACTACAGCTTCGTGCTCGGCACGGGCGACCAGCCCTTCGTCGAGGCCCAGCAGTTCGGGATGGTGCTGCTGCGCCGACGGTGAGCCGCGCAGTCAGCGGCGCGCAGGTCAGAGGACCAGCACCTGGAACATCGAGAGGAAGTAGTCGAACGTGCGCGCGTGCGGCACTGGGCGCTTGCTCGCCGTGCCCTCGAGGCCCAGCAGGAGCGTGCGGTCCATGCGCGCGTCGACGACCCAGATCGCCGAACCTCCCGGTGGCCGGTAGGCCGCGATGACCTTGTCGAGCTGCGCCTCGATCTCCTCGGGACGGAAGCTCCACACCAGCGGCGTCAGCGTGCGGTAGCCGCCGATCCGCTGCTCCATGTACCCGGTCTGCGTGTGCGGAAACCCGACGTGCTCGCTCAGCGCTTCGCGATCCAGGTAGTAGCGCAGCATCGCCAGGCTCTGCATGTCGCAGAGGATCGTGCTGCCCGCCGGCGCGTTGGCGCGCAGGAACGCGAGGCCTTCCGCCATGGCCGCGCGCGTGAGGTTGCTGCGATGGCCGGCGCGGCCCTCGGTAGCGGCGGCGAAGGTCCACGTCGCGACCAGCGCCAGCGCCGCGGCGACCGTCGCCCAGCCTCGCCAGCGCCCGAGCCAGGCGATGGGCAACGCCAGCGCGGCGAGCGCGAAGGGCGCCAGGAACGTCGAGTGCCGGCTCCCGCCGTACGGGAACAGGTTGAGGATCCCGGCGACGCAGGCGAGCAGGGGCGTGAGCACGAGCAGCAGCGTCGGCGCGAGTCCGTACCGGCGGGCGCACACGACCGCACCCGCCACCGCCAGCAGGAGCAGCACGACGCCGAGCACGAGCTGGGCCGGCACCGCGCCGACCGGCACGGCGAGCCACAGGCACAAGCGCACGGTGCTGTCCCAGGCAAAGCCGAGGATGGCACCCACGGAGTGGCCGCCCGCGCCGAGGTACGACTGCGACAGCCACGAGCCGATGGCTTCCTTCTCCATCCCGCCGCCGTGCAGGTGGCGCAGATGCGTGAACCACAGGAACGCGTACACGGCGGCGGCGACGGTCTCGACCGCCAGCCAGGTGAAGACGAAGGCGCGCGCCGGTCGGCGGCGCACGATCTGGACGAGCCCGTACACACCGAGCGCCGCGGTGACCCACACCATCGAGTAGTGCGTGAGGATCGCCAGGATCAGGAACGCACCATGGGCGAGGAGCGCGCGCGCCGACCAGGCGGTCAACGCGCGCTGCAGGCAGACAAGCGTGCCGGCGATACCGAACAGGAGCAGCCCGTAGCCGCGCACCTCGGCGCTGACCTCGACGAGGCCGGGTGCGGTAGCGACCAGCACGGCGACCACGGCGCCGGTGCGCACATCGAACAGCAGCGTCGCCCAGCGCGCGAGCAGCCAGATCGCCGCAGACCCGAACAGCACCGCAGGCAGGCGCAGCCACAGCTCCGACGTGCCGAGCAGGTGCCAGGCATACAACGACAGGAAATACAGCGGCGGGTGCGCGTTGGTCTTGCTCGCCGCGTACACGAGCCCGGCGTCGGCGCGGTGGAACAGCTCGTAGTGCAGCGCCTCGTCGCCGTTGAACCGCATGAGGAGTGCGGTCCACAGGCGCAACGCAAAGCCGAGGACGACGGCGCCGAGCACGATCCAGCGCGCGTGCTTCACGATCGCGCATCGCCTCCGGCGATCGGACGCGGTGCGATCCGGCTCAGCCGCGGCAACCGGACCCGAGATCCGTCGAGGGAGACGCTGGCAAGGAGCATGGGTGGATCTCAGGTGATGCGGCCGCGGAAAGCAATCCGACGCCCCAGCACCGGAGGGTGCAGCCCTGGCAGAGCACGGCGCCGGTTCATCGTCACCTAGCTCCTAGCGCGACTCCCGCCCGGCCCCGTGACGCATGAGTGCCTTCAGCTCGTCGAGATGCTCCGCGTACACCGCGCGTGGCGTGCACCCGTGGCGTTCGCACAGCGCCGCCGCCATGCCGACGATCTCGCCCATCATCCCGCAGGTCTGCATCACCCGCACGGCGCCGAGCGCCTCGTGCGTGACGCTGATGTCCCGCCCCGCCATGAACAGGTTGTCGATGTTGCGGCTGTAGAGGCTGCGGTAGGGCGCCCAGTAGGGCCCCTGGTAGGTGAAGCCCTGGCCGCGCGTGTAGTCGGAGATGAACTCGTCGCCGGCATGCCCTTCGGAATAGGTCCGGTGCGGGAAGTGCAGGTCGATGTGCCAGGTGCAGGGGAACGCGCCGTCGGGGAACGGCCGCATCGCGTGGAAGTCGTCGGCGGTCAGCACGACGTCGCCGAGCAGCCGCCGCGACTCGCGCTTGCCGGCGATGAACGCCGCCCACTTCAGCCGATGGTTCGGGTGCCGGCCATCCACGTTCTTGATGGCGTCCCACGCCCCGAACATCGCGCGCAGGTTCTGGTCGCGCATGCGCTCGAGGTCGGTGATCGGGTGACGATCGAAGCCGGTCTCCCAGAACCAGCCGCCGAGCTGGCGCAGGTCGCCGTCCTTGCGCCCCGGGAAGGGGCGATCGCCGAGGTCGACCGCCCATGGACAGCGCGGGAACGGTGCCAGGGTCGTGCTCGCGGTGAACGTGATCGACAGCGGGTCGTCGTCTTCGCATTCGCAGCGGAGCTGGTGCTCGTTCTTCTCTACGGCGCCGACGTTCCAGAGGTTGCTCACGCCCATGTGGCCCTCCTCCGTCATGTCGAAGTCGGCACCGACGAGCGCGCCGACGACGCCATCGCCAGTCGCGTCGAGGAAGCGATCGGCGGTGAGGCGCTGGCGGCGGCCGCTGCGCGTGTGCTGTGCAACGACCGCAACGACGAGGGCATCCTTCGTCTCCACGGCGTTGGCGCGATGTTCGAGGAGCAGAGTGAGGTTCGGCTCGGCGCGCGCCAGCTCGAGCTTGCGTCGGTCCTCGTAGATCCCCGCCTCGCCCGCGTTGCCGTCGCCCGCACCCTTCTTGCGCACGAGCTCACGCACGACGTCGCCGACGCGCGGGTACGGCTCGTGGTTGGTGTGCCCCTCGGGCCACACCCGCACCTCCGAGCTGCCGTTGCCGCCGAGCACCGGTCGATCCTGGAGCAGGGCGATGGACAACCCAAGCCGCGCCGCCGTGATCGCCGCCGCGGTGCCCGCGATGCCGCCGCCGACGACGACGAGGTCGAAGTGTCCGACGGCAGCCGGCGCCTTGTCCCACCCGAGCGACCGCCCACGCAGCCGCTCCAGCTCCTCGCCGCCATCGGGCGGGGCGAACGCGGGATCGCGCGCGAACAGGATCGCATCGCAGCGTCCGTCGAACCCGGCGAGGTCGTGCAGCGCGAGCTGCGCGCGTTCGCCCACGGTCACCGGGCCGCCTGCCTGCCAGTGCCACGCTTCGCCTTCGGTGCCGAACGTGGTCGCCAGGGCAACGCCATCGACCCGCAACTGGAAGCGACCCGGCGCCCCCGGCGCATTCCACGGCGCGACCCAGTCGCGTGTGCGCACGAACACGTGCCACGAACCGGCCGTCGGGAACGCGACCGTCGTCGTCGCAGCGCGCACCGGCTCCCCCAGCCCGTGCGCGAGCAGGAACGGCGAGCCCATGAAGTCCATGAACTGCTGATCGACGACCCAGCCGCCGGTGTCCGCGAACGCCTCGGCCTCGACCAGGACGAGCGACGGCGTCTGTGCAGCGAGAGTCGGAGCCGCCACGAGGAACAGGCAGGCGCAGATCATCGAGAGATCTCAGGGGATGCGGGCGAGGATTGCAATCCGACGCGCCTCGCGGCCAGCGCAGGGCCGCGACGGCAAGCGTCACCAGCGCGCGCTGACGAACGACGCGCTATGGTCGCCGCCCTCGCTAAGCGACCCCGCAGCCATGAACCCGACCCGCCTCGCCCTTCCCCTCACCGCTCTCCTCGCCGCCTCGACCTTCGTCCCCGCCCCCGACGACAACGCCCTGCCGAAGGCGTGGATCACCGGCGCCGGGTGGACGACGCTCGGCCTCGCGGACTTCGAGAACGTCAACGGCACGCCCGAGACCTGGACCGAGCGTGACGGCGTGATCGTGTGCACCGGCAAGCCGCTGGGTAGCGCGCGCACGAAACGCACCTACCGCAACTTCGAGATGGTGCTCGAGTGGAAGCACCACACGCACGGCGGCAACTCCGGCGTGTTCGTGTGGTGCCCGGAGACGGCCTTCACCGACCTGCCCCCCGGCCAACTGCCCCGCAGCGGCATCGAGGTGCAGGTGCTCGACCTCGGCTACGAGGAGAACTGGGAGAAGAGCAAGGGCGCGCCGTCGGACTGGTTCACGAGCCACGGCGACGTGTTCCCCGTCGGCGCGGCGAAGATGACCGCGTTCACGCCGACCATCCGCTACGCGAAGGCCGACGGCACGGAGTACACGGTCGGCAAGCCGGACAGCGCCCGCAGCTTCCCGACCGCGCGCCGCACGCGCGCCGCGGGCGAATGGAACCACTACTACATCCGCGCCATCAACGGCGAGGTGCGCTTGTGGGTGAACGGCGAGGAAGTGAACGGTGGCCGGCAGTGCACTCCGAGCGAGGGTTACCTCGCGCTCGAGGCCGAAGGTGCGCTCGTCGAGTTCCGCAACCTTCGCCTGCGCGAGCTGCCGTAGAGCACGAAGTCCGAGCGTGCGCGGACTTCAGCACCCGTGCGCGCGCAACAGCCGCGCGCGCGTGGCCGCGTCGGGCGCGCCGGTCACCGGCAGGCCGTGGTCGCACTGGAACTCCTCGAGCGCAGCCCGTAGGCGCGCGGCGTCGGCGTCGATCTGGTAGCCGAGGTTGACGAGGCGGGCCCGCCACCCGGTGTCGGCGTGCACGGGATCGAGGTGGCCGATGCGGAGCGGGAAGACGAGCCCGAGGTCGGGGACGGCAAGCGTAGCGTCCTGCGCGTCGGCGGGGAGATCGCACGACACGAGGCCGTCGCGGTCGCTCCGCACATCGCGACGAAGCGCACCGACCCGCACCTCGCACGCGCAGTCGGCCAGCGGCATGCCATCGAAGTCGCGCAGGACGACGCGGAGCTGCAGGGGTCGACGCCCCAACCGGAAGCGGTGCGTCGCCGTCGTCGCGCAGGCGACTCCCTTCTCCCGCTTGTCGGGGATCACGATCGAATCGCCCGGCAGCAGCACGTTGGGGTTGTCGCGCAGACGGCGAAGCTCGGCGTTGCGCGGATGCTCCCAGATCGTCCGGTAGTCGCCGTAGCCGTAGCGGTGGGCGATGCCGGCGAGGTGCTCGCCCTGCTGCACGACGTGGCGGACCATGGCTACGCCGCCCTCCACTCGGGCCCGTCGCGATCGGGGAAGGTGATCTCGCAGCGACCGGGGTCGATCCCGTCGACGCGCAGGCGACCCTCGTCGTCGAGGGTCTCGATCCGCTCCGACCCGTCGGGCAGGCGCAGGAGGCAGCGCTCGCGCGCGATGGGATGGTCGTCCGCGTCGACGAGCACGATCTCGATCCAGGTCTTCTTGGGGGTGAGCGCGCGTGGCTTCTGCGGCGACGGCGGCGGGGCAGGGGTCGGGCGCTCGGCGCGCGACGCACCGGTGGCCGGAGCCCCGCCGGACCGCCCGGGGGCCGCCGGCATGGGGCACATCGCGACGAGGCGCGCCCGCCGGAAGGCATGCTGCAGCGCCTCGATCACCCAGCGCCGCACCTCGGGCTCGACGACGCCCGACGCAGGGATCGGCTGGGCGCTCACCGCTTCGAACATCTGCAGCACGCTCCCGCGCGTGACCGGATCGCCGAGCCACGCCGCGAGCTGGGCCTCGGACAGCGATACCGACCCCGTCGCACCCGTCCCGCCGTCGCGGACCGTCACCACACCACCACTGACCACCGGCATCGTCCAGGTTCGGAACATGACATCCTCTGGGCCCGCGGCCCGCTCAGTCCGGTCGGCGGAAGGGTCGCCGACGCGGCCGGGGGAGGAGGGGCAGGCACCGCCGTTTCCGAACGCGGTGAACCGGTTTTTCTTGGGGCACGGGTCGCCCACCCCATGGCACCGGGTGGTGCGACGCCGCCGGGCGGGCCGAGCGGGGTAGATTGCGCGCGCCGCAGGACCGCCGCGTTCTCGCCATGACCGAGCCCGAAGACCCGGACCTCGATGCCTTCGCCAACGCGCTGCAGGCGCAGTGGCAGGCGGCCGATGGCCTCGCCGCGCCGCGGCGGATCGGCCGCTACCGGTTGGAGCGCGAGCTGGGTCGGGGCGGCCAGGGCGCCGTGTTCCTCGCCGAGGACGAACACCTGCACCGCCGCGTCGCCCTCAAGCTGCTCACCGCGCTGCACCTGTCCTCGCCCGACGTGCTGGCGCGCTTCCGGCGCGAGGCGCAGCTCGCGTCCAAGCTGGATCACCCGGGGCTCTGCACCGTGTTCGACTCCGGAGTACACCGCGGCACGCCGTTCATCGCCATGCGCTACGTGCAGGGCGAGACCCTGGAGCGCCGGATCGCGCTGGCGCGGGAGGCGGGGCAGACGTGCGTGTCGATCGAAGCGGAACCATCGGCGACGGCCGGCGACCGGTCCTCGCGCGACCGCGTGTCCCGCGTGCTGGAGCTGATCGAGAAGGTAGCCCGCGCGATGCACGTGGCGCACGGTGCCGGCGTCGTACACCGCGACCTCAAGCCGAGCAACGTGGTGATCACCGCCGAAGGCCAACCGGTCGTGCTCGACTTCGGCATCGCCGGTGACCTCGAGGGTGAGTTCGACACGCTCACCCGCACGGGCGACGTGTTCGGCACGCCGGCGTACATGGCGGTCGAGCAGGTGCGTGGCACGCCGGGCGCAGTCGACGCGCGCAGCGACGTGTGGGCGCTGGGCGTGATGCTCTACGAGTGCGTGACGTTGACGCGCCCGTTCACGGGCGCGACGCGGGAGGCGCTGTTCTCGGCGATCAAGGACACGGATCCTCCCGATCCGCGCACGCGCGCACCGGGGCTGCCCGAGGATCTGGGCGTGGTCCTCGCCACCGCCCTGGAGAAGGACCCGCGCCGGCGCTACGCGACGGCGCTCGACTTCGCCGAGGACCTGCGCGCGGTGCGCGTGCTCGAGCCGATCCGCGCCCGTCCCGCCGGACCCTGGATCCGCACGCGTCGTTGGGCGCAGCGCAACCGCGCCCTCGCGGCGGTGGTCGTCACCGTGTTCACGCTGCTGGTCGCGGGTCTCGCCTGGACGGTGCACCTGCTCGGGATCACGGCGCGGGAACGCGATGAGAAGACCACCGCCCTCGAGGAGGTGGCGCGCCTCGCGGGTCTCAAGCACGTGCGCGACCTCGCAGCATGGGACGACCGGCTGTGGCCGCCGTGGCCGGAGCTGGTGCCGGGTCCTGGCGGCATGGACGCCTGGCTGCGCCGCGCGCGCGCCCTGCACGACCGGCTGCCGGAGCACGAACAGTCGAGGCGTGACCTGCAGTCGCGGACCGCGGCGCACGAAGCCACCGGCTCGGCGGGGATCCTCACCGACGACCTCGCCGCGTTCCGCGACGAAGCCTTGCGCGAACTGATCGATGCGCTCCGGGCCCTTCCCACGCGCATCGATGCGGTCGAAGCGCGGCGTCGGCAGGCGCTGGCCGTCGAGGGGACCACCCTCGTCGACGCGGCGGCGGCGTGGGAGACGGCGCGCGCCGCGGTCGCCGCGGAACCACGCTATCGCGGTGTCGCGCTGGCACCCATGCGCGGGCTCGTGCCCCTGGGTAGCGATCCGCGCTCGGGCCTCCAGGAGTTCGCGCACGTGCAGAGCGGGCGGCCGCCGGCGCGGCTGGCGAGCGGCAGCCTCGAACTCGCCGAGGACACCGCGATCGTGCTCGTGCTTGTCCCGGGCGGAACCTTCGTGATGGGCGCGAGCCGGGATCCGGAGCATCCGCGGTACGACCCCTTCGCCAGCGAAGACGAGGGCCCGCCGCACCCGGTGACGCTCGCACCCTTCCTGATCGCCAAGCACGAGACGACGCAGGCGCAGTGGATGCGCGTGATGGGCGCCAACCCGAGCGGCCTGCCCATGGGCAAGACCGAGCGCGGCACGACCTACACGGGTCTGCACCCCGTCGAGCAGGTGAGCTGGCGCGATGCGATGGAGGCCGCCCGCCGCATGGACCTTGCGCTCCCCACCGAAGCCCAGTGGGAGTACGCCTGCCGCGCCGGGACGCAGACCTGGTTCTCGACTGGCGATGACGTGGCCACCCTGCGGGGACACGCCAACGTCCTCGACGCCGGCTCCGGCAAGATCGCGCCCGGTGGCCGCGAGCCGGAGCCCGGCTTCGACGACGGCTTCGTGTACCACGCACCGGTGGGACGGTTCGCCGCCAACGGCTTCGGCCTGCACGACATGCACGGCAACGTCTGGGAGATGTGCGGGGACTACTACGCCAAGGACTACCGCACTCCGGTTCGTCCCGGCGATGGCCTGCGTCTCGTGCCCGACGGGCAGCGCGCCGAGATCGCGGTGCGCAGCAGCTCGTTCGACTTCGGCGCGCGCCTGGCACGGTGTGCGCTGCGCAACAACAGCATGCCCGACTACCGCTACTACTCGCAGGGCCTCCGCCTGGCGCGCGGGCTCGATCGGTAGAATCCCGATCCGACTGCCACGCCGGCGTCGCGACGTGCGCCGTTCGACCCGTCCACCAACCCGGAGTCCGACGATGTCAGCTCGTGCCCTTCCCGTCGTGGTCACCCTCCTCGTGACCACGGTTCTCGCCGCCCAGTCCCGTCCGTCCTCGCGGCCGCGACCCCGCGCCGTGCCCGCTGGCGCCGCTGTGGCCACCGCGCCGGCGACGCCCGCGAGCGCCGTCGATCAGGCCTTCCGGACGCCGATCCACACCAGCGCCGGTGACTACGGCACGTGGGCGTCGGGCGCAGACCACAAGGTCTCCTTCCACGACGGCTTCGCGTTCTACCCCTACCTGGGACCGGACTACCAGGACAACCTCCCGCTGCGCTGGGCCCGGACCTCGCTGCGCGTGGGCGATGCGCCTGCACTGCCGGCGACCGCGCCGCGGCACCGCCACACCGACTGGCGGTACGAGTACGACCACGGTGGGTTCGTGGAGGCCTACGACATCCGGCCCGACGGCGTGGAGCAGTCCTTCGTGCTCGCGACGCGGCCGCCGGGGAAGGGAGACATCGTGATCCGCGGCGAGATCGACACGCCGCTGCGAGCGACACCGGCCGCCGCCGCCCTGCAGGAACTCGTGTTCTGCGGGCCGCAGGGTGAAGCGCTGGTGCGCTACGGCAAGGCGATCGCCATCGACGGCGCGGGTCGCAGCACGCCGGTGACCAGCCGCTTCGACGGGCGGGCGATCGAACTCGTCGTGCCACGCGCGTTCCTCGACGCTGCCGCGTGGCCGGTCGTGATCGATCCCCTCATCCGCCGGGAGCTGATCTCGTACACCACCACCGCGCGGCCCGTGGTGACCACCGACGTGGGTCGCGACGCGACCGGCGCTGCGTACAGCGTGCTCGTGAGCTACGGTCGCGAGTTCACCGGCGGCGACTCCGACGGCTACGCGCGCATGACGCTCGACGACATGACCGGGACCACCGGCGTGTTCACCGACGTGACCGCGGCCTGGAGCACGTTGTACCTGCGCAACGCGTTCGTGAGCGAACGGGGCATGTGGGTGATCGCGATGGACCACCTCGGCGGCACCGATCCCGGCGTGTTCGTGCACGTACACCGGAGCGGCGACCTCACGCCGTCGACCACGATGACCAAGGTGCCCTCCACGACGAGCCGGGCGAGCAAGCCGGACGTCGGCGGCACGTTGGCGGGCACGTTCGGTCGCCAGGCATTGGTCGTGTACGAGCTGGAGGTCGCCACGGCCACCGCGGAAGTCGAGGCGTTCCTCGTCGATCCGATGGACGGGATCGCCGCGCCGGTGATGACCGGTCCGCTCCCGGTCGCGCACATCCCGGTCGGAACGCTGGGCGTGGACCGCAGGTGGCCGGTCGTGACGCAGATCTCGAGCGGCAACGGGACGTCGTGGATCGTGGGCTGGCAGCAGTACGGCCCTGGCGCCGGCGACGACTGGGACATCCGCGTGTCGCGCATCACGGCAGCGGGCGTCCTTGCAGGCGAGACGGAGGTCGGCCGACAGCTCGATGCCTACCACTGCCTGCACCCGCAGATCTGCGGCGGCTTCGAACGCTTCCTCGTCTCGTACACGGTGCGGCCCAACACCGGCGTGAAGTACCCCTACATCGACGGCCCGGAGCTCGAGGTCGAGCGCTTCGACTGGCCGGAGACCGCCGTGCTGCCCACGCGCATCCAGAACACCGTGGTCGCGGTCGCGCCGGTCGGCGAGACGATCTTCAACTGCGATGTCGGCTTCGACACGAACTCGTGGTCGCACTGGTGCTGCATCTACTCCGTGGGTCGGTTCGGCGGCCCCTACGTGTTGCGTGCCCTGCGCACCGGGCACCACGGCTGCCCGGTCGACGCGGTGCTGGTCAGCGACGTGCGCCCGGCGAGTTCCTACGGCGGCTCGTGCGTGTTCGACGCCCGCAGCGACGACTTCAAGCTCACCTGGGCGACGCTCGAACTCTCGCCGTACCCGACTCCCGTCTACGGCGACCAGTACGACTGGGACCCGACCATGGGCAACTCCAGCTACGGCGGCTCGTGCAGCACCGCGCGGCTGCTCGGTTGGGCACCCAAGGCCGGCAACGAGTACTACGGCATGGCGATGGAAGACCGGCTGGCCGCCAACCGGGCCTGCGTCCTGTTCATCACCGGCGGCAGCATCCCGCCGTTGCCGCTCGGGTTCCTCGGGATGGCCCCGTGTTCCCTCAACGTCGACCTGCGCATCCTCATCCAGGCCTTCCCCCGCCTCGATACCACCGGCTACGCCGAGGTCATGTTCCCGCTGCCGGATTGCCCGGCGCTGTTCGGCAACCTGTACTTCCAGTGGGCCTATTCCGACCTCGGCGCCCCGTGGGCCACGAAGCTGCGCGCGACGGCCGGCATCGAGTCGCGCATCCGCTGAGGCGATGGAGGACTTCGCCCAGACGACAATGATGGTGCGCGCAGCGCAGGGCGGCGACCGCGACGCGCTCGAGAGGCTGTTCGCGCGCTACCTGCCGCGCGTGCGCCGCATCGTCGCCGCGCGCATGGGCCGCAGCCTGCGCGATCTGGCCGCCGAGGACGACCTCGTGCAGGAGAGCCTGCTCGACGCGTTCCGGGCGATCTCGGCCCAGAGCCTGACGAGCGAGGGGTCCTTCCGCCACTGGCTCGCGCGCTGCGTGGAGAACAACGTGCGGGACGGCCGGCGGCGCGCGAGCGTCGTGGATCGGGTGCACGGCTTCGGCAAAGGCGGCGCCACCGACGCGGTCGCCAGCGCGGCGGCGCCAGGACCGACGCCGGGTGAGGACCTGGCCGGACGCGAGCTCGATCCGCGCCTGGAGCGCGGGTTGCTCGCCCTGCGTCCGGAGCACCGCGAGGTCGTCGTGCTGCGGTTGCTGTGCGAGATGACCTTCGCCGAGGTCGCCGCCACGATGGGGCACCCAAACGCCGACACCGCGCGGAGCTGGTTCGCCCGGGCCATGCGTCGGCTGCGCGCTGCACTCGAGGCGTAGATCACCGCGCCGCCGGCCTCGCGCCAGTCGGTGCATCTCCGCATACTCTGACGCACCATGCGCCGGGCCCGGGAGGCACCAAGCAAGCACGAGCCGCTGCCCCACCATCCGTACGTGGCGTGGCTCGCGGAGGCAGTCGGCGCAGCCGCGCCGGGCACGCGAACCCTGGTGCTCACGCCCTCGGCGGAGTCGGCCGCGGCGCTGCGGACAGCGACGCTCCACGCGTGCGGGGTCCTGCTCGGCGTGCGCTTCGTCACCTCGGTGCCGCTGCTGCGCGAGATCCTGTGGTCGCTGGGTGAACCCACGGCGGACGACCTGCTCCTGCCGCTGGAGGAACGGGCGCTCCTCCGCGAGATCCTGCGCGCCGATCCGGGCGACGTCGCGGCGTACGCGCTGCGGCACCGCCCTAGCCTCGCGGCGCTGCACGGCGCCTGCCGCGAGTGGGCGCGCGCGGGTTCCCCGGAGCCGGCGACGCGGATCCCGGCCTGGGCAGCAGGCACGCTCGCCATCGCGCGCCGGTTCGGCGACACGCTGCACGCGCACGCCCGACCGTCCCGGGCTCAGCTCGTCCGGCGCGCCCTCGACGCCCTCGCCGCCGAACGGCGACCGCGCACGAAGCTGCGCATCCTGAGCCTAGACCCGGGCTGCGCCAAGGACGTCGTGAGTGTCCTCGATGCCCTTCGCGATCGAGGCGGCGCCGAGGTCGAGGTCGCCCCCGCCGCGGAGACGCGGCCGTCGGGATTCACGCGCTCCGCGCACCCCCACGTCGAAGCCGAGCTGCGCGCGGCGGCGCATCGCTGTGCGCTGGCGTACGGAGCGGGCACGCCCCTGGACGCGATGGTGGTCGCCGCCCCGCGCCTCGGTCCCTATCTCCCCTACCTCGCGGAAGCGTTCGCGGCGGAGGGCCTGCCGGTGTGCGCAGCGGCGGAGACGCCCCTGACGCACGAGCCACGCGGTGCGCTGGCGACCCACGCCCTGACTCTCCTCTTCGATGGCGCGCCCGCGCGCACGTGGCTCGCGCTCCTCGGCAGTCCGCTCGCGCGCCGCCCGCTGCCGCCCGCGGCGCACGGAATCCTCGAGCGCGCCGCGCGCGAGCACGGCCTGTGCGGCGTCGACGCACTCGCGACGCGCGTGGCCACGCACCTGGCCGACGTCGCGCCGGAGGCGGCCGCGGGCGTGCGGCGGCTCGCCGACCACATCGCGCACGCGAGCACCGCGACGACGGCGGCGGCGAAGGCGCAAGCCATCGCCGCGCTGCTCGCCGCCGAGGTCGAGCCCCCGCTCGCCGACACGCGTGATGCGCAGGCGAAGCACCGGCTCGACGAGGTGCTGCGCGAGTTGCACGCCGCCGACCCCGAGGCGTTCGTGGCCGACGCCCGCGAGCTGCTTGCAAGCCGGGGCCTGCCGGTCGGAGAACGCGGCACCGCGTCGGTGCACGTCGTCGAGTTCGACGCTGCCGCCGCCTTCCCGGCCGCACGAGTCGAGTTGCTCGGCTTCGCCGACGATCAGATCCCTGCGTCGGGCGGCGGAACGACCTTCTTCGACGAAGCGGCGCGAACGACGTTCGGCCTGGGTGCCCGCGCCGATGCGCGCGCGGCCGAGCACGCCTGCGTCGTCCGGCTCGCGCACCTGGCGACGCGCCACCTGCACGTGAGCCGCGCCACCGCCGACGCGCAGGGGCGGCCGGTGGGGCCGACGGCGCTGCTCGAGGCCGTGGCGGAAGGCCTGCCCGCATGCGAGGAACGGCTCGAGTCGAATCACCCCGGTGCGCGGGCGGCGGCGCGCGTGGCGAGTGGAATCCTCCCGGTCGACTTCGCCATCGCGCACGCCGGCCTGCGCGAGGCGACGCTTGCCGCCACGAGCCTGCTGCTGGGCGCCCGCGCGGGCCGGCTCCGTCGGCGCGCGGCAGCGCTCGAGGACTTCGGCGGCGGCCTCGCCCACGACGGCGACGTCGGCGCCGACCTGGCGGCGACGCACGTCGCCCGGATCCTGTCGGTGAGCGACCTGCAGACGCTGGCGCGCTGTCCGCTGCAGCACATGTTCCGTCGGGTGCTCGACCTGCGGCCCCTGCCGCCGGAGCCCGACGCCCTGAGCCTCGCGCCCAACGCCCTGGGCACGGTGGTGCACGAACTGCTCGCGGAACTCGGCCCTCGCCTCGGTTCGGCCAGCGCCGCCGCGCAGCCCCCCGACGTCGCCGCCCTCGCCGCCGAGCTCGCCCCCGTGCTCGACGCGCGCCTCGCCGCGCGTGCCCCGCTCGTCCACACGCTCCCCGCGCTCCACCGGATCCTCGTGCGCCAGTGGGCGCGCGCCATCGCCGTCGGCTTCGTCGACGACGCCCGCGACCTGCGCACGCGCGCGATCACGCCGCTGCATCACGAACGCGAGATCGTCGGCGATCTCGACATCGGCCACGAGGCGCCGCTGCGCGTGCGGGGCGTCGTCGACCGGATCGATGCGATGCACGACGGTGGCCTGCGCGTGATCGACTACAAGACCGGACGCAACCCCGACCTCGCCAACAACCCCTACGAGATCCTGCGCGGGCGTCAGTTGCAGATGCCGATCTACGCGATGCTCACCGCGCAGGCCCTGCGCGCGCGCGCGACCGAGCTGGGCGTGCGCGCCGTGCGCCCCGACTGGCACACGCACGAGGAGCTGTGGCATGTGTGGCGCCGGGCCGCCGACTTCCTCGCCGGCAGCATGCGTGACGACCTGCTCGACACGCTGCGCCGGCTCGCCGTGTTGCGGGCGAGCGGGACCTTCGTGCCGAGCATGGATCGCGAGAACGCGTGCCGCTTCTGCGACTACCGCGCCGCATGCCATCGCCTGCACCCGCCGAGTCGCGAGCGCGTGACGAGCAGCGCCCGCAGCGAGGTCGCCGCGTACTTCCAACTGCGGCAGAAGAAGCCGATCACCCGGCGGGGCGGGGCCGATGCTTCCTGACCGCGACGAACGGCGCCGCGCGCTCACCGACTTCGGCCGCAACCTCGTGGTCACCGCGGGCGCAGGCACCGGCAAGACGTCGCTCCTGGTCGGGCGCCTGCTGGCCGCGCTGCTCTGCCAGCACATGGACCCCGGGCGGCTCCTGGCGGTGACTTTCACCGAGAACGCCGCCGCGGAGATGCGACAGCGGCTCGCGCGCATGCTGCGCGCCGTGCCCGCGTTCCTCGACGGCGCCCCGATCGACGGCTCGGATCGCTTCGTCCTCGAGGAACTCGGCATCGGGCCGGAGCACCGCGCCCGCGCCGCGGACCGTCTCGCCGACCTCGATCGCCTCGCGCTGGCCACGTTCCATGGCTTCTGCCTGCGGCTGCTGCAGGAGCAGGCCCGCGACCTCGACCTGCCCGCGACGCTCCGCATCGGCACGGAGGAGACAGTGCGCGAGCGCTTCGACCAGGACTTCCTCGCCTTCCTCGGCACCGCCGCGCAGGGACCGCACGCCGAGGTGCTCGACTCCTTCGAGGCCCAAGAACTGCGCGAGCTGGCCTTCGCCCTGCTGACCCTGCCGGAGGAGTCCTGGGACACGCTGGCCACGCCGTTCGTGCCCACGGATCTCGAGACGCGAGCCGCGGAACTGGACGCGCTCCTCGCGCGCTTCCCCGGTGCGCGCCCAGCGTGGCGTGACTACGCGGGGCGGCTGCGGGATCACTACGGGGTCCTGCGCACGAACCGGGGTGCGGTCGACCTCGAGCTGCTCGTCAAGACCGTGCCGAAGGCGGGCAAGCGCGAACTCGGCGAACGCGACGACCTGCTGGCGACCGAAGCGCTGGGCCAGCACCGCGACTACCTGCGCGCGCTCCTCGACACGAGCGAACCGACGATCCTGCGCGCCCGCGAGTTCCTCCTGCCCTTCCTGCACGACCAGCGCGCGAACCGGGCACGCGCCGGTGAGCTGTCCTTCGACGACTTGCTGTTGCTCACCCGACGCGTGCTCATGGATCGCGGCGCAGTGCGCAAGCAGCTCGCCGGTCGCTACCAGTCGATCCTGGTCGACGAGTTCCAGGACACCGATCCGCTGCAGTACGACGTGCTCTTCCTGCTGGCGAGCGATCCGACGCGCGATGCGGGCGACAAGCTCACCGACCCGACCAGGCTGCCGCTGCGCCCGTGCCTGTTCATCGTCGGCGACGCCAAGCAGAGCGTGTATCGCTTCCGGCGCGCCGACGTCGGCGCCTACTTCCGCGCCGTCGCACACATCGCCGGCGACGCGTCGGCCAGCGGGCGCCTCACGCTCTCCGCCAACTTCCGCAGCCGCCCGCGGATCCTCGGGTTCGTCAACGCCGCCTGCGCCCACATGCTCGCGCCGGACGTGCCGTACCAGCTCGGCTACGAGCCGGTGCACGCGGTCCGCGACGAGAAGGGCGAAGGAGCGCGCGTAGAGCTGCTCCTCCTGCCCCGCGTCGCGGGCACGCAGCTCGCGTACGCGCGGCGCGTGCGAGAAGGCCAGGCGATCATCGACATCCTCGACGAGCTGCGCCACGACGGCGTGGCGCTCGGCTCGATCGCGATCCTCCTGCGCGCGGCCACCGACACCGCGTGGTTGCTGCGTCCGCTGCGTCAGGCCGGCGTGCCCTACGTGATGCAGGGCAGCCGGCGCTTCTACTCGCGGCACGAGATCGTGCTCGCCGGCGCGCTGCTCGCCGCCATGGCCCGACCGTTCGACCCGGTGCCGACGCTGGCGATCCTGCGCTCGGCCGTGTGCGGCGCTGTCGACGCCGAGCTGGTGGCCTGGCGGAACGCGGGGCGGGCCTTCGACTACCGCGAAGATGTCGTGGGCGAAGGCCCGGTCGCCGACGGTCTGCGCCTGTTGCGCGACCTGCACGCGCGCGTGACCACGCTGCCACTGCACGCGGCGCTGCCCGCGATCCTGCGGCACGAGGATCTCCTGCTCACCGAGGGGGCCGGCTTCGAGGGCGCGCAGCGCCTCGCCAATCTCGAGCGCCTGCTGCTCAACCTGCTGGCAGCCGCTCCGCTCGACCTCGCCGCGGCCGCAGCCCTCGTCGAGCGCCGCGCGCTGCGCGAGACCGACGACGAGGAGAGCGCGCTGTTCGAGGAAGGCGGCGAGGCGGTGCGGATCATGACCGTACACGCGGCCAAAGGCCTCGAGTTCGACGTGGTCATCCTGCCGGACATCGCGCGCCGGCCCCCGTCGGACCCCGACGGGGAGCGTTGGGCCGCCGAGCGGCAGTTCACGGCGGACGGGCGCGAACTCGTCGCGGTGCAGGTCGGCGCCAAGGTCAACCGCGCCGCACGCGTGGCACGCATCGAGGCGCGGCGCCACGACGACGCGGAGGAGCGCCGGCTGTTCTACGTCGCGAGCACGCGCGCGCGCGAGCGGCTCCTGCTGCTGGGGCACGACGACGACGACGTGGTGCGTCAGTCACGCTGGCAGGCCGATCTCGTGACCGCGCCCCTCGGCGGCATCGCGGGCTTCGCGCTTCGCCAGCTCGACGAGCCGCGGCTTCGCCCCGTCGCGCCGTCCGACGCGGAGGCCTTCGACGTCGCCCCCGCCGTACACGCTCTCGACGCGCACCGAGCCCTCGCCGTGCGCGCCGCGCAGGAGGCGCGGCCCGCTGCCCGCACTGCGAGCGGCGAAGGCCCCGACCAAGACCAGCCAGCCGTGCCCGGACCCGCCCGCAGCCTCGCGCTGCGCCTGGGCGAGGCCGCGCACGCGTATCTCGCGCTGGTCGACTTCGCGGCGTCGGAGGTCGATCGCGACCTCCTGCGGCGCGTGGCGCCGGAGCCGGACATCTGCGCTCCGCTCGAGGACTGGCTCGCTCGCTTCCACACCAGTCCGCTGCGCGCGCGCCTCGCCGCCGCGCGCTCCGTCGAGCGCGAACTGCCGGTCGCGTACCGCACCCCGGATGGGCGCACGGTGCACGGTGTCCTCGACGTCCTCACGCAGGCCGCCGACGGCGCGTGGCACATCCTCGACTGGAAGACGGATCGCAGCCCCGACCACGAACGCCACCGCGCGCAGCTCGACGCCTACGCACACGGCGTGCAGCTCGCGCTCGACCTTCCGGATCCGCCGGGCGCGCAGGCTGTGTTCCTGCAGGACTCGACCTGACGACGTCGCTAGCATCGCACGCGATGCAGTTCGCCAGCGCGTTGTCCACCGCGCCTCGCGTCGACGACGCCGTGGCCGAAGTCGTGGCCGCCTTGCACCCACGCCGGGTCGCTCCCATCGACCTGTGCGTGGTGTTCGCATCGGCCGGCTACCGCGGCGAACTCGACCGCCTGCCGGCCTTGCTCTGGGAGAGCCTGCAGCCGCGCCAGCTGATCGGCTGCACCGGCGGCGGGATCATCGGCGCCGGCCGGGAGATCGAGGGCGCGCCGGCGCTGAGCGTCACGCTGGCGTCGCTCCCGGGCGTGGGGGTCGAGGTCCGCCACCTGCACGATGGCGACCTCCCCGACGCGGACGCCGGGCCGGATGCGTGGGTGGAACGGCTCGGCGTGGCCCCCGCCGCGGTGCGCGGCATGGTGGTGCTGCCGGAGCCGTTCTCGTTCGACGCCCCACGCCTGCTCGCAGGGCTCGACTTCGCCTACCCGCGGGCGGCGAAGGTCGGCGGCATCGCCTCGGGCAGCCAGACCCCCGACGGCCACGCTCTCTTCACGGGCCGGCAGGCGCATCGCGCCGGCGCCGTCGTCGCCAGCATGTCGGGCGCGGTCGAGTTCGCGCCGCTGCTCGCGCAGGGATGCAAGCCCTTCGGCCGGATCGGCACGATCACCGCCGCCCAGCACAATCGGCTGCAGCAAGTCGATCAGCTCCCGGCGCTGGCCTTCCTCGAAGAACAGCTCGCCGGCCTCGACGATGCGGATCGCGAGCTGGCCACGACGCGCCCGGTGTTCCTGGGTATCGCGATGGATCCGTTCGTGCCCACCGACGAACTCGGCGCGGGCGCGTGGCTGATCCGCAACCTCATCGGCGTCGACGAGGCGAGCGGCGCCCTCGACATCGGCGAGCTGCTGGCGCACGGCCGACGCGTGCAGTTCCATCTGATGGACGAGCACACGTCCGCGGCCGACCTCCGCGGCGTGCTGCAACGCCACCGCGCCCGGCGACCCGCCGCTCCGGCCGGCGCGCTCCTGTTCTCGTGCCTGGGTCGGGGACGCCACCTGTACGGCGAGGCCGACCACGACAGCCGCCTGTTCCGCGAGGAACTCAGCGACGTGCCTCTGGGCGGGTTCTTCTGCAACGGCGAGATCGGACCGGTCGGCGGCACGACCTACCTGCACGGCTACACGTCCGCGTTCGCGGTGCTGCGGCCCATGATCTCGACGTGAGCGACGCGACCGCACGGACCCGGGAGGCGACGTCCTTTCCCCTGCCGCACGGCGCGGTGCGCGCGCTCGTGCACACGTGGCTCATCCTCGACTTCTTCGGCGAGAGCCGCCGCACCGGCCAACCGAGCAGCACCCTCACCACCACGATCTTCGGGCAGGCGTTCCTGGCGCTGGTGATCGCGGCCGTGCTCTTCCCGGACACGCCGCTCGTCGCGTTCGCGGCCGCCAACATCTCGATCTCGACGCTGCTCGTGGGGATCGGGCACCTCGGCGACGACCGGGCGGCCTCGCGGCGACGCGCCGACCAGGCGCTGGTCCTGCCCGCGCCCCTCCGCGTGCGCAGCCTGCTGCTGGCGCGGGCCCTGTACGGCAGCTTCTACGTGTGCCTGCTCACGATCGGCATGGCCCTGCCGCCGGCGATCCTGTGCGCGTTCCTCCCAGGCCAGGGCCTCGCCACGATCCCCGTCTACCTGGCGTGCGCGTGTCTGTGCGCCGGCCTGTTCACCGCGACGCTGGTCCTCTGCCTGCGCGCGGCCGACCGCGTGCTCGGTGCCGCCCGCGCCCAGTTGCTCGCCGGCTCCGCGAAGGCACTCCTCCTGCTGCTCGGGATCGTGGCCTTCGCCAAGGGGGCGCGCCACCTCGGCGGCCCGCTCGTCGCGCTTCCCTTCCCGACGCCGGCGGTGCAGGCGTGGCCGCCATACTGGGCCGGGCGCGCCCTGCAGGGCGACCTCTCGTTCGTGCTCGCGCTCGTCGCGGGCGGCGTCGCTCTCGCCATCGTCGCGTTGCTGCTGGCCCGCGACGCGGAGGCGGGTGCGGCCCTGCGCGTGCGGCCCGCGGGACGATGGAATGCATTCCTCGGCCACCTCGCGCGCCGACGCCCGGCCCCGTTCGGGACGGCGACGTTCACCGCGGCGATGCTGTACCGGAGTCCCGGCTTCCGCGGCAAGGTGCTGCCGCTGTTCGGCCTGCCGATCGGCATGTGGCTGCTCGCCGCCACCAGCAGCGATGCGACCAGCGCGCGGCGCCTTGCCGCGGTCGCAGCCCAGCTCCCGGCGGTGTACCTGCCGTTCCTCGTGGCGTTCCTGGGCAGCGGTGACGAGCCCCGGGCGCGCTGGCTGTTCCTGACGGCGCCGCAGGTGTCGCCACCCTTGATCCGGCACGCCGTGCTCCTCGCGATCTCGACGCACGTGCTCGTGCCCGCGCACGCCATCCTGCTCGCCGCCGCGGTGCTGGTCGATCCCGTGGAGGCGCTGATCCGGTCCGCGTTCGCGCTGGGCGTCGCCGTGCACGTGGCGCGCTTCGCCCTACGCTCGTGGACGGAGGTCCCGTTCTCGAGCGGGGATGCAAGCTCCGGTCTCGACCTCGGGGGCCTGATCGCCGCGGCCCTGGGCCTCACGCTCCTGGGCCTCGGCTTCTCGGCCCTTCCCCTCCCCTTGGCCGGCGGCGCCGCCGCGCTCGTGGTGGGCTCGGCCTACGTTTCCCTTCGCCGGGTGCCAGGGTCATGAGCGAACCGTTCGTCCCGAAACCGCCCCCCGAGCCTTCGCTCCGGCGTGAGCTGCGTGCCATCCTCACGCTCTACGTGATCCTCGCTGTGCTCCCGACCGTACTGGGCCTCCTCTTCGGCCCCCGATGAGAGGTCGGACGCGGAGACCCCACCTTGGGGCCTCGTGGAGGCCGGGCTTGCCCCGCCCCCTGGGGAGGATTACCGTTCCCGGCTGTTACTTCCCCGGGCGGCAGACACAGGAGGATGCCATGACGGGTGTTGAACAGGTGATCGAACGCAGCGACGACACGATGCCGCGGATCAGCCCGCCGGCGCCGAAGGATGCGGCGCAGGCAGAGGTTCGTGCTGCGGATGCCGGCGGCGCGCCCCTCGACGACGGCGGCTTCAGCCCGGACCCCGCGCGCCGGACCGATCGCTACCGACTCGTCACGCCGTACTGCTTGCGGCTGTAGCGCGCGGCTTGCCTCACTGGCGGGCCCTCACTGGCGGGCCCTCACTCGGGCACGAGGGCGGCCATGTCGTCCGGTAGCGGTGCGCGGATCTGCATCTGCTCGTCGCGCCGCGGGTGATGGAACTCGAGCTGGCTCGCGTGCAGGGCGTGGCGGTCGAGCACGAGGCGCGCGCGGGTCGCATCGCTGAGTTGGTCGCGGAGGTGCTCCAGGAAGACCTCGTCCGGCACGCCGTAGATCTTGTCGCCGACCAACGGGCAGCCGACCGCCGCCATGTGCACGCGGAGCTGGTGCGTGCGTCCGGTCTGCGGTCGCAGTTCGACGAGCGAGAACGCGCCGCGCGCGCGCACGGTCTCGTAGTGCGTGACCGCGGGCAGCCCCGACCCATCGCGTCGGGCTTCGAGCTTGAGGCGGACGGCCGAGTCGCGTGCCGGCCCGATCCCCAGCTCGATCACTCCGGCGCGGGGTGTCGGAACGCCGTGCACGACCGCGAGGTAGGTCTTTCGGACCTGTCGATTCTCGAACTGCTGCGACACCGTCGCGTGGAAGTCCTCGTCCAGGCCCGCGCACACGACGCCGGAAGTCTCGCGATCGATCCGATGCATGAGCCGTGGGACCACGTCGTGCGCGGGATCGTCCGGGCGACGGTAGCGGCCGTGCAGGAAGTGGATCAGCGTCCCGTACACGCGCCGTCCGGACGGGTGAACCGCGACGCCCGGCGGCTTGTCGACCGCGACCATGTAGCGGTCCTCGTACAGGATCGGGATCGCGAAGCCCTGCGGCGCGGTGTCGAAGTCGGGCTCCGGCTTCTCCGGCACGTTGACGACGATCAGCTCACCGCGGCGCACGCGCGCCGCCGGCCGCGCCTCGCGGCCCTCGAGTTCGACGTAGCCGTCGCGGATGAGCCGATGGATGCTCGTGCGCGACCGCCAGGTGAGGAAGTGCCCCAGCGCGACGTCGAGGCGGCAGCCGTCCTGCCGTGCGTCGATGACGACCTCGACCCGTTCGATGGGTCGGGACAGGTCCTTCGGTGGCTGGCCTTGGATGCGCGGGATCACGGCAGGCCGCGCAGCTTACCGGGACGCGCACTCCGCCGGATGGTCTCCCACGGACGTCGCGGCGGGGCCCATGCGCCACCTTGGCGAGGGCGTCCCCCGCGTGCGACGTCTTCCGCAAGGCCTGAGCAGCAACGTCCGCAGGGCGTTGCTGCTTCCCGAGACGTCGCAGCGGGGCCCATGCGCCACCTCGGCGAGGGCGTCCCCCGCGTTGCGACGTCTTCAGCAAGGCCTGAGCAGCAACGTCCGCAGGGCGTCGCTGCTCAGATCTCGCTGCCGCTCGTGACGGCCGACACGACGTCGTCGTCCATCCCGTCGCCGAGCTGGTTCGCCTTCACCTTCGACTTGCGCGCCGTGCGCGTCTTGGTCCGCGTGAACTTGCGGGCCATGCGCTGGATGTTGCGGATCCGCTCCCGCTCCTCCCTCCGCAGCCGGTCGCTCCGCTTCTCGTAGTAGGCGTACTTCTTGGAGAGGCGGAACACGCCAGCGTAGTTGCACTGACGCTTGAAACGCCGCAGCGCGGCGTCGACGGGCTCGTTCGGACGGATCTGGACCTTGATCATGCGGAGGCTTGACGGTTTCGGCGGCTCTGAAAAGGCGGTGGAAGCGACGGTGGCGACGCTGCTCTCCCGGGGATAATCGGCCGCCGTGAGGGCGCGACAGGATAACTACACCGCCCGAACGAGCAACCTGTGGAGCCACAAAAGGATGGAACGGTGACCCCGGACGTGACCTGTGCCGGCACGCTCGAGCGGTTCACCTTCCGCAACCAGGAGACCGGCTTCGCGGTCGTGCGGGTGCGACCCGACCCGCCCGGGCCGGTGCTGTCGGCCGTCGGCCAGTTGGCCCAATTCGCCGAAGGGCAGAGAGTTAGGCTCACCGGCCGGCTCGTGCTGCACCCCAGGTTCGGCAGCCAGATCGAGGTCTCGACTGCAGAGGCCGAACAACCCAGGTCAGCCGCCGGCGTCGTCGCCTACCTGTCCTCGGGCCTCGTCAAAGGGGTCGGGCCGACCATCGCCCAGCGGCTCGTCGACCACTTCGGCGCCGAGGTCCTCGACATCGCCGACCGCGAGCCGGAGCGCCTGCTCGAGGTGAAGGGCTTCGGCAAGCGACGCGCCGAAGAACTCGCCGCGGCGCTGCGCGGGCAGCGCGATGTGCAGGAGGTGATGGTCTTCCTGCGCGCGCATGGTCTCGGCGCGGCGCTGGCGACGCGGATCTGCAAGCGGTACGGCAAGGGCGCGGCGGCGCTCATCACCGCCGATCCGTACCGCCTGGCCGACGAGGTCGTGGGCGTGGGCTTCAAGAAGGCCGACCAGGTGGCGCAGCACATCGGCATCGCTCCAGACGCACCGACCCGCCTGCGCGCCGGAGCCGTGTTCACCCTGGCGGAGGGTGCGCGCGACGGCCACTGCTACCTGGAGCTGCCCGACCTCGTGCAGACGGCCGCCGCGCTGCTCGACGCGGACGCGACGCGCATCGAAGCCGAGTTGCCCAAGCTCGCCAGCGAAGGCCGAGTCGTGTGCGAAGCGGCGCCAGATGCCGACGCGCCGGTCCGCGTCTACCCGCGCACGCTGCACACCGCGGAGGCCGGCTGCGCCGAGTTGCTGCGCGATCTCCTGGAGGCCGTCCTGCCGCCGACGGCGATCGCGCCGGAGCAGGATGTCGAACGCCTCGCTGCCGCGAGCGGCGTGCGCATGCCGGCCGCGCAGCGCGCGGCGCTGGTGCACGCGCTCCGCGCCCAGGTCAGCGTCATCACCGGCGGACCGGGCGTCGGCAAGACCACGATCATCCGCGCCCTGGTGACGATCCTGCGCACGCACGACCTCCGTGTGCGCCTGTGCGCACCGACCGGCCGCGCTGCCAAGCGCCTCGAGGAATCCACCGGGCACGCGGCCACGACCATCCATCGCCTCCTCGAGTTCCAGGCCGGCATCCATCGCTTCGCCCGCAACGCGGAGACGCCGCTCGAGGGTCACGTCCTGGTCGTCGACGAGGCGTCGATGCTCGACGTGCAGCTCGCCTACTCGCTGTTGCGCGCGATCCCACCGGGGATGCGGCTGGTGGTGGTGGGCGACGCCGATCAGCTCCCCGCGGTCGGGCCGGGCAACTTCCTGCGCGACCTCATCGACAGCGGCGTCGTCCCGGTGACGGCGCTGACGGAGGTGTTCCGCCAGCAGCGCGACTCACACATCGTCAGCGCGGCTCACGAGATCCTGAACGGGCGCGTGCCGGTCTCGGGTGGCGAGGGCAGTGACTTCTTCGTGGTCGAGACTCGCGACGCGGCGCACACGCGCGCCGTGGTGCGCGAACTCGTCGTCCGCCGCATCCCCACCGCGTTCGGCCTCGACCCGCGCAACGACATCCAGGTTCTCGCACCGATGTATCGCGGCGAGGCGGGCGCCGACGCCCTCAACGCCGACCTGCGTGAAGCCCTGAACCCCGGCCGCGACCAGCTCACCCGCGGCACGCACGTCTTCCGCGTCGGCGACAAGGTCCTGCAGGTCAAGAACGACCACGACCGCGAGGTCTACAACGGCGATGCGGGCATCGTGACCGCACTCGACGCGAGCACCTCGCGTCTCACCGTGCGCTTCGGCGAGCGCAGCCTCGAGTACCCCTTCGGCGACCTCGACCAGTTGGTGCCCGGCTTCGCGATCTCCGTACACCGGGCGCAGGGCAGCGAATACCCCGCGGTGGTCCTGCCGATGGCGACCGAGCACTTCCTGATGCTCAAGCGCAACCTCGTCTACACGGCGGTGACGCGCGGACGACGCCTCGTCGTGATCGTCGGCTCGGCGCGCGCGCTGGCGATGGCCGTCGACAACGTCGGCAGCGATCGGCGCAACAGCGGGCTGGCCGCGCGGCTGCGAAGGGCCGCGCGCGCCACCTGAGCGCCGCGCCGCCACCCTCGCGACCCGGGCGCGAGCTACTTGCCGTCGCCCGGCTTCTTGGCCTGCGCCTTGAGGTACGCCTCGTACAGCTTGCGGTACTTCTCGCTCACCTCGGGCACCCCGCCGCGCTGCTTCACGCCGCCGAGGTATTCCGGCAGGTTGCCCCAGTCGGCGGTGCCACCCTCGCGCTGCACGGTCTCCGTGCCGTCGTCCTTGGGCTGTCGCCTGGCGGTCTTGTTCTGCGCGTCCTTCGGGTTCTCGCCGCCGCCCGGCTGCTTCTGCTCGCCGGGCTGCTGCTCGTCGCGCTTCACCATGTCGGGCGTGTCGTTCTCCTTGCGCTGGCCGTTCGGCTGGCGCTGCCCCTGCGGGCGCTGACCCTGCTCGCCATCCTGCGGCTCGCCATCCTGCGGTTGCTGGCCCTGACCAGGGCCGTCACCCGACTTTCAAAGCCCCGACTTGCTGAGCTCCTCGATCAGCTCGTCGATCCCCTTCTGCACGCTCTTGCTCGTGCCCTGGGCCTCGTCGAGCATCTTCTGCAGGCCTTCGGCGCTGCGCTTCGACGCCTCGGTGGCCGCCTTGCCGATGCCACGCTGGGAGAGCAGGCGGTCGATCGTCTGCATCTCCTCCGAGACCTTGGACGCGATGCGTCGCAACTGTTCCTGCGGGGTCGGACCCACTTGCGCTGGCAACATGCTGCCAGCGAGACACAGGGCACTGAGGGTGAGCAGTCTGTTGCGCATCGTGTCGGGCTCCTGGGGCGGCCGTTCGTTCTTCGTCCACGTGGGGCGGACGACTGTTGCGGCAGGTTAGCCGGTCGGGCCGCCCTTACCAAGGGGGGCGGCCATCCGTCGGTGGCAGGCTGGCTACACTGTCCGGCGTCCCGTGTCCCGTCCCTTCCTCCTCCGCCGGGTCCTGCCGGCCGCGTGCAGCGCGCTTGCCGCGCTGATCCCCGCGCCGATGGCGGCGCAGGCATGGCCGGTCCTGAGCGCGCGGAGCCTCGAGCGCGGCCTCGTTCGCGAACTCGAGAGCGCCCTCACGCCGTGGCACGAAGGCAACCCGGCCGCGGCGCGTGCACGCCTGGACCGGCTCCTCGATGCGACGGGCTCCGTCGACCTCGGTCCCCTCGGCTACGCCCGCGCCCTGCGCCTCGGACTCGCCGGCGAACCGGAGCGAGCGGCCGCAGCCCTGGACGACCTCCTCGCGCACGACCCGGCACCGCCGCAGACCGCCGCTCGCCTCGCGGCCCAGATCTACCTCGACGCCTTGCGCGAGCAAGTGAGCCAACGGGCGCTCGACGTCGGCCAGGTGCATCTGCTCGCGCAACGTGCGCTCGACCTGAGACAGCGGCCCGCCATCGTCGCCGCAATCATCGGCGACGCGCTGGCCACCCCGCGCCTGGACCCCGCCGCCGAAGCGATGCGCCGGGCGCTCCTCACGCGCCTCGCGGATGCCGGAAAGCCGGCCCCGACGTCGAGCGACCTACCGATCGAGGAGGCACGCCGCGAGCCGGAGCCCCTTGCCCTCACGCTGCATTCGCTCAGCGGCAAGCGCATCGATCTCGAGTCGCTGCGCGGGCGCGTGGTCCTCCTCCACTTCTGGGCGGAGTGGTGCCCGGTCAGCGCCGCCGAGGCCCCGACGCTCGTCGCCGCCTTCGAACGCTTCCATACCCGCGGCCTGCAAGTGATCGGCATCGCGGCGGACGACGACGGCGATGCCGTGCCGGTGCGCGCCGCTGCGGCGCGGCTGCATCTCACCTGGGAGCACGTCCTCGACGGTGAAGCGCTCAGTGGTCCGTTGGCGCTTCGCTTCGGCGTCGAGAGCCTGCCGGCGGCGATCCTCCTCGACCGACGCGGGGTGCTCCGGGCCAGCGGCGAGAGTCTCCGCGGCGACGCCCTCGCCCCGCGGATCGAGAAGCTCCTCGACGAACCGCCGCCGCCGATCTCACTGCCGCGGCGAGAACGGGATCGAGATCAGGACCGAAGGTGACCGCCACGTGATGGGCACGTCGACCTGCACCGGGTCGAAGCCCACCGCGTCGATCTCCACGAGTACGAACGCTTCGTCGGCGTCGCGATCGCCTTCGATGATCGCGCGGTCGAGATCGTCCACCCGGAACCCGATGTCCTCCTCCGCGATACCCGAGCTGGTGAACAGGACGCGCCCGGTGTCGTCGGTGAGGAACCACCGATCCGGGTCGGGGTTGGCGCACACGCACCCGCTCCATTCCTGGGCGCCCTCGACGAGCCGCACCGACACGCCTTCCCACACGTAGTTGGTGCCGGGATCGTAGACCTCGACCTCGAGCTCCACGAGCCGGGGGGAACGCTGCGCACCGATGACGGCCCGGTGGCCGCACGCGCCGAGTGCCAGCGTGAAGAGGAGCGCGGCGGGAATCGCGAGGGGACGCATGTGGAGACGATTGCGAGAAGCGTACCGCCGCGGCCGGCCCCCGATCGCCTCGGCGCGATGGCGCCTTCCCGGCTCGGCGGACGTCCCTCGCGCCACGAGTTGTCCTGTCGGCAAGACACTGCGCGCGCCGAAAGCCCGGGCATCGACGCGCGCGCCGGCGCAGAATGCGCACGCCCTCGGCCGCCCGACCTGCCCTCTCCATGACCGACTCCAAGCCCCCTGCGACACGGAGCAACTTCGTGCCCGCGGGCCTCGATGCTGGCGACATCGCCCAGCTCCAACCGCTCTACCGCGCGCTGGCCGACCGCGCGATCTCGAGTGTCGCCGACCTCGAGCGCTGGCTGCTCGACGAGAGCGCGTTGCTGGCCTGCGTCGGAGCGGCGGTCGCGCGCCGCTACATCGCGATGACCTGCAACACCGCCGACGCCGTCGCGCGCGAGCGCTACCTCGCGATGGAACGCGACGTCGTCCCGGTGACCAAGGCCCTCGGCGACGAACTCGACCGCAAGCTGCTCGCGCACCCCACGACCCGCACGCTGCCGCCTGCGCGCTACGGCACGTTGCTCCGCCGGCGACGCGCCCTCAACGAGATCTTCCGGCCCGCCAACGTGAACCTGCAGCGAGAGGAGAGCGAACTCGAATCGCGGCAACAGGCAGTGATGGGCGGCCTGACGGTGAGCTTCGCCGGTCGGACGCACACGGTGCCGGCCATGGCCATCTTCCAGGAGGATCCGGTCCGCGTGGTGCGCGAAGCAGCCTGGCGCGCCACCGTCACGGCGCGCGCCACGGTGCGGGGCGAACTGCTCGCGCTGTTCGATCGGCTCGTCGAGCTCCGTTCCACGATGGCGAAGAACGCCGGCTTCGCCGACTACACCGGGTACCGCTTCCGCCAGCTCCAGCGCCTCGACTACGGGCCCGATACCTGCTTCCGCTTCCACGCCGCGGTGGCCGAGGTCGTGGTGCCCGCCGTCGGGAGGCTCGACGCGCGCCGGCGGCAACGCCTGCGCGTCGACACGCTCCGGCCGTGGGACCTCGCGGTCGATACCGATGGCGCCCCACCGCTGCGTCCATTCGCGACCGAGCCCGAACTCCTCGACCTGGCGACCGGCCTGTTCGCCCGCGTCGACCCGCCGTTCGCCGAGGACGTACGCATGCTGCGCGCCGAAGGGTTGCTCGACCTCATGAGCCGGCAAGGCAAGGCCCCGGGCGGATACCAGTACTCGCTCGAAGACGTGCGCCTGCCCTTCATCTTCGCCAACGCGGTGGGCACGCACGACGACGTGCAGACGCTCCTCCACGAGGGCGGTCACGCGTTCCACGCGCTCGCGGTCCGCGACGAGCCGCTGCTCCACTACCGCGAGGCGCCGATCGAGATGGCGGAGACCGCCAGCATGAGCATGGAGCTGATGGCGCTCGAGCATCTCGACGCGGTGTACGCGCCGAAGGACGCCCGCCGCGCGCGCGCGCGCCATCTCGAAGGCGTGCTGCGCCTGCTACCCTGGATCGCCAGCATCGACGCGTTCCAGCACCGGGTGTACGCGAACCCGGACCACGACCACGACGCACGCACCCGCGCCTGGCTCGAGATCCGCGCGCGCTTCGCGCCCGGGCTCGACTTCGCGGGCATCGAGGATGCACTCGCGCACCAGTGGCTGCAGCAGGGCCACGTCTTCACCCACCCGCACTACTACATCGAGTACGGCATCGCCCAGCTCGCTGCACTGCAGGTCTGGCAGCGGTACCGCCGCGATCCACGAGCCGCGGTCGCCGGCTACCGCGCTGCGCTGGCGCTCGGCGGCTCGCGGCCACTCCCCGAACTGCTCGCCGCGGCAGGCGCGAGCTTCGACGTGTCCCCGGCGCGGCTGGCCACGTTGGTCGCCGACGTGGAGGAGGTCCTCGACGGCAGCTCAGCCGAAGAGTGAACCCTGCCCCCGCCGGCGGGCGATGGACGCGAGGTCGGGATAGGTCGCCAGGAGGAGATCGGGCACGTCCACGGCCGCGCCGCTGTGGGCGGCCATGAGCTCGAGCGCGACCTTCATCGCCTTGCCCTCGAAGTGGTTGTTGGCGACGACGAAGGTCTCTGCGGCGTCCTGCGCGATCGCACGCAGTCGGGTACCGAGCGCGGTCACCTCAGCTGCCGAGTACAGCCAGTCGTAGACCTGATCGCGGCCGGCGTTCTTGTCGAACCACGCGGGGCTCCGACCGTGCAGGCGCAGGTACGCAAACCCCGCCGCGTCAGCGCCGGGCGACGCCAGCGCAAAGCCGTCGCGACCCACCGGGTAGTCGAGGTGCACGACCGACACACCCAACGCCCGCAGGAAGGCCAGCGCCGCGTCGGCCTGCCAGCTCGCGTGCCGCACTTCCACCGCCAGCGGCGCGACATCCGCGAAGGCGGCGACCAGCGCCGTCAGATGCGCGCGCGCCGCCGGCGAGTCGGTGAACGCGACGCTGAACTGTGCGAGCTGCGCGCGCAGGCGGCCGCTGGCGCGCAGCGGTTGCAGCGCCGCCTTGAACGCTTCGACGTCGCGGCGGTCCAGGCGGCGGTCGTGCGTGAACACCTGCCCGAGCTTGGCGGTGAACAGCGTCCGCGTCGCCTCCGTGCGGGCGACCCAGCTCGCCACCATCGACGGCGCCGGCGTCGCATAGAAGGTCGAGTTGACCTCGATGAGGGGCACGAAGCGCGCGCAGAACGCCAGCGCGTCGCGACACCCGGCGGCGTAGACCCTGCCCTTCCAATCGGCATAGCTCCAACCGGCGATGCCGACCGCGACGCGGCTCATTCGTGCGGGTGGAAGAAGGCCTGCCAGACGAAGCCGTCGATCGTGACGCCGAGACCGAACGCCAGCACGCACACGAGCAACGGCTGCGCGGCGCGCGCGCCGGCCGCGCGAGACGCAGCGTGCGCGCGCCGCGCCGGCCGGCTCCACAGCCACGCGAGCAGCACGGCCACCCAGCCGAGGAGCGCGCGCGAGAACAACCAGCCTTCGCGCGACGCCAGTGGCAGCACGCGCTCGGCGTGCAGGTTGGCGAGCACCAGGTAGCCGATCAGCGACACGAAGAAGAACAGGTAGAAGGTCAGCGGCGCGCGGTCCTTCAGGCCCAGGCGATGGTCGTTGGCGGCCAGCACGATGCCGGCACCGAACGGCGACAGCACGAAGCTCGCCAGCACGAGGGACGTGGGGTGGTAGACCGCGGCGGGGACGGGCGCCGGCGACGCAGCGGGCTCAGCCATCGCTCCTCCCGCGCCGCCGCGCCTCGGCCTCCGCCATGCGTGCCTTGACCTTCGCCTCGAAGCCAGCGTCACCCGGCGCGTAGAAGCACGCGTCGCGCAGCGCCTCGGGAAGGCACTCCATCGGCGCGACGCCGCCCTCGCAGTCGTGCGCGTAGCGGTAGCCGGCGCCGTGCCCCCATTCCTTCGCCAGCCGGGTGGGTGCGTTGCGGAGGTGCGCCGGCACCTCGTGCTGCGGCCCGCTCTCCGCGGCCGCCATCGCCGCGTCGATGGCCGAATGGACCGCGTTGCTCTTCGGTGCCGCGGCCAGGTACACCGCCGCCTCCGCGAGCGGCAGGCGACCCTCGGGCAAGCCCATGTTCTGCAGCGCTGTGAGCGCCGCCACCGCGACCTGCAGGGCCATCGGATCGGCGAGACCGATGTCCTCCGCCGCCACCGCGATCATCCGGCGCGCGGCCTGCGCAGGATCGGCGTCCGCGGCGAGGAAGCGCGCCAGCCAGTACAGGGACGCCTGCACGTCGGAGTTGCGCAGCGACTTGTGCAGCGCGGAGAGAAGATCGAAGTGCGCGTCGCCGCCGCGGTCGTGGCGCAGGGTGCGATGTTGCATCGCCTCCGCGATGGCGCGTTCGCTCAGGCACTCACCGTCGAGGCACGTCGCAGTCGCGGCTTCGAGGACGTTGAGCGCGCTGCGCGCATCGCCCGCCGCGGTCGCCACCAGGCGATGGCGCGCCGCGGGTTCGAGCCGGATGCCACGGGCAGCGAGCCCGCGCGGGTCGGTGAGGGCGCGGTCCACCAGCGCGCCGATGGCGTCGTCGTCGAGCGCCTGCAGACGCAGGATCCGGCACCGCGACAGCAGCGGGGCGATCACCGAGAACGCGGGGTTCTCCGTCGTCGCCCCCACCAGCACCGCGTCGCCGCTCTCCACGTACGGCAGGAAGGCGTCCTGCTGCGCCTTGTTGAAGCGGTGGATCTCGTCGACGAAGAGGAGCGTGCCACGACCCTCGCGAGCGCGGCGGAGCTGCGCATCCGCGACGGCTTCGCGCACGTCCTTCACCCCGGAGAGCACCGCCGAGAACGGCACGAAGTGCAGGTCGGAAGCCTGCGCGATGAGCCGCGCCAGCGTGGTCTTGCCGACGCCGGGTGGCCCGAACAACAGGAGCGAGCCCGCGAGTCCGCGCTCGATCGCGAGGCGCAGGTCCTTGCCGGGACCGATCAGGTGCGCCTGACCGACGTACTCGTCGAGGGTCTGCGGGCGCATGCGCTCCGCGAGGGGACGCAGCGGACCCTCGCGCGCGCTCGCGGGCACCGGTTCGAACAGGCTCACGGCAGACACCTCATCGCCGTTGTCGCCGCGCCTCGTACAGCACGACTCCGGCGGCGACCGCGACGTTCAGGCTCTCGACCTTCCCCGCCATCGGGACCCGGAGCCTCCGCGTCGCCGCCGCCCGCAACTGCGCCGGGATGCCCTCGCCCTCGCCGCCGAGCACGAGCGCGCACGGACCTCGCAGGTCGGCGTCGAGGTAGTCGATGTCGCCGGCCTCGTCGGCGACGCACAGCGTCAGGCGATGCGCCCTCGCGAAGGCCAGCGCCTCTTCGACGCTGACGCCGCCGCGCGCCGGCACTCGGAACACGCTGCCGGCCGAGCCACGCACTGCCTTCTCCCGGAACGGGTCGGCCCCGCCCCGCAGGGCGAGAAGGCCGCTCGCGCCGGCGGCCTCCGCGGCGCGCAGGAGCGCACCGAGGTTGCCGGGCTCCTTCACCCCCGCCGCGACCAGCACGAGCGGCGTGCTCGCGCCCAGGAGATCGGCGTCGGTCCACGCGGGCTGCCGCACCACGATCGCGACGCCCTGCGGGGAGGAGACCGCCGAGAGGCGGGCGAACACCTTGCCGGTGCAGGCGTGCAGGTTGCGCCCCAGGTGGGCGAGCGACGCCCGCAACGGCCCGAGCGCGTCGCGGTCCGCGTCGTAGGCCGCCTCCAGCACCTCGAGTCCGGCCTCGATCGCCTCCGCCACGAGCTTGCGCCCCTCGACCAGCAGACAGCCAGGCGCCTCCCCGGCCCCCGCCGCTTGGAAGCGCGCCACGAGCGGGTTCTTGGCGGAGGTGATCAGGAGGGCATCGTCCACGTCCGCAGCGTAGCCCCGGCGGCACCGGGCTTCGACAGGCATGCACGCACGCGCCGCAGCCGACATGATGCTCGGCGCCGCCGCGGTCACCGAATCTTCGATCACGCCCGGCGCACCGACGCCACCGTGACCGTCACCGCCATCGTGCTCTTCGTGCTCGCCGCCATCTGGGGGCTGCGCGTGGTTGCCGGCAGGAACGGAGTGCGCGAGGCGTTCCGGGTGACGGTCTCGACCCCGGCGTTGCTCGTGCCCGCGGCGATGACGCTGGTCGCGTGCGCCCTGGTCATGGCGGCGACCCGGGGGACGCTCACCCTGCACGAGAACCCCTTCGGTGTGGCGGGTGCCCGACGCCTCGGCGTCGGCGTCCCGGCCAACTGGGCCATGTTTGCGATCGTCAGTCTGACCCTCGCCGGCCACATCGGCGTGCTGCAGGCATGGCGGGAAGGCCGGCGTCCGTACGGGATCGCCTTCGCGCAGGGAATCCGTGACCACCTGGTCACCGTCGTGCTCGGCAAGCTCGCGCTGTTCGCGATGGTGTACGGGATCTCGACCTTCGCGTCGGGAAGCTGGACGCGCGTGCTCTACCTCGCGCCGAGCCTGATCCTGGCGCCGCTCGTGGCCACCGCCGCCGAGCACCCGCGGTGCCCGTTCGCAGCGCTGCGGGCCGCGCTCGAAACCACGCGCGCCCGCTTCGAGACCGTGGGCAACCTCGTGTTCGGGCACGCTGTGTTCGTCGTCGGGACGTTCCACATCGGCGACCGGCTGTGGTCGGGCGCCGCGAGCTTCGACCTGCTGACCTTCAGCACGAGTTCGCTCTCGTACAACCCCTTCCCGTTCGCCCTGGTCTTCGACCCCGTGCTCAGCACGACGCTGGTGGTCGCCAACGCGGTGGCGTCGAGCGTGTTCATCGCCGGCTACTTCCTGCGCCTGGGCACGGCCGACCGCGGCGAGCCGGCGCCACAGGCTGCGTCAGACGCACCGGACGAACACGCCGAGACCGCGTGACCTACGCAAACGGCGGCGACGACCCGTCCACCGGGCCGCGCCGCACGCGCGCGAGATCGAAGCCCGGCAGCAGGTCCTGCGGCGTGCAAGGCCGTCCCGGCTCGACGAGCCCGCAGAGCGCCGCGAGGTAGCCGACCACCTGCGCCGGCGACACGCCGCGCGTGCGGTAGTGGCGCAGCGACGTATCGCCGTGGCGCTTGGCGAGGCGCAGACCATCGGGGCCCACCACCAGCGGCACGTGCGCGAACGACGGCGGCGCCAGCCCGAGCGCCGCGTACAGGAGAAGCTGCCGCGGTGTCGACGGCAGGAGGTCGTCGCCGCGCACCACGTGCGTCACGCCCTGCGCCGCGTCGTCGACGACGACCGCGAGCTGGTACGCCGCCCCGCCGTCCCGCTTGGCGATGACGAAGTCGCCGCGCACGGTGCCGGCCTGCGGACCGCGGAAGCGATCGGTGAACGCCACCGCGGCCCGCTCGACCCGGAAACGCACCGCCGCGTCGCGCCCGGTCTCCTCGCGCGCCTCGCCGACGTCGAAGAAGCGGCCGCGGCAGGTGCCCGGGTACACCGGTCCGTCGTCGGTCGTCTCGTGCGGCGCGGACGCAGCGTCCTCGACCTCCCGCCGCGAGCAAACACAGGGATACGCGACCGCGTCGTCGAGCAGGCGCTCGAGCGCTTCGGTGTAGCGCGGCGCGCGCTCCGTCTGCCGCACCAGCTCGCCGTCCCAGTCGAGCCCGAGCCAGCGCAGGTCTTCGAGCGCCGCCGCCTCCGCCCCTGGCTTGATGCGTGGCCCGTCGATGTCCTCGATGCGCATGAGCAAGCGGCCGCCCTGCGCTCGGGCATCGAGCCAGGCGAGCAGGAACGTGCGTGCGTTGCCGAGGTGCAGGACCCCGGTCGGGCTGGGAGCAAGGCGACCGACGTACGTCACGGGCGGTGCAGGTTAGTGCGCGCGGCGCAAAGCGCACGCGCGACGGTCGACTACAACCTCCGCATGCCCGAAGGCCTGATCCTCCGCGTCGACGCCAAGGTCGCCCACGTCCAGATGGGTGAGCAGGTCCTGCAGCTCCCGCTGCGCGGCCGCCTGTTCGACGGCCCGAGCACGGAGAAGCGGCCGTTGGCGGTCGGCGACCGCGTAGCCGTCACCGTCGGCGAGGGCAACGCCGGCAGCGCCATCGACGCGGTCCTGCCGCGCACCAGTCGCCTGAGCCGTCGCGCCGCAGGCGAGGACGGCCGCGAGCAGGTGGTCGCCGCCAACGTCACCCACGTGCTCGTGGTGTCGGCACTGCGCGAGCCCACCTTCGAGGCGCCCCTCGTCGATCGGATCCTCGCTGCCGCGGAGCGCGAATCGCTCCAAGCGACCCTGGTCCTCACCAAGCTCGACCGCGACCGGCGCGGCGATGCGCTGCGTTGGTCCGAGCTGTACCGGAGCCTCGGCTACGACGTACACGCGACGTCGGTGAGCGAGGGCCAGCAGACGACCGCGAGCCTGGACGCGCTGCGCGACCTCCTGCATCGCAACCTCACGGTGCTGTGCGGGCCTTCCGGTGCCGGCAAGTCGACGCTCATCAACACACTGGTGCCGGGGGTGCAGTTGCGGACGGGCGACGTCGGCAAGATCCGCCAGGGCAAACACACCACGACCCACACGCAGCTCGTGCCCCTCCCCGGCGGCGGACACGTGCTCGACACCCCCGGTGTCCGCTCCTTCGGGCTGTTCGGGGTCAACACCCAGGAGATCGCCTTCTACTTCCGCGACATCCGCGCACACGCGCCGCGGTGCGCGTTCACCAACTGCTCGCACCGCAACGAGCCGGAGTGCGCGGTGCGGGACGCGGTCGATCCGAGCCGGCTGCGGTCGTACGAGCTGTTGCTGGCCGAGGTCGAGAGACAGGAGGAATGATCACTTCCACGTGAGCCACTTGTAGAGCCACGACCCGCCGAGCAGCGCGATCGCCGCCGGCACCCAGACTGCGAGACGGATGCCGTACGCGCGCGCGACGAACGAGCGGCAGCGCAGCAGGTCGTGGAGGCCCACGCCGCCGACACCGAGCACGAACACCGCGAACGCGGCGCCGAACGGATGCACGAGGAAGGCGTCGAGCCAGTGCAGGTGCACCACGAGGCACGCCGCGGTCGTGCACCCGCAGGTGGGACACGGAAGCCCGTAGGTCACCGGCCAGCCGCACGGGGTCCAGCCGAGGGCCTCGTGCGTGCCGAACCCGCGCGCGTCCGGCGTCACGGGCGCGAGCAGCCAGACCATCCCCGCGGCACCACCCACGGCGCCGAGCGCGAGCAGACGGTCCAACCAGGTGGGCACCGGGCCCTCGTGCACCGGCACGGGATCGACCACGTGCGGGAAGGTACGCGACGCGCGCTCAGGTCGCGCGGCTGAAGTCGTAGATGTAGGCGAGCTTGCCCTTGCGCACGATCGCGTAGCCGAGGCGACGCAGGACCGAGAGCTCCGGGTTCTGGTCGAACGCCACGCCGCGCACGACCAGCTCCTCCATCACGAAGTAGTTGCGTCGTCCCTTGCGCGGCTCGTAGGCGCCCGGCTCGACGTTGCCGGCAAGTTCGATCTGCACCGCGCCGCTGTAGAAGCCGCGGATGCGCACCGACTTGTCGCTCGACGCGAGCTGCCGCTGCGTGTTGTCGCCGGCGACGTCCACCAGTTCGTGCGCGAACACGATCTCCGACTGGTTCACCATCACGCGCGGCACCTGGATGACCTCGGGTCCGCGCAGCGACACGAGCGTGGCGTCCTCGACCGCGAGGTAGGCGCGGTCGGTGCCTTCCAGCATCTTGGCGAGGCGTTGGTACTTGTTGGCGATGCGACCCTTGATCAGGAACGAGTCGGTGACGAACAGGTCCTCGACGATGGTCGCCGCAGCGCCCGCGCCCTCGGGCCTCTGGCCGGGCTCGGTCATGACCTGGCTGCCTCACGCACGAGCTGTCGCACGCGACCGGCCAGGTAGAACGATCCGACGACGAGCCACGGACCGGGGCGAGCACCGAGCGCGGCCAGACCTGCGACGGCATCGGGCGTGATGGACGCGTCGACGCCCCGCCCACGCAGCCACGCTGCGATCACGGCAGGGTCCTCGCTCGCGATGCCATCGAGGTTGGTCACGACCGCGCTATCGACCAGCGGCAGAAGGCGACTCAATCCCTCGCGCCAGCGCTTGCCGAGCGCAGATCCGAACAGCACACGCCATCGCCGGTTCGGCGCGATCCGACCCAGTTCGACGGCCACCGCCGCCAGGGATCGCTCGGTGTGCGCGCCGTCGACGATGACCTCGCCGAAGCCCGCGGCCAGACGCTCGAAGCGCGCCGGCAACGGCGGGCGACGCACCGGCAGGAGTGCGCGCGCCAGCGCTGTACGGCTCGCCGGACACAGTTCGGCAAGACACGCCGCGGCGAGGAGGAGGGCATCGACCTCGAAGCTCGCGGCCCCGACCAGTTCGAACGGCAACTCGGCGTGCGGCAGGCGGAGCGTGCCGCGGGTGATGCCGGCCGACGCGCCGTCGACGACCGCATCGAATTCGCGACCGCGCACGCGCAGCGGCGCCTCGACCAACCGCGCTCGCGCCTCGACGGCCGCGAGCGCATCGCCCACGGTCGCGGTGAAGGCCGGCCGACCCGCGCGCACGATGAAGGCCTTCTCCGCGGCGATCGCGGCGATCGTGTCGCCGAGCACCTCCATGTGTTCCAGCTCGACCGTGGTGAGGATCGACGCGTCCGCGGGCACGCCCGTCGTCGCATCGAGCCGCCCGCCGAGCCCCACCTCCAGCACTGCCAGGTCGACGCCGTGGCGGGCGAAGCACTCGACCGCCGCGGCGGTCATGACCTCGAAGAAGCTCACGTCGGCGAGCCCCGCCGTCTTGACGAACGTCACGAGCCCCGCGACCGCATCCTCGAGGCTCGTGGCCGGGGCGAAGTCGACCTGCACCCGTTCGAGCACGTCGTCGACGTGCGGCGACACGTACAGACCCGTGCGCAACCCCACCGCCTGCCCCAGCGCCGCCAGGTACGACGCCGTGGTGCCCTTGCCCTTCGAGCCCCCCACCTGCACGACCTGCCCGCGCAACGGTGTCGCGCCCGGCCGCGCGAGCAGCGCGCGGATGTTGTCCAGCGACCAGCGCGGCGGATCGACGCGCGTGCGCTCGTAGTTGGTGAGCGGCGCCACGAGCGCGAGGATGCGCTGGGCGGTGGCGGCGCGGGGATTGTTTGCGGTCACGGCGCGGGTCGGCGATCCTCGCCTAAGATCCTCGCACCAGGACCGCCCAAATCCGATGCACATCCTCGCACCCGCGCTCGGCGCCACGCTCGTCCTCGCCTGCCTGACGCCCGACCTCGCCGCGCAGGAGCGCGGCCGGCGCCGCAACGACCCACCCCCGACCCTGTCGCACGGCGACTACAAGGAGGTCGAGTTCGACAGCGAGGCCGTCGAGCGGAAGGTGAACTACGGGATCTACATCCCCAAGAGCTACGGGGAGCCTGCGAACAAGGACCGCCACTACCCCCTGGTGATCTGGCTGCACGGCATGTTCGAAGACGACATGCGCTTCCACACCCGTGGCGGCAGCGCGACCCTCGACGAGCTCATCGGCAAGGGCGAGGTCCCCGAGCTGATCCTGGTCTGTCCCAGCAACGGGCGCAGCGGGTTCTTCATCAACGGCAAGAGCGGCGGTCGCGGCGAGGACCTCCTCGTCAAGGACCTCCTCACCCACATCGACGCGACCTACCGCGTCGAGAAGACCCGCGCCAAGCGCGCGCTGATGGGAGTGAGCATGGGCGGGATGTGCGCACTGAAGATCGCGCTGCGCCACCCGGAGCTGTTCGGCACGGTCGCCACCCATTCGGCCGCGATCTTCCCCGCCGACCTCGACAAGCTGCCCGCACGCTTCAAGAACGCGATGCGCAGCCAGTGGCTCGGGCCGTTGCTCAGCGAGACCTTCGGCGACCCGATCGACGCCGACCTGTGGCGCGAGAACAACCCGCTCGCGCTGGTCGAGACCTGCGACCCCGAGAAGCTGGGCGGGCTGCGCATCTATCACGACGCGGGCACGCGCGACCGCTACGAGTTCCACCTGACGAACGAGATGCTGCACGCGGCGTTCGATGCCAAGAAGATCCCGCACACGTGGACGTTGATCGAAGGCGGAGGTCACTCGTGGGGTGACGGGCTGGCGTCGTCGACGCTCGGCAACTCGCTGCGCTTCGTGGCCCTGCAACTGCGCGAGTCGGCGGGCAAGGACGCGCTGAAGGGTCTGCTCGGGCCCGGGGGCGCGGCCCACGGCGCCGGCCCTCGCGAAGGCAAGGGGCACGACGAAGGCAAGGAGCACGACGAGGGCAAGGAGCAGGCCAAGGACGAGAAGGATGCGCCGGTGAAGCGGCGCTGACCCGTTCCGGGACGTTTCTTCGTCGACCTCCGCAACCTCACAGGGTCGGCTCGATACTTACCGAGCCGACCCGATGTTCTGTCTCGAACACAAGGTGCGGGTGTTCGTGTTCCGGATGCTCGCCGATCGCGCCGAGTACCTCCTGGTCCGGCGCAAGCCCCGCTCGGAGTGGCCGTTCGGCCCCGTCATCGGCCCGCTCGGCGTCGGCGAACACCTGCGGGATGCGGTCGTGCGCGAGGTCCGCGACGAGGTGGGCCTGTCCCAGCCGCTGCACCTCATCGAGCTGCACGCCCCCAACAAGGAGCTGTTCGGCGAGGTCGGTCTGGTCGAGTGGCCGTTCGGCTACCAGGCGGGGGCGCCGCACCAGCCGGCGCCGACGCTCGTACCCGGTCCCATGATCGGCGAGTTCGACTGGCTCTCGTTCGAACAGGCCTACCAGGCGATCGAGACCCTCGATCGCGAGCTGCTGGTGAAGCTGCAGCTCCGCCTGCGCGGCTGAGCCCGCGCCCGCGACGCCACCAAAAAAGCTGCGTGCGCACAGGCGCCGGCGGCGTAAACCTTGGCCCCCCTGACAGCCCATCCCCGCCCCCCGTCCACCCAGGCGCCATGAAGAAGCCGGCCGCGAAGACCCCTGCCGACCCGCCCAAGATCCCTGCCAAGAGCGCAGCCTCGAGCCCTCCACCCGCTGCCGCCGTCAAGGAAGCACCGAGCAACGGCAAGCCGGCGGACGCCGAGCCGGCGATCGTCGGCGACGGCCGCGTGCCGAGTTCGGCGATGCGCAGCTACGCGCTGCTCACGCCGGACCTGAAGGAGCTGTACTTCAAGTTCTACAAGGCCACCTACGGCAAGACGGAACTCTCGCTGAAGGTGAAGGAGTTCATCGCCATCGGTGCCGCGCTCGCGCTCGGCTGCAAGGGCTGCCTCGAAGGCCACCTGAAGAAGGCGAAGAAGGAAGGTGCCACCGCGGAGGAGATCTCCGAGGTCATCGCGGTGACCCTCGGCGTCGCCGCGGCCGCGATCGTCGACCGGTCGGACATCGCCAACTACCATCTCGGCGGGCTGTTCGAGAAGCCCGAGTGACAGGGCGGGCACCCCTGGCGTCCACCTCGGCGGCGACCCGATCCCTTTCGTCCTCCGCAGTCCCCAACGACGACAAGCCATGAAGATCCTCGCCACCCTCGCGGCCGGCATCCTCCTCGCCGCCCTCCCCGGCCAGAACACCAACGAGAACGCGCCGACCTCGACCGCGTCGCTCGCCTTCGACAAGGAGCACGAGCTGACGGTCGCCCACCGGTCGTTCACGATCGCGGGCGGCAACTGGCTGCGCCAGCTCAACGACCGCGGCCAGACGGGCAAGCAGGCGCGCAAGTTCTACAACGAGCAGTACATCACCAACTACCTGCGCGGCTCGCTCAAGGTCAGCAAGGACGTCGAGCTGGGCGGCAACCCGTTGAGCGCCGGCACCTACAAGCTCACCTTCCGCATCGACGAAGACCTCGTGTGGCACCTCGTGGTGCTCACCGAGAAGGGTGACCAGGAGATCTGTGCGATCGCCATGGTCACCGACCGGGACGACAAGACCGCCAACTCGCGGCTCTCGATCACGCCGGTCGCGGCCGCGGAGGGCAAGCAGGGGACGCTCGCCATCCACTTCGGCCCGCTCCGGTCCGAGGTCGCCTTCAAGCTGGGCAAGCCGCCGGCCAAGGCCGCCCCCGCGAAGAAGGGCTAGGCGAGCGCAGGCGCCGGCGTCCAGGGAACGACACGCCGGCGAACCTGCGGGCGACTGCTCCGTTATCCTGCGCCTGATGGGTCCCCCCCCCGACATCCGCGGCAGGCTCCTTCCGATCGGCGACAACGCCCGTATCGCCATCATGGGCGTGCTGCTGGCGGCGATCGTCTACTTCGTCTTCTTCCACGAGAGCAAGTCCGGCGCCGGCGACGTGTCGCCGGTGATCGTCGAGACCCCCTACGTTCCCACGCTCGACGCCGCCATCCTGCGGATGGCGAAGGACAGCACGCGCAACGAGAGGATCCCGGTCGAGCGCGAGCCGCTGACCCACCTGCTCGAGAAGTCGCTGCAGGTGGTTCCCGCGATCACCAGGCATCTCGGCATGCCCGACGTGCCCGTGCCCTTCGATGTCCTGCGCGCCGACCCACAGCGCTTCCGGGGCCGCTACCTCTGGTACAAGGGTGAGCTCGAAGCGCTGTCCGAGCCCACCGATGGGCACCCCGTCCGCGGCTACAGGATCCACGAGGCGCGCATCAAGACCGAATCGGGTGAGCGCGTGCTCTGCCACTTCTCGGTCCCGCCCAAGGACGTCGCGGTCGGCGAGTGGGTGCGGGCCGAAGGCTTCTTCCTCAAGCTGCGCGACGCGCACTTCCCCGTCGCGCTCGACCAGGCCCCGCTCCTGGTCGGGCCGGAGCTGCACCGGGCCTATCCGGACTGGAAGGCGGTGGAGACCCTGGATCCGGGCGTGCTCGGCACCCTGCGCGACGGCGTGATCGAGAACGGCATCGACGTCGATCTGCAGGACGCCCCTCAGCGCCTCCCCTTCGCGCAGGACGTGCCGCTGTGGCACCTCGCGAGCTACGCGACCCAACAGCTCGACAAGGCCACACCCGGGCAATCCGATGCCACGCCGGTGTTCGCCGAAAAGGAACAGTGGAGCGACATCTACAACGGCCGCATGGCGCGCGGGACGCCATTCAAGCTGTACGGGATCTTCCTGCGCGCGCACGTGATCGCGGCACGCGCCAACCCGCTCGGCATCGAGTACTGGTCGGAGGTGTGGCTGCTCAACCGCGCGTTCGGCACGCGCCCCTTCGCGGTGTGGCTGCCGTACAACGTCGGCGAGTGGCGGCATTCGGACACCGCCACCGCGACCGGGTACTTCCTCAAGCGCTACGTGGTGCCCGGCAGCACCGGCGAACCGCACTTCTCGCCGGTCTTCGTCGCCGGCCAGCTCGACCGCGTCGACTTCTCCCCGACCAGGACGATGCGCACGGTCGGTCTGATCCTGTGCGTCGCGGCCGGCCTCCTCGCCGCGGGCCTCTTCCTCGTCAACCGGAGCGAACGCCGCGGCTCCGCCCGCCATGCGACCGAGATGACGGAGCGCCGCCGCAAGCGCCGGCTGCGGGGCAAGGACCTCGCGCCGACCTCGTGATCGCGCTCCGCTGCGCGCCACCCGACGCACCAGCCACCGACGTCCTGGTCGGCGTCGACCTGCGGGATCCCGTCGCGCCGGCGCTCGCTGCGCTCGGCCCGTCGAGCCGGTGGACCGCGGTGGTCGATCGCCGCGTCGGCGAGTTGCACCCGACGCGGATCGGGAGGACGCCGGCGATCGTCACCATCGACGGCGGCGAAGCGGCCAAGTCGTTCGCGATCCTCGAGCACATCCTGCGCGAGTTCGCCCGGCGCGAACTCGACCGGAGCGCGGGCGTGATCGCGATCGGAGGCGGCACGGTCGGCGACATCGCCGGCCTCGCCGCGGCGCTGTATGCGCGGGGGCTCGACCTCGTGCAGGTTCCCACCACCCTGCTGGCGATGGTCGACTCCTCCGTCGGCGGCAAGACCGCGCTCAACCTCCCGGAGGGCAAGAACCTGGCGGGTGCCTTCCACCCCGCGCGGCTCGTCCTCATCGATCCTGGCTTCCTCGCCACTCTGCCCGATCGCGAGTACCGCTCGGGCCTCGGCGAGTTGCTGAAGGTCGGGCTGGGGTTGTCGCGCGAGCTGTGGGATCTGCTCGCCAGCGCCCGACCGGCGATCCTCGCCCGCGACCCAGCGACGCTGACCCGCGCCATCACGCTCGCCATCGGCGCCAAGATCGCGGTGGTGGAGGCCGACCTGCGCGAGCACGGGCCGCGGCGCAGACTCAACCTCGGCCACACGCTCGCGCACGCCCTCGAAGCGGCATCGGGCTGGCAGATCGCGCACGGTCTCGCGGTGGCGCGCGGCCTGCACTTCGCCCTGCACGTCGCCGGCCGCCACGGCGGCATGGACGCGGCCACGGCCAAAGCCGCCGGCGCGGTACTCGAGGCCTATGGATTCCCGGCCGACCCGATCCCGCCGGCCGCGGAACTGATGCCCTACCTCCGCCGCGACAAGAAGGCCACCGGTACGTGCCTGCGCTTCGTGGTGCCCACTGGACCCGGTGCCAGCGAGGTCATCGATCTGCCCTGGTCGGCACTCGAGGATCTGCTCGCCGACGCGCCTACAACGTGAGCGCGTTCGTGCAGCCCGCGGGGAGCGCCGCGAGGCACATCGCCTGCAGCCGGCGGCGCACTTCCGGATCGGCCTCGGAGGTGAGTACGTACAGCTTCCACAGGCGCGGGTAGCTGGTCTCGAGATCGCGCACGCGCGGAACCTGGTCGGCGAACATCGAGAGCGGCAGGATCCGCTCGCCGCTCCCGGGCAGACGGACCAGCGTGCGCGCCTCCTTCAACTGCATGCGGCGGGCGGGGCAGTACATGATCACGTCCAGTTCGCGTCCGAACTCGACCTTCGCACGGGCCTCGAGGTCCGCCTCCCACGCGAACCGCGCCTCCGGCGCGCCCGGCGTGAAGTAGCTGGAGAGCAGCGTCGGCTGCACGCCCGAATTCAGGTACGCGGGCAGCACCAGCACCCGCTTGGGAAGCTGCCGGCGTCCGAAGCGGGCCACGAACCGGCGCAGCCGCGCCGTCGCACGTGGCTCGCCGAGGTCGGCCCGCGCCAGGCCGTCGAGCAGGGATTGATCCGTGGCCCGCTGCAGGCCCGCGGCGTCGAGCGCGCCGGCGCGCATCGCGACCTCGACCATGCGCGCGAGCAGCGCACCGGCCGCGATCTTGGCGTGGTGGTAGTAGACCCGCTCGGAGAAGTGGTAGCGCGTCTCCAGCATGCGCACGACCTCGGACATCACGTCCTCGCGCAGCATCCCGGCCTTCTCGCAGTCGACGAACATGCGCCCGCTCGCCCGATCGACGGCGAAGTAGTTGAGGACGCGCTGGTCGTAGCGCAGCTCGAGCCCGGTGTAGTAGGCGTCGCGCCGCAGGTAGTCCATCAGGTCCGCGTCGATGGTGTCGGACAGCACCTGACTGAAGAACCCGGGCTGCCCCGCGTCGACGCCCTGCAGGACCGCGAGCACGGCGGAACGCAGACCGAGGCGTTCGAGGACCGCTCCCACCTCCGTGCCGGTGAGCATGGCGGCGAAGCGCTCGGGATGGTCGTGGCGCGGCAGCAGGCCGGTCTGGTCCTCGATGTTGTGCCCGAACGGGATGTGCGTGATGTCGTGCAGCAACGCGGCCACGCGCAACACGCGCCGCTCTGCCGACTCGATGCGCCGGTACAGCGAAGGCGCGCGCTGCGCGTTGCGATCCATCGCGGTGAGCAGCCGATCGGCCATGTGCAGCGTGCCGATCGAGTGCTCGAAGCGCGTGTGCGTCGCACCCGGAAAGACCAGGTACGACGTGCCCAGTTGCCGGATCCCACGCAGCCGCTGGAACTCGGGCGTGTCGATGACCGCGATCTCCTCGGCGGTCAGCTCGATGTCGCCGTGCACCGGATCGCGCAGCGTGGTGGTCTTCATCGGGCCGCGATCATCGCCGCGCCCCGGGTCCCCAACCCTGCGAATTGTGCGGCGCGCGTGCGAAGAACGAGGCCGACCGGCGCAGGGCACCGACCGGCCTCGCACACACACATCGAGAGAACTGGCCCCGCGCCCAGCGGGGCCGATCGAAGAAGAACAGCGACGAACTCTACCCCGCGCCCTGGCCCGTGGCTGTCGCTAGGCGCGGCACGACCCGCTCCCGCCGATGGCACCGCGCGCGATCCGATCCCGGCGCGGGACGAAGCCCGGTCAGCGCGGCAGCGCGACCACCACGTCGCCCAGCACGGCGACATCGCGCTGCGTCGTCATGCGCACGCCGTCGTTGCCTTCGACGCGCACCGTCACGTCCGCGAGCACCCACTCGCGCAGCGGGATGTGGAACGGCACGCCCCCACCCCAACGCACCAGGGGCCGCGGCGCGCGGCCGACCTCGGCGATGCGCAGGTCGTAGCGTCCGACGGGCGCGGTCAGTTCGAGCCGTGGCGCCACCGGTCCGGGCAGCGTGGGCAGCCGCAGGTCCAGATGGAGGTCGCCGGTTTCTGCATGCACGTCCATCTCCGCCACCGCGCACCCGCCGGCACCGACGAAGACCTTCCCCGCCGAGGCACCATGCCAGCGCGCCAGCGAGAATCTGCCTGCCGCGTCGGCGACCACCACCCCGCTCGCGCCGCGGTAGGCCGGCGCCGGCAGCGCAAGCTGCGCGCCCGCGGGACGCTCGCTCGCCGTGAACGCATCGCCGGCGCTGGCGATGAGCGCGCCCGCGCGACCCTCGCCGGCGGCATCCAGGATCCGCCCGCTCAAACGCGGACCGGCCGCGGCGTCGACCCACACGTCGGTGGGACGCGTCCGGGTCACGGCACTGGGGATGGACTTCTGCGCGAGGCCGGCGTGGTCGAGAACCACGCGCAGGCGCACATCGAGCGGCAGGTCTTCCAGCAGCGCGATGCCGCGCTCGCTCATCGGCACGCCGGCGTCGACGGCCTGCAGGAAGTACGGGTACTGCGCCTCGTCGCTCGTGGTCGGGTCCCCGGCCGGCAGGACGTACGCGCGCGGCGGGCCGCCGGCCGACGCCAGCGACCCGAGCAGCCGCACCCGCAGGGTCGCGGCTGGGCGCAGGACCATGCGCAGGTCGTCGACCGAGGTCTTCGCATCGAGGACGAGGGCCGTGGATGCGAAGCCCGGCGCGCGCACCGCGATGGCGAGTCCCGCACCCGCCCACGTGGTGACCGCGAACCGGCCGTCTGCGTCCGAACGCACTTCCTCGCCGGCGACCCAGACGCGGGCGCCGGCCACCGCCCGTCCATCGCCGTCGACCACGGAGCCCGACACGGACACGTCGCCGCCGAGATGTACTTCGACCGCCTCGGGATCGCGGAGCGTGATCAGACGCGACGTGCGCCGGCCGGCCAGCTCGACCGTCACGAGCTGCTGGTCGCCCGTACGCGCCGCATCGCCGAAGGCCCACGTCGACGAGCCGCCGATCCAGGTCAACTTGGCACCAGCCACCTCCGCATCGCCGAAGAAGACGCGACATGGCGGCAGCGTGCGCGGTGGCCGCAGGCGCGCGCGCGGGCTGATCGCAACCGTGACCGCGAGGAGCGGCGCGCTCTCCGCCGCCGCCTCCGTCGTAGCGCCGCCGAGGTCACCGACCACGGCCGCATCCCCCGGGAACGCGAACGCCACGTCGGGGCGGGCGGCGGCGAGGGTGACTCCCTGGTAGGCGGCGAGCCCGGCGAGGAGCAGGGCCACCCCCACCAGGAGCCGATGGGACGGTGCTTGGGGCATGCGGGGGACGGAGAAGGATAGCCCCATCGCGCGCCCGGGTTACGCACGAGCGTCCCATCCTGGGCTGCACGGGCCACGCGGGCTCGCGCGGCGCGCAAGACTGACGGTGAGGCTCCCTTGCCGTGGATTCCTCCACTGCGGGGCCGAGTGGCCCTGCGAGCCCAGACCATGCCATCGCAAGCGGCCCCGTCCGTTCGTCTCGTCAGCGACGACATCACCTCGGAAAGCACGACTCCCGGTGCGGCCGCCGGCGGCGATGAGTCGGCGCGGCGGTTGGCGCTTCGGGAAGGGAGCCGCACAATCTTCGTCCGAACCAACGTGCTCCGCGTCGCCCTCGACTACCGCCCCGCGCTGCTCACCTCGAGCGGGATCGGTCGCGCCGTCCGCGAACTGGCCGCCGCGCTGGCCGCCCGCGCCGAACTCGAGGTCCACCTGTACGGGCACGGCCTCGCGCGCGCCCGCGTGCTGGCGGCGCCCGACAACGCCCGGCTGCACCGGCTGCCGGTGCCGGGTCGGAGCCTGCCCTGGCTCGCGCGCATCGGCATGGGCGCCGACCGCCTGTGCGGGCGACCCGCGGTCTTCCACTGGACCGACTACGTACAGCCGCCGGTGAACGACGCGACCCCCGTGCTGACCGTGCACGACCTCGCGTTCGCGGAAGACGAGACGCTGCATGGCCGGCGGCAGAGCAGGATCCTCCTGGCGCGGACCCGGCTGGCGGCCTCGCGCGCGGCGCTCATCCTCACCCCCACCCAGGCAACCGCGCGCGCCGTCGAGACCCACCTCGGCATCGAAACATCGCGGATCCGCGTCATCCCGTTCGGCGCCGACCACGTGCCCGCGGCGAAGCACGGTGCCCACCCGCTGGGCGGCGCGGACTACGTCCTGCAGGTCGGCACGCTCGAGCCTCGCAAGAACCACCTGCGCCTGTTGCGCGCGTGGCGACAACTGCCGCCCCCGCGCCCGCGCCTCGTCGTGATCGGGCGCCCCGGCTGGCTGTGCGACGACATCGTGCGGGCGCTGCGCGGCACGCACAAGGAAGGTGTGCGCTGGATCCCGTCGGCCGACGACGCGACGCTGTGGCGCTACATGGCGCACGCCCGCGCACTCGTCTATCCCTCGCTCCTCGAGGGGTTCGGCTTCCCGCCGATCGAGGCCATGGCGCTGGGCGTGCCGGTGCTCGCCGCCGACATCGCCGCGCTGCGCGAGGTGCTCGGCGAAGCCGCGGTGTTCGCAGCACCGACCGACATCGACGCGTTGCGCGACGGCCTCGAACGCGTCGTCGGCGACGAGGCGCAACGACGCACGTGCGTGGCGGCGGGGCGGGTGCGCGCGCGCGCCTACGCGTGGGACGAGTGCGCGAGGGCCCACGCCGCGGCGTACCGCGCCGCGTGCCCCGGGGCGGACGCGTGACCGCGACGATCGCGTTCGACGGCAGCGTGCTGGCGGCGGGACCGATCACGGGCGTCGGCCGGGCCTTCTTGCACACCCTGCGCGCCTTCGCCGAAGGGCCGGAGCACTGCGTGCTGCTGCTGCCCGCGGCCGTGCGCGCCACGATCGCCGCGGTGGTCGGCGACCGCGTCGAGATCCGCGCCGCGGCGGGCACCGCGCTCGAGAAGCAGTTCACCTGGCCACGCCTCCTCCGCGACCTGCAAGCCGATCTGCTCCACGCGCCCGTCGCCGCCATCCCGCTGCGCCTGCCCTGCCCCGCGGTGATCACCGTGCACGACCTGCCGTGGCGCTCCGTCACGCCCTTGCCGCGCGGCGACGGCCAGGGCCTGCGTCACCGCGCGGCCATCCGCCTCCTCGCGCCGCGCGCGGCAGCGATCGTCGTGCCGTCGCACACGACCGCCTCGGCCCTCTGCGCGGAGTTGCGCGCCGACGTGCGCGCGCGCGTGCACGTCGTCCCGCACGGCGTGCCGTCCCTGTCGCCGTTGCCGCTCGCGGAGTTGGACGGCGGACTCCTGTGTCTCGGCGACGATCGCCCGCGCAAGAACCGCGCGGCCGTCGGCCTGGCCCACGCGCGCGCGCGCGACGTGCCGCCACTGCGCTTCGTCGGCCCGCCCGGCGACTACCTGCCGGAGGACGGCAAGACCGCGCTCCTGCGCCGGGCGCGCGGCCTCGTGCACTTCGCGCTGCACGAGGGCTTCGGCATGCCAGTGCTCGAGGCGATGGCCGCGGGCGTGCCGGTCGCGTGCAGCGATCGCGGCAGCCTCGCCGAACTCGGCGCCGATGGCGCCGCGCTGCTCGCCGACCCGACCGACATCGCGGCGATGACCGCGGCGATCGAGCGCCTGTGTCACGACGGCGACCTGCGCGTGCGCCTGCGGGCCGCGGGCCTCGCCCGCGCCGCGACGCTGACGCCGGCGCGTGCCGCGGCGAGTTGGCGCGCGATCCACGCGCGCGTCCGCCGGGGTGGGAACGCAGAGCACAACCTCACGGCCGACGGCGCGCCGCGCGCGACGCCGTGAGTCGCTTCGCCGTCGCAGCCTGGCTGTGCGGCCAGGTCGCCAGCGGCGCCGACCGCCGTCTCGGCGCAATCCTGCGCGCGCTGCCGCCCCTTCTCGAGGGCGACGCGCTGGTGGTCCTGCACGCCGGACACGCCCCGCTCGCGGCCGGGCCCGGCGTCGAACTGTGTGCGGTCTCGATCCCGCGTGCGCCCACGTGGCGGCGCGCCCTTCGCGAACAGCGCGTGCTGCCGTCGCTGCTGCGCGAGCTGCGCGCCGATCTGTTGCACCTCGAATCCCTGCCGGTGCCGCGGCACCTGCCGTGTCCCTGCGCGCTCACCGTGCACGACCTGCGCGACCTCGGTCCCTTCCGTCGCCGCCCGCGCTGGTTGTTCCAACGCGTGCTCGCGCGCGGTGCCGCGCGTGCTGCGGCGCTGATCACGCCGAGCGCCTGGACTGCCCGCCAGCTCGACGCCGCCGTGCCTGGCGCTCCATCCGCGCACGTCGTGCCCGGCTGCATCGACCCGACGTGGCTGGCCGGCCCCACGACGTCTTCCGCCTTCCCCGGCTGCCTCCTGCACGTCGGTCACCTCGAACCGCGCAAGGACCTCGGCCTGCTCCTCGCGGCGTACGCGCAGGCGCAGCCCGACGCACCGCTCGTCCTCGCCGGCCGCGACGCCGGCAGCGGTCAGGAACTGCGCGCCCTCGCCGCGCGCCTGCACATCGACAGCCACGTCCGTTTCCTCGGGCCGGTCGCAGACGCGACCCTGCGCGGGCTCTACGCCGGCGCGCGCGCGGTCGTGATCCCGTCCCGGGAGGAAGGCTTCGGGATGCCCGCGCTCGAAGCGCTGGCCTTCGGACGGGCGGTCCTCGTCAGCGCGGGCGGCGCGCTCGCCGAAGTCGTGGGCGACGCCGGAACCATCCTGCCCGCCGGTGACGTGCATGCGTGGGCGGACGCGCTGCGCGCAGCGCCCGCGGGTGCGGACGAGCCCGCGCGCCGCGCCCGCGCGGGCCACTTCGCGCCGGCCGACGCGGCCGCCCGTCTCCTCGCCGTGTGGCGCGACCTCACTGCGTGAGGCGCATCACCAGGTAGCCGAGCGCGGCAGCGACGGCCAGCGCCAGCAGCAGCATCACGAACCGGCGACCGCCGCTCATCTGGGCCAGGTCGTCGACCAACGCGCCGCCTCCCTCGCGCTTGTGGAACTGCAGGACGCCGCGTTCGCGGCGCGGCGGCGGCGTGCCGGGGCGACCGGGCGCGGCCGTGGGACGAGTCGGCTGAGCGCGGACCTGCACGACCTCGTCGAGGAACTCGAGGGTCTCCACGACGGGAGGCGGCGGCGGCGCCGGCTTCTGGGCCGGCTTCTGGGCTGGCTTCTGGGCTGGCGCGACCCGCGGCGCACGAGGAGGTTGCGGCTCGGGCGCTGGCGGCGCAGGCGCCGGTTCGGGGTCGTCGAAGGTGATCTCGTCGGTCACCGGATCGCTGGCGCGCCCGATCTGCTCGCGGAACGTGATCAGCGTGGCGCCGATCTGGATCGCGTCACCCTCGCGCAGCACGCGACGCTTCACCGGCTTGCCGTTGAGGAGCGTGCCGTTGCTGCTGTTCAGATCCTCGATCTCCACCACTGCGCCTTCGACGTGCAGGGTCGCGTGCCGGCGCGAGGCCTTCGTGTCGTCGATGACGACGTCGCAGGACGCGACGCGGCCGAGCGTGAGACCGTCGCGCACTTCGAGCTGCCGACCGTCGGTAAGGATGAGGAAGCCGGTCATCGTCGCGCGGGCGGAGGATAGCATCCTCGCCGCGCGACCCGGCGACCCCTGCGCCGGAGAATGCGACCACGCACCTGCAAACGACCTTGGCGGCCACGCTCGAAGCAAGCGACCTCACGGTGGTCTACCGCAGCTTCGGCGCCCGACCGGTGCCTGCGCTGAACGGCGTGTCGTTCCGCGCCGAGGCCGGCGAGATCCTCGGCATCCTCGGCCCCAACGGCTCCGGCAAGAGCACCCTCTTCGCCGTGCTCGCGGGCAGCCTCCTGCCGACCTCCGGCCACGTCCGCGTGCTCGGGTGCGACCCGACCGACCCCGCACTGCTCACGCGGGTCGGGTTCCAGCCGGAGGGACCACTGCCGTTCCGCGACGCGTCGCCGCGCGCGTTCCTGCGCCGCTTCGTGGATCTGTTCGGATTGCCGGCGCGGGAAGGACGCGCGCGCGCCGACGAACTCCTCGAGCGCCTGGGCCTCGCGGCAGTCGCAACCAGCCGCGCCGTGGCGCGCTTGAGCACCGGCATGGCTCGCCGGCTGGCGCTGGCAGCCGCGCTCCTGCCGCAACCGGAGCTGCTCCTCCTCGACGAGCCCACCGCCGGCCTCGATCCCGATGGCTCGCTGCTCGTGATGGACATCCTGCGCACGCACGCCGCCGCTGGCGGCACGGTCCTGCTCGCCTCGCACCACCTGCTCGAGATCGAAGACCTCTGCGCGCGCGTGCTGTTCCTCGACGGCGGGCGGCTGTGCGCGGCGGGCACGCTGCAGGAGCTGCTCGGCACCGACGAGATCCGTCTCACCGTCGCCGGCCTGTCACCCGCGGGGATCGAGCGGGTCGAACACGCCGTGGTCGAGGCCGGGGGTCGCGTGGTCGAGTGCGAACCGCGCCGCGAACACCTGTTCGCCTGGTTCCGTCGCCAACGGCATCGCCCATGAGCGGCACGCTGCGCGACGTCGCCCTGGTGGTGCTGCGGCGCGCGGCCGTCGTCGGTTCGCTGGCCTTCGTGCCGACCGCCTTGGCGGTGAGCCTGGCGGTGCCGCCGCCGGGCGCGGGCCCCAGCGCATCGGGTCCGCTCCTGACGTGGCTGCTCCTGCCCGCGGCTACGGTGGCGGTTACCGCGCTGCTCGCGGCGCTCGACCGCTGGCCGCTGTTCGGGCGCGACCTCGACGGCGCCCGGTTCGTGCGTCGCAGCCACTGGACACTCCTCGACGGCTGCGGCCTCGCGAGCCTCGGTGCACTGGTCGCGCTCGTGCCGTTGCTCGCGGCGACAGGCCTCGGCTTTGCCGGCCTCACCGCGTGGCTGGCGCCGGATGCGCCGACCCCGCGCTCCTGGTCGGCGCTGCAGAGTGCGGCCGGCGGGCAGATCCTCGACCGCACCCATGCTTCGCTGACGCTGACCCACGCTGGCGATGCGGTCTGCGACGCGCTTCGCCTCAACCCGATCGCCGTGTCCCGCGACGGCGTCTGGTCCCCCACCGGACTCGTGATCGCGCTCGACGGCGTGCCCCTGCCGAACGAAGTCACCGTGGCCGGCAACCGGGATCGCCTCGACCTCCCCGTCGTGCCACCGCGCCGCGTACGCGAGGTCGTCCTCACGCGTCAGGGCGAATCGGCGATCGCGCTCGTGTTCCCGCCGCGCGCCGCGGAGCTGCGCCACGCCGTCGCGGCGTCACACGCCGTGAACCTCGTGTTCGCTGCCCTCGCGTTCACGATCCCCGCCGCCCTCGCCCTCGCCGTCGCCTGCCTCGGCCGTCGCGTGCTCGCGGCGCGGGTCCAGGGTGGCGTTGCGCTGGGCGTGTTCGTGCTCCTGCTGCTGATGGAGACCGGACCGCACGGCATCGCGCTGCGCGCCTGCGCCGCCGGACGCGCGGTGGCGAGCGAACCTTGGGCGAGCACGCTCGTGCTCCCGGCCGCACTGGCAACTATCCTCTTCGCCGTCGCCATGCTGCCGTTCCTCCTCGACCGACGCCGCCGCGCGTCCACGGTGCACTGAGGCGATGCTGCTCGCATCGAAGACCCTCGCGGCGCGCAGCGCCACCGCCTGGTTCCTCCTCGCCGCCGGCCTCTACGCGACGGCGACCGCGATCCGCCCGGAAGGCCCAGCGATCGGGCTCGAGCCGCTGCGCGCGGTGGCGCGGCCGCTGGCGTTGCCGTTCCTGTGGCGGAGCCTGCGGCACGCGCAGCACCACGAAGACCCCGGCGCGCTGGCCGCGCGCGGCCAGCAGCTCCTGACCATGCTGCCGATGTGGACGGACGGCCACATCTTGTTCGCCGGCGAGCTGGCGATGGCGGCGTCACAACGCGCCGGCGACGCCGACGCCGCCCTCGACCGCCTGCTCGCCTCGTTCGCGATGTTGGAGGCGGCCACCGCCGCCCGCCCCACGGAGGCCGTGCGGTACCTGGCCGCGATGGCGAGCTTCGCGGCGATCCGGGGTCGCCAGGACCCTGAGCTGTCCGCCCGCGCGCTCGCACGCCTCGGCGCCGACCCGAGCGCGCTCGCCGACGCGTACCTCGCCCGCGCCGAACAGCTCACGCCCGGCGCGGGCGTGCGCGACCAGCGGACCTTCCTGCTGTCGTCGGTGATCGCGGGCGCCATCCGCACCGGTGACGTCGCGCGCGCCCGCGAGACGATCGCCACGATGCTCGAACGGCTCGACCGGACCGACGACCGCGACCTCGCCACCCGCTACGCCGCTGCGCTGCGGCGCGTCGACGACTTCCTCGCCGGCAGCCCGTCCGTGGCGCTGGCCGACCTCGTGCGCGATCCCCTGCTCGACGAGATCGCCCACGCGCTCGCCTCCCGCCCCGTGCGCTGATGTTCGACTGGCTGGTAGACACCTTCGCGCGCTGGCCCTACCTGGGCATCGCCCTGGTCTTCCTGCTGTGCGGGCTCGGGTTGCCGCTGCCGGAGGAACTGGTGCTGGTCACCGCGGGCTACTTCAGCTTCAAGGGCCTCGCCCACGTCGGCTGGATGATGGCGACCTGCGCCACCGCGATCCTCGTCGGTGACCTCGCGCCGTTCACCCTCGGTCGGCTGGTCGGTCCGCGCCTGCTGCGCCTGCGTCCGTTGCGCGCGGTCTTCAACCGTCGCCGGCTGGCGAAGTTCGACGGCTGGTTCCGACGGCGCGGCGACCTCGTGATCTTCTTCGCGCGCTTCGTGCCCGGAATCCGCGTCGTCGCCTACTTCACCGCCGGCACGATGCGGATGCGGATCTGGCGCTTCCTCGTCCTCGACGTGGCTGGCGTGGCGCTCGTCTGCCCGCCGTTGGTCTGGGTCGGCTACCACTTCGGCGCCGTCATCGACGACGCCATCCTGCGCATCCAGCAGGTGGAGCGCGGCCTGCTGTGGACCGTGATCCTCACGCTCGCGATCGGTGGCGCGCTGTACTGGTGGCGACGACGGCGGAAGCTGCGCGACGTCGCGCGCGCGCCCGCGGAGACGTACGTGCAACCCTCCGTGCCGGCGACCGAAGACATCCGTGCCGACGATCCGGTGCCACCGGCCCCGGGCGCAAGCTGACCGCAGGACCCCTTCTTCTTGTTGGGGGTGCGCGGGCTCGCTATGGTTCCCGCCCCTCATTCTGCGGACCCGTTCGCTGCGCCTCGTCGCGGCCCGTCTCCTCGCGCCCCACAGCCATGTTGACCTGGACCATCGTCTCTCTCCTGATCGCGCTCGCCGCCCTCGGCTACGCGGTCCATGCCTACCGCGACATCATGTCCCGCAGCGCGGGCACCGAGAAGATGCAGGAGATCGCCAAGGCGATCCAGGAAGGGGCGCGCGCGTTCCTGCACGCGGAATACAAGTGGCTCGCCGTGTTCGTGGTCATCGTGCTGGTGGCGATGATCGCCACCCCGTCCCTGGGGGCGAAGACCGCCGTGGCGTTCGTGCTGGGGGCGCTGGCCTCCGCGGTCGCTGGCTACTTCGGCATGCACACGGCAACCCGGGCGGCAGTGCGGACCACGGAGGCGGCGCGGACATCGCTCAGCGGCGCGCTCGACGTGGCGTTCAAGTCGGGCACCGTGATGGGCATGACCGTGGTGGGCCTCGGCCTCGTCGGCATCTGCGTGCTGATGCTGGCGTACGGTGCACATGAGACCGATCCGGGCGTCCGCAACACCGTCGTCGAGCAGATCCTCGGCTTCTCGTTCGGCGCGTCGTCGATCGCGCTCTTCGCCCGCGTCGGCGGCGGCATCTACACCAAGGCCGCCGACGTCG
>CAYQMF010000015.1:0-75625 GCA_964418595.1 uncultured candidatus Brocadiaceae bacterium
CCTCGATCTCTATCCGGCCACCGCTTCAGCTACCCACACGAAAGCCTGATGCGCCTGAAAAAGAGGCTGGCGTGCGAAGAAGAGGCACTCGACGAGTTTGAGGACTGTGTGATCGCTGTGTCGGTGGCATGCCTTTGGAGCCTTAATCCTGCGTGCTTTGCTGCTGGGTACGCTGCGTGCTGGGCAGTCCTTACGCGGCAAATGCTTCGTTGCTAGGCAACTCTATGCCCGTACGATGCGCCATTGCATGGCAGCGCGAGATTGCCCTCGCCCTATTGATTCTAGTCTTATTGTCCGCTACGTTTGACGTTTGCGAATCGCAAGATTTCATTGGTCTTGGATTAGGAATGGCGGCGTATTGCATTGTGCGTTACGTTGTCGCGCTCCTGTCAAGTAATCGGGATAGCGAACGCAATGCATGAGAGTCCGATTTGCTCCCCATCGCGGCCGGCGGCCGCAACCCACGGGTTGATGTCGTCGCTGGCGCGACGACCAGAAGGGGCCGCCGGCGATGGCGTCGTTTGGGACTTCCAGGGCCGCTCGGTTCTCGACAATGGAAGAGTTGTCGACGGCTGCGTGAATCCGCCTGATTCCGGCGGTCAGGTCTGAGTCTGGTTCTTCAATGAAGAGAGCGACCCTAAGCGCGCTGTTGAGTCTGCAACGCCAATGGCAAGAGCCTCAGGAGGGGTGGGAAGCATACGCAAGGGTGAGTGCTTGGAGGCCGGACGTACTCGAAGTGAGGCAGGTTGTTGCCTCGGTCTTTGGAGACCAGACTATGAAATATCCAGAGCAGGAGGTTAGAAATGTCGTGGACGCCGTTGGGTACGAGAGCTGGGACTTGGGCAGGATGGATTACCTAGAAATAGTGAGGCGTTGCTCTCAAGGCGTGGTTCGCCGGCGTTGGCCACCTTACTCGTGCTTCTGCGGGCCTGCGTGGTCGAAGCCTATCCCAATCGGTCGATGGGTGAGATGCGCGGTGAGGTATCCTCGAGTGCGATCAGTTCGGGCGCTGCACCGGCTCTTGAATTGGGGCTTTGGAGGCGGTGCGCCGTCAACAATCGTTTCCTCCTGGAGAGGTCAGGACAGCTACCAAGTCTTGGTGGGCATCCTCATTATCTTGGTCAGCGACCACTTTGGTGTGCGCGCTACGTGGGCGACAAGCTGGAACGCCGGGGGCAAGTGACCAGACCGATTTCGCCAGCAGAGTGATGTGAACGTGAAACGTGATGGGGATTCTCGCCGGCTCGGGTACGGCGGGGGCAGCGTGCCACTCCTCCATTCCGTCGCCACTCGGCAACGTCGCAAACCCGCGACGCCGACCCAACTCGGCGCTACCGTACCGCCCGATGGCCGAGGTGCTGTGGCAGCTCGAAGGAGTGACCCGGCGAGGCGGTGCGCGCCCGCGGCTGAGTGACGTCACCTGCACCGTGCGCCGCGGCGTCACCCTGGTGTTCCGGTGTTCCGGTGTTCCGGGATATTCGGATAGTCAGAGAGGTCCTGGCGTCTCGCGTGTGAACCGGAGATCGGGGAGGTGGAGCAATAGATGGGATGAGAAGGCCCCGGCCGCGAGGTTGGCCGTACCCTCGGGCCTTCCCATCTACCTCTCGCGTCGCGGCCGGCGTGCACCACGCGCTCGGGTTCATCGAGTCGGGGGCGGTGCTGCGCTTCGGCGCGGGTTGCCACGGGACCAACGGACCAACGGCACGACCGCGCTCTCGGTGCGCGATGCGCCGCTGCTCGGCCGCCTGCCCCTCGCTCCTGCGAGCGTGGGGATGCCCGGCTGCGCGCTGCGCGTGCGCTCCGACATGCTCCTGCCGATTACGTCAGGCGCCGCGAACCTGTCGATCGCGAAGGACCCGGCCCTCGCCGGGATGGTCTTCCATCAGCAGGCGGCGCTGGTCGATCCCGGCGCGAACTCGGCAGGCGTCGTGCTGTCCGACGCGGTGACGGTGCTGATCTGCTGATCGGAAAGTAAGGCCGCTCACTTCGCACGCCCCGGCTTCCGCACCGCTTTGCCGGTGACCTTCTGCAGCGCGTCGCCCAGTTCGGCGCGCTTGGCGTCGGCCAGCGAGGTCATCGTCTCCACCACGTCGGCGACGAGGTCGGCGACGTTGACGCGTTCGCCGATGTCGGCCGACAAGTCGTACAGCTCGAGGCCGGTGCGCACGCTCGTGTCGTACTGGCCGGCGCGGCCGCCGGTGCCGGGAGTGCGGCCCTGCATCGAGCGGTAGCCGTGCGGGAAGTGGAGCTTCCACTTGTCCAGGCGCATCGCTTCGAGGTGGCCGGCGTGGTACCAGAAGTACAGCGCCTCGTGTGGTGACTTGGCGCCCTTGACCCCGGCGAGCAGCGGCCAGATGTCCTTGCCGTCGATGGGGTGGTCGGGAAGCGGCGCGCCGAGGAGGGTTGCAACCGTGGGCAGGATGTCGATGGTCATCGCCGGCTCGCTGCACACGGACGCCGCAGGGATCCGGCCGGGCCAGCGGGCGACGAACGGCACGCGCACGCCGCCCTCGAAGGTCGTGCCCTTGCCCTCGCGCAGGGGGCCTGCGCTGCCGGCGTGATCGCCGTAGTTGAGCCAGGGTCCGTTGTCGGAGGTGAACACGAACAACGTGTCGTCGCGGATGCCCAGCTCGTCGATGGTCGAGAGCAGGCTGCCCACCGAGTCGTCGATCTCCTGGATGACGTCGCCGAACAGACCCTTCTGCGACTTGCCACGCGCGCGCACCGACGCGTGCAGCGGGACGTGCGGCATGGGGTGGGGCAGGTAGACGAAGAACGGCCGTTTCGCCGCCACCGCCTTGCGCATGAACTCCTGCGCGCGGCGCGTGAGGCTGCCGGTGAGCATGTCCTGGTCGGGCTGGCGCTCGACCACCTCCTCGCCGTGGAACAGCGGCAGGAGCGGGTGGGTCTTTTGCGCGCCGGGGTTCTCCGGCTGCATGTCGTTCGAGTAGGGGATGCCGAAGAACTCGTCGAACCCGTGGCGCGTGGGCAGGAACTGCGGGAGGTGCCCGAGGTGCCACTTGCCGAAGGCGCCCGTCGCGTAGCCCTTGCTCCGGCACAGCTCGGCGAGAGTCACCTCGCTGTCGGCGAGGCCGACCTTGGCGGTCGGCATGAGCGCGCCGTGGATGCCGATGCGGTTGGCGTAGCAGCCGGTCAGCAGCGACGCCCGCGACGCCGAGCACACCGCCTGCGACACGTAGAAGTCCGTGAATCGCACGCCGTCGCGCGCCAGCGAATCGATGTGTGGCGTGCGGATCACCTTCTCCCCGTAGCATCCGAGGTCCCCGTAGCCGAGGTCGTCGGCGAAGACCACGACGATGTTCGGCGGCACCGCCGGTGCGGCCGGCGCCTGCGGGGCGAGCGCGAGGAGCAACAGGTCCAACACGAGCATCGAGACAGCCTACCCAGCGAGCCAGCGTGACTCTCTTCCAAGTTCCCCTCGGCGCCTACGTGCGCGTCGCCCTCGACCTGCCGGTGGCGACGGAGTTCACGTACAGCGTCGCGCCGGGCCAGACCTTGGCCGTGGGCAACCGGGTGCTCGTCCCGTTCCGCAACAAGACGATGCCCGGGGTGGTGGTGGCGGTGGATGCGGGTCCCGGCGACGTCGACCCATCTCGCATCAAGGCCGTGTCCACCGTGCTCGATGCGAACCTGCGGCTGCCCGAAGGGCTGCTCGCCCTGGCGCGCCGGTTGGCCGCCGAATACGGCTGCTCGCTCGGGGTCGCGCTCGACGCGATGCTGCCCGCGGCGGTCAAGCGTCGTGGCGTGCGCAAGGTGCCGCACCTCGAACTCGCGATCGCGCGCGACGCGGCGGTCGCCATGATCGCCGACCTGGAGGAGGCGCACGGCGCGCGCGCGCGCGTGCTGCGCACGGTGCTCGAGTTCGGCGCGCCGATCCCCGTGCTCGACGTGCAGCGCAAGACCAAGACCTCGCCGAGCCCGTGGCAGACGCTCGTGAAGGCGGGCGCGCTGCGGCGCGTGTTCCTCGACCAGGAGCGCGAGCCGCTGGTGCCGAGCGCCTTCGTCGCGCCCCGCCACGAACTCAACGCCGAACAGCTCGCGGCGGTCGCGGCGCCGGAGCAGGCGGTGCGGGCGCGCCAGCACGCCGTGTTCCTCCTGCACGGCGTCACCGGGAGCGGCAAGACGGAGGTCTACATCCGCATCCTCGAGACGGTGCATGCCGCGGGGCGCAGCGCGATCGTGCTCGTGCCGGAGATCTCGCTCACGCCGCAGACGGTCGGCCGCTTCGCGTCGCGTTTCCCCGACGTCGCCGTCCTGCACTCCGGCCTCACCGACGCGGAGCGCGGCGACCAGTGGCGCCGGTTGATGAACGGACAGGCGACCATCGCGATCGGCGCGCGGTCCGCGCTGTTCGCGCCGGTGCGCGACCTCGGCCTCATCGTCATCGACGAGGAGCACGAGAGCAGCTTCAAGCAGGACAGCTCGCCGCGCTACCACGCCCGCGAGATGGCGATCGCGCGCGCCGAGATCGAGGGCGCGGTGGTCGTGCTCGGCTCGGCGACGCCGAGCCTCGAGAGCTACGGCCGCGCGCGGCGCGGGGTGTACCGGCTGCTCGAGTTGCGCAAGCGCGCGGGATCGGGGCAACTGCCCCGCGTCCTCGTCGAAGACCTGCGTCTCGAGCCGAAGACGTCGACGATCGACGGCGTGCCGCTCTCGCGCACGCTGCGGCGGATGATCGAGGAGCGCCTGTCGGTGCGCGACCAGGTGATCCTGTTCCTCAACCGCCGCGGGTTCTCGCCAGTGCTGATCTGCCCCAAGTGCGGCGAGGCGATCCGCTGCCCGCACTGCGACATCAGCCTCACCCTGCATCGGCGCCTCAACCGGCTCGTGTGCCACTACTGTGCGCAGGAGCGGCGCGTGCCGCCGCGCTGCGAGGTGTGCGACCACGGCCCGCTGCACGATCTCGGCGCCGGCACGGAGCGCGTCGAGCAGGCGATCAAGAAGCTGTTCCCGCAGGCGGTCGTGCAGCGCATGGACGCCGACTCGATGAGCCGCCGCGGCTCGCACGAGCGCGTGCTCGAGGCCTTCCGCCGCCGGCAGATCGATGTGCTGATCGGCACGCAGATGATCGCCAAGGGGCTCGACTTCCCCGACGTGACCCTGGTCGGCGTGATCTCCGCCGACACCGGCCTCCTGCATCCGGACTATCGCGCCGCGGAGCGCACCTTCCACCTGCTCTACCAGGTCGCCGGGCGCGCGGGCCGCGCGGAGAAGCCGGGCACGGTGGTGCTGCAGACGCTCTGCCCCGACAACTACGCGATCGCCGCGGCGGCCCGGCTCGACTTCGACTCGTTCGTCGGCCAGGAACTCGCCTTCCGGAAGCAGGCCGGCTACCCGCCGTTCAGTCGGCTCGTCCGGGTGCTCTGCGAGGGGCGCGCGGCGGAGCGGGTCGTGGCGCTCGCCGCCGAGCTGCGCGCGCGCGTGCCGGTGCGCGACGACATCGCGGTGCTCGGCCCCGCGCCGGCGCCGATCGAGCGCATCAAGGACCGGGTCCGCCACCACTTCCTGGTGAAGGCCACGTCGCCCGAAGCCTTCGCGCTGGCCGTGGCGGCGCTGCGGGACGCGGAGTCGTTCTCCACGAGCACGCTGCGCGTCACGCTCGACGTCGATCCCGCGGCCATGATGTGATTTGGAGGTCGTGCCCGCTCCGCAGCCGCTACGCTCGCGCGCCCTCATTCGACCCGGAGCCGCATTGACCCCATCCCGCCTGCTCGCCTTCGTCGTGTCCCTCGGCTGCCTCGCCGCCCAGGACCTCCCGCCCGCGCCCCCCGGCGTCGCCATCCCCGTCGATCGCGATCCGGTCACCACGGCGTCGGGCCTGCGCTACACGGTGCTCACGCCCGGTGCGCCCGACGGGGAGCGGCCGCGCGTGGGCGATCGCGTGCGCGTGCACTACACGGGCTGGCTGAAGGACGGCACGCAGTTCGACTCGAGCCGCGGCGGCCAGCCCGCCGAGTTCCTGCTCGGCCGCGTGATCGGCGGGTGGAACGAGGGGGTTGCGCTGATGACCAAGGGGGCGCGCTTCAAGCTGACCATCCCGCCGGCGCTGGGCTACGGCGCCGCGGGCGCGCCGCCCACGATCCCAGGCGACGCGACGCTCATGTTCGACGTGGAGCTGCTCGACTTCGTGGCGGGCCCGCGCTTCGTCGCCATCGACGGCGACAAGGCCAAGTCCACCGAGTCGGGCCTTCGCCATCAGGTGCTGGCCGCTGGCGAAGGCGACGCCCTCGCGGCATCCGATCGCTTCGAGCTGCGCTACGGCGTTTGGACTCCGGCGGGCGAGTTCGTGCTGAACTACCTCGGTGAGCCGCGGCCCGTGCGCATCGCGCTCGAACAGATGAGCATGGCGTTCATGAAGGAACTCGTCGGCCTGCTCAAGACCGGCGGCCGGTGCGTGGCCGAAGTGCCGGTCGAGGCTGCGTTCCCCGACGCCGAGCGTCGCCCGCCGACCCTCGGCGACGCGAAGCTGTGCGTCTGGCAGTTCGAGGTCGTGCGCACCTTCCGCCCCATGCCGGTGCCGGAGTTCAAGGCGAGCGACGCCGACAAGCTGAAGAAGACCGCGAGCGGGCTCGCCTACGAGACGCTGCGCGAGGGCACCGGCAAGACGCCCACCGCGGACGACGTCGTGCAGGTTCACTACGTGGGCTGGCTGGAGGACGGCAAGGTCTTCGACTCCAGCTACGCCAGCGGCGAGGAGGCGGAGTTTCCCCTGCGCGGCGTGATCGACGGGTGGACCGAGGGCTTGCAGCTCATGAAGGAGGGCGGCATGGCCCAGTTCGTGATCCCGGCGGCCCTTGCCTACGGGGCCGAGGGGCGACCGCCGGTGATCCCCGCGGGCGCCACCCTCGTGTTCCGGATCGAGCTGATCACGGTGCGCTGAAGAAGAGTTGCGGAGTCCCGCGGTGAGACGCGGTGCTGGCCGATGCACATGGAGAAGGGGAAGAACCATGCACAGACGGCAGTCCGGTTTCACATTGATCGAGTTGATGATCGTGGTCGCGGTGATCGCGGTCCTCGCGGCCATCGCGGTCCCGAACCTCGTCGGGTCGCGGGCGGTGGCGAACGAGACCGCCGCGATCGCGACCCTGCGGGAGATCGCGCGCGCCCAGATGCAGTGCCGCGTGTCGGGTGCCATCGACGTCAACACCAACGGAACCGGGGAGTACGGCTTCCTCGCCGAGCTGAATGCCGGCGTCGGGATCCGCCAGCGCAACGGGCGACAGTCGAACAACCTGGTGCAGCCGAGGCTGCTCGGGCCTGCCGACGTGACGGCGGTGCGGTACCGGGGGAATCCCAACCAGGGCTGCGCCATCGAGCGCAGCGGCTATTTCTTCTCGGTCTTCCTCCCCAACGCCACCGCCCGCTTCGTGGCGGAGGCGACCACGGGCGGCGCATCGAACCGCAACAACCCTGACGCGACGGCTGCCCAGAACCTGTGGTGTGCGTACGCGTGGCCGGTGCAGTGGTCGGTGACGGGATCCCGGGTGTTCTTCGTCAACCAGGCGGGCGACATCCTGGTCGCCCCCAACCAGACCAACGCGTCGAAGTACAGCGGCGCGACGCGCGGCCCGCGGGCGGACTCGGCCTACCTGCGGGGTGGCGGGCGCACGATGACGGCGCCGTTGGCGATCAACGCCACCGGCAACGACGGCCAGACCTGGATCCCGGTCCGCTAGCTAGGCCGACTCGCCTGCTCGCTCAGCCGGGCAGGCCGTGCCGGGCGACGTGCTCGATCGCTGCGCTCAGTGTGTCGAGTTCGTCCAGCGTGGTGAAGACGTTGGCGCTGATCCTGATCCCCTCGAAGCGGGGATGCTTGATCCCGGCCACCAGGATCCGGCGCTCGTCCCACAGCCACTTCGCCAGCGCGAGGCTGTCGATCCCCTCGAGTTCCAGCGTGCCGATCGCGCAGGAGAACGCGGGCCGCAGGCTGGTGTGCAGGCGCGCGCGTCCGGTGGCCAGGGCGCGCCTGGCCCAGGTGTCGCGCAGGAAGCGCAGGCGCGCCGACTTGCGGGCCATGCCGATGGTCTGATGCAGGGTGAGCGCTTCGGCGATGGCCAGGTAGGGAGCCAGCGGGTGCGTGCCGATCTCCTCGAACTTGCGGATGTCGTCGTCGAGCGCTGCCGGGGCGGCCTGCAAGGGCCATAGACCGCCGATGCGATCCTTCCGTACCCAGAGCAGGCCGCAACCCACCGGCGCCGCGAGCCACTTGTGCAGGCTGGTCGCGAAGTAGTCGGCGCCGAGGTCTGCCACCGCGAAGCCGAACTGCGCCAGCGAGTGTGCGCCGTCGACGATGACGGGGATGCCGCGGGCGCGGGCGAGGTCGGCGACCGCGCGCACCGGCAGGATCTGGCCCGTGAGGTTGATCACGTGGCTGATGAGGATGACGCGGGTCTTGTCGGTGAGCGCGGCGGCGAATCGGCGCACGACCTCGGCGTCGTCCTCGCACGGGACCGGCAGCTCGATCTCCCGCAGCACGATGCCGTCGCGGCGCTCGCGCTGCTTCCAGGTGTTCAGCATCCGCGGGTAGTCCTGGTCGGTGGTGACGACCTCGTCGCCGGCCTTCAGGTCGAGCCCCGCCTCGCAGATCTGCAGGCCTTCCGACGCGTTGCGGGTGATGGCGATCTCTTCCGGATCGGCGCCGAAGGCCCGCGCGAGCTGCGCGCGCACGGCCTCGCGCTGCGGCGGGAGTTCCGTCCACAGGGTGTACGGCGGCGCCTTGTTGCAGTAGTCGAGGTGCCGCTTCATCGCCTCCAGCGCCATCGACGACGTGGGACTGCAGCCGCCGCTGTTGAGGTTCAGGATGCTGCGGTCGAGTGGGAACGCGCGCGCCACCTCGGCCCACAGCGCTTCGTCCTCGGCGTCGGACTCCGGCGACCGGCCGCGCCGGTCCGCGGCCTCGAGCGCGGCGAGCGCCCCTTCGTGGTCGCGGCGGAGCGCATGCGTGGCGAGGAGCGGCGCGCCGATGGCGCCGAGGAAGCGTCGACGGTCCATCGCGGCAGTCTACGCCTGTGACCCAAGGCTGCCTGCGGTGCTTCGCACCGCCAGGCGGAGCGGGGCTCAGGTCCGGCTTGCCTGGTAGCCGTCGGTGATGCCGACGCCCAACCAGGAACCCTCGCGCAGGTAGCGGATGCTGCGTTGGCCGGCCGCCAGCATCGGCACCACTTCCATCGCCATCTCGATGCACTCGTTCTGGTTGCAGTAGCGGAACAGGCCCTGGCGCCCCACGGATACCAGGTTCCTGGCTTCGCCGAGCGCCTCGAGCAGCCGGCCGGCGCGCTCCTTGTACTGCTGCACCTGGACCGGGTACGCGAAGCGCGTGCGCACGACGTCGTAGCCGAGCACGTCGGCGCGGTTCAGGAAGCCGAGCTGGCACAGCGCCGTGATGCTGTCCTCGGCGATGGTCGTGTCCGCCTGCTGCCAGGCGGGCTCTTCGGGACTCATCGCGACCTCGAGCACGAGGCCGGTGGTGCCTGGCGGGCACATGTCGGCCTCGAACAGGCCGAACTCGGTGCTGCGCTGGAACGGTACCTTGGCGTCCGGGAAGTAGATCCAGTGGTTGCCGGTCACGACCGGCTTGCCGACGCGCAGGAAGACGAACGCCATGCCCCGGAAGGGCAGGTGGTTGTCGGCCAGCAGCCGATCGGCGCGCGGGCCCAGCACCATCCTGGTGAGCGCCGGCAGCGGGATCGTGGACACCACGCTGTCGAAGCCGCCGTGCGTCGAGCCGTCGGCGAACCGGAGTTCGTCGATGTCGCCGTCGGCGTTGCGGCGCACGGCCACGAGCTGGCGTCCGAACTCGATGCTGCCGCCCAGTTCCTCGAAGGCGCGGCGCAGGTGGCGCTGCAGCGTGCCCGCGCCGCCGCGCGTGTACAGGAAGTCCTTGCGGAACTCGCTGTGGGTCTTCTTGAAGTCGTCGGCGCCGAGCCAGCGGTGCTTGACCATCTTCTTGAAGAGGTCCCACACCGAATCGACCGTGATCCGGTCCGAGGCGGTGCGCGGGTCGATGTCGTGCGGATCGATGCCCCAGACCTTCTGCGTGTAGGGTCCGAAGTACACGTCGTACAGCGAACGGCCGAACCGCGCCTTGGTCCACGCCGCGAAGCTGTCGTCGGCCGGCTTGCGGAACAGGTTGCAGAGCCGGTTGAACGCGGCCTCGAAGCCGGCGCGCAGGGTGATCAACGGGTTGATGCTGCGCACCACGTCGACCAGGCCGAACGGGTAGGGGACGAGGCGTCCGCCGAAGTGCTGCGAGGTCTTCTTGACCACCGTCAGCAGGTCGTCGCCGCAGACCTCGCGCAGGAGGGCCTTCAGCTCCTCGTTGTCGGTGACGAACTCGTGCGGCCCGAAGTCGAACGCGAACCCGCTCGGGTGCCGGTAGGTGCCGGCGAGGCCGCCCTCCGTCGCCGCGGCCTCGAAGATGCGCGCCGGGATGCCGCGCTTGGCCAGCAGATAGCCGAAGGCGAGGCCGGTGATGCCGGCGCCTAGGATGGCGACGGTCATCGCGGCTCGATGGGATTGGGACGCGGCGGCAGCACGGGAGGATCAGAGTCTATATCGGCGATGCGGGCCCTGACCTTGGCGCCGAGTGGGAAAGCATCGGTCGTGTCGCGGTCTGGCGCGGTCCGCCGTGTGCGCCACCACCTTGATTCGTCGCCCGGCAGCGCAGAGATTGCCCGCCCTGCCATGGTCAAGATCCACCGCAACCAGTCCGACGACGACCGCCTCGAGCAGATGCTGGCCGCGTTGTGTGCGAGGCAAGGCTACCGGTTGGACGTCGAGGGGTGGGCGCGCAAGACCTTCGACATCTACGCGGGCACGGTGCGGAATCGCGACAGCGTCCTCCTCGTGCGCACCGAGAGCTTCACCCTGCAGAACGGCGAGATCCGCGTGTTCGACGATCGCGGGCTGCCGCTCGCCCAGGAGATCGGCGAGGCGCTGGAGCGCGACTTCGGCGTGAAGGAAGCGGTCGTGATCCCCGACCGGTTGCCGGACTGAGTCAGTTGCGCTTGCGCGAGAAGATCGCGAACTTCGCCAGCCGCAGCTTCGCGAGCGTGAACTGCAGCAGCGTCCAGACCGTGAGCAGGCCGTAGCGCAGGCTGCGCTTGAAGTTGATCGACGACGCTTCCTTGAAGTAGCGGCACGGCACCGGCACGTCGCTCATGCGGAAGTCGAAGAATGCGACCTGGGCGAGGAACTGGCTGTCGAACACGAAGTCGTCGGAGTTCGCCTGCCAGGGGATCTGCTCGAGCACCTCGCGCGCGTACGCCCGGTAGCCGGTGTGGAAGTCGCCGAGGTTCTGCCCGAGCACCACGTTCTCGGTCATCGTCAGCAGGCGGTTGGCGAGGTATTTCCAGCGCGGCATGCCGCAGCGCACGGCTTCGCGCCGGCTGCGGATGCGGCTGCCCAGCACGACGTCGCAGATGTTGAGGCCGATGAACTCGGCCAGCGTCGGCACCACGCGCGGGTCGTACTGGTAGTCGGGGTGGAGCATCACCACGATGTCGGCGCCCATCTCGAGCGCGAGGCGGTAGCAGGTCTTCTGGTTGCCACCGTAGCCTAGGTTGCGCTCGTGGCGCACCGCGCGGATGCCCAGCCGCTGCGCCGTCGCCAGCGTGTCGTCGGGGCTGTGGTCGTCGACCAGGAGGAACTCGATGCGCGGGTCCTTCGGCACCGCGGCGACCGTGGCCTCCACCGTCTTGGCGGCGCGATACGCCGGCAGGACCACCACGATCTTGCCGACCTTTCGTGGCGGTGGTTCGTCGACGAAGGCGGGGTGGAGTTCGCTCACGGGTTGCCGCGGAGCCTACGCCGCACCGCGGTCATGTCGAGGCCGAGTCCGGCGCCGGAGCATCGGGCTGCAGGGGGTGCGTGCCGATGGCGCGATGGTGCACCGGCCGGCCCGCAAGCAGATGTTCCTGGATGATCTCCTCGAGTGTCGCGGGGTCGCAGCCCCCGTACCAGGTGCCTTCGGGATAGACGACGGCGATCGGGCCGCCGGCGCAGATGCGCAGGCAGTTGGCCTTCGTGCGCTGCACCCCACCGTGTTCGGAGAGTCCGAGTTCCCGCAGCCGCCGCTTGAGGAACTCCCACGCCGCGAGCGACTCGCCCTTGTCGCAGCACTTGGGCACGGTCTGATCGCAGCAGAGGAAGATGTGGCGCCGCACCTGGGGGAGCCCCAGGCGTTCGGCGATGGCGCGTTGCTCGGCGGTTGCCGGTGCGGGCACGGGCGCCGGCGGGGGATCTCGACTCGGGTCCATCGTCACTCGACGAAGTCGTAGACCACGACCCGCTCGAGGTGTTCGCCCATCAGGGTCCGCAGCTCTTCGTGCACCGGGTGCGTCTGCCAGTCGGCCTCCGCTGCGCCGTCCGCGAAGCGGACGATGCTCATGAGCGAGAACGAGTCGTCGACCACGTCGCGGCCGGACGGCCGCGCCTTGCCGATCCAGACTACCTCCACGCCGGGCACGCTGCCGTGCAGCCGCCGCGTGTAGAACTCGACCATGCGCGTGCCGAGCTCGGGCGGCGCGCTCGGCTTGATCCAGAAGGCGACGACGTGGACGAGGGCGCCGGCACCTGGGGCGGTGACGTGGGGCACGCTGGCGCATGCGGAGAGCAACGCCGCCTGGGCGAGGCCGAGTGCGAGACGCATCGCGCCGATCGTAGCCGAAGGATCAGCCGCGCCTGAACACCATGCTCTGCACCGGCGGGAGCAGCGGCTTGGCGAGCCGGCGTTCGGTGTACATCGCCCCGACGACCGCCGACATCAGCATCAGGTGTGGCTGGCGCAGGAACGAGTCGCCCCAGGCCGAGAACGTCAGCCAGCCGATGATGGGGGCGAGGTAGGCGCCGATGTAGGCGAAGGGCGTGTTGCCGGCGAACGCGGCACGCCCGACGTACCACGCGACCGCCAGCCAGAACGAGACGATCAGCACGGCGCCCGGGAACCCATAGGCGAGCGTGTGCAGGAGGAGGATGCCGTCGATCACCTTGATCGGGCCCGGCCGCTGGTAGTTCTCGCCGAACCCCACCCAGGGCGTCGAGTGCACCATCGACTTGAAGTGATCGATCTGCAGGAACCGGTAGTTCAGGGTCTGGCCCGTGGAGCCGATGTCGTCGTTGGTGGCGCCGAGGTAGTGCGCAGCTTGGGCGCCAGAGCCGAGCGGACTCATCATCCACACGAAGAGAGCGAAGCCGGCCAGGCCCAGAGCGACCCCGAGCCAGCGCGTGTTGCGCAGCAGGACGGGGCCGAGCAGCGCCAACGCGAGTCCCGTGATCGGCCCGCGACTCAGCGTGAGCAGGCAACCCGCTGCCGTGGCGAGGGCTGCTGGCAGGAGGAAGCGCGGCAGTGGCTGGCCCTGACCGCGCCAGCCGCGCCAGGTGCCGAGGAAGAGGATCGCCGCCAGCCCCATGTGGTGGCCGAGCTCGAGCGTGTCGCTGGCGAACACCGTGGGCCGGTACAGCCCCCCGCGCATGTCGGTGACCGTCCAGACGCCGTAGAGCGACGGGCGGAACACGGGTCCCATGCGGGTCTCGATCAGGATCAGGCCGAGGTACAGGATGAAGAGAGGGATCGTGGCCTTGATGAAGGCCTGCAGGTCGTCGTGCGAGTGCAGATAGAGTCGGCCGGCGACGTACGGGACGACCAGGCTCACCAGCATGACCATGAACCTCGCGAGCGCCGGCCATGTGCCCTGCAGGAGGAACACGCAGAACACGCCCCAGGCGACGAACGCGTACAGGAACGCGTCGGGCCACGCGGTACGGTAGGCGGCCCAACGTTGCCGGCTCGTGGTGAGCAGCAGGAACAGGGCAGGCAGGGTCACCGCCGTCCTGCGATCGAGGTCGGGAAGCGCGGGGAGGTTCCACACCACGTTCGGCGGCAACAGCAGCGTGCCGCAGAAGAGCAGGAACGGGATCAGCCGGTCGGGACCCAGGACGAGCCCGCCCCACAGGCAGACCAGGAACACGAGCCCCAGTGTGATCAGGGCGGAGGTGGTCATCCGAGGCGGCCTCTCGATCCACCGCGGTGGGTGCGGCAACGGACCCAGGTGCCGGTGATCCGGGGGGAGGCTGCGGCCGGGACGGGCATGTGTGGATCGGCAGCCATGGCGAGCGCGTGCGGTTGATTTCGGCAGGACAGGGTCGGTGAGTCAACGAGCGACGCGCGGAAGCTGCGTTGGCGTCGGGGCGTGGCTAAGATCGCGGCCTTCGCCTGACCCCATCCCCAACCGACAACTCATGCGCACCCTCGCCATCGCCGCCACCCTTCTCGCCATCGCTCTGCCCCTCACCGCGCAACGCGGTGGTTCCGCCAACCGGGCCGTGCCCAAGGCGACCCAGGGCATCGAGTTCGCCAATGGCTGCTCGATCGAGATCAAGTACCGCTCGCTGAGCTGGGCGCAGGGCCGGTTCATGGAGGCGCTGAAGACGGAGGCGGGGCGCACCCGCACCAACACCGACCTCAAGGCCAACCCCACCGGGTCGCTGACGGTGTCGAAGGACTGCACGATCGGCGGCCAGGGCGTCAAGACCGGCACGCACAAGCTGTACTTCGAGGTCGATGCCGACGTCGCATTCCACCTCGTCCTCGAGGACGAAGCCGGCGGCACCGTGAAGGTCAAGCTTGCCCTCGCGGAGCAGGACGCGATGAACTCGCGCCTGTCGCTGGTCCTCACCGCCGGCAAGGGTGACACCGACGGGAACCTCGCGGTCGCCTTCGGCTCGATGGCCGGCACGCTCGCGGTGAGCGCGACGGCCGCCAAGGCCGAGAAGGCCGAGAAGGCCGAGAACGCCAAGAAGGGCGAGCCGCGCTGACACCGCAGGGTGTCGATCTGCGCGTCGATGGTGACGCGCACGCGCCCTGGACGCTCGCGCTGGCGCACGGCGCCGGCGCGCCGATGGACTCGCCGTTCCTCGAAGACCTGACAGCGGGCTTCGTGCAGACGGGGCTGCGCGTCGCGCGCTTCGAGTTCCCCTACATGGCCGCGCGGCGCGACGGATCGCGCCGGCCGCCCGACCGCGAGCCGGTGCTGCGGCAGACATGGCACGACGTGGTCTCGGCCCTCGCGGCCGACGTGCCACGGTCGCGGCTTGCCATCGGCGGCAAGTCGATGGGGGGGCGGATCGCGAGCCTCGTCGCCGACGACCTGGAGGTCGGCGCGCTGGTTTGCCTCGGCTATCCGTTCCATCCGCCGAAGCAGCCGGCGCGGCTGCGCGTGGCACACCTTGCCGACCTGCGGACGCCCACGCTCATCGTGCAGGGTGAGCGCGATGCCTTCGGCGGGCGCGCCGAGGTGGCTGGCTATGTGCTCTCGCCGGCGATCGAGCTGGCGTGGTGCCCCGATGGCGACCACTCGCTCGTGCCGCGGCGCGCGAGCGGGCACACGGCGGCGTCGAATCTGGCGTTGGCCGTGGCGCGAGTTGCCGCTTTCCTCACGGCGCGACCCGTCTAGATTGCGCGCGATGCGCAGCAGCCCCGTCCTCATCGCCAGTCTTTTCGTCCTTGTCACCGCGAGTTGCGGCCCCGGCGCCCCGGCCGGTCCGACCTTCACCGACGCCGACCTCGCGGCGTTCCGGATCGAGCCCACGCCGCCGGCCCTGGACACCGTCCTCACCAAGGCGAAGGTCGACCTCGGCAAGGTCCTCTACCACGACAAGCGTCTGTCGAGCGACGGCACCGTGGCGTGCGCGAGCTGTCACGAACTCACGCGTTTTGGCGTGGACGGCAAGCCCGTGTCCGAGGGCGTGGGCGGTCAGAAGGGCGGGCGCAACGCGCCGAGCACGCTCAACGCCGCGCTCCACTTCGAGCAGTTCTGGGACGGCCGCGCGCACACGATCGAGGATCAGGCGATCGGGCCGGTCCTCAACCCCATTGAGCACGGCCTCGCGGACGAAGCCGCGCTCGTGGCCAGGCTCAACGCCGACCCCACGCTCGTGGCGTCGTTCCAGCGCGCGTTCCCGGGCGAGCCGCAGCCGGTCACGGCCAGGAACTTCCAGCGCGCGGTGGGCGCGTTCGAGCGCACGCTGGTGACGCGCTCCCGCTTCGACGACTTCGTCGACGGCAAGGCGGACGCGCTGACGGCCGAGGAGCGCACCGGCCTGAAGACGTTCCTCGCCACGGGCTGCGTGACGTGCCACATGGGGCGCCTGATGGGCGGCAGCATGTTCCGCAAGCTCGGGCTCGTGAAGCCCTACGAGACCAAGGATCCCGGCCGCTTCGAGCACACCAAGGACGAGGCGGACCGCGGCGTGTTCAAGGTGCCGTCGCTGCGCAACGTGGCCGAGACCGGCCCGTGGTTCCACGACGGCAGCGTGACGTCGTTGCAGGACGCGGTGAAGCTCATGGCGCGGCACCAGTTGGGCAAGGAACTGGCGCCGGCGGATGTGGCGGCGATCGTCACCTTCCTGCGGGCGTTGACCGGCGAGGTCGATCCCCGCTTCGCGCCGAAGGAGTAGGCGGCCCGCGCGGCGCGGGCACGCGCCGTGTCACGCGATTCGACTGTACCACTCGACGATGAAGTTCTCCTTCACGTCGAGCTGCACGTCTTCGCGGGCCGGGTCCTGGATGAACTCGACCGTCACCTTCTCTGCGTCGAACGTGAGGAAGGGAGGCACCTGGCGGCCAGGCTCGGCGAGCGAGTTCTGGACCAGCGCCATCTTCTGGGCGGCAGGCTTGAGCGTGACCTTCTCGCCGGAGGTCAGCACGCGGCTGCCGATGCTGCAGCGGCGACCGTCCACCAGGACGTGGCCGTGGTTCACGAGCTGCCGCGCCGCGCGGATCGTCGGCGCGATGCCGACGCGGTACAGCACGTTGTCGAGGCGTGACTCGAGCAGTTGCAGCAGGCGCAGGCCGGTGTTGCCCGGCGACTTCTTGGCGATGCGGAAGAACCGGCGCAGCTGCCGCTCGGAGAGCCCGTAGTTGAACCGCACCTTCTGCTTCTCATCGAGGCGCAGCTTGTACTCGCTCACCTTGCGGCGCGGCAACGCACCGTGCTGGCCCGGCCGGTTCTGGCGGTGCTTCGGTTGCTTCCAGGTGAGGCCAGGGAGCACTTCGCCGAGACGACGCAGGATCCTGATGCGGGGGCCGGTGTAGCGAGACACTTACTATTCTCCGAAAATGGCGCGGTAGGAGGGCGCGGGATCAGAGCAGAACCCGGCCGACGAGTCAAGAGCGCGCGGGGCGCGCGGCCAGGTACGCGTACGCGACGCAGTGTCCCGTGGGGATCAGGTTCACCAGCACGAGGGTGCGCCGGTAGTCGCGACCCTCGAACGCGTCGAGGCGCGCCCAGGCCGAAGGCAGGTCGTCGGACTCGAGCACGCCGACGGGTACCGCGGTCGTCGCCGGCTCGAGGTCGAGGCCGGGGTGGCCGCTGCCGAGTGTGCGCAGCGAACCCACGACCGAGCCGAGCCGCCACCGACCGCGCAGTGCCGCCACCTGACCGTGGTTCGACTCGCCGGGTCGCAGCGTCCCGTATGCCGCCAGCCGACGCGACGGTCGGTCCAGGTACTCGTCGAGCGCCGCGCGGGGATCGGCGCTCACGGGTTGGCGGAGCACCGCGAGCGCGCGCGTGTGCGCGTCGACCTCGTCGATCGCGTGCTCCCGCAAGAGCGCCAACGCTTCGCGGATCAGGATCTGCACGGCGATCGCGGTTGCAGCATGGCCGGCGCAGGTTACTCTGCGCGCGTCCTTTGTCGCTTCGGCGGTTTCCTGACGGAGGATTCTCCTTATGTCGTTTCTCGCTCCGCGACCGGCATGTACCGGTCGCCTCGTCGCCGCGTTGCTCGTGGCGTCTCTCTTCTCGGCGTGTGGTGGGGACGGGGATGGATCTCCCACCGGCATCCAGGCCCTGTCGCTCGAACCGACCGGTTCGCCGAGCATCAGCTCGGACGGTGATGGTCGCACGCGCGTGCTGATGTCGTTCGTGGCGCGCGCGTCCCTCAGCGACTCGCGGCGCGCCATGACGGTCGCCGAGACCAAGATCGAGTTCTATCTCGACGGCGCCAAGGTCAGTGGCGAGTCGGTGCTGGACCGCAACGAACTCGGCGGCGACATGATGTACAGCCTCGTGCTCGACGGCAGCTACTCGATGATCGTCGACCACCAGCCGCCGGCGTTCCAGCCCATGCTCGCCGCGGCCCGCGCGAGCGTGGAAGCAGTGACCGCCGAATGGCAGGCGCGCGGCAGTCTGGCGCAGGTTCGCGCCGACTGGCTGTGGTTCGACGACTACATCCACTATCCCGACGACAAGTCGGTGACCAACATCAGCCTGATCACGGCGCCACGCAGCGGTGAGAACGACACGCGCCTGTTCGGTGCCGTCGACTTCATGCTGCAGAAGCACGTCGCCGCGGTCGCCAGCGGCTTCGCCACCAAGGCGCAGGACCGCCACGTCATGGTGTTGTTCACGGACGGCCGCGACAACCGCAGCTACTTCGTGACGCAGGAGACCAACGAACAGCTCGCGGTGCCGTTCCCGCACCTCAAGCACCGTCCCGGTCAGCCCACCAACACCCATCAGGTGTTGGTCGATCGCATCGCGGCGCTCCGGGCGCAGGGCAAGCTGCCGACCTTCACGCTGCACTCGATCGGCCTCGGCACCAATCTCGATGCCGAGCCGATCCGTCAGCTCGCCGAGAGCCAGGGTGGCGTGTTCGTGCAGAACCCGTCGAGCGGCAAGCTCGCGTCGTTGTTCGAGACGATCACACGGGAGGTCGTGAGCATCCAGACGGCGGGGGTCAAGCTGCCGCTGCGCGCCGGGGCCTACCAGCTCACCGTGCGGGTCATGGTGAAGGACCAGCCGGAGCTCTTCGCAGACCACGTGATCGACTTCACCGCGCAGTGACCCGATGACCGCGCGCGGCGTCGCATTCGCCGGCGGGTCGATCACCCTCCTGTTGCTGGCTGCGTGGTCGTTGGCGCCGTGGGTGCGAGAGCCCTTGGCGCCGTCGCCCGCGAACCGCGACGAGGGGCAAGGGCCGGTCGCCGTCATGGTCGCCGTGTCGCTCCCGCCGACGCAGGTCGGCGTGCAGCGCACCGCGAGCCCGGCATCGGGTTGGACCCTGACGCCCGTCGCGCCGACCGCGACCTCGTCGTCGGGTGTCGCTGTACTCCTGCACCAGCCGCGCTTCGCTCCCCGCGTCGACGTCGAGGGAGAAGTGTGGGCCGCGTTTGCCGCGACGCCCCGCGGTGACCCTCGCGCGCGCTGGGCGGCGGTCGCCGATCGGTTGGCGCGGCTCGGGCTGGCGTGCGACTGGGAGCGGGACTGGACCGGGGGTGGCTTGTCCGAGGCGCAGCCGGAGGCGGACGGCGATCTCCGCCTCGCCCTGGTCCTGACCGGCGACGCGATCGGAGTGGTGCGGGTGACGGCGGCGATGGTGGACGTGCGGCTCCCGCTCTGGGCGACGGCGGAAGTCGTCTTCGCGCCCGGCGACCCTGCGTGGGACCACGCGGCTGCCTGGTCGGCGAGTGCGTTCGCCGGGCCCCACCTGCTGCGACCCGGCGCCGTGGTTCCAGCGGCCTGTCTGCGGGTCGTCGCGTGGCGGGAAGCGACGCCGCTGACGGTCGGGTTCTCGGATCCCCTCCTCCCCGCCCCCGGGGGGCGCGCGGTGGTAACCTTCGCACCGAAGCGACGGGAACGGGATCTCGATCTCCCCCCGGGGTCGCTGGCGCTGCGCTGCGCCGCGTCAGGCTGGTCCAGCGTGGAGATTGCGCTCGGTGCGCCGCGGGCCCCACTCCGGGTGATCGAACTCGGCGTACCGTTTGGCGAGTACGGGACTTCCCCCGCACCCCGAAGCGCGAGAGCTCTGGGCGCCGGTGGGTGGTAGGCTTCCCACCACGTCTCGGCATCTCGTCTCCCCCGGGTACGGCGACCTGCGCGGGTTACCGCGTCCCGCCCGCCTGATATGAAGGTCGAGGCGCGCGTTCCTCGGTGCCCGACTCTCTCCCCGCTGCCCATGCGTGAGACCAATCGCCGGTTCTCCCTTCTCCTCCTGACCCTGCTCCCGCTCACCGCCGGCTGCGGCGGCGGTGGTGGGAACGCTCCGGGCTTGGGCGCTGGCGGCACCACCGCGGTGCTGGCGGTGGAGTACGGCTCGCTGGTGGACGTGTACGGCTTCCGCCGCACGGCGGCAGGGGGCTTTGGCACCGCGCTGGTGGCGCAAGACGTGCTCATCGGGGCCGACATCGTGGACGAGCGCGATGGCGCGAATCGCAACAAGCGCGACAACGAGATCCTCTACGACTTCCTCGCCGCCAACCCCGACAACCTGCAGCCGCGTCTGCTGATCACGCGCGAGATCGGCACCCCCGAGTTCGAGCGCGCGTTCGATGCGCTCGACGACCGGGTGCGGCGCGTGGGTCCCGGCCGGTTCGGGCAGGACACGACCCAGTCGCCGTTCACCGTGGTTCCGCGCAACGGCGCGATCCGGGTCACGTTCACGCGCGACCTCGGCATCGACACCTCGTTCTTCTACGAGATGCAGAACGGGCAGATCGTCGGCGTGAAGAACAGCGAGGCGATCCAGGTGCTGCGCATCGTCGGCGATCCCAACGACGCGAACACGACGGGGGACTTCGAGGTCATCCCGGCGCGGTTCGTGCCACGCGGTGCACAGCTCATCATCGACCCGGTCCTCCTCGGCAGCGAGGGCGTCCGGCTGCAGGTGCGGAACCAGGCCGGCGGACTTCCGGAGGCGGCGGACCAGGTCGGGGCCAACATCCGTCTCGCGTTCGCGATCGAGGGACCGCTGGGGATCCCGTCGCTGCGGCGCGACGACGAGGCCCAGCTCACCGGGCTCAACAACGGCGGCAGCAAGAGCGTGATCCGCGACTTCCGCTCCGGCAACTCGCTCGACGACACCGCCGAGATCTCGCGTGGGTTCCGGCGTGACCCGGTGCCGCCGCGCCTCGTCGGCGAGATGTTGATGTACCTGGAGCGCGTCGAGGATGTGGACGCCTTCACCCAGTTGCTGACCATCTACAAGGGCAGCGTCGCGCATCGGATCGACGCGGGCGACGCGCTGCGCATCGTGAGTGCCGACGGCTTGGCGACGCAGTTGGCGGTGACGGAGATCGTGGCCGATCCGCGCGATCGCAAGGAGCTCACTCACACGCTCGTGCTGGTGCGCCGTGAGCCGGCGCTCGCGGCGGCCGACCCGGCGAAGATGCCGGGGTACCCGGCAGATCGGGTCGAGCGTGAACAGTGGTTGCCACAGTTCGCCCCGCGTGCGGTCGTCGTGGCCGAGTACGAGTCCGGGGACGGTGGTGCCGGCAGCGACGACCCGCAGTACTTCGTGCGCTTCTCGCCATCGCCCATCGCCGGCGCCGGTGGGGCGCAGGTGCCCAACCGCGACATCTCACCGTTCGCGGCGGTGATCGTCCGGTTCAGCAAGCCGATCGATATCCACTCGGTGCGCGCCCAGGACAGCTTGTTCTTCGCGACCAAGCCGCTGACCGGCACGCGTGGCGAGGAAGCCATCCAGCAGTTCCTCACCGACAGCGTGATGGATCCTGCGTCGTTCGACCGGAACAAGTTCGTCACACCCCATCTGGTGGTGGGACGACGCTTCGACGAGGACGGGTCGCAGACGACCGTGCGCCTGCAACCGCCGCTCGGCTTCTACCTGGACGACGAACTGCGGCTGCCGCAGAACGAGGCGTTCCGGACCTACTACCTGCACATCCTCGGTGGGCAGAAGGGCATCAAGGACCTCGCCGGCAACGAACTCGACTTCCTGGCCGATGCCGGCCGCCTGCAGGACTCGATCCTCGTCGACTTCACCCTGGACGTGCGGAACGATGCGCGCGGCCAGCCGCTCTTCCCGAACAACCGGGTCGTCAACGTCGCGCGCCGCTTCGAGGCGATCGACGAGGACGAGCAGCCGTCCTACTACCGTTCGGACGAGATCCGACGCGTCGGCGGTCAGGCGAACGACAAGGCCTACCCGCTCGAAGACTTGTTCGGCGCCGTCAACTACTTCGCCGGGCGGATCCACGCGCGGCCCAGTGCGCGCATCTCGCGCGTGGCCGACGACCTCAACCAGCAGCCGCCGCCGTCGCAGGACAGCGAGTTGCGCTGGTGCCCGGAGTCGGACGGCGGCGAGGCGCAGATCGCCGCGAACACGGCGGGGACCAAGTTCGGCCAGCCGATCCAGAACCCGCTCAACCCGTACGGTTGTCGTCTCATGACCGTGTGGCGTGAGATCGATCTCAACCTCTCGCGCGTCGACCCGTTCGACTTCAACCTCGATCTCGAGGAGGTGCACTGGGCGCCGCACACGAACAGCACGCTGGTGTTCGACGAGTTCGACCGCATGAGCCTCTTCGTGGGGCACTCGGAGTACCGGGCCGAGAACTGCGTCGGCACCCAGTGGGCGTTGCCGTACGCGATCGAGAGCTCCGGCCTCGACCCCACCTTCGCCAGGAACTTCGCACGCGACACGGACACCCGCGGCGCACCGGAGCCGGCCGGTCCCCGCAACCCGCCGGAGCACGTTGGCTATCGCGACCACTACGTGGTGATCGACGCGAACCTCGCGTTCACGGAGCCCAACAACGTCAACCGGTTCCACCCGCTGCCGCCGCTCGAGAAGCCCTACTTCGTATGGCGCGACGAGACCCTGGACGTGCAGGGTGGCGTGAGCCGGCACAGCGCGGATGTCGCCAACGGCAGCCGTGACTGGGAACCGTACATCATCTCGCCCTTCCTCACCGGCGGCGGCCGCTTCGTGACGCGCACCTCCAACGGCCAGTTGAGCTTCAACTACGGCCGCTGGATGAACACGCGGAACTTCCACCTCCGCAGCCGGACGACCGTCGAGACCATCACCGACGGGCTCGTTGGCGCGATCGCGCTGCCGCTGCTCGGCGACTTCCAGATGTACCCCGACGCGGCGAACTTGCCGGAGGGTCGCGGCTACGTGGCGTCCGGCGCGAACGGCTGGCAGATCGCGCTTACCGTCACGTCGTCGTCGGTGCCGTATTTCCGGGTCTACTCTGCGGGCGGCGTCGCCAACGGCCAGATCCGCCGCGTGACCCCGGGCTCGTCGCAGTGGAGCCGGGCGAGCGGCGGCATCAATCCGGTCACCGGGCAGCCGACCGCCTTCGGCGACAACTCCTTCTACTGGATCCAGACCGACTTCCTGAAGCGGCAGTCGGTGGTGACCGCGGGGTTCGTCGATCTGCTCGACCCGCACCGCGTCGATCCGGCCTTCCCCAACCGTGATCCACGCCTCGGCCCGTACTTCCCGGCGGGTGCGACGAGCGTGATGCCGCGCGGCACGGCGCCGATGTTCACCACGCTCTTCGAGCCGTCGCTCGACTCGCTGCCGGGCGGGACGGAGATCGTGCCGCAGTACCGCGGTGCGAGCATCGTCGACCCGCGGCCGTGGATCGCCGTCGAGTGCGCGTTCCCGTTCTGGACGCGGCGCAACCAGGTGCGGCCCGACAACCTCAACTTCCCGCTCGATCCGCGCAAGGCGGGGGATGCCGGCATCCGCAAGTACAGCGACCAGTTCAACGCGAGCAACCAGGCGCGCAACTTCTGGACGCACACCTACAACCTGCACGTCACCGACTACGTGGACGATCCCAATCGTCTGGCGGAGGACGGTTTCCTCGCCAGGTTCGCGGGTCCGGCCGACTCCTTCCGCGCCAACGAAGTGCGCTACGCCAACTGGCGCTTCATCATGAAGAACAACGTCGAGTCGACGCCGCCGGTGGCACCGAGCCTCGAGTCGTTCGCGCTGCTGTATCGCTTCCAGGAAACGCGCTGACCGACCCGTTCAGAAGGGGAGGTCTTCGGCGGCCACGGGCTCCGCGCGCGGCGTGATGCGCTGGTCGGCAGACCAGGAGTCGAACTCGAGGGCAAACGGATCGCCGAGCAGGCGCCAGCGGCCCGTTGTAGGCTCGTAGACCCCGCCCCAGTCCACGCGCAGGCCGGGCATGCCGCCGTGGGCCGCCAGGAAGCGCGCGCGGGCGCGGGCGCGCGTCGCCACCGGCGGGACCCACCGTTCGGTCTCGGTGCCGGCGGCCATCGGTGCGCCGACGCGGTGCTCGATGAGGCCTGACCCGACCATCGTGTCGAACACGCTCGTCGGATCGGTGATCGCGTGGTAGCTGTGGTCGATGAGGGTGAGCGCACGGAGACGCTGCGCGTCGCCCGGCAGCGTCGCCCAACTGCCGCCCATGTGCGTGAGCACGGAGTCGAACAGGCGCAGCTTGGCGAACGCGTCGAGCCGCCGGGCGAGCCACGGCTCGTCACCGCGCTGCATGGCGGCGAGGGTGTCCGCCCAGTCCTGCAGGCAGCGCGCGACCCACGGCGGCGCGTCGCGGCGGCGATCGGCCCACGCCCGCGCGAGGCCGAGGTACAGCGCCTGGATCTCGAGCACGATGCCGTGCACGCGCACCGCTTCGCCCGGGCCAGCGAGGCGACAGCACGTGCGCAGGGTCTCCGCCCAGCTTCCGCCCAACGGCAGGCCGAGCCGTGCGCACGCAGCGGCGACCGCGGCCGGCACGCTCGGGTCGGCTTCGAGCGCGCGCAGCACCAGCGCGGTGGCCCCGTGCTGCAGCGCGAGGTTGAACTGCGATCGATGCCCGTCGCCGACCAGCAGGTGGCAGCGGTGGTAGCTGCGCTTGCCGGGCGTGTGGTGTTCTTCGCGGGCGGTGCTGAAGACGGCGCGGGCCGCGGTCGTCCCGCCTCCCGCGTCGTGGGTCATGAACAGGGGCCGCGTCGCCGCGAGCCGTTCGCCGCTGGGGAACAGCACGCCGCCGGAGCCGGCGTAGATGCGCGTGGCGAGGAACGGCAGCATGGCCGCGCCCAGGGTCGCGGCCGGTCGCGTCAGCAGGTAGTTCTCGTGCGTGCCCCACGTGTGCGCCTGCGGATGCAGGACGCCGTCGTGGTTGTTGGCGTGCAGTGACAGCACCAGACCATCGGCTGCGAGTTCGCGCACGGCGCGGGCGAGCAGCCCGACCTGCGCTTCGACCAGGAGCGCCAGCTCGTACGGATCGCTGCACTCCAGCGCCGCCAGCTCCGGGTGATCGTTGACGTCGACGTAGACTCGCCCGTAGGCGTTGAAGAACCCGCGGCCCACGTCCGGGAGCGAAGGCGCGTACGTCGCCATCAGGTCCAGCAGCCGCCGCAGCGCGGCAGGGCGTGGACCCGCCTGCACGAAGCACATCAGCTCGTGCTCCACACTCAGGAGGAACCTGGATCCGGGATCGGCCATGGCTTCGCCTACTGGCCGCTCGCGTTGCGGCGCGCGTTGAGTTCGCGCTCGACATCGACGCCGCTGACGCAGCGCTCGTGCGCCTGCTGCGCGATGGCATCGAGCGCTCGCACCTGCCGGAGCAGGCCCCCGGGTACCGGGGGCTCGGGATCGTGGTTGGCGGTCGTCGTCTGGGGACGCCGTTCGGCGCTGCGCTTGCGTTCGTCACTCATGGTGGGTTCCTCGCGTGGGTCGGGTCCGTGGGCTGCAGCAGGTCTCGCTCGGGCGCGACAGCTCGGGCCGGAGATCCTGCAAGGGGTGCGTCGTGTGCACGGTGTCGTCCGCGTCGCTCAGGGACGCGAGGTCCATGACCTCGCGGGCGGCACCCAGCGCGTGCTCTGCCACCGCGCGACCGAGCCGGCCGGGGTGCGGCATGTCGACGCGGAGCCGGCGACCGAATCGCTCGTCGGTCAGGCTCAGCTCGACGTGGTCCCAGTCGACCGCCTCGATGTCGTCGGCGAAGCGCTTGATGAGGCGGCCGCGCGTCCAGCTCCGACTCGCCTCCGGCCCATCGCGCAGGCACGCATCGATCTGCGCCCGGTCGATCAGCGGGTCGATGCGATCGTGTTCGAGCAGGCGCCAGATCGCGCCACGCGTCGGGTCGGTGTTGGTGAAGTCGTGGTCGAGCAGGCGCACGGCCGACGACTCGAGGCCTTCGCCCGTCCGCTCGCAGTGGCCGAGCAGGACCATGAGCTTGGCGGCCCAGTCGAGGTGGCGCGAGCACGCGGCGATGTCGCCGCGATCGGCGCGCTGCGCCAGCTCGACGATGCGGGGCAGGAGCTGCGCGGCGCAGGGCGCCACCGCGTCCTGGATCACGCCCTCCTCGACGAGGCGCAGCATCGCCTGCGCGATCTCGGCGACGTAGGCGCCGAGCGTCACCTGGCGACCGTCGGCGAGCGGCGCCGTCCCGCGCAACCGGCCGGACTCGAGGTCGAGCCCGAGGCTCCACGCACGCAGCGCCTCGACGGGCGAGGCGAGCAGGAGCTGGCCGTAGCCGACCTCGGCGGCGGCGAGGCAGCACTGCACGAAGCTCGTCATCAGCGCGCTCGAGACGAGGGCGAAGTCGAAGCCGATGAGGTGCAGCCGGTCGATGCCCTGCGCGTGCGGCTCGCGGCGGGCGTTGAGCAGGCCGCGCGAGAACGCCTCCGTCGTCGACAGCCCGCACACCCGCGACAGGTGGTGGGCGCGCGCGCTGAGGCTGAAGACCACCGAACCGTCGCGCAGCGGGAGCAGGTAGCCGCTGCCGAAGAACGGGACGGCGGCGGCGATCGCACTGGTGACGAAGCCGAGCACGCCTGGGTGACGCGGATCGACGATGAGGTCGTCGAAGAGCTGCGGTGCGATCGAGATGTTGAAGTGCGAGCCCCACGAGATCGACGGATCGAGGAGGTCGACGTTGGCGGCCGTCAGCAGGTAGCGCGTGCCCGCCTCGGCGTCTTCCTGGGCCTGCTGCCGCGCCGCCTCCGCGACGACCAGCGTGCTCCAGCTCTGCGCGGCCACTTCGCACGGGCGATGCGTCTCCGCCGTGCACACCTCGACGTGCGCCATGTCGGAGTAGTAGCACTGGCCATTCGACGGCCACTGGCGCAGGCAGTCGGTGGAACTCGCCGACGCGTACGACCCGCCCCAGTGGTCGCCCCGGCTCCAGCTCGAATCGCGCCGCGTGCGGCGTCGCCAGACGTTGCCTCCGACCCGCACGAAGGCCGTGTCGATGGCCCCGAGCACGCGTTGCGCCACGGTCCAGCTCGGGATCGCCTGGCCTCGGCCGTCGATGCCGGTCGTCGACAGCTCGCAGTCGCGACCGACGAACTTCACGACGGGCGCGCTCATGCGTGTTCTCCCGCTGCACGGTCTCCCACGGCCCGTTCTCCCACCACAGGCCCGACGAGATCGCGTTGCCAGCCGACTTCGTCGCGCGGCACGGTCTCGACGCGCTGGATGCGGCCGCGGACCCGCAGCAGGCGCTGCAGCGTGATCCAGTCGGCCTCCATCGCGCTCGCGGCTGCGCAGGCCTGATCGACGAGACCGGCGACGACGTCGTCGAGGCCGACTGCGCCGAAGCCGATGCCGCTGCGGCGGCGCCGCGCGCCGCGCAGCTTGGCCTGGCTCATCGCTTCGCGGTAGTGCACCGCGGACAGCAGCGTGCCCGCGGTGACGTCGATGCTGCGCTGCGGCTCGGTGCCGTAGCGCAGCACGACGGTGTCCAGGATGGTCGCAAGCGCGGGCCGCAGGATCGTGGCCTCGAGCACCGCGGGGGCGACGCCGTGGCGCACGTCGCCATCGATCAGCCAGGGCACCTCGGCGGGCGCGTACACGGCCATGACCTTCGCCGCGGCCTCGGCGCCGAGCGGCGGCATCTCGAGGACGAGGTCGCCGAGGCGACCGGGCCGCTTCAGCGCCGGATCGACGGCGTCGGGGCGGTTGGTGAGGCCGAGCCACAGCACATGGGCGCGCGGCGTGGCCTCGGTGCGGACGAGCCCGTCCAGTTCGACGAGCAGGGCCTGGATCGCGTCGTTGTGCGCGCTGGACAGGAGCTCGCCGCCGTCGTGGCCCCCGGCACGCCGACCGAGGCAATCAATTTCGTCCATGACCACGATTTGGACGATGGGGCGCGTGCGCGGCACCGCCTGGCGCGCGCGGATGCTCCCGCACAGGTCTTCGCGCACGAGGCGCGCATCCTCGCCGTGCCACATCGACTTGAGCTCGTTGGGCTTGACCACGTAGAGCACGACGTCGAAGCCGCGCGTCGCACCGACGTCGCGCAGCCACGTGGCGACGAGACGCGTGAGCAGGGTCTTGCCCTCACCGGGCTTGAGCGACCACAGCAGCACGCCGTGCAGGGGTTCGAGGGCGAACTCGCCGCGGACGTCGTCCGCGAGGAGCCGCAACTCGATGGCCTCGAGCAGCGGTTCGAGCACGGGCTCGAGGCCGGCGACGTCCTCGGCGTCGACGGCGACGGAATCGATGCCGACCTCGAAGCGGCTGTTGCTGCTGATGCTCGCCGCGCGCGCGATGGCCCAACCGGGCGCCTCACGGCTGAGGACGAGCCGGTCGCCGGGCCGCAGTGGTTCGTCGCGAAGGCACCGTGCGATCTGCACGATGTCTTCCTGCCCACCGACGCGGGCGACATGCACCTGCTCGCGCCCATCCGCATGCCAGCCGCGCATCTCGACGACTTCGCCCAGGGCCCGCGCGCGCGCGCCGGCGTCGTCGGCGACGCCGATCAGCACCTGCTCCTTGGTGTGCACGCGCACCGGCTCCCAGGGTTCGAGGTCGCGGAGGCGGGCGATGTCGACTTCCGGGTGGATCGCGAGTTCGAGCACGTCGCCGCGCCAGCGCACCCGGGCGGCCGGGCCCTGCGGCGTGGTCAGCAAGCCCTCGCACACGCACAGCGCCGCCGGTCCGCGGAGCATGCCCTCGAGGATCTCGCGCATCTCCTTCGCCGCGGCCGCGGCCTGTTCGCACTCACGCCGGGCGCGCAGCCACCGCGCCGCGACGGTGACCGGATCCTGCGCGGCCTCCTGGAGGACGGTCTCGATCTCCTGGATCTGCGCGGGCGTCACGCGATCGAGGCGCACGCCGGCGAGGCGCAGGAGTTGGACGATGGTCTGTTGGTTGCTCATGGCGGGTGTCGGGTCGGGGCGGGTCAGTCGGAGAAGCTCAGCCAGGGGATCGAGGCCATGCGTCCGCCGCGCCACGCATGCACGGCGAGCACGGGACGTCTGCCGGGTGCGCCGAAGCGGCGGCCGGCGATGGGGAACACGGTGGTCTTGCTCGGGAACATGGCCTCGAGCACCTGGTAGTCGTCGAGCGACACGTGCTCGCAGCTCGGCAGTGCGCACTCGGCCTTCTGGTTGCAGTTGCCGCAGTCCTTGCCCCATCCGTGGCTGTGGAACACGGTGAGCGGCCGCTCGCCGCGGCCACGCAGCGCGGCCAGCTCGCCGGCTTCGGCCATTGCCTCGGGGTCGAACTGGAGGCTGGCGAACGATCCGACGTGTCGGGTGTCGCCGAGCGCCTCCGACAAGACGGTGACGATGCGGGTGCGCGTGCCCGGCAGCGGTTCGCTCAGCCGCAGGAGCGTGCCCAGCACGCAGCCACCGATCTCCGCCGAGCCGGCGGCCTCGGTGCGATCGACGATGTCAGCGACGGCCCGGGCGCACATGAGCACCGGGCGGTCCGCGGCGAGTCCGCCGTCGCCGAGCGAGACGACCCCGAGGTCCTGTAGCGTGCCGTCGCGCACCAGCAGCGGCAGCAGGCGGGGCGGACGGGGCGTTGCCGGACCGGGCGTGGCGGTGAGCACCGTGTGCACGCGCTGGCCGGCCGACACTTGGATCTGCCGCGCCTGCAGCATCGTCGACATGCGGCGATCCCAGCGACCGGCGTCGAAGCGCTGCGCGTGCTCCGCACCGCTCGCCGCCGTCACGGTCACGTCGAGGCCGAGCACGCGCTCGCCCGCCGCAGAGACCGGTTCGATGGCGATGCGCACCGGCTCGGGCTCGGTGGGCAGCACATCGGCGAGGACGCCGCTGGTCCAGGCCTCTTCGGCGACGTCGGTGATGTCGTCGGTCACCGGGAACCAGGCCAGCGCCTCGCCCCCGGTCGCCTCGGTGCGCAGCTCCACGGCGAACTGGTGGCGGCAGGACAGCTCGACCTCGACGGCGATGGCGCTCATGGCCTTCCCGCCGAGACCTCCGGCAGGACGGTCCAGCGCGCGTCGTCCGCGGGGACCTCGTGCAGCAGGCTCTTGTTGTCGAGGCGGCGGCCGCGGCTGAAGGCCAGCCAGCGCAGGCCGTGGTCGGGGATGTCGAGCTCGCTGCGGAAGAACTCGATCGCCTGGCCGACGGTGTGGTCGGGCGTGAGGTCGTCGCCGACGACGGCGCGCACGCGCTTCTGCTGGCTGAGGTCGGTCATCTCGATGGTGGCGGTGGTCATGACGTTGCGTCTCCTTGGTTGGGGTCGTGGTGGATCGGCGCGTGGCCGAGGATGGCACGCGCGTACCGCGCGCGGAGATCCGCGTCTCCGCACAGCAACTGCAGCGAGGGCGCGGCGTGCTGGGCGAAGGCGGCGATGGCGCGCACCGTGCGCGCCAGGAAGGCGGGGGTGACGTCGAGCGCGTCGAGGCGAGCCTCGGCGTGCAGCTCGTGGCCGTGCCGGTCGCTCGCCTGCAGGGCGAGGCGCGCGAAGCGCACGCGGCCGTTGACGCGCAGCGCCTGGTCGGCCGCGGCGTCGCGGGCGGCGTCGGTCGGCCACGACGTGATCAGCCGGTGGGTGAGGCGGAGGCCGGTGCCGTCGGGATCGATCGTCACCGGCCGCACGAGACCGTCCAGGCTCACCCGCACCTCGACGCCGCGCGCACGGGCCGCGATCGCGTCCGGTTCGAACCGGCCGGCGCGCAGCAGGGCCCCGAGCGCATCGGGGTCGCAGCTCGTGGCGGCGCCGGTGTCGGCAGTGAGGGGACGCGCACTCGCGGCGACCGCGAGCGCGTCCACGAGCGTCTCGGCGCGGCCGCGCGGACCCGGCGGCAGGTCGGCCACGATCCAATGGCTCGCGGTGAACGCGGCGACGCGCGCGTTCCCGGGCAGGCAGGCGGTGTGCAGGAGCAGCGACGTCGGATCCGGGCCCGGCATGCCGCGCGGATCGAGGGCGAGTTCGATCGCGTACCCGCCATCGAGCGTCGGCGTGATGCGCGGCCCCGGCGCATGACGACGGCGCCGCGGCGTGCTGACGGTGGGGGTGGTCACGCGGCCCCCTTGCCCCACAGGGGCGTGGCGGCCGGCAGCGCGGCGAGGGCTTCGCGGCCTTCGGCGAACCACTCCGCCGCGTCGTGATCGGCGGGGTCGACGGTGCTGACGTTGGCGTAGGTGAGGATCGAATAGATGTGCTCGAGGAGCGTGGTCAGCTGCATCGGGCCGCGCGGCAGCGCCCCCAGGCACAGGATCCCGAACAGGCGCGAGTAGTTGGGGTGCAGGAGCCCGGTGTCCCTCCCGATCAGCACGCACACCGACGGCTGGTCGAGGCCGGCCTCGAACGGATCGGCGCGGTAGACGATGGTGCCGCGCAGGGGACCTGCGGCGACGTCGACGCCTTCGCCGGGGCGGTGCTGGCGCAGGTAGGGGATCGCGAGCGTGAAGTCGAGGACACGCCGTGCGGGCAGGTGCGGCTCGATGCGCAGCTTCGGCGCGCCGCTGAGCAGCGGCTGGGCCGCGTCCCAGTTGCCCGCGAAGAACTCGGCAGCGAGCTGGGTGATGGGCGCGTCGGCTTCGGTGGACGGCTCCAGGAGAGAGAGCCGCCGCAGGAGGTCGGCGAGGTCGGGCGTCTGGTCGGTCATTCGAGAAGGCCTCGTTGGGCAAAGGGCGTGTGCGCAGGGCGGAGCAGGAGATCGGTGCGCGTTGCGCCGGCGCGGGCGACGACCAGGGCGCCGTCGGGGATGCCGAGCGCGGCGAGGGGCGCATCGAGGATCCGCAGGTGCGCCGCTTGCGCGGCGCCGATCGACGCGAGCAGGGCGTCGCGCCGCCAGTACATCGCTCGGCCGCAGCGCGGGCAGGCCGGCGGGGTCGACCACACGCACGCGGGCTGCACGACACCGCTGCCGCAGGAGCAGGCGGCAGCCAGCGCCAGCGGAGCGGCGAGCGGAGTCAGGGTCGGGTCCGGCGCGCGCAGGAGGTCGCGCGCCTTGGCGAACAACCCGCGCAGGGTGATCTCCGCCGTGGTCGACGCGAGCGCGACCGCGGTGATCGGCGCATGGTCGCCGAGGCAACGGGCGCTGCGCGCCAGCGCGAGCGTGTGCAGCACGCCGCCGGTGAGGTCGAGGAGGGTCTCGTGGTCGAGCGCCCGCTCGCGGTCGCGGCCGCCGACCAACCGTTGCGCCTGCAGCAGACCGAGGCCGACGACGGCCAGCGTCGTCGCCATGCCGGCCAGCGTCGGCGCGCGGCCTTCCGCGCCATCGTCGGCGCGGCCGCCGGGACAAGGCGTCGGTGGTCCGCCGACGAGGTCTTCGACGCCGTACGAGCAGAGCTGGCAGGCGTGGCCGCCCCCGCCGTGCGACACGAGGACGCGGCCCATCTCGCGCGTACCCGTGCCATCGACGGCCAGCCGGACCAGCGGGATCGCGGCGGCGTTGGAGATCGACGTCAGGTGCCGAGCGAGGCCGCCGGCGTCGGTGCAGTCCACGATCAGATCGCAGGCGGCGAGCACGCCGTAGCCGACGCCACGCACGTCGATCGGGAGCGCGAAGGCCCGGCCGGGCTCGATCGCGTCGCACGCGTCGACCACGGCGTCGACCTTGCGGCGTCCCACCGCCGCGATGGGGACGGCCTGTGTGCCGACGTTGTGGGCCTCGACCCGATCCGCATCGATCGCGAGCACCACCGCGCCGCTGCGCACGACCGCCAGCGCGAAGTGCGAGCCCAGCGCCCCGGCGCCGATGATCGCGATGCGTGCCGTGCGCCAGCGAGCGAACGGATCGCCCGTGAGCAGTGAGGTGCCACGCACCCGCGCCAGGCGGTCGCTCGCGGGTGCGGCCACGGGCATGGCGTGCAGCTCAGCGCGCATCGCGGCCCTCCTTCGCCATCGCCAGCAACTCGGCGAGGCGCGGGCCACCGCGGCGTGCCGGCGGGCGCCAGCGACGGGCGCGCGGGTCGAACCCGCACTGGTGGCAACGCAAGGTCGGCCGCCACGCGGTGCGCTTGAACATGCCCGCGCACGGCGTCGTCGGCGTGCCGGGGCAGACCACGATCGGCTCGCCCGCGGCGAGTCGCGTCCGCGTGCGCAGGCAACGCTGGTCGTCGCCGTGCTGCGCCGGATCGTAGGTCGTCTCCACGGGTTCCGTGTCGGCCGAGACCCACGTCGGGTGGCCGCCCATGTCGATGCGATCGCCGTGCCGCAGGACGTGCAGCCCGATGCCCGCCGGCGTGCCGTTGATCGTCACGCCGCCGCCGAGGTCAGCCGGCACGAGGAGCGCACCGACGGTGCGCCCGCGGCGGGCGGCGAACACGGTCGCGTGGTGCGCCGCGTCCTGCGGGTCTTGGACCGCGACGCCGGTGGCGGCGATACCGACGATGCGACCGACGACCTGCTCCGTGCCGCCGTCGCCGTACCAGAGCGTGACCTGCGTGATCGGAGTTTGCGGGTTCATGGGGTGGCCTCGTCGGTGGAGTAGCCCTTCAACCGCGCGCGCACCGCGTCTGCCAGAGACGGGTCGGCGAGCGCCTTCACGTACCGATCCACGTACGCCTGCAAGATCGGCGACATCGGCACCTGCCCGAGCCCGGGCACGCGCAGCGTCGCCGCGAGCCGGCCACCCTGTCGCTGCTGCACGAGGGGCGCGACGGAGTGGCCCGGCCACGCCCTCGCTGCCGCACGCGCGATCTTGGCGTTGAGGGTACGGATGTACGTGCCGACGCCTTCCGCATGGATCGGCACGGAGTGGCCGTCGAGGATCGCGAGCAGCGCGGCGAGCCCAGCCAGAGTCGGGCGGCCGCGGCGCCAACTCGGCCGTGGGTCGCTGGCGCGCGGGGTGACCGCGTCGGTGATCTCGACGAACAGCAACGCCAGCAGCAGGCGGGTGCAGCGCGCCGGGATCGCGACGCGCAGCGGCGGGCGTGGCTCGGTGGCGTGCACTTCCAGTTCGCCGCGACCGTCGTCGTCGATGCGCAGCGTGTAGGAGATCGGCGGAGTTGACGGCGAACGCGGGTCGGCGGAGCGTTTCATCGTGAGGATGAAGGTCCGCACGCGCGAGCAACCTGTCGACCGGGTGCGGATGGCATTCGGCGCTGAATACGCGCTCTCGCTTCGCGGCCTTACGCGGTGCGTGAGCGCGGCTCGCGTTCAGTGTGGAAAGCCGCAGACTCGCGGGGAGTCACGCGGCGCGAGGGGGGAGCGGAGTCGGCGCGCGGTGTCCATGATGTCGATCCGCGGTCATGCTCCCCCTCGGCGCATCGAAGGCCGCAACCGTCACCGTTCCTCCTTCCAAGGACTCGCACCCATGCCGAAGGCTCGCACGCGTTTCACCGATCCCGAAATCCTCGCCGCCGCGATCCTGCGCTCGCGTGGTGCTCTCCAGGCCAGCATCGCCGAAGCGCTGGGCGTGTCGCCGGCGACCGTGACCCGGATGCTGGATGAAGCGGAGGCCAACAAGTGGTTCAACCCGAACCCGGCGGTGCTGTTCCGCAACGTGCCGCCCGGCCTCGTCGACGAGGCGAATGCCTACCTCGCGCCGTCGGAGCTCGGCGAGAAGCTGCGGCTCGCGATGGGCAGCGAGCACCGCTGCCATGTCTCGATCATCCGCGACAAGACGACCCGCGCGTGGAACGTGGGCGCCGCCGGGGCGGTCGTCCAGCAGTTGATCGACGCCGGCGTACTGGGAGTATCCTGGGGCTGGGCGATCTCCGGCGTGGTCGACGGCCTGGAGCGGATGGTGATGTCGCCGCCGCGGGCCGACGGGCGTACGCCGGTCCGGCCGATCCCGGTGTGTGGCGATCCGATCTGCGCACACAAGACCCGGCAGGAGTTCTCGTCGACCTGGCTGGCGGACTGCATCGATCGGGTTCTCAACGACGACGCGGCGCGCGAGGCGGTGCCGTCGTTGTCGGCGGTGTTCGCCTACATCCCCCGCGCCATGGCCAAGCCTTCGAGCGGCGTGCGCGAGTTCCTGGCGAACAGCCCCGGCTACAGCGAACTCGTCGGCGCGACCCCCGGCGGAGGCCTCTTCGCCAAAGTCGACACCCTGCTCACGGGCATCGGGATTCCGGCCACCTCCGGTCCCTACTCGCTCGGGGTCTTCGTGCGCGAGCGCGCCGAGTGCGAGAAGATCCCTGAGGCGGAGATGAGCCGGCTGGTCTTCGGCGACATCGCGGGCGTGCTCATCCCGCGGCCGAACCTGAGTGCCGCCGATCGCAAGCTCGTGCAGAGTCTCAACGAGGGGTGGACCGGCCTGCGGCTCGCCGACATCGAGCGCTGCGCCCGCGAGGGCCGCGCGAAGGGCCGGGGCGGCGTGATCGTCGTCACGCAGGGCAAGCTCAAGAAGGACTTCATCCTCGAGTTGCTGCGGTTGGGTCTCGTCAACCGGCTCGTCGTGGATGGCGAGCTGGCGGATGCGCTCTCGGCGCACGGGCGGGCTGCTCCGGCGAAGTCGGCGGGGCTTGCCTCGTCCGGCGCAGCCGAATCGTGAGGCCGAGGCTCATGGGCCGCGAGGTTTTTCGAGATCGGATTGGATGATCGGCCTCCTGACGGCGCTATGGCGCCGGCACGATTGCGCGGGGCTTCCCCGACGCCTCGCAGGCACCTAGGATCGGCCACCCCTCGTTCCAGGAAGGACAGCATGATCGCTCCCGTACCGTTGGTTCTCGCCGCCAGCCTGGCGGTGAGTGGGACTTCCGTCGCCGCGCAAGGTCCGCGGCTCGATCTGCCGCAGCATCCCGTACGCTGGAGCCAGGACGTCGGGTCCGCGCGCAATCCCGCCCGCGCCGCCGTCGTGGTCACTGCCGACACCTACGACGCGCGACCGAACTGGGCGTTGCCCGCGGCGGCGGCCGCGGGCGACCTGGTCGGCAAGGCACTCGAGGAGGCCGGGGGATTCTCGAATGGCATCACCCGGGTGCACCGCGAGCGCGCGATCCCGTACTACGTGGAAGATGCGATCGTGGAGGCCGGCCGGAGCCTGACCCGCCCGGGCGTGCTGCTCGTGTATTGGCTGGGGCACGGCTGCGTGAAGAGCGGGCAGCAGGAGTTGTTCACGCATCACTCGAAAGATGTCGGCTCCGACTACGACCAGACGATCGGGCGCGCGACGATCGTCCAGTGGCTGGACAAGGCGCGTGCCGAAGCCGAAGGACGCGGCGTGCGCCTCACGACCGCGTTGATCGTGGATGCCTGCCGCGTCGAGACCGCTGGTCCGCCCCCCAAGGCCAGACTGATCGCCAGCCAGACCTGGGAGGTCTACAGCACGGAGGAGGGCCACTTCGTGCCGGCCGGAAGCGGCGACGCGTTCCCGTTCAGCCACCAGTTCGCGGCGGCGATGCGCAGCCACGCGGAGCGCAACATCGTGGTCTCGCTGGTGGACGTGTTCCGTGACTGCGACTACGAGACCCGTCGGGCGCCCGGTGGTCTGAAGCCGAAACTGATTCCCCCCAACGGGGATCTGACCGCGGCCGCGCCCGCGCTCGTCGTGCCGCCGCGCGTGGCGTTCACGTTGCGCGTCAAGGATGCCCTCGCAGACACTGCGGTGGCCGGCGCGGAAGTCGTGTTCAACGACCAGAAGATCCAGCTCGACGGTCCCACGTGCCAGCTCGAGGGTGGGGCGAGCCGGGACAGCCTCGTCAGCCGCCACAACCTCGTCATCAATTGCCGGGGCTATCTCTCCCGCGCCGATCGGGTCGAGCTGCGCCGTGAGCACACCGGCCGGGAGTTGACCATCGCGCTCCTCCCCGCGCTCTGCGTCGTCACCGGCAGGATCGAGCCGCGACCCAAGGGCCGCGTGCGCGTCGAGGCTTCGTCGATGGAGGGGATCAGGTCGGGCTTCCACGTGGCGGCTGCGCTCACCGATGCGGACGGAAGGTTCGAGTTGCGTCTGCCGCGGGTAACCGAGGGCAGCAAGGTGCGGATCGTCGCGGGCACGAAGTCGATCGCCGACTACGACATCCCGCGCACGACGCGGCTCGTGTCGGTTGGGGCCCACGATGGGATCAGCCTCCACGAGATGACCCTGAACCTGGGCTTGGAGGCCGGCGCCGCGCTCGGCGTGGAGGCCGTCATGAGCAAGCCGGCGGACGCACCGGCGAAGGACCCGGAGTTCGCGAGTCGGATCGACCGCATCGAGTGGGGGTACGTGCTGGATGCCGTGCGCCTCGAGAACTTCGACCTCGCCGTGGAGCGCATGGCGCAGTTCAAGGGCAACGAGCCCGGACTCGACGCGTGGCGCACGTTCGTTGCGAGCCGCTGGGCTCCGGTCCGCTTGCGCGAGGGCCTGAAGGCCGGCAAGGCAGAGGGCGACTGGAGCAAGGCGGAGCAGGTCGTGACGTGGTTGAGTCAGCCGCGACGGGTCGCGCTGCCCAACGAGGTCGAGATCGAGGAACTCGTGGCAGAGGTGACCCGCGAGAAGATGCCGTTGGCGGCGCGCCGGGCATACGAGGCGGGATACCAGGCTCGCCGTGAAGGCCGCCTGGAGGATGCACTTGCGGGCTACGTGGCTGCTCGCTCTGGCGTGAGCGCGCACTACCGCGCCGAAGTGGAGATGGCGATCGAGGATGTATCCGCCCAGCTCTACGAGCGGCACAGCAGCGCCGGGTCGGATGCGGAGCTGAGCGGCGATTTCGAGAAGGCCCTGGCCGCCTACATGCGGGCGGCGGAGTACAACAAGCGCGCGGAGTGGAACGTCGAGCGGTTGCTGAAGGATCCACGGTTCGTGGGGACGGCGACGGGGCGCGCCGCGCTCGTGCGGCTCAACCGCGGCGCCGAAGTGTTCGGTTCGTGGAACGTGAAGATCGTGGAGGCTTCGTTCGGCACTGTGTCCGGCTACCCGCGACGGGTCGAGGACCAGACCACGGGCATCGTGCTCATCCTGGTGGAGCCCGGTGAGTTCGCCATGGGCAGCACGGCCGACGCGAACAGCCGCCCCGTCCATCAGGTGCGGATCACCCAGCCGTTCTACCTGGGCGAGACGGAGGTGACCGTCGAGCAGTGGCGGCGCTTCGCGATGGCGAACCGCGCGAACCGTGACCTGGCGCGTGGCCTCGCCGACCCGCGCACCAACGCGCCGTGGAAGAAGGCGGTTGCGTGGGACGAGTCGCATCCGGTCGTCAACGTGCGGTGGAGCGAGGCCAATGCGTTCTGCCGGCACTTCGGCATGCGCCTGCCCACGGAGGCCGAGTGGGAGTACGCATGTCGAGCCGGAACGCCCGGTCCGTTCTGGTTCGGCTCGAACCCGAGCGACGGTCAGGGCAACGGCAACTTCTTCGGCCGCGACACACAGCGCGCGTCCGGACTGACGCAGGGGATGCCCTGGCCGTTCGAGGATGGACACCTGCTCACGGCGCCGGTTCGCAGCTTCCGCCCCAACGCGTGGGGCTTCTACGACATGTCTGGCAACGTCGCCGAGTACTGCGCCGATGCCTACGACCCGCAGGCGTACTCCGGCAGGCGCGGTGAGGTCGTCGACCCGTTCGTGCAGGCGGGCCCGCAGCGCGTGTACCGCGGTGGCTCGTGGGTGCACGTGCCCACGGCCGCGACCTCGGCATCGCGGGTCGGGCGTGACCCGGAGAAGGGAACGGACTACGTGGGGTTCCGCGTCGCGAGGTCGGTGGGATCGTGACCCTCGCGGCGGTCGCGGGCCGTCCCGCTCCGCCCGGTGTGGTCAGGTATTGGGTTGATCTTCGTCCATGTCTTTTTCAGAGGAGCCGTTCGTGGGATACGCACAGTTGTCAGATCGTCGCCCGGGTTGCTGCATGGCGGTGACGAGGGCGCTCGTCTTGGTCGCGCTCGCGCTGCCGGCGGCCGCCCAGTTCGAAGAGGGTGAGAAGCAGGACCAGGGTGTCGCCAAGCCGCCGCCGAAGGAGGTCGAGCGCCCGGTCACGCCGCCGCGTTCCTACACGCCGTCCCGCACGCTGAATGCCGTCGAGTTCGGCAAGGGCGAACTCACCATCGCCTTCGGCGCCGGCGACGAGACGCACGAGACGATCGGTGCCAGTCCGCCGCTGGATGGCGAGGTGGATTCCACCTACTTCCGGCTCGGCCTGGCCGCGGCCGACGGCGGAGTGCTCCGCTTCGGGTTGGAGTGGATGGCCTCGGACGACGACCTGTTCCCGACCTTCGCGGGCGAGGAATCGTCGGAGATGATCGATGTCGAGTTCCTGGGCGGCGGCGAGGTCCGAGGGCGGCGCGCTCGGCTCCAGATCATGGGCGGACTGACGATCCACCAGTTGAGCCTCGACTTCGACCCGCAGACCGTCGACTGGCTGGGGGTCGGCTTCCGCCTCGCGGTGGCTCCGGAGATCGCGCTCGTGGCCTCCGATGATGGCGAGAGTTTCCTCTCGGCGTTCGGCATGCTGTCGGGATCGTTCTCGGTCTACGACATCGACGCGTCGACGCAGTCGGAGACCTTTACCTCCACGGGCACGCAGTTCGGGGTGGACGTTGGTTTGCGCGTGCAGGCAGAGCGGTTCGTCGCCAGCCTCTCCTACGTCCTGCGGTCGATGAGCGTCGACGACAGCGATCCTGCGGGCGGCGTGTTCGTCCGCGAGATCGACCACGAGTTCTCCGGGATCGTCGCGTCGGTCGGCGTGCGCTTCTGACGCAGAAACGACGAGAGCCGGGCGGGTCCCCGGCTCTCGTCGCGGCGGGCGCACCTGGGTGCGCCCGCGAGCTTCATCCCTCGCTCAGTTCATCGGGTTGGCGCTGTGGACCAGCACCGCCTTGGCCGGCGTGGCGACCGGCGCCTGGCTGAGGTTGAGCACCGGGCAGCTCAGGTCGATCGGGCGCCACTGCGCGACGGTGTTGGCCGTCGGGATCGTGGTGCTGCCCGTGCCGACCGACCAGACCACGGCGTCCACGGGGCCGCCCGTGAACTGGATCGAGCCGTCGGTGATCGTCTGCCCGCCGGCCGCCGAGGTGGAGAGCTGGGTCGACGCGCCGACCACGGAGCTGGTCGCGATCACGAACACATCTTCGCTCGCCGTGCTCACGGTGTTGGTGCGCTTGGCGAACGCGACGTGCAGGCCGTCCTTGGAGACGACCATGCTCTGGATGTAGTTGACCGTCGATGTCGTGCCGCCGGCCGTCGCGAAGTTGGTCAACTGCACCGCCTGGCCGCCGTTCTCCATGTCGAAGCCGAAGATGTTGGCATCGTTGTAGAGGCTGGCAGTTGCGCCAGCGGCGTTCTCGGCGGCGAAGTAGGCCATGTCGCCGACCGGGGACTTCTTGAGCTGCGTCTCGACTGCGCACCACGGATCGGTGGTACGCGTGGTCGCGCCGCGGTAGATGTCAGGGGCGGTGCCGGCCGAGAACTCGCTGCCGGTGATGTCCTTGAGCGCGAGCGTGTTCACGTTCACGCCGACGATGTTCTTGCGGAACGCGCCGGGCACGAGGGTGAGGTTCACGCCGCGCACGAAGTACAGCCAGTTGCCGTTCTCGGACTTGAACGTGCTGTGCACGATGATGTTGCCCGTGTTGCCGCCCTGGGTGAAGGGCGGGACCAGCGAGCCGGTGGACGTCCTGGTGAGGTTCGTCACCGTGTTGAGGCCCACGTCGTACGCGTACAGGTCGAGGTTGCCCGCCGACGAGCTGTGCGTGGTGCCGGCCCAGAACAGGACCGTGTTGTTGGTCACGAACTCGACGCCGCACATGTAGACCACCTGCGCGTCGAACAGACCGCCGGTCACCGGCACCAGCGTGCCGGCATCGGCGCCGTTGGTGCGTGCGACGTAGAGCTGCGTGGGGTTGGCAGCCAGATTGGTGCCGCTCAGGAACGCGACGCGGGAACCGTCCGGAGACAGGTCGACACGCTTGCCGATGCTCGATCCTGCCGAGCTGGAGAACGTGTAGGTGCCCGTGCCGAAGAAGCGCTGCAGCGCGGTGTTCGTCGGGAAGCCCGACGCATTGGCCACCGTGTAGCCAGTGCCGGTGATCCCGGTGATGGCCACGACGTCGTTGTGGTCCGCCGAGTTGCCGGTGTTGCCGCCGATCGGGATGACGACCGTCTGGCGGTCACGGCTGACGCGCCACGCCGGCGAGTAGATCCAGTAAGGCGCGAGCGCGGTGCCGGTGTTCGGGAGCGCGATGGGCGTCAGGATGCCGGTGTCGTCGATCGGGCACGACTGCCAGCTGTAGTTGCCTGCCGCGAACAGCCGGCCGTTGCCGAAGAAGATCGTCTGCGAGAAGTACAACGGACCCGGCTGGGCGATGGTCACGTTGAGCACCGCGGTGCCGCTCGACGTCCAGGTGCTGCCGTCGGTCTTGACCAGCCAGCAGCGGTTGTAGGTCGTTGAGGCCGTGTTGGTCTCGTCGCGCACGTACACGCCGACCAGGTTGCCGTCATCGCTGACCGCCACCTGCGAGTGGTACATCACGGTCGGCGTCGCCGACGCCGCGACGTTGTCCTGCAGCACGGTGCCGCTGAGGATCGCCGCCTGACCGGTGTTCACGTTGATCGTCATCAGCGCGAACTCGCGCGTGTTGGTGCCGTTGCGCACGATCATCAGGTCGCGATCGGCGTTGAGCACGAGGCTCTGGAAGCCCGTGCCGGTCGCCATGTTGCGCGCCGGACGGTTGCGCTTGTAGGCGTTGATGTCCTGGTAGAACGGCGTGCCGGCGAACGCGTGCGCGTACGCCTCGACCCAGCCTTCCTGGCCGTAGTGCTGGATGGTCTGCACGCTGTACGAGCCGATGCCCTGACTCGTCGGCGCGCCGAGGCTGCCATTGGTCACCTTCTGGACGTCGAGGCTGCCGGTGGTCGTCGAAGTCGAGGCACCCTGGAAGAGCACGGTGGTCCCGATGTTCTTGAACTCGACGAGGACATCGTTGACGCCGAAGTCGAAGGTCAGGCTCGGGCCGATGTTCAGCGGTTGCAACTCGACAGAGCCGCCGACCAGCGACGAGTTGTTCGGGATCGGCACGCCCTGGAGGTCGATGCCGCTACCGGGCACGACGCCGAAGTAGATGAGCAGGAGCGGGCTCGTGCCGATGAGCAGCGTGCCGCCGATGCCCGGGATGGGGAGCGAGCCTGCGCTGGGCGCCGACAGGAACATCGCATACACGTCCGTCGGGGTGCCTTGGTATTGCACGCCGAGCGTGGAGCCGATCAGTGCCGGCGTCGTCAGCGTCGTGATCCGTTGCGCGGAGGCGGTCGACGCCAGGGCCGCACACGTGGTCAGGGTTGCGAGAAAGGAGGCGGTACGCATGTGGACTCCGGAGAGGAGCGATGGGGGGCTGAGGGGAGAGATGGCTTCGCGGACCGAAGTGGTCGGCGAGCGCGCGGCAACAATCCGGTCGCTTGCCCTCCCCGTCAACGCCCGGCGAACGATCGGGCATACGCCCGCGCGGGCCGAGGGACGGCGGCCCGAGGCAGCGTTCTTCCTCGCCGTACGGCTGACCGCGGTGCGGTCGGGAGATTCGGCTGCTGCGGTGGAACGGATCCGCTACCGCGTGCCGCGCGCACGCGCGCGATCGAAGCGGCGGACCGTACGAGCGCCGCGCGCGGCCGGCTCGTGCCGCGCAACGTGACCGGGCGCCGTGTCGTCGAGCAGCTCGATGAACACCCCGGGGTCGCGGGCGTCCGGCCGGCTCACGCGCGCCGCAAAGTCGACTGCGCACTCCGACGCCACGTCGAAGGTCGCGGAGTGCGCGCCGATCTGGATGCCGCCGATCGCGCCGCTGCGGATGTCGCCGCGCCGGCACACGTGCGCGAGGATCCGCTGCGGGCTAGCTCCCCCGCGCGTACCCCAGTTGATGGAGAATCGCGTGAACGCGCCGTCGTGGCGCTGGCGTTGCAACGGCGGCCGGCCCGGCGCTTCCGTGGTCCACGCCGGCGCGGCGCGCGGTGCCGCACTCGCGACCTCGCGCGGAGTCGTGGCCGTGCGTCCGTCGTCCAGCATGCCGAGCAGGGTGGCCACCACCTGGGTCGGGTCACCCGCGTCGAGGAGCTGGCGCGCGAACGCGAGGCGGTCCTCGCTGGGCGCCGCCGCCGACGCGAGCGCGGCCTGCACTCGCGTCTGCGCGCGCGCCGCCAGCTCGGCGCGTACGACCTCCGCGCCCGGCGCGCGTCGCCACTCGATGCGCACGCGCGCCGCGGCGACGAGGCGTTCCATCTTGCGCTGCGCGAACGCGGGCGCGAGCAGCACGCTCACGCCCTTGCGTCCGGCGCGGCCGGTGCGTCCGCTCCGGTGCGTGTACACCTCGCCGTCCATCGGTGGGTCGAAGTGCACGACGCTCTCGATGCCCTGGATGTCGAGGCCCCGCGCCGCCACGTCGGTGGCCACCAGCACGGTCGTCACGCCCTCGCGGAAGGCCGCGAGCGTGCGCGTGCGTTGCGCCTGCGCCAACTCGCCGCTGATCGGCGCCGCCGCGAACCCGTCCTTCCGCAGTTGCTCCGCGAGGTCGGTCGAGTCGCCGCGCGTGCGCACGAACACCAGCGTGCGCTGGTCGCCCGCCAGCAGCAGCAGGTTGACGAGCGTCGCGTAGCGCTCGCGGGCGTGCAGGAGGTGGCCGACGTGCTCGATGTCCGCGTTGGCGGCGCCGAGGCGCGTGCCCTCGACGTGCTGCGGGTCGCGCTGGAACCGGTTCGCCAGCTCCAGGACGTCGGGCGGGAGCGTCGCCGACACGAGGTGCGTGGCGCGCTCGGCGGGCATGGTGGCGAGGATCGCATCCAGGTCCTCGCGGAAGCCGAGGTCGAGCATCTGGTCGGCCTCGTCGAGGACGAGCTGCGCGACGGTGGTGCAGTCGACCACGCCGCTGCGGATGTGGTCGAGGAGGCGACCTGGCGTGCCGACGAGCACGACGGGTGGGCGAGCGAGGCGCCGCCGCTCCGCGCCGAGGCTCGTGCCGCCGGTGACGCAGTCGACGGCGAAGCCCTTCACGTCCGCGAACAGCCACGCCAGTTCGCCGCTCACCTGAGCCGCCAGCTCGCGCGTCGGCACGATCACCACCGCGACCGGGCCGTGGCGGCGGCGCGTGCCCGCGCCGGCGAGGATCGGGGCCGCCATGGCGAAGCCCAGGGCCACGGTCTTGCCCGAGCCGGTCTGCGACGAGATGCGCAGGTCGCGCTGGGCCTCCGCGGCTGCCAGGGCGGCGACCTGGACGGCGGTCAGCTCCGTGAAACCGCGGCGGGTGAGCGCGGGGCGGAGGATCGCGGGGACGGCGGCGAAGGCCTCGTCGGCGCTGGCGGGGGCTCCGGTTTCGGAGCGTGGAATCGCATCAGTCATGGGTTGGCGCCAGCGGTCCGGCAAAAGGGGCCGCGAAGGGTAGCGAGCCGGAGGCGGCGCGCAACCTTCGCCTACGTCCTCACCGGGGTTTGCGCCGCACCGGGTGCCGGGCGACGGGCGGGACGCGTGTCAGCCCCGCCAACGCGCTCGCCCTATCCGTCTTTCTTCTTCTTCCCGCCGAGGATGTCGGAGAGGCCGCCGGGCAGCTTCTTCTTCATCTCCTCCTCCGCCTTGCGCTGCAGCTCGGCCTTCTTTCTCTCGGCCTCCGCGTCGGCGAGCTTCTTCGCCTCCGCTTCGGCGGCGGCCTTGGCTTCCGCGGCGAGCTGCTCCGGCGTCTTCGTGCCCTGCAGCAGGTCGGCGGCCGCGCCGCTGACCGCGCCGGCGGCGCCGGCCGGGACCGGCAGGTCCTTCAGCAGCGCCTGCGCGCGGGTGCGCACCTGATCGGCGAGTTCCTTGCGGCCGGCCGCGACCAGCGCGTCCGACAGCTTCTGGTCGTCGACGTGGATGCGCGGGTTGGTGAGCGGGCCGCGGATCCCGAGTGGCAGGGCGAGGGTGTCCACCGCCGCGGCCTGTCCGAAGAGGTGCAGGGTCGTGCCGCGCAGGGTCACCTGCAGGGGCAGATCCAAGGTCAGACCCTCCGGCGTGAAGGCGAGGTCGCCCTCGAGCACCGCGTCGACCTTGCCGCCCTGGATCGGGGCTGAGCCGCCGACCGCGAGGGCCGCGCCCAGCGCATCGCCGTCGAGGTCCTTCAGCGCCAGGCGGAGGTGCGGCTTGCCGCCCGCAAGTGAGAACGTGAACGCGTAGCGCCCGCTCTTCGACGCGATCGACAACGTCATCGGCTCGGTGAGCAAGGCGGGCTCCGAAGCGAGATTGCTCGCCGTGATGGCGAAAGAGTCGCCGGGCATGTCTGCCACCGCCACGTCCTCGAAGGCGAGGTGCTTCACGAGCACGGTCGGCGCCTGTTCGAGAAGATGCGTCGCGCGCACCTCCGTGATGCCGTCCTGCTTCTCCCGTTCGATGCGCGCCGTGCGCTCCTCCTTGGTCTCCTTGGCGCCGCCCGTGACGGAGCCGAGCTTGCCGAGCCACTCGTTGGCCTGCACGAGGCGATCCTTCCAGACCTGGGCATCCTTGACGTACTCGTCGAGCGTCTTGCCCGCGCCGGGCGGCGGTGGCGGCGGCACCGGCGGCTTGCCGATGCGCTTCGCCGGCGCGTTCCGCTTCGCGCCGTGACTCGCGTCGGCCGAGACGATGCTCTCCACCACGAAACGCTTGCGCAGGAGGTCGCCGGTGCCGACGTCGAGTTCGAGGGTCTTGGCCCGGAAACTGTCGCGTTCGAGCTGGTTCGCGTCGGCGACCGCCAGCCCGGCGAGACTCACGCGTCCCGCGGCAAGGTCGAGATCGAGCCCTTCGATGTCGGCGGTGGCGCCGTTGATCGCTTCGAGCGCGCCCTGCATGGAAGAGCGCGCCATCGGCCCGGCGAGCGTTGCGTGCCCGAACCACAGCGCTGCGGTCACCACCAGCACCACGACGATCCCGGCGATCCGGATCGGCAGGCCCTTCTTGTCGCTCTCCGCGAGGTCGCGGTAGGTCAGCTTGCCCATCTTGTTGCCGCCGAACAGCAGCCACGTGAGGAAGCGCGCGCTCTTCTTCGTGGCGAGGCTCTTCATGCGGTCCGAGTTCTCCTGCAGGTCGGCCATCTTGCGCCGGAAGCCCTGCAGGCCGCGCCACAGCACGACGCCGAGCACCAGGCCGAACACGAGTCCGCACGCCAGCCCACCCGTGGTGGAGTAGTGCTCGAGGCCGAACCACGCCGTCACGCGCGAGTTGATGAGCGCCTTGAACAGGCCCTGGGTCGGGCCGTCGAGCAGCCACTGCCCGAGCGCGAAGTTCATCGGCAGCATGACCAGCGACAGCAGCTTGGCGACCAGCGTCACGAGTCCGAAGACCGCGAGGTTGGCGTTGAGCACGAGCACCAGGAACACGAGGCCGAGGATGAGCCCGGGCGCCTGCAGGAAGCCGCCGCCGAGATCGCCCGGCAGGAAGAAGCCAGGCACGAACCCGAGCATGCCGCCCAGCGTGGCGGCGAGCATCACCTGGGTGACGGTCGCCTTGCCGCGGAGGATCTTGCCGATCTTGCGAGTGAGGAACATCGCGGGCGGTTGTACCCGGGCCGCGACAGCGGTCGTAGGCGATTCGTCGGGTGCCGAGTCCGGGCGCCGATCAGTCGTCGAGGCTCATGTCGCCCGCGCTGCGCACGAACATGACCCGGGGGACATCGCGGGTGAGCGCGTCCAGCCGGTCGAGGAAGGCGCCTTCGTTCGGCTCCGCGGGGAGGTCGAAACCCACGATGACGAGTGCGGACGAACTGCTGTGCTCGAGGAGCGCGGGCCGGAACTGGCTGCCGACGACGACGACCGGGGTCACGGTGATGCGCGCGCCTTCGCTGAGCTGGGCGAGGTGTGCGAGCGAGCCCTCGCGCCCGGCGTCCTTCTCGATCATCCGGATGAGGCGGATCTGCCGGCCGATCCAGCCGTCGTTCTTCCGCACGAGGAGTGCGAGCAGGAGCATGAGTGACCCGTTGGCCTGCCCGCGCCACCAGACGTCGATGTGGCCTTGCGGCGGTGTCCAGGGATCGTCTTCGCCGCGTTGATGCCGCCTGACAAACGTCTGCGCCACCGTGACCGCGGGGAACGCCTCGAGATCGTTGTCGACGATGAACGTGCGCAGCAGCCGCCGGTGCGTGACGTGTCGCTCGAGGTACGCGTCCGGCTCGGCGACCAGAACGTGGCCGAGGATGAGCAGGCCGAGCGGCCCGGCGATCCAGCGGCTGAAGGCGGCGAGATGGATGCGGTCGTCGCGCCCGACCCCGAGGGCGAGCACGGCGGGCCGCCAGTTCTTCGGGTGGTAGCGCTCCTGTTCCAGGGCCACGAGGCTGCGGGGCGCGCGTTCGAGCATCGAACCACCGTGCACGTCGCCCCAGGTGGCCTCCAGATCCTTGAACGTGAGGAACCCGTAGACCACCGCCATGCCGACGATCGCGATGACCGCCCACAGCGGGTCGATGACGAACATCGCGACGGCGCAGCCGAGCGCGCCCGCCAGCGACGTGCTCCAGTGCGAGAAGCGGAACGCCGGCCGGTAGCTGGGGTTGTTGCTGATCGCCTCGACGAACGTCGCGGCGCTGAGCGCGCCGTAGGTGATCATGAAGAACCTCGTGATCATCGGCGCGATCGCGTCGAGATCGCCGAGCAGGATGCCAGCCTGGGCGATGCCGAACGACAGCACGGTCGCGCGGCGCGGCTCGTTGGAGGGGCCGCTGCCGCGGGCGAACACCGTGAGTCTGCGGAAGACGCGGTCCTTGGCCATCGCCTGCAGGATGCGCGGTGCGCCCATCATGCTGCCGAGTGCCGAGGACAGGGTGGCGGCGAACACACCGGCGAGGATCAGCGACTCCGACCACGCGAGTTCGGCGACGACCAACCGTCGTGATCGCCTTGGCCAGGAGCGCGACGAGCGCCGCGTGCAGGATCCCCGACCGGCCGACGACCTGCCCGAAGCGCAGGAACATGATCACGCCGAAGATGGTCAGCGCGCACGGCGTGAACACGCCGCCGAACGTGCCAAACCTGGTGGGGGCGGCGGAGTCGGCGCGAGCCATGGGCTGCGACGACATCAACCCGGAAAGTACGACGCCAGGTGCAGCGGCTTGCCGCTGCACCGAGGTGTCGGACACGGGTCGATCCTCCGGATCCGCAGCCTCGCGGAACGCGAGGGTGCGGGAACGGAGGATCAACCCTTCGGGTTGCGGCCGCCGGCCGCGATGGGGAGGCGTCCTCGGAGCCGACGCCGGGCGGGTGATCGCCCTGCGTGCGCGTGGCGTTGGGGCGGGAGCGTAGCGACGCACGCCGGGTCGGCACGAGCTTCTTGGCTGCCTGCCCGGGGCCCGTGGGCTGGCCGGACCGGGGTCGTCACGCTCTGATTGTGGTCCCCGCGCAGCAGGCGTTGCGCCGCGGGTTCCACGCCACCACGGAACCGCCATGCGATCAGTCTTCGTCGTCGTAGCTCTCGTCCTTGCACCTCTGGCCTCAGCGTTGGGCGCGCAGCCGCCGCCGGGTGGGCAGCCGCCTGCGGCGCCGACCCTGACCGATCCCGGCCAGCTCCTGGCGCGGGCCGTGGTGACCGGCGAGTCCATGGCGAGCGCGGCAGCGGTCGAGAGCCTGCTCAAGGCGGGTGCTGAAGGTCGCGCGCGTCTGCGCGGTCTCGTCGAACGCGCCATGGCGGCCGGTGAGACGCTGCCTCCCGTCGATCCAGCCGTGCCGCAAGACCCGAAGGCCGCGACCCAGCCCCTCGACGACGCGACCGCGGCGCTGGTCGCCGGTCTCGTGAGCGACGACGCCGAGAAAGCCGACGCCGCCGTGGTCGCGTTGAAGGAGGCCGCCGGCTCGGCGTCGGACCAGGTCCGCCGGCTCGTCGGCAGGTGCCAGGCCGTGCTCGGGTCGTACGTGCTCCGCGTGTTCCGCGACCACGCCCAGTCCAACGCGATCTTCGCGGGTCAGTACACCCCGCTGCGCGAACTCGGGCCCGCGGGCCTGCGGCTGGTGAGTGGGTGGATGGTGACGCCGCCGATGCGCAGTGCGACCGCCGCGCTGCGCGCGCAGTGCATCCGGGCACTGCGCGACATGGTCGAAGGCCAGCCCGACGAGGCGCTCGCTGCGTCGCTCCGCGGCGTCGCCGGCAAGGCGACGGAAGATCGCGAGGTCCGGCGCGAGGCGATGTACGCACTCGCCCAGTTCGGCGACCGCACCTTCGTCGATCCGGAGCAAAAGCGTCTCGAAGCCCAGCTCGAGGGCGAGAACGTCGCCGCCAAGGGCGCCGCCCTCGCCGGCCTGGCGGACATGCACTACCAGCTCCGCGACTACGCGCGCGCCGTCGAGGCGTACGAACAGCACATCGCCTTGATCGAGGCCGGCACGCTGCCGCGCAGCAGCGTGGCGAGCATGCCGACGCTGTACTACAACGCATGCTGCTCGATGGCGCTGGGCGGGATGACCGACAAGGCGTTCACCTTCCTCGAGAAGGCGATCGCCGAGGGACGCAAGGGTCAGCCCCTCGGGCGTCGGTTGCTCGAGGTCGACATGGACATCGACACACTGCGCAAGGACCCGCGCTTCGCCAAGGTGATGGAGTCGCTCGGCGGCCGCTGACGGGCGCGGGGGTCAGCCCTGCCACTCGTGCGCGAGCAGGCCGTACAGGTACTCGTCGATCCACGCGCCGTGCAGCGTCGAGTGCTGGCGGAGGATGCCCTCGCGCTGCATGCCGAGCTTCTCCATGAGCCGCCAGGACGCCACGTTCTCAGGCACGCAGTGGGCGATCACCTTGCGCACGCGGATGGATCGGAACATCCACGTGAGCAGGCGGTGGCACGCCTCGAAGGTGATGCCCTGGCGCTGGTGATCCGGGTGCAGCCGGTAGCCGATCTCGACGGTCTGGTTGGCGATCAGCGTGATCCGCAGCGCGAGCATGCCGAGCATGCGGTAGTCGTCGCGCCGCGCGATCACGATCGCCAGCCACTCGCCGTCGCCGCCGCGCCACGGCTCGAGGAAGCCGGCCACCTTGGTGCGAGTGGCCTCGATGGGTTGGATCTCGCGTACGTAGCGCATGATGCGCGGGTCCTGCTCGTGTTCGATCGCGGTGCGCAGGTCTTGCGAGCGGAAACGGCGCAGGACCAGCCGCGGGGACTCGAGGTGCAGCGCCGTGACGTCGTCGGTCATCCGCGTCAGGTCCATCGCCCGGAGCGTAGCGAGTCGGGAGTCGCGGGCTCCATGGTCCGCCCGCGCAGTCACGGAGAGCGACGCACCTCGACCTGATACGCGCCGTACTCGCCCTTGGTATCCGCCAGAGTGACACGCAGCGCAGCAGGTCCCGCGGGCAGGTCGAGGGCGAACTCCGCGTGCGCTGCCTCGCGAGTCAGCTCGAACTCGGCGGTCACGTCGCCGCAGCGCAGCACACCGCGCGTGGCTTCGCGGCCCCTGGGCATCCGCACGGTCGCGAGGTATTCGCCGGCGCGCCGCACGTCGACCAGCCACTCGCCTTGCGCGCCCCAACCCTGGCCGGCGACGCGGCGCCAATCCTGACGTGTCAACACGGTCACCAGCTCGGCTTCGCTGCCGACGAAGATCCGCGGCGGTGCGAACGCATCCGACCGCGTCGCAGCCACGTCGTCGAACCATGCGTCGTATCTGGCGCTCAGCTCGGCCACCACGTCTTGATGCTGCGCGGCCACATCGTGCTGCTCGAAGGGATCCTCGACCATGTCGTACAGCTCCGGGCGCAGCGGCGGCGGCGCGTCGAGTTCACGCCAGAACCCGGTCGGGTTGACCAGCTTCCACCGCTGCGTGCGCAGGGCGAAGTGGTGGTAGCGCACCGGCACATCGCCCCGGTTGGCCTGGATCACCAGGGTCCGATCGGGCCACGGCGCGTCGCGGCGCTCGAGGAGGCCGAGCACGCTGCGCCCGTCCAGGCGGACACTCGCGGGTGCGGCCACACCGCACGCCTCGAGGATCGTCGGCATCAGATCGACGTGCGCGGTGATCCGATCCGACGCGTCGCCGGGCTGCAGACGCGAGGGCCAGTGTGCCCACAGCGGTGAGCGGATCCCGCCCTCGTACACATCGCCTTTGGAGCCACGGTAGCCGGCGACCCAGCGGCGGCCCTCCGGCCCGTTGTCGCAGAGGAACACGACGAGCGTGTCGTCGAGGCAACCGAGCGCACGCAGGCCGTCCACCAGCCGTCCGACGTTCGCGTCGACGTTCTCGATCATGGCGTAGGTGCGCGCGAGGACGTCGGCGTCGACCCTCTCCTTCGCTGGCCAGCCCGGCGTCGCGGGAAACCTCTCCGCGCCGACGCCCTCCTTCGCGTACCGCTCGCGCAGGTCCTCTGGCACATCGCCGAAGGGACCATGCGGTGCGTTGGTGGGCAGGTAGCAGAAGAACGGCCGGCCCGCCGCGCGACAGGTCGCCATCCACCGCAGTGCGGCGGCGAAGAACACGTCGGTGCAGTAGCCGTTGGCCTGCTCGCGCGCGCCGTTGCGGAACAGGACCGGGTCGGTGTACCTGCGTTCCCCGCCCACCGGATCGCTCGGTTGGCCGATGCCGCCGCCGCGCAGCACCAAGGTCTCCTCGAACCCCTGGTCGCTCGCGCGCAGCGGGTGGCAGTCGCCGAGGTGCCACTTGCCGAAGATCCCCGTCGCGTAGCCCGCTGCCCGCAGGATCTCCGCCACCGTCACTTCGTCGGGCTCCATCATCGCGCGTCCGATGTAGGTGTCGAAGGCGCGCGTCCGCTGGCACCAGCGCCCCGTCATCAGCGCCGCCCGCGTCGGCGTGCAGACCGGCGAGACGTAGAACGCCGTGAGCCGCGCACTCGCGCGCGCCAGGGCATCGAGATGCGGGGTGCGGATCACCGGGTTGCCGGCGAAGCCGAAGTCGCCGAAGCCCTGGTCGTCGGTCATCACGAGCACCACGTTGGGACGGGCGGCAGGCGCGTCCGTCTGCGCGCCGACCGTCCCGACCATGAGCAAGCCCACCAAAGCGACCCTTGCCATGCCGCGACCATAACCCCTGGCCATCGCCACCGACCGCCATGTGTCCCGCGGCGAGACGGCGTCGGGGCTCGGCGAACAGTGTCCCGCCGATCGTGACGACACAGGCGAGGAGCCGGCGCGCGGTGGCGCCGGCGGTCCAGGGAAACCCACCATGCGATCGCACCTTTGTCATGCCCCGTCGCGCGCGCGCGCCGACGTGCCCGCCCTCCCGCTTCGTCGTCCTTCGTCGGTCTCACCTCGTCGGTTCGGCTGGCTGGCTGCGGCAACCCTGATCCTCGCGGCTTGCGGCGCCGGGGGCGAGAACACCGCCGGCGGTGGCGGTGGTGGTGGCGGCGGCGGAGGTGGTGGCGGTGGCGGTGGCGGCGGGGGCTGGGGCAACGGCGGCGGCGGCAATCGCCCTGGTGCGGCGATCGACCTCGGCTCGGCGACGCTCGCCAACTACGACACGCGGCGGCGACGCCTCATGCAGGTGGTGTGCCTGCCGTTCAACGAGCGCGATCTCTTCACGGCCAACGACCCCATCACGGTGCTCGATCCCGGCACCGGGCGGGACGAGCGGTGTCAGGTGGAGGCCGACTGGCTCACGCCGTACGCCGACGGCGTGCAGCGCGGGGTCCGCGTCACCTTCCCGGCGGTCGTCGATCCCGGCACGCGCACGACCTTCGAGTTCCGTCGCGGCGACACGGGTGCCGCGCCGGCGTTCGCGGCGCGCCCGAACGTGATCGCGGGCCTGGTCGCGACGGGCCTGACGTTCTTCGCGGGTCCGCGGGCCACGCACTTCGTGCGCTTCAAGGCCGCCGGCGAGCCGCTGCCGACTCCGGTCTATCTGGGCGCGCGGTCGGTCGTCTATCGCTGGTTCGCCCGTATCTACCAGCCGGCGCACGCGCCGACGCTGCGCACCCAGATGTGGTGCGAACTCGACATCGAGGTCTTCCATGACGAGGACTACGCGGAGTTCTCCACGCGTTGGGGTTGTTGCGATCCACGCGTCGACGAGCCGGACGGCTTCAATCGTTCCGGCTTCAGCGACGCCGACACGCAGGTGGGCTTCGAGTTCGCCATCCAGAGTCCCACCGTGTGCCAGCCGGTTCCGTTCTTCCCGGAGCAGTGCGTGGTGTCGCTGACCCACGACGGCGCGCGCTGGCGCTGGGTCCAGGATCAGCGCAACCGCTACCAGGGCCAGATCCTCAACGACATCCTGCCCTGGGGCATCTGTGCGCAGGCGCGCGGCGTGCTCCTCTTCCGGGGCACCAACGGCACCATCGGCGAGCCGCTGCGCGACGCGTCGCTGCAGGCGTTCCTGTCGTTGCCGGAGCCGGTCTTCGCCATCGCGAACACCTGGGGGATCCGCGACGAGGCCTACGGCCCGGTCGGCACCCTGCCGCGCCCGTTCAAGCGCCACGAGCACTACGACCGCACGCGCGACTACGACTACGTGCGCGGCAAGCTCGAGCTGGAAGCGCGCACGCTCGCCGAAGGCTCGTCGCCTTCCGACTTCCCGTACATCTGGTACAAGGACAACGCCGTGGGGATGTCGATCCATCAGCAGTACGGCTCGACGTCCACCGGCACGCACGGCTCGTGGCAGAAGCTGCCGCACTACCCGGCGTGCGCGTACGCGGTGCCGGGGCTCGGGCTGTATGTGGAGAAGTTCATGCAGGCGTTCGCGGCGCCGTTCGCGTTCCGCGAGGCCGACGGTCGTCTGGTGACGGTGTTCGAACATCCCGAACTCGACGTCGATCGCATGAGCCCCGGACGCACGGGTGGTCGCGGCGACATGCTGGGCAAGACCGCCGATCAGGCCTGGCGGCTGTCGCAGACGTCCTGGCTGATCCGCTCGCCGGCCAACATCGGCGGTGCGATCGGCCCCGCGAACGAAGGCACCGCGGAGTCGCACTTCGACCAGCCGTTCCCGTTCGTGCAGGCCGCGGTGTTCGGCTCGCGCAACATGCGCCGCTTCGCGGAGTCGCTCACCTACTTCTCGATCCTCGGCGGCTGGCAGCCCACCGAGTGGAGCCTCGGCCGCACCGGCCAGCCGCGCGGGCTGCAGCGCGGCGGCATCATGCATTCGTGGGCGCTGTGGATGTTCGGCGCCGACACGCGCCTCGCCGATCGCTGCTACGACTCGCTCTACACGCACTACTACGCGCGCGCGGTGAGCGACACGAACGCACAGTTCGGCCTGCAGGCGAACCGGCTCGTGAAGACGCCCAACATCATCTCGCCCAACGCCAGCGCCGGTCCCGACCGCGTCGAACTGCGCAACTACCCGTACTTCCGGCCGTGGGAGGACGGCCTCGGTGTCGGCGCGTGGTACGGCATCGCCCGCCTCGGCACGCACCAGCGTCCGGAGCTGGCGATCTGGAAGACGGTGGCGAAGGACTTCGCCACCGACGCCTATCGCTACGGGACACCGACCGAGGTCGATGCCAGCGGGCGCATCCTCTATCGCTACCTGCGCCCGCACGCCAACGGCGCGGGTGGCTCGATCTACGAGCCGGGCGCGGCGGTGGCGATCGGCGCCAACCAGGGCAACCGCGCCCTGCTGCGCACGGAGATGCAGCAGAACAACTGGGAGCTGTGCTCGGGCCAGAGCGGCAACTGCACGGCATCGAACGATGGCTTCATGCGCCTCGGCACTCCTGGTGCCGGCACGACCTCGTTCACCATGGGTGCTGCCGCCTACATCCTGGAACTCGAGGGTGGCGTCGGCGACGTCATGCTGACGCGCTACGTGCAGCAGTTGTTCACCACGCGCGCCGGCATCCCGGGCGGGTGGACGCCGCAGTTCACCTGGCTCACCGGCGAAGCCAAGTGGCCGATCGCGTTCGAGACGGTCATCTTCGGCGCGCAGCGCACGCGCGGGGCGATGCCGGTGCGGCGCGGCAAGGGCAGCTCGATGTCACGGCTCGAGGGTCAGCTCGATCATGCGTGGGTCGTCACCGACGACGACACCGCGCTGCGGCGCATCAACATCGCCACCGGTCAGGTCCTCGCCACGGTCACGCCATCCGTGGCTCCTGCCGGTGGCCGCTGGAGCGACATCCATTGCATGCGCTACGGCGAGGAAGACATGCTCTGCGTCCTCGACGGACGCGACACGGGCTTCAACCGCGGCAGCTACCGCTTCGCGTACACGCGCGAACAGACGCCGACCACCGGGTGGCAGACCGTCGCCTTCACGTTCGGCGACGGGCTGTCACGCACGTGCTCCGGCATCGCCTGGGACCCCAACCTCGGCGGCTGGCTCATCATCGCCCGTCGTCCTGCCGCGGGCAGCGAGGGTGACGTGAGCATCTGGCGCGTGCCGATCGCGGGTGGCGTCGCCGAGCGCGACAGTGACCGCACCGTGCTCGACGTGGACTTCGCCGAAGGTGTCGACGTGCTCGAAGACGGCCGGCTCATGGCCGTCACGCGCGTCGACGGCACGGTCGATGTCTACGCCTACGCCAAGGGCGGCTATTGGGGTTCGCCGCGCAACCAGTACACGCTTCCTTCGGGGACCTCGGTCGCGTGCTTCACGCGTCATCGTCGTTTCGACGACTCGCTCCGCCTGATCATGGTGGGCGATGGTGGGTCGTTCTACGAGGTGGAGATCTAGGCGAGCGATGGCCGAGCTTGCTCGGCCATCGCAGGTGCCAGCCTGTTGTCGGCGCAGATCCCGACGCACAACGACCTCACCGGTCGTCGTCGTCATCTGCACCTTTGTTCACCGCCCACTCCGGGTACGGCGCCGCGCTGCCCTTCATCGCCCGCCACAGGATGCGGTTGAGTGCGTCTTCCGGCGCGCGGTCGACCCTGGAGAAGTCCATCTGCGCCGACGCCTCGGCGTCGGCGCGCAGGCGCGGATCGAGGAGCGCGGTCGACCCGGGGTTCATCTGATCCAGGGGCACGTTGGCCGCCCGCGCCGTGAACGGCCGCAGGTCGGGCGTGTCGGTGAAGCAGTCGAACATCGGCGTCGCGCTCGCGTCGAATGCGTTCATCGGCGGCAGCCCGAGGATCTGCTCGATCGTGCGCAGCACGCTGGTCGTGTTGTACTGCGTGCTCACCGTCACCCCGCGGCGCGCGTACGGGCTCGCAACGTACGCCGTCGTGCGGTATCCGCTCACGTGATCCCACCCCGCCTGCGGGTCGTCCTCGATCACGAACACCGCCATGTCCTTCCAGAACGACGAGCGGCTGAGACCGTCCAGGATGCGACCCAGGGCCAGGTCGTTGTCGGCCACGCAGGCCGCCGGCGTCGGGCAGTCCTTGCTGGTGCCGCTGGTGTGGTCGTTCGGGAGGCAGATCAGCGTCAACTGCGGGTACACCCCGCGCGCTTCGCACTCGGCCAGCTCGCGCAGCACGAAGTCGGCGCGGTACTGGTCGGGCACCGCCATCTCCCAGCCCACGTAGGCCGGCGGCGAGTACGGCACGAGCGACTCGACCACGGGTCGGCTCTGAAAGACCACGGCATCGCTCTCGCCCTTCCAGGTCCGCCAGCAATCGCGGAAGCGGATCGCGTCCTGGCGGGCCGGATCCTTCCACCGCACCAGCGGTTCGCAGAATTCGCCGTAGTTGCGCAACGTCACGCCGCGCGCGATGGCGAGGTCCCACAGGAACCCGCTGCTCGCGTAGGAGAGGGCGTCCTTGTCGTCCTCGCCCATCCCGTCGGGATAGCTCCGCGGGAAGCCGGCGAAGCTCTTCTCGAGGTAGTCGGTCGAGAACGCCGCCGTGCTCCACTGGTGCCCGTCGGCGCTGAGGATGCCGGCGCAGTAGGTGTTGTCGAGGAGGACGAACTCGCGGGCGAGCGCGTGCTGGTTCGGCGTGATCCGTTCGCCGAACACGCACAGGCTCGCATCGCCGTTGCCCGCGGCGACATCGCCGAGCACCTGGTCGTACGTCCGGTTCTCCTTGATCACGTACACCACGTGCCGGATCAGGCTCGGCTCGCCGCTGCGCTCCGGGATCGCCCGCGCGGGCTGCCCGGGGCGCGCCGGCAACCGCGCCTGGGCGATCGCCGGCGCGCGCAGGTCGATCGCGAGGCGTGCCGACAGCGCGGCGAGTTCCTCCGCGTCGGGGATCGGCGCGAGCGACACCGACCCGTGGTACTGATGGCTGTTGAACTCCGGGCCGCGCCCTGCGGCGCCTTCACCCTCGCGCGCCCGGCCGAAGCCGATGCCCTTGATGTTGGCGACGCAGAGCTGCGCGCGCGCAGCGTCGACGACCAGGGCGCCCGGAAACCAGCCGACCGGGATCAGACCCGCCAGCCGGCTCTCGCGGTCGGCAGGATCGAAGCGGACCACGGCGATGGCGTTCTGCGTGCCGTTGGCGACGTAGAGCGTCTTGCCGTCGGGGGCGAAGGCCAGCGCGTTGGGCGTGGCGGTGAGCAGGTCCGAGGGCTTGGGACGCATCCAGATCGTCTCCACGATCCGGCCATCGCCCGCGTCCAGCACCGACAACGTGTCGCTCGCCGCGTTCGCGCACACGACGAAGCGCGCGTCGGGGGACACGGCGAGTGCGCTCGCGTGCAGGCCCGTGATGATCTCGGCCATGACGCTGCCGGCCTCGAGGTCGACGATGCTGACCGAGCCCTCGCTCGCGATGTGGCGCACGGGATCGACGCGCACGACGGTGCCGCGTCCCGCGGGGCCGACGACATCGCCCTCCCCGGGGCGTCGACCACCCCAGTTGCTGACGAAGGCGCGGTTGCGCACGCGCACGACGTCGTACGGCGCGACTCCGACCGGGAAGGTCCGTCGCACGGCGCCCGTGCCGGTGTCCACCTCGAGCAGCCGGTTGGAGAGATTGCCGCACACGAGCAGCGTCGCACCATCGCCGCTCAGCGCGAGCCCGCTCGGAATCTCGGCCTCGCGCCGCGGCGCGTCGGCATTCGGCAGCGGGATCGAGTGCGACGCGCGCACCGTCCCTCCGTCGAGGGCGAAGACCTTCACGGAGCCGCGCACGTTGCTGAGGTAGGCGCGCGTGCCATCCGCGCTGACCGCGAGCCCGGTGAAGCTGACCTGATCCCCCTTGTCGGGCTGCAGGATGTTGCGTGACACCGGATCCTGTGGCGTCGTCTGCCGGTCGCTCGGCAGCGGCACCCGGGCGCGCACGGTGCCGGTGTCGGGATCGAGGACCAGGAGCTGGTTGGACTTGCCGGCGACGAGGAGCGAGCGTCCGTCCGGCGTGAGCGCGATGACCTGCGGGCGCAGGCCGTCGAGATCGACGAGCCTGCCGTGCGGGCGCAGGTTCTGATTCACCGGCGTCGCAGTGTGGTCGGCGTGGCGTCCCACGGGCTCCGCCGTGTGGATGACGCGCGCGTCGATGGCGACGCCACACGAGGTGAGGGCCACGGCGGCGAGGGTGGTGAGGCGCGTGTGCATGCGGATCGCTGGCACGATCCTGCCACGCGGGGAGGCGGATTCCACGACGGGGAGACGCGGTGTGACCCTCGGCGGCGGCGAGAACCGCGGATCGGATTGGTGCATCGCCGCCCTGTCCGGCGATGATGCGGCACGCGCATCTTGCGATGGGCGAAGCGACGCCCGCGCGGTCCCGACCTTGACCTTCCCCGTCTACATCACCGGCGTCGGTGCCAGCCTGCCGGAGCGGACGCTCACCAACGAGCAGATCGCCGCCGGCATGCCCTGGCTCGACCTCAGCGCCGACTGGGTGCGCGAGCACACCGGGATCCGCCGCCGCCATGTGGCCGCGCCCGACCAGCACGCGATCGATCTCGGCTACGCGGCGGCGCGGCAGGCGCTGGCGCGCAGCGCCTGCGACGCGGACGACATCGACCTGATCATCATGGCCACCAACACCGCCGAGTTCGTGTATCCGGCGGGGGCGGCGATGATCCAGGAGCGCCTCGCCGCGGAGTGCGCGAAGTTCTCGCGCATGGCGCGTGCGGCGGCGCTCGACCTGCAGCAGGGCTGCGCCAGCTTCGTCGCCGGCATCGCCATCGCGGCGTCCATGATCCAGAGCGGGGCCTGTGCGCGCACGCTGGTGATCGGCGCGGACGTCGCCACGCGCATGGTGGACTGGACCGACCGCAGCGCGGTCCTGCTCGGCGACGGCGGCACGGCCTGCGTGCTCGGTCGCGATCCGCCGTCGGTCTCGGCGGCCCACCCCGGGCTCGAGGTCCTCGCGTCGTTCATGCGGACGATCCCGGACCGGGAGTCGATCTACCAACGCGGCGTGCTCGACCCGCGCAACGACCCGTTCCAGCACATGGAGTTCGCGAAGCGGCTCAACGGGCCCGTCACGCGGCGTTCGCTCTATGCGCGCTTCAACCCGCCGGGCGGCACCGACGAGGTCTCGCGCTTCTTCCAGATGGACGGGCGCAAGGTCTACCGCTTCGTGCGCCGCACGGTGGCGGCGTCGGGCTACCTGGAGGTGATGTGCCGCGCCGGGCTGGTGACCGACGCGGAGCGCGAACGGATCGAACAGCACCTGCGCGCCGACGCCCCGGCGTTGGCCGAACTGAGCGAGGAGTTCCTGGCGCGACTCGCGGGGCGGATCGACCGCTTCATCCCGCACGGCGCCAACATGGTCCTCGACCAGGAACTCGCCGACCAGATGCAGATCCCCTACGAGCGCATGGCGCTCACGCTCGCCGAGCACGGCAACACCTCGGCGGCGAGCGTCGGCATCACGCTCGAACGCCTGCTGCGTAACAGCGTCGCCTTCTCGACCATCGCCAAGCGCGACGCGCAGGGCGTGATCAGCAAGCCGGCCCGCGACGTCGTGGTGCGGCCGCTCGCGCGCGGCCATACCGCGCTGTTGTTGTCCTTCGGCGCGGGGACGAGCTGGAACTACGTGGTCGCGCGCGTGGTCTGACGGTCGGACGTCGGCACCGACACTTCGAGCAGCTCGCAGTCGTCGCTCAGCGCGGTGAATGCGAATCCGTCGTCGGCCGGGAGCGTGCAGGCATCTCCCTCGCGCAGCGCGTGGCGTCCGTGCGTGGCGCTGCACAGGTCGGCCGTGCCGCGCAGCACGGCGAAGAAGCACAGCTCGCCGGCGGCGCGCCGGTTCGCATGTCCGGCCCGGCCCTCGCTCGCGCGCAGCACCCGTGCCTGCGCGAGCCCATGGGTCGCCGTGCCGATACCGAGGTCGCGCGCTTCGAGACCGCCGCCGGCATCCTGCCAGGCGGCGTCGGCCCCGCGGTGGTGCACGAAGCGCTGGCCGCCGAAGTCGCGCGTGCGGTCGACTCGTGCCGTCGGCAGCGACAGGTCGTGGTCGGCGAGGGTCTCGTGGTCGGCGGGGCAGGTCAACTCGATCACCTCGAGCCCAGGCGAACTCTCGAGTACCCGGTGCCGGATCCTCGGCGGCTGCAGCACGCAGTCCCCGGCCTCCAGCACGAACGGCGGGCCCTGATCCTCGTACACCACGCGCACCCAGCCGCGGCGGCAGTAGATCATCTGCAGGCGCACGCGGTGGAAGTGGACGTAGTCGGGCACGGGTCCGCCCGCGTCGATCTTGATGTGCGAGGCGATGAAGCGCCCGCCCTGGCGACCCGGAATGAGGTCGCGGTAGCGCATGCCGGCGCGGCCTTCGATCCACGGCGCATCGGCGCGTGCGAGGGTGAAGGTCGCGGCGGCGTCGGGGACGCGAACCGGCGGGTCGGCGTCGACAATCACGACGTGCGTGCCGTTGGGGGCGAGCAGGTCGCCTTCGGAGCGCGCGAGGGCCGAGGGCAACCGGCAGCGCAGGCGTAGGACGCCCGGTGTGCCGATCGCGTCGCGCTCCAGGCGCAGGGTCACGCCGTGTCCGGAGACGACCGCGGTGGAGGGATCGTCGGCCGGATGGATGGCGTCGACCCGGAACCCGAGCCGATCACAGAAGAACGCGAGCGTCGGCGCGAGGTCGGGACACGGCAGGACGACCTCGGCGCCGAGGATGGATCCGTCGGCCGGCACGCCGGCGGATCCTACCGCGCGGCGCCGAAGGTCAGCGCGAGCCCGTTGCTCGCCGACGCGCCGCTCGGCGCCGCGGCGTCGAGCAGGAAGAACTGCTCGTAGATCGTGAGGCCCGCGACCACCGGCGGGATGACCAGCGGGATCGTCAACGCGCCCGCGCCCGCCTCGCCCGTGGTGCCCGAAAGCGGCATGACCGAGATCCCGATCGGCGCCACGAACAGGCGCAGGCCGGGAAGCGGAGTGTCGGCGAGGTCGACCGGCTGCGTGCCGATCACGAACACGCCGAACGTGCCGCCGACGCCGCCGACGAGGCGCGTCTCCGTCGCCACGTTGCCGCGCATGGGCCCGCGCGCGCCGAGCGTGGGCACCACGCCACCGGTCCCCGGTGACCCGACGCCGTACTGGCGGATGGCGCCGGCGTCGGGACTGTCGATGGCGATGCACGGGATGATGCCTTCGAAGGTCACCGCGTCGCGGTCGCCGTCGCCGTCGATGTCGACCAGCGACATCGGCGCCACGATCTGATCGACCGGCGGCGCGAAGCCGCCACCGGGGAGGCCGCGCGCGAACCAGGTGCCGAGGCTCGACGCCGCCTGTCCCACGACGAGGTCGGGCACGCCGTCGCCGTCGATGTCGCGCACGAAGTTGCGCCGCACGGAGTTCAGGTACTCTGTTGCGGGCAACTGGTTGCTCTGCACGAAGCCGCCGACGCCGTCGTTGAGCAGCAGGCTCGTCACACCGCTGGTGCCGACCGAGCCGCCCACGAGGTCGAGATCGCCGTCGCGATCGAAGTCGGCCACCTCGACGCGATCCCAGTACGGATGCAGCAGGGGGTTGCCGGGGAAGGCCGGGCCGGGCGCGAACCTGAAACTGCCGAGGCCGCGCCACCACAACAGTTGTCCGACCGTGATCCCCTGCCACGCCGTCACCGTGACGAGGTCGACGTTGCCGTCGCGATCGAGGTCGGCCACGTACTGGGGCACCTGGCCGTTGATCCGGCCCATGTCCTCGAAGTGGCCGCCGCCCGTGTTCCGCCACAGCAATGTGAAGTGCGTGACCGCGCCCTCGCGCGTGAAGGTCAGCAGGTCGAGGTCGCCGTCGCCATCGAGGTCGGCGGGCAGGTTGGTGATCGAGTCGGTCTGCCACTCGCGCATCGGATGGAAGTCCATCCCCAGCGGACCGGCCGCGCCGCCGTCGTGGAACGCGCCGCCGACGTTGCGCATGAGGCGCATGGAGATGAGCTGCGAGCCCTGCATGTGGCGCACGAGGAGATCGACGTCGCCGTCGCCGTCGAAGTCGCCCGGGATGCCACCCTGCTCGTAGAACGTGCCAGCGCTCGCCGCGGGGAAGATCAGGTTCGCGGTGTCGAACTTGCCGTCGGCGGAGTTGCGTTCGACCGCGCCCATGCGGACGCGCAGGTCGATGTCGCCATCGCCTTCCACGTCGTGGAACTGCGTCTCGAGGTTCCAGCCGGGCATGCGGGTGTGCGGCGCACGGCGGATCGGGCCGCGTGCGTAGTAGATGCAGCGACCGCCCACGAGGTCGAGGTCGCCGTCGCCGTCGAGGTCGATGGCGGCCGCGAGCCGCTCGGACCCCATCGCCGGAATCTCGATCGCTGGCGCGAACAGCCCTTGGTCGTTCCGCGCGATGCGGAACATCGACGCCGTCTTGTTGGGGGTGGGGTAGGGACCGCCGCCGCCGCAGCACACGCCGTCGAGGTCGCCATCGCCATCGATGTCCTTCAGGTAGCGCGCCGGACCACCGACCGCGCTCGCCTCCTGCACGAAGGTCGTCGGCCCCGTGCGCCGCATCACCACGTAGCGGTCGGGGGCCATGCCCCACAGCACGATGTCGCGGTCGCCGTCGCCGTCGATGTCGCCGCACGCGGGCTTCACCTCGTTGAGGCCGTGCGCGTGGCCGGAGACCGGCACCGGCACGCCGTTGACGATGCGGATGAGGCGCAGGGTCGTGGCGTCGGAGAGGAGCAGATCGGGCGTGCTGTCGCTGTCGACGTCGCCGGGTTCGAGCTCGCTCGGCGCCGCGAGTGCCGCGATGGTGGCGGTGCCGGCGAGCGTGAACGACGCGCCGTCGTTGCGCCACAGGCGCACCGATCCCGGGATCACCACGGCGAGGTCGTCGCGGCCGTCGCCGGAGAAGTCGAGGACGAGCAGGCGCTCGATCGAGTCCGCCTCATTCGTGGACCAGAGCAGCGCCGGCGTGCCGTCGGGTTGGGACGTGTACACGCGGATGCCGAGCCGCATCGAGATTGCCCAGTCGGTGCGGTTGTCGCCGTCGAAGTTGCCGACGTCGAGGACCGGCGGCCGCAACGTCCCGCCGCCGACCGAGGTCGTCTCCCGCCATGCCAGCGACCACCGCCCCGCCTGGTCCTGCCGGTAGGTGGAGAGGTGGACCGTGTTGGAGTAGTTGTTCGTGTACCACCAGCCCAGCGCCTCGACCCGACCGTCGCCGTCGAGGTCGGCGACCTTGCGGATGCTGGTCCATTGGTCGAAGGCGACCAGCGGTGCGTCGAAGAGGGTGGCTGCCTGTTGGGCGGCTCCCGACGTCGGAATGACGACGGCCGCCAGCGCCACGGCGACGGCGGACGCCGGCGCGAATCCGGCGGAGCACACGCGCAGACCTGGGGATACGAACGCGGAGACGCGAGACTCGAGCATGAGGAGGCTCCTTGGGTCAGGACGTGGCCCCAAGGTTAGCAACCACCGTGCCTCACAGGTTGCGCTTCCAGAAGTCGATCATCGTGGTGAACAGGTGCACGCGCGCGGGGCGGTCGGCGATGCCGTGCTTGCGCATGGGATAGAGCTGCAGCTCGAAGAGCTTGCGTGCGGCGATCAGCTCGTCGACGAAGTGCAGCGTGTTTTGCGGGTGTACGTTGTCGTCGTAGGTGCCGTGCACGAGCAACAGTCGCCCGTGCAGGTCCTTGGCGCGCGCGGTGAGGTCGCAGTGCGCGTAGCCCTTCGGGTTGTCCTGCGGGCGCTTGATCGACGCCTCGCCCCACTTGGTGTCGTAGTACTCCCAGCGCGTGACGCCCGCGACGGCGATCCCGGCCTTGAACTCGTGCGACCGCGTCATCGCCAGCAGGGTCATCGAGCCGCCGCCCGACCAGCCCCAGATGCCCACGCGCGCGGGGTCGACGAACGGCTGGGCCTTCAACCACTTCACGCCGGCGACGAGGTCGGTCACCTCGCTGTCGCCGTACATCTGGCCGAGGAGCACGTTCTCCGTGTGCTTCGAGATGGCGGTGGCGGAGCGGTTGTCGATACAGGCGACGAGGAACCCCTGGTCGAGCAGGAGCTGGTGGTAGAAGACGTCGCTGCCGCTCCACTCGTTCTTGACCGAGGGCGCCGAGGGCCCGCCGTAGCAGTACAGGATCACCGGGTAGCGGCGCTCGGGGTCGAAGTCCTTCGGCTTGCAGAGATACGCCGGCATCGCGAAGCCGTCGTCGGCCGGGACCGTGAACAGCTCCGGGATGGCGGCATCCCAGGTCTCGAGCGCCTTGGTCGAAGGCGCTGCCACGACCGCGATGCGGCTGCCATCGGCCTTGCACAGCGTGAGGCTCTTGGGCGTGCGCGCGTCGGAGAACGCATCGAGGAACACGCTCGCGTCCGGCGCGAACGAAGGGGCGTGATTGCCGCGCGCCTTCGTGATCGCCGTCGGGGTGGTGGCATCCGTGCCGTCGAGGCGCGCGCGGTACACCTGCGTCTCCACCGAGTTGTCGCGGTGCGAGCTGAAGTAGACGACGCCCGCCTTCTCGTCGACGGCCTGGATCGCCTGCCGCAGCCAGTAGATCGCGCCCGCCGCGTGCACCGCCCAGTCGCCCGCAGTCACCGCGTTGCGCAGCTTGCCGTCGAGGTCGTAGCGATAGATGTGGGCGAAGCCGGTGCGCTCCGACACCCACAGGAACTGCTTGCCTCCGGCGAGGAAGGTGAGGTCGTCGTTGATGTTGATCCAGGCCGGGTCGGTCTCGTGGAGCATCGGTCGCGCGGCACCGGAGCCGCGGTCGACGATCGAGAGGTCGAGCACGTCCTGCGCGCGGTTCATGGTCTGCACCGCGTAGCTCTTGCCGTCGGGCAGCCAGGTCACGCGGCAGAGGTATTCGAAGGGCGTGGCCGAGAGGTCGGCCCAGATGGTCTTGCCCGCGGGGTCGGTCACCGACACGCAGCCGAGCGTCACGATCGGGTTCTCGTCGCCGGCCTTGGGATAGCGCTGGCGATGCACCGCCGGCGTCGCCGGCTCGAAGTCCACGAACGACGACACCGGCACGTTGCCCTCGTCGGTGCGCAGGAAGGCGATCGCGGTGGAATCGGGCGACCACCAGTAGGCGAGGTCGGCGCGGCCGAAGATCTCCTCCCAGTACACCCACGAGAGCGTGCCGTTGAGGATCGAGTCGGACCCGTCGTGCGTGAGGCGCGTGGCCTTGCCGCTGGCGAGGTCGCGCACCCAGAGGTCGTTGGCGGTGACGTACGCGACGCGGGTGCCATCGGGCGAGAGACGCGCGGCCTTCTCCTCGGCCTCGGGCGTCTCCGTGACGCGGAAGGCTGCGAGCGTCGTGAGGTCGAGCACGAACACGTCGTTGCCGATCTCGTACAGCGCGCGCCGGCCCGCCTTGTCGAAGCCCGACGGCCACCCGATCGCTTCCACCGCAGCGCCGACCTTGGCGAGCGCGGCGCGCGCCCTGCCGCTGTCGCAAGCTGGCGTCAGCTTGCCCGTCTTCGGATCGAGCTGCTGCAGGCCGTCTGGCGTGCGTGGGTCGAAGACCCATGCGCTGCCGTCGGCCGCCCAGGCGTGCTCCGGGACGACGTCGGTCGCGGCGACCACCGGACCGTAGAGGTCGTCGACGGTGAGCTTGGGTCTGGCCTGCGCCGGGAGGAGGGCGACGAGGAAGAGCGGTGCCAGTCCGCGAACGAGGGAGCGCGAGCCAGGGTCAGGCATGGGTGGGATTCGAACAGAGCGTGCGCCGAACGCCTACGGGGCAGATGCGGGCTCGATCGCAGGCGGTGGGACCGTGGTGGGAGGGGAATGGCTTGCTTCCTGTGGGGGCCGTTGGCGGCGACCATCCTCGTGAACCTCGCTCCGGTCGCCGACCTCGATGCCGAGCTGGTGCAGGCCGAGTTGGCGAAGGCGCTGTCGCGCTGAAGAACCGCGTACCTCCGGGTCGCCCGCCCGCCGCCGGCTCGCTAGCCTTCGGCGCCGTGACTCGGGAGACCATCGAGGAACGCGAACGGATCCGGCTTGCGGCGCTGTGCGACGCGGGTGCCTTCCTGCAGGTACAGGCCAGCGTGGCCGACCTGCCACCGCCGGCGCACTGGCGCGGCGCCGAGTCGACCCTCCTCGCGGCGCGCCTGCTCTACCCGCTGGGGGCGGAGCGTCTTGCCGACGCCGTCGCCCGGCGCGGCCTGCGCCGGCACCCCAGGTCGATCGACCTGCTCGAGCGCGTCGTGTTCGCACAGATCCGGCGCCGTGGGGCGCTGTCCGCGAAGCGGATGCTCGCCGCGGCGCCGACGCCCAGCACCGTTGCCGAAGAGTCGACGCTGTGTGGCGTGCGCGCGCACGGCGCGACCGAGCTGCGCGACTTCGACACGGCCGACGAGGCGCTGCGACGCGCGCTCGAACTCGAGCCGGACTCCGGCTGGAACCACGTCATCGCCAGCGCCGTGCGCGCAGCGGAAGACCGCTATGACGAGGCGCTGGCGGCGGCGCGGCGGGCCGTGGCCCTGCGGCCGGGGATGGGGGCGGCGATCAGCGCGCTCGCCCACCTGCTGCAGTTGCGCGAGCACGACGACGAGGCGATCGAGGTGTTGCAGGCCGGCGTTGCGCGCACGGAGATCGCGTACCTGTCGGTCCAGCTCGCCGGTGTCCTGCTGGAAGTCGAGCGCGCGGACGAGGCGCTGGTCGCGCTCGACCGTGCCGCGGCCTGCGCACCGCTCGCCGAGTCCGTGTTCCAGGAAGGCATTCGCTCCCTGCGCTTCAGCGCGCTCTACCAACAGGATCGCATCGACGACGCCCGGCAGGTCGCCGCGGCGATGCGGTCGCCCTTCCACCAGCGCCAGGCGGACCGGCTGGCGACCGCGACCGACCAGCCCGTGCTGCGCTGCCCCGTTCCGTTCGTGCGCCAGCACCATCTCACCTGCGGGCCGGCGACGCTGACGGCGTTGGCGATGTCCTTCGGCGCGTCGACCGATCATCTGGCCGTCGCCGACGCGATCTGCTGGGGCGGCACGCGCGGCTACGTGGAACGACGCTGGGCGCTGCAGAACGGGTTCGCTGCGCGCGAGTTCACGCTCACCGTGCCGGCGGCGCGGGCGCTGCTGGCGCGGGGCATCCCGTTCGCGGTGGCGACCCAGGAGGCGACCAGCGGTCACCTGCAGGCGCTGATGGGACACGACCCGCGCCGCGGGGTCATGCTCGTGCGCGACCCGTACTTCCGGCACACGCGCGAGTGGCTCGACGAGGAGTTCCTCGAGCGGTACCGCAGCTCTGGCCCGCGCGCCATGGCGATCGTGCCGGCGGCGCGGGCAGCGGAGCTGGCGGAACGGGACCTTCCCGATGCGGAGCTGTTCGACCTGCTGTTCCAGGTGCAGGAGGCGCTGCACGCGCACGACCACGCCGCGGCGCGCCGCGTGCACGCGGAACTCGTCGAGCGGGCGCCCGACCACGCGCTCACCATCTACTCGCGCTGGTCGTTGACCGACTACGAGCAGGACGCGGTCGGTGCCCTGGCCTGCATCGAGCGCATGCTCGCGCTCTACCCCGACGACCACGGTCTCCTGCTGCGACGCGTGGCCGCGCTGGAGGCTTTGGGCCGCGGTACGGACAGTCGGGCGGCGCTCGAGAGCGTGGTCGCGTCGCAGCCGTCGGATCCGGCGTTCCTCGTGCACCTCGCGAGTGTGCTCGCCCGCGACCCTGGGCAGCAGCCGCGCCGGCGCGAACTGCTGCGCCGGCTCGAACGGTACGCCGCGGGACACGCGGGGATCCTGCGCGCGCTCGCCTCGTGGCACTGGGATGAACAGGATCAGGCGACGGCGGTGGAGCTGTTCCGGCTGGCGGCGTGTGCGGACGAGGTCTCGGAGTCCACGGCGTTTGCGTCGTACTTCCGCGCAGCGCACGCGTGCGGGCGGCAGGACGAGGGGCTCGCCTTCCTGCGCCGGCGGTTCGAACGGCATGGGCGCAAGGACGCCGGACCCGCGCGCAGCTTGTTCCTGGCGCTGGATCTGCTGGGGCGGACGCACGAAGGCCTCGCCGTGCTCGACTCGGCGCTGGAGCTGCGGCCGGACGACCCCGAACTCCTCCTGTTCGCCGCGGACGTGTTCTCGGCGAATGGGCGGGACGAGGACGCACGCGGTCTGCTTCAGCGCGCCCGCGGTCGCGCGAACGTCGCGGAGCACGCGGCCACCGCCGCGCGCCTGGCGGAGCGTCGGGGCGAGTTGGCGGCCAGCCTGGGTCACTGGCGCGAGGTCGTCGCGTGCGAGCCGCTGCATTGGCGCGCCCACGATGCGATCACGGCCGCACTGGCGGCGACGGTCGGGCACGCGGCGGCGGCCGAGCACATGCGCGGCGTCGTCGAGACCTTCCCGTTCCTGAGCGAGCCGCGGCGCCGGCTCGCGATCCACCACGGAGCGCGGGAACCGGAGCGTGCGGCCGAGGCCCTGCGGGAACTGCTCGAACTCGAACCGGACGATGCGTGGGCGCGCCGCGAACTCGCACTGCGCTGCGTCGATCTGGGGCAGCGCGAGCAGGCACTGGCCGAGGTCGAGCGCGCGTGTGAACTCGAGCCACGCGCCGCCGCCAGTCACGGCATCCGCGCCTTCGTGCTCACCGAACTCGGACGCCGTGCGGAAGCCGCCACGGCGGCACTCGTGGCCCTCCGTCTCGACCCGGACTACGCGCTCTGCATCGAGCCGGCGATCACGCACGCGGCCACCGACGCAGCGCGCCTCGCGGCGATCGACACCGTGTTCGAGCTGATGTCGGCCGGGGGTACGGGCGCAGGCGTCGCCACGCTCTTCCGGGTCGCGAGTGTTCACCTGCCCACACCGGAGGTCGAGTGGCGGCTCAGGGAGTTCGTGACGCGTCGACCGGCGGTGTGGCAAGCGCGCGCGCTGCTCGCCGCGCACGAGTTGCGCTCCGGTCGTCCGGCCGCGGCGCGAGCCTGCGCGGAACGCCTCGTGGCCGACCACCCGCTCCTGCCGGTGGGGTGGCGGACGCTGGCGGAAGCGTGCGCCAAGGTCGGCGATGCCGAGGCGGCAGGGGCCGCGTGCATGCGCGCCATCCGGCTCGCGCCCGAGGACGACGCCGGTTGGGACCTGCTGGGGGGGCTGTGCGGCGCGTCGGTGACCGCGGAGCTGGCGCGCGAACTCGTGGCGGAGCGTCCGCAGGACGCCGAGCGCTGGGCGCGCGTGGCGACGATGGACCTCGCGACCGGCGAGCGGCTCGCGGCCCTCGGTCGCGCCCGCGACCTGCGCCCCACGTGGTCGCAGCCGTACGACGAGGCCGCGGCGCTGCTCGGCGCGGAGGGGCGATGGGAAGATGCCAGGGCGTGGCTCGCGACGTACCCGGGCGACCTGCCCTTCAACCTGCGCGGTCGCGCCGCCTGGCTGCAGCATCGGGCCGGGGACCCCGACGGGGCGATCGCGGCGATGCGCGGGATCCTCGCGGAGGTCGCGACCTACGCCTGGGGGTGGTTCCAGCTCTGCGCGTGGCTGGAGGAGCGCGAGGATTGGGCCGACCTGCGCGAAGCGGCCACGCGTCTCGCCGAGCTGAGTCCCGACGACCCGGTGCCCCTCGCGTACCTGGCCGATGCGCATCTGCACACCGACGAGCCCGCGGCGGCGGACGCCGCGCTCGGGCGCGCGGTCGAACTCGCCCCCGGCTATCGCTTCGCGTTGTGGAAGCTGGTGCAGCGGCGACTCGCGGCCGGCGAGTACGACGCGGCTGCCGAGGTCGTCGCGCGCGCCCACGCCCGCGCACCGGGAGCCACGACCACCGCCGCTGCGGTCGTGGTGGCAGCCGCGCGCGGCGATGAAGCCGCCGCGCGGAGGGCCTTCGGGGAGTTGCTCGCGATCGACGCGCTCGAGGCCGACGACTTCGCGTGGCCGGAAGAAGCACTGCGTCGGGCCGGCATGAAAGCCGTGGCGGCGTTGGGCATCGAGAAGGCGGTGGCCGGCGCGCGACCGCAGGCATGTGTCGTGCGGCGCTGGATGGAATACGCCACCGAAACCGGGCGCTGGCGCGAGGCAGCGGAGGTGGTGCGGCGGCTCGTCCGGCACGGGGTCGCGTGCGAGGAGGCGGCGTTCGTGCTGCTCGAGCGGGTGGGGAAGGTCGGCCGCAACGAGTTCGATCGGCTCTTGCGCGGACCCTTGCGCGAGACGTTGCGCAGCCACGATCTCTTGTGGGGGCAGGTCGGCTACGTGCTGATGGTCGCCAACCGCGCACGCGCCGCGGCGGCGTGGCTCGCGGACTGGCGCGAGCGCAAGGGGTTCGCGCCGTGGATGGCCGACAACCTCGTGACGGCGCTGCGCGCGCTGCGTCGGCGCGCGCTCGCCGTGGAGGTCTCGGACTGGGTCCTCGCGCACGCAGCGGGGCGGGATGTGGCGTTGCACGCCGCGTGGCGCGCCGTGGATGCGGCGAGTGAGGGCGATGATGCGCGCGCGCGCGATCTGCGCGCGCGGGTGAGCGGAGACGGTTTTGCCGCCAGCCTCGCCGAGCTGGTCGATGCGTACTGCGTCCTCGCCGACGGTGGGTTCGAGGCCGCGGCGGATGCCCTCGTGGCGACGGTCAGGACATCGCGCGACAAGGCCGAGGGCCTCTACCTGCGCGCGGCGTCGGCGGTCACGGCACGGTTGGCGCGCGGACGAGGCTTCGCGGGGTGGTGGCTGCGCGTGCGCGTGTGGACCAGCTGATCCGCGCCGGGTTCTTCCATCCGCGGCGCACCCTCACCGCGGTGCCGGCGGGAGTCGTCCCGAGAGACCGCGCTGGCATCGGGACGCCGACTGCGCATGCGGCTGAGGGAATCGCCTTCGCCGATCCGTGGCGCACGGACCGTGCGAGAAAGTGCCCAACTCGTTGGGCTCGCAGCGATGGTGTGTCCGTTAGCGCGGCCCGCCTCCCCTCTCCCTGCCCGCCCGTTCGCTCGCATGAATCTGCCTCTCGTCACACTCCTGCTCGGAGTGGGGTGTAGCGGTCTGTCCGCACAGGTTGCCCCCGGTCTCCGTCTCTACTCCACCCTCGGCGTCAACACGTCGAGCTACCTCGTCGATGAAGCCGGTGCCATCGTCCACACATGGACGAGCACGTACCGCGCTGGCGTCGCCTCCTACCTGCGCCCCAACGGCAACCTGCTGCGCACCATCCAGACCGCGCCCGGTGCGGCGGGGTCGGGGGGCGGCGTCCAGGAGATCGCGCTCGACGGCACGATCGTGTGGGACTACCGCTACGTTGCGCCGAACGCGCGCGCCCACCACGACATCGAGATCATGCCCAACGGCAACATCCTCATGATCGCGTGGGTGAACAAGACGCCGGCGGAGGCGATCGCGGCCGGACGGCACCCGTTCTGGATCGGCAGCGCGTTCCAGCCGGATCGGATCATCGAAGTGCGGCCCACGGGTCCTACCACCGGCGACGTGGTGTGGGAGTGGAACGTCTGGGATCACCTGATCCAGGACTACAACCCCAACGCCGCCAACTACGGGAACGTGGCCGCGCACGCGGAGCTGATCGACATCAACTTCCCCCCGGTCGACACCGCGCAGATCGAGCCCACCGGACCGTGGGCGCCCGCACAGCAGCCGCCCGCCGACTTCAACCACCTGAACTCGGTGTCGTACGACCCGGTGAACGACTGGGTGATCCTCAGCGCGCACAGCCAGGACGAGCTGTGGATCATCGACCACAGCACCACGACCGCCGAGGCGGCAGGACACGCGGGTGGCCGCTACGGCAAGGGTGGTGACCTGCTTTACCGTTGGGGCAACCCGCGCGCGTACCGCGCCGGCACGGAGGCCGACCAGGTGCTGTTCGGCCAGCACTCGGTGAAGCGCGTGCCCCCGGGCTACCCCGGCGCCGGCCACCTCACGCTGTTCAACAACCAGCACGAACCGAGCAGCGAAGTGTGGGAGATCGTGTTGCCGATCGACGCTGCGGGCAACTTCATCCGCAACGGCAACGCGGCATGGGGGCCGGCCGCACCGGTGTGGCGCTACGGCGCGCCGGGGTTCCACTCGTCGTTCATGTCCGCCTGCGAGCGTCTGCCCAACGGCAACACGCTGATCACGAGTTCGCTGCAGAGCCGTGCCTTCGAGGTCACGCCCGCGGGACAGGTCGTGTGGCAGAAGACGACCGGCGTCGTGTTCAACGTGACGCACGTGAAGCGGAGCCTGTGGGAGTCCGCGACCGAACTGTCGGCGGCGAACGGGGGCACGGTCGGCTTCGACCTCATCCCTGGAACGAGGGAGGCGGGGCGGCCGTACTTCCTGGCCGGCTCGATGTCGGGCACGAGCCCGGGCTTCCAGGTCGGCGCGGTGACCGTGCCGCTGAACCCGGACGCCTACCTCGTGAACACGCTCGGCACCGCGCTGCTGCCGGGGTCCGTGGGGATCGTCGGCGCCAACGGGCGCGCCACGGCGAGCTTCGCACTGCCGGCGGGCATCGCCAACGAGCTGGCGGGCACGCTGCTGCACCACGCCTTCCTGGTATTCGACCCGTCGACGGTCGCACTCACGCACGCGAGCAACGCGTCGCCGCTGCTGTTGCGCTGAGCAGACGCGTACGGGTGCGAGCGCGGCCGCGCCGCCTTGCAGCCGGAGCGCGCTACCTCGCGGCGACTTCCTTCTTGGCAGGCGCCTGAAAGATGTGCACCGCCATCGAGTGCACCGCTTCGGCGGCTTCCATCATCGCTTCGGGAAGCGTCGGGTGCGCGTGGATGGTCATCGCCAGGTCTTCCACCGTGGCACCCAACTCGATCGCGAGCGCGGCCTCCGCGATCAGCTCGGTGACCTCCGGACCGATCATGTGGACGCCGAGGACCTTGTCGGTCTTCTTGTCGCCGACGACCTTCACCCAGCCCTCCCCCTCGTTGATCGAGAGAGCGCGGCCGCTGGCGCCGAACGGGAAGCGGCCTTCGATCGGTTCGAAGCCCTTCGCCTTCGCCTCGTCGCTGGTGAGGCCGACGCTGGCGATCTCCGGGTCGGTGAAGATCACCGCCGGGATGCACGCCGGGTCGTAGGCCGCGCCCTTGTCGCCGGCGATGGCGGCGGCGGCGATCAGGCCCTCGTGGCTGCCCTTGTGCGCCAGCATCGGCTGCCCGGCGACGTCGCCGATGGCGAAGATGCTCGGCACGTTGGTGCGCCGCTGCGCGTCGACGCCGACGAAGCCCTTGTCGTCGACCTTGACGCCGACCTGCTCGAGGCCGAGGCCCTTGCCGTTGGGGCGACGGCCGACCGTGGACAGGATCACGTCGCACTCGAACTTCTCGATCTTGCCCGCGATCTCGACGTCGACGACGAGGCCGGTCTTGCCCTTCGTGTAGCCCTTGGCCTTGCCGCCGAAGTGGACCGGGATCTTCTTCTTCTTGAGGAAGCGCCCCATCTCCGTCGAGATGTCGGCCTCCATCCCCGGCAGCACGCGGTCCATGAACTCGACGACCCGGATCTCGGTGCCGAGGTTGTGGTACACGAGACCGAGCTCGAGGCCGATGTAGCCGCCGCCGATCACCAGCATGCGCTTGGGCACCGAGGTCGGCGCGAGCGCCTCCGTCGACGACCAGACGTTGGTCTTGTCGAAGGCGAAGCCGGGGATCTCGATGGGCGTCGAACCCGTGGCCACGACGATGTGCTTCGCCTCGAGGGTCTGCTTGCCGTCCTTGCCGGTGACCTCGACCTTGTTCGGGCCGGAGACCTTGGCCGTGCCGCTGTGCACGGCGATCTTGTGGTTCTTCAGCAGGCCGGACACGCCGCCCGTGAGCTTGCCGACGATGCCCTGCTTCCACGCCACGAGCTTGCCGACATCGAGCGACACGCCCTCGACGGCAATGCCCATGAGGGAGGCTTCCTTGATCTTCTTCAGCGTCTTGCCGGCGGAGATCATCGCCTTGCTCGGGATGCAGCCGACGTTGAGGCACACGCCGCCGACGAACTCACGTTCGACGACTGCGGTCGAGAGCCCGAGCTGGGCGCAGCGGATGGCGCACACGTAGCCAGCGGGGCCGGCGCCGAGGATGAGGACGTCGTAGGTCATGGGAATCAGTGCGGGGTCGGGGCCGCGTCGGCGTCGACCTCCTGGTCGAAGTGCGCGCGCAGGCCGGGCGGGACGGTGGCGAAGACGTCGGTGATGAGCGCTTCGGCGGGAAGCGGCGGGGCGGCTTCGGCGACGCGGATGGCTTCGTTGACCTCGGCGGCGATCTGGTCGACGAGATCCTGCTCGCGCGCGTCGTCCCACAGCTTCTTCTGCTGCAGGTAGCGCTTGAAGCGCTCGATCGGATCGCGCTGCTCCCAGGCCTCGGTTTCCTTGGGGTCGCGGTAGCGGTCGGGGTCGTCGGAGGACGAGTGGCCCAGCCGGCGGTAGGTGACGGCCTCCACGAAGGTCGGGCCCTCGCCCTTGCGCGCGCGCGCCGCGGCGTCCTTGGTGACCTGGTACACGGCGAGCACGTCGTTGCCGTCGACGCGCACGGTGTGCATGCCGTAGGCCTTGCCCTTGATGGCGATGGTCTCGGCGGCGTGCTGCTGGTGCACCGGCACCGAGATCGCCCACTGGTTGTTCTGGCAGAACATGATCACCGGCGCCTTGGCGACGGCGGCGAAGTTCATGCCCGCGTGGAAGTCGTTGGCGCTGGTCGCGCCGTCGCCCATGTAGCCGAGGACGACGACGTCGTCGCCGCGGATCTTGGCGGCCATGGCCGCGCCGGCGGCGTGGCTGATCTGCGTGCCGATCACCGACGACATCGACACGTAGTTGCCTTGCTTGAAGGTGTAGTGGCAGGGCATCTGCCGGCCCTTGCAGCGATCGAGCGAGTTGCCGATGAGCTGGGCGAGCACCTCGGCGAGCGGCAGGCCGCGCATCATCGCCGCGGCGCCTTCGCGCAGCGCGGGGAAGATCCAGTCGCGGTCTTCCATCGCGGCGACCGAGCCGACGGTGGCGGCCTCCTGGCCCTTGATAGGACCGTAGAAGCCGATCCGGCCCTGGCGCTGCAGCACGAGCATGCGCCGGTCGAACTCGCGGACGAGCACCATCGTGCGGTAGAGGTGCAGGAGCGTGTCGGTCGGCAGCCTGGGGTCGCGGCCGGGCTCGACGCTGCCGTCGGGGCGGAGGATCGAGTACATCGCGCCCGCGCCCGGCCCGACCGCGGGCTCGGCGACGTCCTCGTCGGCGGGCCGCGGCTTGCGCATTGGCGCCGCCTTGGTGGGCGTGGCATGGCCCGTGCCCGTCGCCTTGCCCTTCTTCTGGACCGTCTGGGCCGTCGCGGTCTTCTTGCGCGCCTTCGCCTTCATCGCACTCCGCTCAGAGGTTGCCGAGCAGCAGCCGCTTGGGGTGTTCCAGCAGCTCCTTGACGACGTTCATCCAACGCGCGCCCACGGCACCGTCCACCAGCCGGTGGTCGATGCTGATCGACAGGTACATCACCTGTCCGATCGCGATCGCGCCGTTTTTGACGATCGGCGTCTCCTTGATCTTGTGCACGCCGAGGATCGCCACCTCCGGGAAGTTGATCACCGGCGTCGCGAACAGACCACCGATGTTGCCGGCGTTGGTGATCGTGAACGTGCCGCCCTGGAGCTGGTCGATCGAGATCTTGCCGGCGCGCGTGGCCTCCGCGAGATCCTGGATGTCCTTGGCCAGTTGCACGATCGACTTCTTGTCGACGTCCTTGACCACCGGGACGACGAGGCCGTTGTCGGTGTCGGTGGCGATGCCGAAGTTGT
>CAYQMF010000016.1:0-70849 GCA_964418595.1 uncultured candidatus Brocadiaceae bacterium
GGCTCAACCTGGCCTGGCGGCAGCACCTTCTCGCGTTCGCGAACCCGTGAGCCGAAGAGCCGGATGCAGTAGTCCTGCACGTCCGGATCTGTGAGGGGCCCGGAGCTTCAAGCTCCGGGCCTACTCGACAACAGAGCGAGACAAGCAGAGGGAGCAAGGGCGGCGAAGGGGCACGGCGAGATGGGCCCTGTCGATCTCAACTCACGCGAGGTGCCCCATCCGCCCGCTGCGGTAGTCGGTCATGGCCTGGCGGATCTCAGCCGACGTGTTCATCACGAAGGGACCCTGGCCGGCGATCGGCTCGTCGATGGGTTCGCCGGCGAGCAAGAGCGCGGTCGTGTCGTCGGTGACGTCGAGCGCGATGCTCCCGCCGTGCCGCGTGAAGCGGGCGACGGACGCGGGACCGACGGCGACGTCACCGGCGCGCACGCCGCCTCGTAGCACGACGAGCGCGGTGGTGAAGCCGTCTTCGACGGCGAGCTCCGTGCGTCGGCCCGCGGGGAGACGCAGGTCCCAGACGTGCACGGGCGTGAACGTCCTGGCCGGGCCCTGCGCGCCTGCGAACCCGCCGGCGATCACGCGCACGCTGCCGCCGCCGGGCAGCGCGACCGTCGGCGCCTGCGCGGCGAGGATCGCCTGGTAGCGCGGCTTCGACATCTTGTCCTTGGCGGGCAGGTTCACCCAGAGCTGCACCATCTCGAACGGGCCGCCGCGCGCCGCGAAGCCGCGGCCGTGGAACTCCTCGTGCACGACGCCGGAGCCCGCGGTCATCCACTGCACGTCGCCGGGGCCGATGCTGCCGCCGCCGCCGCCGGAGTCGCGGTGCTCGACCTCACCTTCGTACACGATGGTGACCGTCTCGAAGCCTCGGTGCGGGTGCTCGCCGACGCCGCGCCGCGCCGTGGTGGGGGGGAACTCGACGGGGCCCGCGTAGTCCAGCAGGAGGAAGGGGCTCAACTCCGCGCCGAGGTCGGGATATGCGAAGAGGGTACGGACCGGGAAGCCGTCGCCGACCCAGTGGCCGTGCTCGTTGCGCTCGACGGCGACGAGAGACTTGTGTGTCGTCATGAGAGGCCGCGGGGTAGGACGCGGATGCGGGGCACACTACTCGCGCGGGGCGCGTCGGAGGAACATGCTCACGTCGTGCGTCCCGCTGCCCGCAGCCGGCGCAGCGCCGGCAGGGTCGCCGCCACGCAGGCGACCTCCGCGAACCCCGCGACCGCGAAGGCGCTGGCGTACCCCGTCTGCGCGCTGGTCGCAGCGCCCACGACCTGGCTGACGCCGCCGCCCACCAGCGGGCCGAGCACGAAACCGAGCGACCCGGCGGCGTTGAAGCCCCCGAGCGCCGTCGACCGGATCGCCGCCGGCGCCAGATCCGTGACCATGAGCAACGACGGCACGAACATCACCGCCGAGAGCACGCCGAGGGCGAGCATCAGGATCGGCAGGAGCGATGGGCTCCAGGCGCCGAGCGTCATGACCGCGACGCCGTAGGCGAGGCTGCCGCCGACCACGAGGCCGGAGCGGGACGCGCGCTCGGACAACTTCGCGCACGGGTACGAGAGCAGCGCGAAGGGCGTGAGGAACACGCCGAGGAGCAGGCCGATGCGCGCGGCGGGGAGCGCGTGCACGTTGGCGAGGTAGAGGGTGAAGGTCGTCGTGAAGAAGCCCACCGTGAAGCGGTCGACGAACGCGAACGCGAAGGGCACGAGCAGCGCCTTCTCCTCGCGGGCGAGCGCGAGGATCCGACCCAGGCCCGGCCGCGTCCTGGGCGTCTTGTCGCGGACCGCGAACGCGACGAGCATTGCGGCGGCAAGCAGGACACACGCCCCGACCTGCAGAGGGGCCAGGGGGTTGGCCCGGCCGAGGAAGCCACCGAGCGGCGCGCCGAGCGCGACGCCGAGCGTGATGCCGGTGCCGACCGCGCCCATCATCCGGGCGCGTCCGCCGCCGGCCGACAGGTCGCCCGCCAGCGACAGCAGGAGCGAGAGTGCGGCGATGTGCGCGCAGCCTTCGAGGCAACGCACGGCGAGGAAGACGGCGAACGGCAGCGTCGTCGTCAGCAACCACAGGCAGAGGGCGTCACACGCGAGCGCCGCCACGATCAACGACCGCTGTCGACCGAGGCGATCGGCGACGGCGCCCACCAACGGTGCGGTGAACAGCGCACCGACCATGTTGATCGACATGAACAAGGACGTCAGCAGATCGCCGACCGCGAAGCGCGTCTGCACGAGATCGCGCAGCACCGGCACCGGCATGGTCACCGGCGCGAGCATCAGGACCGCGATCAGTCCGAACAGGATGGGGGTCACTCGGCCTGGTCCGGGTGCCGCCAGGATGCCAGGTCGTTCTGGCTGCAGATGTCACGCTGCACGGATTCGGTCATGCGGGCATCGTCTTTCGCCGAGCGTCGCGCGCAACGTCGGACGAACGCGATCCCGTCGGCGCCGTCGACCGCCGGGTCGACGCGTCAGCTCTGCAGCGCGCGCGGGAAGAGCACGTAGTTCTCCAGGCACACGTGCTGCATCAGGTCGCGCTCGAACTCGGCGAGGCCCAGGTAGAGCGCGCGCCAGGTCCCGCACGCATCCGGCGGGGGTCCGTGCTCGGTCGTGAGCCGGCGGATCACGGCGAGGATCGCGCCGGCGTCCTCGTGCTCGCGCTCCATCTCCTGGATCGGACCGGCCGCCCCGGCACCCTTGCCGGCGACCAGCATCGGGAAGAGGACCTCCTCCTCCTTCGACATGTGCTGGCGCAGTTCGCTCTCCAGTGTCGCCAGCTCCCTCGCCAGGCCGCGCGGGCAGGTCGGCTTGTCGGCGTGGACCTTCTCGACGCGCAGCGCCATCGCCAGCAGGCGGGGCAGCTCCGTCCGGTGGCGCGCGTGGTAGTGATCGACGATGTGGGCGATCAGCTCCGAGGTCCCTCGGGCGTCCCAGGGCTCGAAGGCGTCGTCCTGGGATTCCTCGGCGCGGATCTCCTGGATCAGGGCGGCGACGTCGAGGCCCTTGCGGGCGCAGGCGTCCGTGAGGCTGACGTTGCCGTGGCAGCAGAAGTCGAGGTTGCGCCGGGCGAAGGCACGGGAGGCGCCGGCGCGGGTGGCGGCCAGCTCGGCCAGGGTGTCGGTCGGGCGGATGGTCTTGGTGGTCATGTGGCGGTGGCAGGTCGATTGCCGGATCAACTCCGGCAGGGCCCTGGGAGATACGGATTGCCGCAGATTCCGGGATCCCGCGAACAGGGCGCCGAGCCGCGTCGCTGCCCCCGGTGTCCGGCAGGCGCGAACCCGCGCCACGGGCACGGAGTCCTCCCATGTTCACGAGACTGCTTCTCATGGCCCTCACCGCTGGCAGCGCTTCCCTCGACCTTCCCGCCCAAGCCTGGTTCGTGCGCGCCGGCGCCCAAGACGGCGACGGCACGCAGGCGCGGCCCTTCAACGACCCATGGCAGGCGTTCGAGCGCTGCCAGGCCGGCGACGCCATCCACATCGCCGAGGGCAAGTACTTCGGCAAGCTCGGGGTCGGCATGTGGGAGATCCCCTTCGACCGGGTGCAGGTCATCGGCGGCTACGCGGGCGACTTCGCCTCGCGCGATCCCTGGGCGCGGCCGACGCTGCTGCTCTGGGACAAGGCCTCGAAGAACCGGCCGAACACGGCCCGGCTCAGCTCGCGTGCGAAGGGCGTCGTCATCGACGGCATCGCCATCGACATGCGCGACGAGAACGAGTACGTCGACGAGCAGCAGTCCGGTCGCAAGGACAAGGCCGTGGAGGAGGCGGCGATCTACCTCTGGCATCCGGGCACGGTGCGCAACTGCGTGATCGTCAACCCTCGCCAGGAGTGCGTGGTCGCGCGCGCCGGGGCGGTGATCGAGAACAACCTGTTCCTCAACGCACTGATCTACGCGGTGAAGATCGACCGCGGCGAGGATCCCAAGGCGGTCGCCGTCATCCGCAACAACACGATTCTCTTCCCCTGGGACAACAAGTCGCCGGGCACCGGCAACTACCGCGGCTGCGGGATCTTCCTGGGCCAGGCCACGCACGCCGAGATCACCGGCAACATCCTCGCGCATTGCGACAACAACGCGATCCACAGCGTGACCGACCTCGGTCGCACGTCGGTGACCAAGAACCTGTTCTCGATGAACCTGTTCAGCAACCTGCTGAGCGGCGTGAACAACCAGAACGCCTCCGTCGACGACCAGACGATGGAGTTGCTCGAGGAGGTCGGCCTCAAGGCGTGCGACGGCAACGAGGTCGCCGCGACCGGTCTGCCCCTGGACGCCCAGTGGCTCGACAAGTACTCGCAGCGCACGTCGTCGCAGCCGGGCAAGGTCGTCATGGACGACTGGAACAAGTTCCGTCAAGTCGCGGGCCTGCCGCTCGTCGGCACCGGCTACAAGCTAGCCACCGGCGTCGCGCCGCCCTACGCGTTCGACAAGGCGCTGTTGCTGGTCACCGGGCGGAAGGACAACCACAAGGCGGGCGCTCGTGCCGTGAAGCTCGAGGTCAAGCTCGGCACACCGGCGGCGGCGGCCGCGGTCACCAAGACCTACACCCAGGCCGACATCGCGCAGTGGGCGGGCCAGCCCGACAGCGTCAACGGCAAGAACCTCGAGATGGTGGTCGCGATCAGCAGCGCGGCCAACATCAGCGGGATCCCGGCGACCTTCAAGCCGGACCAGCACGAGGGCGTGTTCCTGCACGACACGGAGAACAAGGGCGTGCGGGTGGTCGGCTTCTTCCCCAAGGGCACCAATGCGGCGCGCGTCGTCGGCCAGGACAGCGGTTACTACGGCGGCAGCGGCAAGCCGACGCGCGTTCACCTCGTGCGCGGCACCGCCTACGTGTCGACCGGCTACCCCAAGGCCGCCTTCTTCATCGACAGCATCGAGCGCTACGAAGGCGCGCCGACGGCGGCGGCCGCTCCGGCCCGTCCCAAGGGCCGCGACTGGTTCGTGCGCGCCGGCGCCACCGGCGGCGACGGCAGCAAGGAGAAGCCGTTCCGCGACCCCTTCCAGGCGCTGGAGAAGGTCCAGGCCGGCGACAGCATCCACGTCGCGGGGGGTGAATACCACGGCAAGATGCGCGTCGGCCGCTGGAAGGTGGAGGCGCCGTACGTCGCGCTCATCGGCGGCTACGACGCGGGCTTCACGGAGCGCGCGCCGTGGGCGAACCCGACGCGGCTCCTGTGTCCCGCCGACTTCAAGGGTACGCGCGGCGGCTACACGATCGAGGGCGACGCCGACCACACCGGCTGCATCATCGACGGTTTCGTCTTCGACAAGCGCCTGAACAACAACTACGGCCCGGACGGCAATCTCATCGATCAGTTCACCGACCACAGCGAGCACCTCTGGCTCAACAAGCCGGAGTGCGTGGTGCGCAACTGCATCTTCCTCAACGGTGCCGAGGGCGCGGTCATCGTCGCCAACGGTCAGACCCTCGAGAACAACGTGTTCATGAACCACATGAGCGCGACGATCGCGATTCGCGCTGGCCACACGACCACGCCGATCGTGATCCGCAACAACACCGTGCTGTTCAGTTGGGAGCGCGCCAACCGCTTCGGCAAGGGCATGGGCTACGGCGGCGAAGCGATCACCACGGTGACGGGCGTGCGCGCCCGGATCGAGGGCAACATCTTCCAGTTCAGCGACAACAACGCGATCCGGTTCAACACCGACCCCAAGGACGTGTCGCTCACCGACAACGTGTTCGCGCAGAACCTCTGGGCGATCCTCTACAAGACCGAGAACATCGTCGACGACGCGAACTTCGCGCAGCTCGCCGACTTCGGTCTCGCCAAGTGCTCGGGCAACCAGCTCATGGTCCCCGGCATCCCGATCGACGCGAAGTGGTTCGACGTCTACCTGAACCGCACCGCCTACGTGCCCGGCAAGGTCACCATGGACGGCTGGAACCAGGTGCGCGACATCCTCGGCCAGCCGATGCTGGCGACCGGGGGCTCGGCCGGCGAAGGCCGCGCGCCGGCCTACGACTGGAAGCTGGCCCTGTCGATGGTCCCGAAGAACCCGCAGTGCAAGGCCGGCGCCCGCGCCGCGCGCGAGGCCGCGCAGTTCAGCGGCATCGTGCGCGAGGAGGTGCAGCACGACTACGACGAGACCACGTGGGACGTCGCCAAGAACGCCGACGCCTGGAGTGCCCTTGACGGCAAGCGGGTGGCCCTGCAGTGCGCGATCTACCGCATCGACAACCAGTGGAAGCTCGACGACATCAAGAAGGAAGAGTACGAGTGCTTCCAGGTCGTGGGCCCGCTCGGCAGCGACAGCGGCGGTCAGCCCCTGCGCCTCTACGTCAAGCGCGGCACCGCGGTCGAGCGCACGCTGCGCAACGCCAAGATGCAGGAGCGCGGCGTGCCGGACCAACTGCACGTCGTCAGCGGCGTTGCGCGCCAGAACCGCTCGATGGTCGTCGAGGCCGCGGCGAAGTCGGACGGCTGATCTTCTACTCCCGCGGGTCCTCTGCACTTGCGAGCGGGAGCAGGAGTCGCTTCTGAAGACAACCGCACCCGCGCCTCCCTCTCGGGCAGCGACCATGGCCGCAGCGCCGCCACGATCTGGTCGGAATCGAGCCGCCGCGGCAGTTCTCAGTGCGGGGTGAGCGCGTCGACCACCGAATCGAGCATTTGCCTCAGGTTGCCGTCGAGCATTCCTGGGCGCACCAGCACGCGGAGCTCGTACGGCAAGTAGATCATCACGAACGCGACCGAACCTTGGTCGAGGTGAGCGCCCCAGTCGCCCAACGCGCGGGGGGGCGTGGGCCCGGGATGAACGAGGATCTGAGCCGTGGCTTTGCCCGTGGACAAGAGCTCCGGGAAATGGTCGATGAGCGCGAGGAACACGGGGCGGCAGGCCTCGCCCCGGCGGTAGGTGATGGCCTCCGGTGAGTCCCCCTCGGGGGCCTTGGGCCTGGGGACCGGGATCTCACTTCGCTCTCGCTCGGCGGCGCCGGCGGCCCGGGTCATGGCAGCGTAGGCCGCATCGAGCTCGGCGTCGGTGGCGACGCGCCCTGGGGGAGGAAACGTGACGCGAGCGTTCGCCGCCTCGAGCGCCGCCACGACCCGGTCTCGGGAGACCCGTCCTGCGACCGCTTCTGCGTACCGCAGGAACGCTCGTTCGCGCGGCGAGAGTGCGTCACTGTCGGGCCAGGGTACGACTCCCGCTGTGACCGCGCTGGTGGCCTGCGCGTTGGAAGGAGCGGGCTGGTTCCTTTCCGCTGTGCGGAGATCCGGAATCGCGGGAGCAGCAGGCCTCGTTGTCTCGCTGCTTCGTGGAGCGTTGGAGAGGCTCGTCGCGCCCGAACCATCGGGGCGGACAGCAGATCTCACGCACATCGCGATGGCGACAAGGATCCCGCTGGCTGTGAGGGCTACGAGCAGCCACTTGGACATGGGGTTCCCGTTCTCCCCGGCATGCGGACCGGCATCACGAAGTCGCTGGGCTCCGGTCATTCGATGGGCGGCAGACAAGGAGTGCAGCTTCCCGAAATCGTAACCGAGGCGACGGTCGTCGAAGTGCTGCTTGGCCCGCTGGTGGACACGAAGTTCCCACTGACAGACCCGCCACACCCCACGGTGCGCGAGAATGTCCACATCTGCCCACCGTGATCGTTCCAGATCCTGGCTGGCGCCTTGCACCAGAGTTCAGGTGGGTTCGGGTACACAGTGCAGTCCGAAGTCCACCAGAATGGCACGAGGTTCCAGAGATCCTGCGCGGGGCACACCACCTCGACGGAGAGTCTATGTGTGCAAGGGGAGATCTGGCCGCACACACCTTGATTCTCTTCGCACGTCCCCTTCAGAATGAGCCAGAAGGGGTAGACAACGGTTCCTGCCCACGCTGGATCCGTATTGTACCATATCGACGGGGAACCTGCGTCCTTCTGTCCAGTGCACCGTGTCGTGCAATCCGATTCCGTCGCGGCGAGACAGAGCGACAGAGCAAGTATGCCGGATGTGATGATCTTCATTGTTGGACGATGTGGTCGAAGATGTCTTGCATGGCTGGTGGAACGATTTCGCGCTTGACGCGCACCTCGACGGACCACGGACTCCGATCGATCCTGTAGGTGATCCCATCTGGGTCTGGCATGATCGAGAAGCCCTCCACTATCCGGTTGGCCGTGGGCTGGACAGTGGTGAGCCGTAGCGAGATCGGCATCTGTCCACGGTGGACCAATTCGGCTGCGTCAGGGACGATTGCAGCAAAGAGCTGCCGGCATCCGTGCGCCGCTCTTTGTGGGGGCGAGAGTTCCGGGGCGCCTTGGGTTGCCTCGACCATCATCAGCGCCCCGCCAAGTGCTCGTACGAGGCAGTCGTGCAGATGATCCACCATGGCGGGTGAGACCGGAACCTGCGCCGGTACGGCTACGACGAGGCCCGCGCCCGCGACCGCCTGCGCGAACTCTTGTCGCGGGAGCAACCCGCTCGCCAACTCGACGTAGCGCCGCTGATTCTGCAGCCGCGCCTCGACGTGCGGCGGATGACTCGGCTGGGGAGCAATCGGGGATTGCGCTGTGTCGCCCCGGGAGTCGCGCGGGATCGCCTCACGTGTGCTCCGGGGCGTGAGATCGCCCTGAGACACAGGATCGTCCGGAGACGCAGAGGCGGCTGGTGCTGTCTGCAGGGCATCGAGACTGCGCCGGACCTCTGGATCGACCGTGACCCCCAGGTGCGACGGGGGATTCACGAAGAACCACCGGACTCCGAGGCCCCCGGCCACCACGCCCATGAGGAGCGCCACTTCGATTCTCCAAGCGGACCTGGCCATTCTGGCCCGGATCTTGTGTGTGTGTGTTGTCAAGCTTGTTCGCGCCAATCTGGCGAGCACGCACGGCGCCAAGATGCAGGAGCGCGGCGTGCCGGACCAACTGCACGTCGTCAGCGGCGTCGCGCGCCAGAACCGCTCGATGGTCGTCGAGGCCGCGGCGAAGTCGGACGGCTGAGGCGCTGCTCCCGCGTCACCGCACCTCGACTTCCGTCAGCCGGCACATCGAGCCGGGGAAGCGGGTGTTGCCGTGCGACGTGATCTGCACGTAGCGCGCGCGGCGAGGTGCGAACCGGTGCACGTCGCCGTCGGCGCTGCCCTTCTCGTCTTGCCGCGCGGCGCGGCGATCGGCGACCTGCTCGAAGCTCACGCCGTCGGGTGACGTCGCGAGCACGTAGCGCTCGCGGTCGGGCCCGCCGTGGAAGGCGAAGACCTTGATCTCGGCGATCTCTACCTCGGCCTGCAGGTCGATGGTGAAGGTCACCGGCGCCGGGTGGCGGAGACACTGCGCCATGCGCTCGCGGTTGCCGTCGGTGAGCAGGGCCGCGGGGTGGAGCGGGTCCTCGGCGGCGTCGGTGGTGACCGGCCTGCCGAGGGCCAGGTTGGTGGCGCCGTCGACGGGATCGATGCGACGCAACAGGACCGTGCGGCTGCGACCGACCTGCGCGCCGTCGGCGAACAGTCCGACCTGGAGGCGCGTCGTGGCAGTGATGCGCAGGCCGTCGGCCGGCGCCGGCACGAACGGTGCGTCGTCGATGGCGACGCGGATCTCGCCGGCGCGGTGCGCAGTGAGGCGCACGGTCGTCGCGTCGCGGAAGGCGTGCGCGAAGCTCACCCCCTGCAGGCCTTGGAACACGGTCGGAGTCACGTGCAGCGCACGGTCGAACGCGACGTGCACGGGAAAGAGCAGCGCGTCGAGGCGGGCATCGAGCGCGTCGAGCCGGCGCGTGAAGGCCGCGGCGTCGACCGTGGCGGTCGGGTTCCAGAGGCGCTCGGCCAACGCCGCCGAGCGCCGGCGCAACAGCGGGAGCGCGTTGCGACCGTGCCCTTCCCACCAGCAGAGAAACCCGCCGGCCACGTTGCGCGCGTCTTCGACGGCTGGTTCCTTGCCGCCGCGCTCGAAGTCGCGGAACAGCTCCGTCCGCCAGCCGAGCACGCGCGCGGGCGGCGCGTAGGTGAGGTTGTCGAGCGGGTAGTGCTCGACGACGTAGCAGGGGTCCCAGGTGCCGTTGAGGCAGCGATGGTGGGCGAGTTGCTCCGCGGCGGGTTGGTACGCGTTGGCCCAGATCATCACGAGCACGTCGGCGGGCACCTTGCCGCCGCGACCGAAGCCTTCCCAGATCAGCGTCTGGCGGCCGCGCGTGGCGAGGTGCGCGTGCATCCGGGTGATGAAGGTCGACAGCGCTTCGGTGCCGACGCCGGACTCGTCGCAGCCGATGTGGATCGGGGCGTCTGGGAACACTTCGCAGATCTCGTCGAGCAGGGCGCGCAGGGCGTCCAGCGTGGTTTCGTCGTCGATGTCGAGGCGCCCGTCCTTGGCGCGGAAGGCCTCCGGATGGCCGCGGCGCAGGCGCGTCGAGTGGCCGGGCACGTCGAGTTCCGGAATCAGGACGACGCCGCGGTTTCTGGCGAACGCGACGAGGTCGGCGAGCTCGGCACGCGTGTACGGCGGGTGCCCGCTCGGGTTGTCGGCGCCGAGCTTGCGGAAGCGCTGCGACGGGAACATGAAGTCCTGGTCGTCGGTGAGGTGCAGCTGGAGCTGCCGCAGCTTGTAGAAGCGGCAGAGCTGGATCTGCTGGCGGATCTCGTCGACGGTGTGGTGGCGACGCGCGACGTCGAGCATGAGCAGGCGCCACGGATACGCCGGCGCGTCGTCGATGGTGGCCTGCGGCAAGGTGCCCATCTCGTCGAGGAGCTGCAGGAGGGTCGCGGCACCGAAGGCCACGGCGGCAGGCGAAGCGCCGCTGACGGTGGCGGCCGCCTTGTCGATCACCACGCGGTAGGCCTCGCCCACGAGACCTGGCTCGAGGCGGAGCACGATGCGCCCTGCGTTCGGCGTGGTCGCCACCGACCCGACCAGCGCCGTCATGTCCTCCGCCAGCGCCGCGGCCGTCGCCGTGAGCGTCGCATCGGTGGCATCGACACCCGACACCGACAGGTGTGGGCCGGATCGGATCTCGCAGCGTTGCGGCGCCGGCACGAGGGCTTGGCCGGTGGCGGCGCCCGCAAGGGCGGAGAGCAAGGCGATGTCGGTCGGTCGCATCGAGGCTGTCGAGGGGTTCGGTGTCGGATCCACGCGTGGATGCGAGTGTGGGCAGCGAGGCCGCCCGCGTCGAGGTCGCGCTGGCATCGCGCCGAGCGCGTCGTCCGCCGTCGCCGCAGCGAAAGTGTTCTTGCCTCTGCGGGGCCGCATCTGCGCATCGATGCTGGCTGGGTCGTTCCTGCCATCTTTCTCCTCTCGGCTCTTCGACCCTCCATGCACGCTCTTCTCATCGGCGCGGCGGCGCTCGTCGCCGTGGCCTCTGCTCTCCCCGCCCAGATTCGCAACGTCAGCCTGCTCGGCACCTTCAATCCGGGCCACAGCTCCAACGACTGCTGGGGGGTACTACGACCCGGCCACGGGCAAGGAGTACGCCCTCAAGGCCGTCCTCGCCGCGCCGGTGCCCAACGTGCCGTCGCTCGACAACGTGGTGCTGAACGCCCAGGGCTTCGTCTCCGACGTGGGCGGCCCGTTCGACATGTCGGCGAGCCAGGGGCTGGAGTTCACGCTCCATACCCGGTGATCCCGAGCCAAGACAGCGTGCACGCCTGACCCTTCGGGCTAGACTGTGCAGGCCTGCCCGCCCCGTCGATGCGCACCCTCGCCGCCGTCCTCACCCTCGCGGTCGCCGCCGTTGCCCCGGCGCAGATCCGCAACGTCCAGTTGCTCGGGACCTTCGATCCCGGGGAGCCCAGCAGCGGTGTCTGGGGCTACGTCGACGTGTCGACGGGCAAGGAGTACGCCGTCTTGCTGTCGCTGTCGGGCACCCGGATCTTCGACTGCACCAGCGGCTCGCCGATCCAGCGGGCGTACTTCGCGGGCCCGGTCTCCAACTGGCGCGAGGCGCGCGCGTACGGCAACCACATCTACGTCGTGACCGAGGGCGGTGGGGGAATGCAGGTGATCGACATGACGTCGCCCGACACGCCGCAGTTGCTCGGCACCGCGACGACGTCGGGCTGGAACAACACGCACAACATCGGGGTCGACCTCGAGCGCGGGACGGTGTGGGCGTGCGGCACCAACATGGGGATGCTCGTCTTCGACGCGCGCGCCAACCCCGGCAACCCGCCACTGATCGCCACGCTCAATTCGCCCTACGTACACGACGTGCACGTCCAGGACGGGCTTGCGCACGTCTCCGACATCTTCGGCAACCGCTACCAGATCTACGACGTGCGCAACCTGCCGGCGATCACGCTGGTCGGCCAGGCGCTGGCGCCGGGGCGGCGCTACTTCCACAACTCGTGGGCGACGCGCGACAGCAGCTACAGCGTCGGCACCAACGAGACGAGCGGCGGGCCGCTGTCGGTGTGGGACATTCGCAACCCGGCGTTGCCGCTGCTCGCGGCACAGATCCATCCGGCGCCGGCGACGGCGGCGATCCACAACGCGTACGTCCGGGATCGCGTCGTGCACATCGCCTACTACACGGAAGGCTACGTCGCGGTCGACATCGCCAACCCGGCGCAGCCGGTGGTCGTGGGCCAGTACGACACGTACGCGGGCACCAGCACCGGGTTCAACGGCGCCTGGGGCTGCTTCCCGTTCCTGCCGTCGGGGCGCGTGTTCGTCAGCGACATCCCGACCGGGCTGTACGTGCTGCGTCCGTCGGCGTCGCTGGTCCGCTACGGCGCGGTGACCCCCGGCGGCAGCGGCCGGTCGCCGTCCGCCTTCGTCACGGGCTCGGCGTACCTCGGCAACCCGGCGTTCCGCTTCGACGCCGATCGGGCCGTGGCGAACTCTCCGGGGCTGCTCCTGATCAACGTGGCGCGCCTGAACCTCAACATCGCTGGCCTGCAGCTCAACGTCGATCCGTTCAGCGCCTCGGCCGTGCTCGTGGCGGTGGCCACCGACGGCAACGGCAAGATCTCGGTGCCGGCCCCGGTGCCCAACGTGCCGCAGATGGCGGGGAGCGTGCTCGACGCGCAGTTCTTCGTGTTCGACCCGGGTGGTCCGTTCTCGATGTCGGCGAGCCAGGGCATCGAGATCACGTTGTTCGCGCAGTGAGCGGCGCGCCGGCCGTGGCGCTGCCGTAGCATCCGCGCGCGTGCGCGTCCCCGGGGTGCTGATCATCGTGCTCGTCGTCGTCGCCGCGACGTTCGCGGCGGCGTCGGGCGGCGACCTCGTCTACGACGACCTCACGCTGATCGCGCGCAACCCGGTGGTGCTCGGTCGGTTAGATCCGGCGGGGATCTTCGGCAGCAAGCTCTGGGGCGAGGACTTCCCCTACTGGCGGCCGCTCACCCAGCTCGCCCTGTGGGTGGGGTGGCACGCCCGCGGCGCGGCCGGCATCCACGTCCTCTCGCTGCTGATCCACCTGGGTGCCGTGGCCACTGTGTTCGCCATCGTCCGCCGCCTCGGTGCGACCACAGGGATGGCGGCGGCCGCGGCCCTCCTGTTCGGCGTGCATCCCGCGCAGGTCGAGAGCGTGGCGTGGTGCTCCGCGATCAACGACCCGCTGTGGGGGCTGCTCGGGCTCCTGACGGTGCAGGCGTCGCTGCGCGCGACCGACGCGCGCCTGCCGCTCTGCGCGCATCTGTTCTTCGCACTCGCGCTGCTGGTGAAGGAGACCGCTCTCGTCATCCCGATCCTCGTCTGGGCGACGGCGCTGGTGCGCCGGCGTGCGGCCGACGGCGTGCTCCCCGCGTGGCGGGCCTTCCTCCCCATGGCCGGCGTCGTGGTCGCGTGGCTCGCCTGCCGCATGCTCGTGTTCGGTGACCTGCGCGCGGGCTTCGACCGCAGCCCGGTCGAGCTGGGCCTGCCACCCGCGCGCATGGTGTCCCTCCGCGTCGAACTTCTGGGTCGGTTCCTGGGCGTGCTGGCGTGGCCCTTCGCACCGGACGCCTTCCGACCCGTGGCGCGCGAGCTGGCCGTCCTCGACGTGGCCTTCCTCGTTCCGGCTGCGCTGGTCTTGTTGGCGTTCGTGTGGCTCGCGACCGCCTGGCGTCGGCGCGCGCTGCTGCCCGCGGCAGGCCTGGCCGTTGGGTTGCTCAGCCTGCTGCCCGGCCTGGCCGCGCCGCACGCGCTCAACGAGTACCCGGTCTCCGACCGGTACCTGTACGTGACCGTCGCCGGAGTCTGCGTCGCGGCCGCCGCGGAGCTGTGGCGTTGGCGGATCGGCCGCATCACCGTGCTGGGGCTCGCTGTGGCGTTCGCGGTGGGCAGCGCGCTGCGCGTGCCGGTGTGGGCCTCGCAGACGGTGTTCTTCGACGCGCACGTGGCGCAGCACCCCGACAACCCGCGGTTGCTGTACGCGCAGGCGAGTCCGCGCCTCGAACGGTACATGCGGCTCGACGACGGCGCCGATCTCGCCGCGGCCGAGGCGACCTTCGCGCGCGCGCTGAACTTCGTGGCGGGCCCGCGCTACGGCGGGGAGCACGCGCGCGCGCGGCTCGAGGCCGACATCCGCCTGGGGCTCGCGTGGTGCGCGTTCGCCCGCGAGGTGAAGGCCCCGCGTCCCGACTTCGCGCGGGTGGCCGCGCTCTTCGGCGCGCTGCTCGACGAGCACGAGACCCTGGCGGAGGCACACATCGGGCTCGGCTCGTGTCTCGCCAACCTCGGCCGGTACGAGGCCGCGGAGCGCCACCTGCTGCGCGCGCTCGAGATCGATCCGACGCGCACGGAGGCGAGCCACAACCTCGAGCTGCTGCGCCAGCGTCGGCGCTGAGCCTTCACCCGCCGCGGGTGTGCATCTCGAGGTGCGGCGCGGTGCGCAGCTCGGCCACATCGGCCAGCGGCTTGCGGGCGTCGTGCAGGCCGAGGCGCTCCTCGGCGCCTCGGTCGCGGCGCACCCGCCACGCGCGCTCGAGGAGTGCTCCGAGTTCGGCCGCCGAGGCACCGGCGCGCAGGGGGGTGCGCAGGTCGAGACCCTGGCGTGCGTAGAGGCACGTGAAGAAGGTGCCGTCGGCGGTGAGCCGGGCGCGATCGCACGCGCGGCAGAACGGCTCCGTGGTGCTCGCGATGATGCCGAAGCGCGTGCCGTCGGCGAGGCGATGCCCCTCCGCGGGCGCCGCGCCGCGCGGCGTCGGGTCTGCGGTGATCGGGCCGAGGCGCGCCTGCAGCCGGGCGCGGATCTCGGCGGCCGGCATGACCGCCGCGCTGGTCCACTGGGTCGCGCCGCCGACGTCCATGTACTCGATGAAGCGCACCTCGATGTCGCGCTCGCGACCGAAGGCCAGCAGGTCGGGCAGCTCGTCGTCGTTGAAGCCGCGCAGGACGACGACGTTCAGCTTCACGCTCGCGAAACCCGCGGCGCGCGCCGCATCGATGCCGGCGAGGACACGGGCGTGGTCGTTCCGGCGGGTGAGCGCCACGAAGCGCGCCGGCTGGAGCGTGTCGAGGCTCACCGTCACGCGCTGCAGCCCGGCGGCGCGCAGCGACGGGGCGTGTTCCTGCAGCAGCACGCCGTTGGTGGTGAGCGCGAGGTCGCGGAGCGCGGGTCGGCTCGCGAGCTGCCGCACCAGCACGTCGAGATCCTGGCGCACGAGTGGCTCCCCGCCGGTGAGGCGGATCTTGTCGACGCCCCGCGGCGTGAACGCGTCGACCAGGCGCGCGACCTCCTCGAAGTCGAGGATGTCGCGGCGGGGCAGCCAGACGTAGTGCTCCTCCGGCATGCAGTAGGAGCAGCGCAGGTTGCACCGATCGGTGACCGAGATGCGCAGGTTGCGCAGCGGTCGCTGGAACGCGTCGAGGATCACGGGGAGGGGGGACTGTAGCGCGGGCGCGCCACCATCGCGGCCACGCCAAGGCAAACTCCGATCGCTGCCTCGATGACTTCGGCCTCCACCCTGGATGCGCGGCGGGACGAAATGCAGGATTGATACAGCCCCAGGCGCCCGAGGGCGTGCCTGGGACCGTTAGATGGCGGTCGCCTGCGGGTCGCCGCAGGCTTCGTCGTCCCGAGCAAGAGTACACGCGATGCGAACGAATCTACGCCCCGTCGTGGCCCTGTTGTTGGTCGTCGGTCTCGGTGCCCAGAGCCGGTTCGATCCGGCAGCCGCCGCGCGCGAGGTCGATCGGCTGGTGGAACAGAACCTCGCCGCGAAGCAGCAGAAGCCCAACCCGATCGTCGATGACGCGACCTTCGTGCGCCGCGCCTACCTCGGCATCGTCGGGCGGATCCCCACCGGCGCGGAGACGGACGCCTTCCTCCGCGAGGGCGGCTCGAACAAGCGCAACGCCCTCGTCGATCGCCTGATCGTGTCGCCCGGCCACACGAGCCACTCCTTCAACTGGTGGGCCGACCTGCTGCGCGTGCGCACCCGCCTGAACCGCCAGGTGTCGGGCGAGCCGTACGCGCATTGGATCAAGGAATGCATCGAGCAGAACAAGCCCTACGACGCGATGGTGCGCGAGATGCTGGCGGCGGAGGGTCCCGCCTACGCGCGCGGCAACGGCGCCACCGGCTACCACCTCCGCGACCTCGCGATGCCGGAGGACGACATGTCGAACACGATGCGGTTGTTCCTGGGCACGCGCCTCGAGTGCGCGCAGTGCCACAACCACCCGTTCGACAAGTGGAAGCAGAAGGAGTTCTACGAGCTGGTCGCCTTCAACGGCGGCATGCAGTACCGCAGCAACTTCGAGCAGTCGAATGCCGCGGGCTCGCTGCGCGAGATCGGGCGCGAGATGGTGGCGAAGCACGGCCAGCAGGCCCAGCAGGCGATGCGGCAGATGACGCTCGCCGCGACCTTGGGGCTGGCCGGCAGCGGCACGGGGCTGACTCGCCTGCCGCAGGACTACCAGTACAAGGACGCCAAGGGCGGCCAGCCGGTCGCGGCGCGCGCGCCGTTCGGACCCGCCGCCGACCTCCAGGTGCCGGCGCCGGTGGCCGGCCAGCGCCAGGCCCGGCAGCCGCGGGGCAACCGCAACGCGCCGGTCGGTCGGCCGATCGACTCGCGCAGCGCCTTCGGCAAGTGGCTGACCGGCCCGGAGAACCCGCGCTTCGCGACGGTGATCGTCAACCGGGTGTGGAAGCGCACCTTCGGGCGCGCGCTCATCGAGCCCCTCGACGATCTGCGCGACGACACCGTGGCGAGCAATCCGGAGCTGCAGCGCTACCTCGACAAGCTGATCGTCGAGCTGGGCTACGACTTGCGCGAGTTCGAGCGGGTCCTCCTGCGCACGCGCCTGTTCCAGCGCGAGGTGACCGGCACGGATCCGGGCGACGACCACGCGTTCGCGGGACCGGTGCTGCGCCGCATGACCGGCGAGCAGGTGTGGGACTCGCTCCTGACCCTCGTGGTCCCCGACCTCGACGGCACGCTGCGGCCCGCGGGGGCCAGGGCGGAAGAGGTCTACGCCTCCTACGAGCGGTTGACGAACAGCACGACCGAGCAGCTCAAGGCGATGGTCGAGACCGCGCTCCTGCGCTACACGGATCCCGCCAGGTTCCGCGAGATGCAGCGGCAACGCGCGGCGGAGCAGATGAGCATGATGGCCGCCGCCGATGCCAACCCGCAGGTCGACGGCGACAAGCAGCGGCAGGCGCGCCCGCTCCTGCGCGAACTGGCGCGCGCTCGCCAGCGCAAGGACGAGGCCGCCGTGGCGAAGGTCACCGCGCAGCTCCGCCAGCTCGGCGTGCCGCTGCCCGGGGAGCAGATGCGGCGGCAGCAGCCCAACCAGAGTCTGGCGCGCGCGTCCGACCAGCCGTCGCCGGCGCCCAACGGCCACCTCCTGCGCGAGTTCGGCCAGTCCGAGCGCGAGACGATCGACGCCGGCCACACCGCCGCGAGCGTGCCGCAGGTGCTGACCCTGCTCAACGGCTTCGTCGAGCAGCGCATCCTCGACAACCGCGGCGCGGAGCTGCGCCGCGCCATCGACGGCCAGAAGGACGCCGCCGGCAAGATCGAGGCCGTGTACCTGGGCACCCTCGCCCGCAAGCCGACCTCGGCCGAGGCGAGCGCCTGGCGTGCCGCGCTCACTGCCGAGGGCGAGGCCGGCCTGCGCGACCTCGTGTGGGTGATCCTCAACAGCCACGAGTTCCGTTTCATCCGCTGAGCCAGCCATGACCATCCGCAACCTGATCCAGTCGGCCGATGCCGTGACCCGGCGCGGCTTCCTCTCGCTCACGGCGCAGCGATTGTTCGGCCTCGCGGCCACGCCGACTCTGCTCGGGCTCGGCCGCGACGGCGACGGCACGTTCCGGCTCGGGCCGGCCACCGCGCGCAACGTGATCTACCTGTTCATGCGCGGCGGCATGTCGCACCTCGACACCTTCGACCCCAAGCCCGGCGCCAGGACGCAGGGCCCGGTCCAGGCGCTGGGCAGCAAGGCCGACGGCGTGCAGGTGAGCCAGTACTTCCCCAACCTCGCCCGGCAGATGGACAAGGTGGCGGTGGTCAACTCGCTGCAGTCCACGCAGGGCGCGCACGAGCAGGCGCAGTACTTCATGCGCACGAGCTACACGCTGCGCGGGACCATCCAGCACCCGAGTCTGGGCGCCTGGACCAACCGCATGGTGGGCAAGATCAATCCGACCCTGCCCGGCCACGTGATCGTCAGCGGTGGCAACGACCTGCCGGGCGCAGGCTTCCTGCCGCCGCAGTTCATGCCGTTGCCGATTCTGGATCCCGATGGCGGGCTGAAGCACAGCGCGGTGCCCAAGGGAGTGACGGAGGACACCTTCCAGCGGAGGCTCGCCAAACTGCAGGAGATGAACAGCGCCTTCGAAGCGCGGCACAAGAACCACGGTGTGCAGGCCTACGCCGGGATGTACGACGATGCGGTCCGGCTCATGCGCAGCAGCGACCTCGTCGCCTTCGACATGACGCAGGAGCCGGAGAGCATGCGGGCCGCCTACGGCACCGACGACTTCGGCCAGGGTTGTCTGCTGGCCCGACGGCTCGTCGAGCACGGCGTCCGCTACGTGGAGGTGATCAGCAACGGCTGGGACACCCACAACCAGAACTTCGACGCGCTGGAAGACAGGTGCCCGGCGATCGACCGTGGGTTGGCGGCGTTGCTCGCGGACCTCGATGCGCGCGGGTTGCTCGACGAGACGCTCGTCGTGCTCGCCACCGAGTTCGGCCGCACGCCCGACATCACCGCCGGCAACAACGGCCGCAACCACTACCCCAAGGCCTTCAGCGGCCTGCTCGCCGGCGGTGGGATCAAGGGCGGCGTGCGCTGGGGCAAGACCGACGCGGAGGGACGCGACGTGGTCGAAGGCGCCGTCTCGGTGCCCGACTTCAACGCGACCATCGGCCACGCGCTCGGCCTGCCGCTCGAGCAGGTGATCACCGCTCCGTCGGGGCGGCCGTTCACCTTCGCCGACAAGGGCAAGCCGGTGCTGGGGTTGTTCGCGTGAGGAGCTGCGTCGGCGCGATCTGCACCGGGCTCCTGTTCGCGACGCTGCCGGCGCAGGCGCCGGTGGCCTTCGAGGCCGACGTGCTGCCGGTGTTGAAGGAGCGTTGCTTCGAATGCCACCGCGGCGAGTACACCGACGCCTCCGGGCGTCTGCGCAAACCCAAGGGCGGCCTGCGTCTCGACGGCCGGGCCTGGATCCTCATGGGCGGCAAGGAGGGCAACGTGCTCACGCCGGGTCGCGCGGAGCAGAGCACGCTCTACACGCGGGTGCTGCTGCCTGCCGACGACGACGACCGCATGCCGGCGAACGGCGACCCGCTCGGCAAGGAGCAGACGGAGACGCTGCGGCGGTGGATCAAGGAAGGCGCCGACTTCGGCGGCTGGCAGGGCGAGCCGCTGGCGGCGGCGTCGGACACTGCGTCGGGGGGCACTGCACAGCCGGCCCCCGTCAAGGTCGCCATCCCCGAGGTCTCCGCGCGCAGCAAGCTGCTCGCGGAGGTCGCCGGCTCGCTCTCGCCCGCGCCGGGTGGCCTCATCACCAAGGCCGCCGGGGACAAGGCGCGCATCGAGGCCCTCGCGCCGGACAGCCCGCTCCTGCGCGTCGAGTTCATCGGGCACGAGGAGGAGGTCACCGATGCCGACCTCGCCGCGCTCGCCCCGTTGAAGGAACACATCGCCTGGCTGGGCCTCGGCCGCACCAAGATCACCGATCTCGGCTGCAGCACCATCGGTCGCATGCCGCGCCTGATCCGCCTGGACCTGCGCGAGACGAAGGTCGGCGACGCCGGCCTCGGCAAGCTGGTCGGTTTGCGCGAGCTGCGCACGCTCAACCTCTTCTCGACGGAGGTCACCGACGCGGCGATCACGAGTCTGCTGCGCCTGCCGAAGCTCACGGAGCTGCGGGTGTACGAGACCGGGATCACGGAGGCGGGGATCGCCAGGCTGGTGCAGGATCGCGCGGAGCTGAACGTGGTCGCGGCGCCGGAACTGCCCGGCGCGCCGGCGGCGACGCCGGCGCGGCAGGGTCGTCGGAGATAGGGTCGGCGGAGACAGGGGCGCTACTTGCGCCCCGCGCGGGCCCCCGTGCGCAACGTCGCGATCTGCTCCCGGAGCCAATCGGCGAGCGGGATCTCCGTGCCATCGGCCTTGCGCACGTAGTCCCTGCCCTTCTTCATCACCGTCGGATCCGACCATCGGTGGTGCACGGTCGCGTCCAGAAAGTCCTCGACGCTCGCGACTGGCCTTCCCCAGGTGCGGAGACCGGCGCGCATGAGTTCGGTGAAGGCCGCGCCGTCGATGGACGTGCGAGGATCGTAGAGGACGAGCTTCCCCGTCTCGTCTTCGAACAGCGCCAGGCGTGGCTGGCGCCAGAAGCGGAGTGGCGAGGCCGCCACCATCCGCAGCGTCTCCTCGATGAGGTCGCGCTCGACCTGGGTTCCCGTGTCGACGTGGAACGTCACCGAGTCCCGTCCGAACAGGGAGTTGACCACCCGGTCGACGATGAGCACCGCCTGCCCGGCGGGGCTTTCGAACGGCAGGCAACTGCCTTCCCGTGGGAAACTGAAGGCGGAGACGAACCCGCGGGCGAGCGTCACGCCGTCGACGGTGACCAGGCGAACCATCGCCTCCGCCCCCGTCACCTCGTCCACGCTGACGTGCACCGACTCCCCGGTTCCTGGGACTGCCGCGGTCTCGCCTTCGAGGACGGTGAAGCTCTCCCCCGCGCCGTCCCGGTCCCGCGACCCCACGGGGAACACGCGCAGCCGGAAGCGCGGGCCTTCAGGATCGCCACTCCAGCCGATCGACAGTTCTCCGCGCGCGATCCATGCGGCCTCGACCTCCGACGTGATCACGAGCCGTCGGGTCGTCGCGTCCCCGACTGCCAATGGCAGGTCCTGCCCGCCGAGCCTGGCGAAGGGTTCTCCGACCGCCACTCCGTTCGAGTCCGACTCGCGGTGCACGACCTCGATGCTCGTGACTTCGCCGGGCGCTGCGTAGCCCGGCGCCGCCCACTCGACGACACGCGTCCGCCGGCGTTCGTGCACGACGAGTCGCGGTCGCGCCGCATCGGTCTGCGGCGTGTACCGGATGCCGTTGCTCTGCGAGACCGCTCCGTCCCCGGCCAGGGCGAACACCGCGAGCCCCGTGCGGAAGCCGCCCTGCGCCGACAGGAGCGCCGCGACCATCGGGTTGCCCAGGTCCATACGGAACTCGCCACCGCCGACCGGCAGCATCGGCACTCGGGCGTCGGCGTCCGGCGATTGCGCGAGCCACACGGCCGTCGGCTCACCGGTGACGGAGGCGCGGAGCGCCACCGTGCGACCGGCGGGCACGGGCAAGACCAGATCGTCCGGGACGCCGGTCACCGCGACCCGCAGGGGACCGCGCGCCGTGTGCTCCGGGGGTGAGGGGTCGGGTGCAGGATGGCGCACGAGCGACGGGGCGGCCTGCCACGGCGGCGCGGTCCCGCCGACGTCCAGCGCGTAGCGCCTCCCCGCGTACTCGATCCGCAGCTCACCGTCGCTGGGTGACCACTGCCCGCCCACCAGCGGCGCGCCATCGGCCGTCCGCACAAGAGGCCGCCCCGCCGGCCCGCGGACGACGCGCAGGTAGTCGGCGCTCCCCGGCACGTTCTCGCCGACCCGCACCGCGATCGGCCCCTCCGGCACGAGTTCGGGGCGCAGGCGCAGGGGCCGCGCGCGCAGGCGAAAGATGACGCGCTCCGGTGTCGACCGCACCGCGAGCGTCAGCTCACCGTGCCGGAGCCACGCGTCCGCGACCTCGGCCGTCACGTCGAGGACGGCCCGCCCTTCGCTCAGCGGGAGGGGCAGGTCGCGGACGCCCACGCGCGCGATCGCGTCCTGCCCGCGGTACGAAGCTCCCAGCTCGATCTCGATGCGGCGGACCTCCCGCGGCGTCGCCCAGCCTGGCTCCGCCCACTCGATCCGTCGCTCCCCGCTCGCCGTCGGCGCGCTCCGCCCGGGCGCCGCCCAAGCCAGCCGTTGGACCGGGTGCTGTTCGTGCAGCACCACCGACGGTCGCGGCGCGGGCGATCGCGGTACGTACTGAACCGGAACGCTCGCGATCACGTGTCCGGCGCGCGCGGTCGCGAAGACCGCCATCGCCTCCGCCGGGCTCGCGTCGCGCAGCAGCGCCGTGACGCGCGGCGCGCCCAGATCGACCTGGTGCTCACCCTCGCCGATGGATTCGAGGGGCACGCGGCGCGCCGGGTCCTGCGGGTTGCCGAACCAGATCGCGGCAACGTCACCGCCGTTCGCGTGCACCGTGAGCAGCACCGTGCGGCCGGCGGGCAACGGCAGTTCGAGATCGCCTGGCAGGTCGATCAGGCGGAGCTGGACCTGGCCCACGGCTGCGCACGTGAGCAAGCTGGCCAGGAACCACGGTCGGATGTGCATGGCTGTCGCGACGGGCACGAGGATAGCGGGGGATCGTCTCCTGCTCGCGTGGTGGACGGCGACGACAGCCACGGGCGAGCTCGTAGACCTCGCTTCGCCCGTCACCGAAACCGCTGTCCGGGACCCATCGCAGAAGCCGGCGGCCGCAACCCAAAGGGTTGATCCTCCGTTCCCGCACCCTCGCGTTCCGCGAGGCTGCGGATCCGGAGGATCGACCCGTGTCCGACACCTCGGTGCAGCGGCAAGCCGCTGCACCTGGCGTCGTACGTTCCGGGTTGATGTCGTCGCTGGCGCGACGACCAGATGGGGCCGCCGGCGATGGCAACGCCTGGGGCTTCCAGGGCCGCTCGGACCTTGCATCGGAAGAGCTCACGGCAAGGGAGCTTCGCTGTGCATCTTACGCGCCGCGCGAGCATTCGCGGCCCTTGCAGCCCAGGGTCGGAGGTCGTCGATCAGCGTCATCCTTCCCCTGTCACCGAAACCGCCGTGCTGGACACAGGGGGTAGCATGGAGGCGCCCCGTTGTCGAACTCACCACCCGCACTGCCGATGGTCTTCTCCGCCGATCTCATCACCGCCGAACAGGTCGCCAGGTACCCCTACAGCGAGCGAAGCTGCGAGCTGGTGGACGGCCGGGTGGTCGACATGAGCCCGGCGTCCTGGCAGCACGGGCGGATCGCGGGGCGCGTCATGCGCGTGCTCGTGCCGTGGACGAACGAACACGGTGGCGATGTCGTCAGCGCCGAGACCGGCTTCCTGCTGCGCCGCGATCCCGACACGGTGCGTGCGCCGGACGTCGCGTACCTGTGTGCCGGCCGCGAGGTGCGGGCGAGTCCGTTCGTCGACGGCGCGCCCGATGTGGCCATCGAGGTGCTGTCGCCCGACGCCCGCACGGGGGAGACGGCACGCCGTGTCCGGGACTACCTCGACGCCGGGGCCACGCGGGTCTGGATGATCGATCCCGACAATCGCACGCTCACCGTGCATTCGCCGCCCAATCTGGCCGTGGTCCTCGGTGAGACCGACGTGCTGCGGGACGACGAGGCCCTCCCAGGGTTCGAACTGGCCATCGCCTCCCTGTTCACCGCCTGAAGGCATCCAGCCGCGCGACCTGACCCGGGGTCCTGGCTATGTTGGCGCGGATGACCAGCGCCTCGCATCGCATCCTGCGCTCCGCGTCCCGTCGCGACGTCCTCAAGGCCGGCGGCGTCTCCGCCGTCACCGCCCTCGCGGCGAAGGCATCGCCCAGCGGGTTCTTCAGCAGCGTCGACGACACGATCAAGATCGGCCTCGTCGGCTGCGGTGGGCGCGGCACCGGCGCGGCGGTGAACGCCTTGCGCGCCGACGACAACGGCAAGCTCGTGGCGATGCACGACCTGTTCCCCGACCAGCTCGAGCGCAGCCTGAAGAGCATCGGGGCGGTGAAGGACGTCGCCGCGCGCGTCGAAGTGGCGCCGGAGCAGCGTTTCACCGGCTTCGACGGCTTCCTCAAGCTGCTCGACTCCGGCGTCGACCTCGTGGTGCTCGCGTCGCCGCCGCACTTCCGGCCCATGCAGGTGGAGGAGGCGGTGAAGCGCGGCAAGCACATGTTCGTGGAGAAGCCGGTCGCCGTGGATGCGCCCGGCGTGCGCCGTGTGTGGGCCGCGTGCGAGGCGGCGCGGCAGAAGCACCTCAACGTCGTCTCCGGGCTGTGCTATCGCTACCACGCCGGTCGCCGCGCGGTGATCGAGCGCATCCAGGCCGGCGACATCGGCCGCGTGTTGAGTCTCGACGTCAACTACCTCACCGGCGAGCTGTGGCACCGCGGTCGCAACCAGGAGTGGTCGGAGATGGAGACCCAGTGCCGCAATTGGCTCTACTACACGTGGCTGTCGGGCGACCACATCGCCGAGCAGCACATCCACAGCCTCGACGTCGCGGCGTGGATCCTCGGCGACCGCTATCCGCAGCGGGCGCTGGCCACCGGCGGCCGTGAGATGCGCACCGACCCCAAGTTCGGCAACGTGTACGACCACTTCGCCACGCGCTACTCGTACGACGACGGCACGCAGGTGTTCAGCGCCTGCCGGCAGATGGCCGGGTGCAAGAACGACGTGTCGGACAACGTGCACGGCACCGACGGGCACGCCGCGATCTTCCAGCACAAGCTGTGGGGCCGCCGCAAGTGGGAGTGGGAGGGCGACGGCAGCGACATGTACCAGAACGAGCACAACGAGCTGCTGGCCGCGATCCGCAAGGGCGAGCCGATCAACAACAGCGAGTACATGTGCAAGAGCACGCTGATGGCGATCATGGGTCGGATGTCGGCGTACACCGGGCAGGAGATCACCTGGGATCAGGCCTGGAACAGCCAGGAGGTGCTCGCGCCGAAGAGCTACGCGTTCGGCGACGTCGACCCGGAGCTATCGCGCATCGCGCGCCCGGGCGTCACGCGCTTCGTGTGAGCATGCCTCGCGCCGGGGCAGCCCCGATCCTGACATGAGTGACGCGGCCGCCGGACCGGAGCCGACCCTGCGCGAAGTGGTCGAGGAGTGCCTCGCGCGCTACCCGGGCGAAGGGACGGCCGCGATCGACGAGCTGGCGGCGCGGCATCCGCAGCACGCCAACGGCCTGCGCCGCCGGATCGATGTCCTGCGCCAAGGGGGGATGTTGCCGGAAGCGCAGGATCACACCAGCTACCCCGCGCAGCTCGGCGACTTCCGGCTCCTCGAGCTGCTCGGCGAGGGTGGCATGGGGGCGGTGTTCCGCGCGCGCCAGGAGTCGCTGGGCCGGCTGGTGGCGCTGAAGGTCATCCGTGCGGAGTCGCTGTTCTCGCCCGTGGCCCGCGAACGCTTCCGTCGCGAGATCGAGGCGGTGGCGGCGCTGCGCTCGCCCGGCATCGTCCCGGTACACACCGTCGGCGAGGAGAACGGCGTGCCGTTCTACGCGATGGAGCTGGTCGAGGGGACGAACCTCGCCGACCTCGCTGCGCTGCTGCGCACGCGGCCGGTCGAGAAGCTCACCGGCGAGGACATGCGCCAGGCGGTGGAGCAGGCGACGGCGCGCCATGGCGGTGGCGTCTCGGGTTCGACCGACGCCGACGCGCTCTGGGGCGGCCGTCACCCCCAGGTGTGTTGTCGCATCGCGCTGCGCGTGGCACGCGCGCTCGCCCACGCCCACGAGCGCGGCGTGCTGCACCGCGACGTCAAGCCGAGCAACATCATGGTCGACGCGGGCGGCCGCGTGCTGCTGCTCGACTTCGGTCTGGCGCGGGCCGTCAATCCTGCCGACCACGGCCTCACGCAGACCGGCGCCGTCGTCGGGTCGCTCGCGTACATGGCACCGGAACAGATCCGCGGCGACACCGAACTCGACGCGCGGGTCGATGTGTACGGCGTCGGCGTGACGCTGTACGAACTGCTCACCCTGCAGCGCGCCTACCGGGGGCGTGGCGAGATGGAGGAACTGCGCTCGGCGATCCTCGCCGGCAGCGTGGTGACGCCGGCACAGCTCAATCCGGTCGTCGACCGCGACGCGGAGACCATCTGCCTGCGGGCGATGGCGCCCGAACCGGGCCGTCGCTACCCGACCATGGCGGCGATGGCCGACGACCTCCAGCGCTTCCTGGAGCTGCGGCCGATCGAGGCGCGGCGTGCCGGCGCCAGCTATCGCGTGCGCCGCTGGATGCAGCGTCACCCGGCGCGCGCCACGGCCCTGGCCGCGGGCCTGCTCGTTGCGGTGGGCGTGCCCAGCACGGTCGCGCTCCAGCAGCACTTCGCGGCGGAACAGATCCGGGGTGCGCTCACCGAGACGAAGCGCTACCAGGACAGCTACGAACGGCTACTCGCCAACGCGCTGCAGACCATCGAGCAGACCACGTACCGGCTCGCCCGCGACGAGCAGCTCGCCACGGGCAAGCTCGACCGGCTGCGTCGCGATCTGCTCGAACAGACGCTCACGTTCTACGAGCAGCTCGCAAGCGTCGCCGACGCGTCACCGAGCGCGCGCGATCATCTCCGTCGCGCTCAGGGCGTGCTGGCCGCGGTACGCAAAGACCTCGGCGAGCTGGACGCGGCGCGCACCGCGGCGCAGGGGGTCCTCGCCGGGTACGAGGCCGACCTCGCGGCTGCCGCGCCGGATCGGCGCCCGCGCCTGCTGCAGCGGATCGCGCAGGCGGCGCGCGGGCTGGGGGAGATCGAGGTCGCGCGCCAGGCATTCGCTCCCGCGGTCGTGGCGTTGGATCGAAGCGCGGCCGCGACGCGCCAGTTCGTGGCGGAAGCAGGCGGCACGCCGCCGCAGGTGGTGCGCCACCTCCTCGACGTGCGGATGATGCGCGCGGCGTGTCAGGTCGAGTTGGGGGACTCGGGCGCCGCCATGGCCGAGTTCCGCGGCATCATCGGCGAGTTGAACGCCGACCCCGCCGCGCTCGAGCGCGACGTGGGCTTGCGCCTGGATCTGGTGCGTGCCCAGGGCAACCTCGCCGCCCACCTGATCCGCATCGGCGAACTGGAGGCCGCGGAGACACAGCTGCGCGGGCAGATCGCGGTCCTCGACGGCGCGGCGGCGAGCCTCGGCGACTACGACAGTGCGCGGGCGCTCCGCGCGAGCTTGCTCAACCTCGGCTTCGTGTTGCGCCGGCGCGGCGCGTTCGTGGAAGCCGATCCGGTGGTCAGCCGCGCCGAGCAGCTCGCGGGCGAATTGGCGGCGCAGCTTCCCGATCGGGTCGCCGCGCAGCGCGAACACGCCTCGGCCACGATCGCGCTGGCCGGGATCCGCCTGCACACGGAGGGTGCGGCCGTGGCCGTGGAGCTGGCGCGCGGTGCCGTCGATCGCCTCGCCGCGCTCGCGGCCGCGAGTCCCGACGACACAGGGACCGCGCGCGTCCTCGCGGAGGCGCGTGGGACCCTGGCCCAGTTCCTGCTCGAGATCCCCGGCGGTGCCGCGGAGGCGATCGCCATCCTCGAGCCCGCCCTCGCCACGATGCGAGACCTCGCGGTTGCGGCCGGCGCGACGAGCGAGGTGTTCGCGCACCTGGGCCTCACCGCCCTGACGCTGGCGCTCGCCCTGCACGAGGCGGGGCAGACCCAACGCGTGCACGACGCGGCCGAGGAGGCGCTGGTCTGGCAGGAGAAGGCGTTGGGCATCGAGGCTGGCAACCCGGTCTTCCGTTCGAACTACGCGCGCACGCTCGTCGCGCTCGCCGCCGACGCGGTGGTCGTGGGCGATGCCGTCCGTGCCCGGGCCACGCTGCAGCGCGGCTTCGACCGGGTCGGGTTTGGCGCGTCCGACGCGCTGCTCCTGCAGGCCCTCGCCGACCTGCAGCCGGATCGCGCCGAGCCGGTCCGCGCCCTCCTGTCCGAGCTCTCGCGATAGCCGTTCAGCGACCGTCTTGCAGCGGGCGCACGAACACGTTGCGGAACCACGCGAACGCGTCGCCCTCGATCGCGCCCGCCGGCGCATGCCGCTGCAGGCCGATGAACCCCTTCGGCGCGCGGCTGGCGAAGGGTTCGCCCTGCTCCGGCGTGAGCTTGCTGGTGTCGACGTCGTACAGGGTCCAGCCGTTGAGCCGCGTGCGGATGAGCGTGCCCACGCAGCGGATCTCGAGTGTGTTCCAGGCGGTCAGCGGGTTGAGCCCGTCCTTGACCGCCGGCGGCACCGAGCCATACAGGCTGCCGGTGAACTGCCAGGGCTTCAGCTTGCTCTTGGTACCGGTCTCCCAGTTCCAGTCGTCGAGGAGCTGGATCTCGGCGCCGGAGAAGGCCGGGTTGGCATCGCTGCGCGCCGCGCGCACGAACACGCCGCTGTTCGCCATCGCGCTCAGCTTGAAATCGAGGCGCAGCTCGAAGTCCTGGAAGTCCTGCACGCTGCGCAGCTCGTGCGCCCCGCCCTTGCACAGCGCGAGCAGGAGCCCGTCGCGCACCAGGAACCCCGTGCCGTCGCCGCCGTGCGGCGCGAACGCGGCGAGGGAGTCGCCGGTGAACAGACCCACCCAGCCCTCGGCCTTGGGTTGCAGCACTCCCTTGTCGTCGACGGCGAACTGGTCGAGGTCGAACACCGGGAACTCGCGGACTTTGATGTTGCGGAAGCGGACCGCGCTCTTGCTCGGCTCGCCGCCGTGCACCTGCAGGCCGATGCGGCCGCTCTCGGCGTAGCCGGTCGCGTCCGCGGGCAGCTCGAAGTCGGTGAGCATCGTGCCGTTGACCCACGCTTCGACGTGCGGGTTGCGCCCCGTGCAGCGCACGCGCACCCAATTCCACTCGCCGCGCTCGTAGTGCGATGCGCCCTCCTGGTTGTGGCTCAGGAAGCCGTCCGCGTAGATGGCGCCGATCTCACCGCCGTCCCGGTGGTCGAGGGTCACCTGCAGTCCCTTCTGCTTGCTGCTCGGCGGCAGCATGCGCAGGAACACGCCGGAGTCGAACGGCCAGTCCATCTTGACCTCGAAGGCCAGGTCGTAGCTGTGGAAGTAGCGGTCGGTGTAGATGAGGCCACCCTCGCCCTTCTCGGTGGTGCGCCCCACGAGGCAGCCGTCCTCCACGGTCCACCGCGCCGGTCCGTCGTAGCGACCGCCCTTGGTCGTCCAGCCGTCGAGCGTGGCGCCGTCGAAGAGCGGGCGCGCGGGCGACGGGTCTTGCGGCGGTAGCGCGGTGAGCGCGAGCAGGGTGAGGGTGAGCATTGCGATCAGGCCTTGGTCTTGGGGGGCCAGAAGAGGAGGGCGAGGAGGGCGGCGCCGACAAGCGACGCGCCGGCGAGCAGGGGGAAGACCTGCGCGTAGTCGGTCTTACCCTGCGCGGTCTGCAGGCGTTCGGCGAGCTTCGAGCAGGCCCAGTTCCCGGCGAACGGTCCGGCGCCGAGGATCAGGAAGTTGAACAGGCCCTGCGCCGTGCTGCGCACACCCTTGGGGAAGAACTCGTCGACGAAGATGTAGACGGTGGCGAAGAAGAACGCGTAGCAGATGCCGTGCAGGAGGTTGACGGCGACCACGAGGCCGACCTGATCGGGGAAGTACGCGAACACGGCGAAGCGCGCGGTGTGTCCGAGCACGCCGATGGTCATCGTCGTGCGCCAGCCGAGCGACTTCAGCACGTAGCCGAGCACGGCCATCGTGCCGATCTCCGCGACCTGCCCGAGGCTCATCACCGGCATCACCCACGAGTCGGCCACGCCGACGCTCTCGCGCAGGAAGCTGTCGGTGAGCACGAAGTAGCCCTGGTGCACGGCCGCGTCGATGAAGGTCACGACGAACAGCACGAGCACGAAGGGCATGCGCAGGAGCGAGAGCACCTCGGCGAGCGCGGGCCGCGCCGTGGGGCTCTGGCGCGGCGGCGTGTGCGGGAGCGTCAGGCAGAACAGCGCGAGCAGGATCGAGACGCCGCCGGAGATGAGGAACACGCTCGCCTTGAGCGGCACCGCCTCGGGACCCTCCTTGCCCTGCAGGATGAAGAAGAGCGGCCACGCGGCGAGGATCCAGCCGATGGTCCCGCCCATGCGGATGCGTGGGAACTCCCGTTGCGGGTTGGTGACGTGCGCGAACGCCACCGAGTTGGCGATCGACAACGTCGGCACGTAGAAGAGCGAGTGCACGAGCATGAGCGCGAAGAACGTCTCGAAGTCGCGCACCCAGTAGAGGGCGATCATCGCGGCGCCGCCGATCACGTGGCTGACCGCGAGGAACTTCTCGGCGGCGAAGCGGCGGTCGGCGAACGGCGCGCTGAACAGCATCGCCGTGATCGACGCCATCGTGAACGCGTTCAGGATCCACGCGCCCTGATCCTTCGTGAACCCCAGGCTCGGCAGGTAGCCGAAGATCACCGGGAGCCAGGCGCCCCAGATGAACAGCTGAAGCACCATCAGGACGAACAGCTTCACGGACGTGCTCATGCGCGGCGCGAGATTAGGCGGTCGATCGCCGCCGTCGATGACCAACAGGTTCGTTTCTGGCCCCGTGTCCCTACCATGCCGCGCGCGTGTCGATGCCTGCTCCTGACGTCCCTCGAGCGGACCCGTCCCGGGTCGTGATCGTGGCGGAGCACGCCTCTGCCCGTTTCGGCGGCGAGGCGATCCTGCCACTGCACTGGTTCCGCGAGTTGCGCGGGCGCGGGATCGAGGCGTGGCTGGTCGTGCACGCGCGCACGCGTGCGGAGCTGGAGGTGGTCTTCGCCAAAGACCGCGCCCGGTTGCACTTCGTGCCCGACACCTGGGTGAACAAGCTCCTGTGGCGGCTGGGGCGCGTGCTACCGCACCAGCTCGACCTCGTGACCTTCGGCGCGCTCAGCCACGTCTACACGCAGGCGCGCGCGCGTCGGATCGTGCGCCGGCTCATCGCGACGGAGCGCGCGAACGTCGTGCACCAGCCGATCCCGGTGTCGCCGAAGGAGCCGTCGCTCATGGTCGGCCTCGGCGTGCCCGTGGTGATCGGCCCCATGAACGGCAACATGCACTGGCCGAAGGCCTTCGCCCACCTCGAGAGCCGGTTCGCGCGGCTGGCGCTGCGTGCTTCGCGCCTCGTGGCCGGCCTGCTCAACCGCGTCTTCCCGGGCAAACTGCGCGCCGACGTGCTGCTGGTGGCGAACGAACGCACGCGGGCCGGTCTGCCCGGTGGCGTGCGCGGGCACGTGCGCGTGCTGCCGGAGAACGGGGTGGATCTCTCGCTCTGGCAGTCCCGGCCGCGCACGCCCCACGACGGGCCGCTGCGCGTGGCGTTCCTCGGCCGCCTCAGCGCCGTGAAGGGTCTGCCGTACCTCCTGCAGGCGCTCGCCCAGACCATTGCGACCGCCGCGGTGCACCTCGAGATCCTCGGCGACGGCGAGGAACGGGCGCGCCTCGAGGCACTCGCCCGGTCGCTGCAGGTGACCGACCATGTGACCTTCGCCGGCTGGCTCACCCAGCCGCAGGCCGCCGCCCGCCTCGCGGCCGCCGACGCGCTGGTGTTGCCGAGCCTGCGCGAGTGCGGCGGCGCCGTGATGCTCGAGGCGATGGGGCTCGGCCTGCCGGTGATCGCGACCGCCTGGGGTGGTCCCCTCGACTACGTCGACGCAACCACCGGCATCCTCGTGCCGCCGATCGACGAGGCGACCTTCGTGCAAGGTCTCGCCGACGCGATGCTGCGGCTCGCGCGCGACGCCGACCTGCGCGGCCGGCTCGGGGCTGCCGGCCGCGCGCGCGTCGAACGCGACTTCGACTGGGCCAGGAAGACCGACGCGATGCTCGCGATCTACGCGGCCGCGCGCGGAGCCTGAGCCCCCCGGATCACGACCCGACGATCGCCCAGCTCAGCGAGTTGCTGGCGTAGCTGTTGGCGAAGCTCAACGGCGGGCAGAAGCCGATGAACTGCGAGCAGAGCTGCAGGCTGCACAGCGAGGGGTTCGGCGGGATGGGGATCACCACCGAGCGCGAACCGTTGCACAGGCCGGGGGTGCCCCCGGTGGGGCCCGACGACGTGAACGGCGGCGGCGTGAACGGCACGCGGATCCCCGCGCAGAGCGGCGGCGAGAACACCGGCGCGCCGCAGGGACCGAAGTTGAGGAACAGGGTCGCCGTCGTCCCCCCCGGCGCATTCTGCAGGTCGAGGCTGAACGTCGTGCTGCCGACGTAGGGCTCGCCACCGAGCGTGTGCACCATGGTCGGGCAGATCGGGCACGCGCCGGCGGTGCAGTTGGGTCCTGCGGAGACTTCGTCGCGCGGCAGGATGTCGAGGCCGACGTACGGCTCGATGCCGTTGATGCAGCACTGGATCGAGCCGGTGACGACGCAGCCGCTCGCGCTCAACGTCAGGCCGGTGGTGTAGCGGCCGTCGGTCACCCAGAGCACGCCGGCGCACGCGTCGAAGGCCAGCCCCTGCAACGGCCCCATCAGCGCGGTGCCGCACATGGTCACGGGGAAGCTGCAGACCACCGCGCACGGCGCCGTCACCGGCGCCACGTACACGCGGCCGCCGCCGGCGGTCGAGCTGGCGGTGCAATAGAAGATCCGGCCGTTGAAGTCGTCGGTCGCACAGCCGGTGAGGATCTCCCCCGCGCCGATGGGCGGGATGCAGCGCGACACGAGCGAGAGCTGGCAGCCCCCGCCGACCGTGTACCAGCGGATCACGTTCGACTGGTCGGTGACGTACACCGTGTTCGAGGGCTCGTGGTACGCGAGGCCGGTCACCGGGTTGTTCGGCGACGTATTCGGCATCGGCAGCACCGGGCACTGCGGCTGGCAGGCGTTGCGCGGGTCGACCTTCGCGATCTGCAGGCCGTTGCTCACCCACACGCCGCGGGTCTTCGAGTCGTAGGCGGTGCCGCCGACGAAGGGGAACCCAGCCGCCGGCGGCGGCAGCCCGGCCGGCACGCACTGCGCCTGCGCGCAGGTGCCGGTGTTCTGCGACACGACGAAGGGGTTGAAGCGGGTCAGACCGACCAGCGTTCCGCCCTGAGCAGTGGCGCTGCCGGCGAGCAGAGCCGCGGCGAGGGCGAGGACGACGTGGTGCGGAGAGGGCGAGGTGTGTTTGGGTTGCATGGCAGCAAGCACAGGCAGTGACGGGTGGCAGGGGCCCTGGGCATACCATGCGAGGCCGACCCCGGCGACCCCCGCGCCGCGCCGACTTTCGGCCTCGCCGTATTTGTGCAGGTTGTCAGCTTTCCGTCCCGCGCGTCCCCGGCGCTGCGGCATGCGCGTAACCCCGCCATGCATTGGCGCTTCGTGCCGTGGCTGCCGCTCCTCGCCGGCAGCCTTCTCGCCAGCGGTCTTTTCGCGCAGAGCAAGCTCACCTGGGTCAGCGGTCTCGATGCGGCGCTGGCCGATGCGGCGAAGAAGAACACCATCGTGGTGATCGCCATCAACATGCCGGGGGAGCGGGGCAGCGACAGCGTGATGCGCGAGCACTACGCCAACGCCCGGCTCGCCGACCTCGCCGAGAACACCGTCAACCTCCTCATCCTCGTGGGGCCGGACGGCTCGAAGTCGCCCGACGAGCCGGAGGTGCGCCGCCGCTACCTGAAGGTCCCCGGCGAGACGCCGGTCGCCGCGCCGCACCACCTCTTCGTCAAGCCGGTCGGCGAAGGCGAACTGCTCAGCGCCATCGCCTATCGCACGACGATCGCGGAGCTGGAATGGGCCTGGGTCGACGCGCTGCGCAAGGTGCGCCCGGACTTCGCGTGGAAGCTCGACACCAATGCGCACTCGCCGCGGCGGCTGCTCTACGGCGAGGCGCGGGGCTCGGAGACGGAGGCGCCACCGAGCAAGGCCGAGGTGGACGCCGCACTCAAGGAACTGAAGGGCAGCCGGCGCGGCGGACGCGGCGCGGGGCTGCTCGAGAGCTTCGGCGTGCTGGTCCGCAGCGAGGATCCCGCGGCGATCGACTTCGTGAAGGCCACGCTGCGCTCGCTGAACGGCAGTCGCACGGCCCAGGCCCTCAACGCCATCGCCGACGGCTCGCCGCCCGCGTGGTACGTCGTGCCGCTCGACTACGTCGATCACCGCGACGCCGAGCAACGCACGGCCGCGGCCGACTGCCTCGGCGAACTCGGCAACGCCAAGGCGCTGCCCGCTCTCCAGAAGCAGTGGCGCGTGGAGAAGGAGCCGGAGACGCGCAAGGCGCTGCTGCGCGCGATGGTGGGCTGTGGGCCCGCCGACAAGACCACGGCGAGCGCGGTCAAGAGCGTGGTCGAGGATCGCAAGCAGCCGGCCGACCTGCGCAAGCTGGCCGTGGCGGCGGCGTCGGCCCTCGCCGACAAGAAGGTGGTGGAACACGTCGTGACCCGCGGCCTCGACGACGACGATGCCGGCATCCGCGGCGCCGCGGCCTACGTGGTGGGCGCGCGGCGCGACGCGAGCCTGCGCACGCACGTGCGCGCGGCACTCGAAACCGAGAAGGAACCCGCGCAGCGCACGCTGCTCGAGGCGGCCGACAAGGCCGTCGACGGCGGGCCGCTCACCGCGTTTGCGGCCATCGAGCGCGAGCTGGAGGGCAAGCCGGAGCGCGGGCGGCGCGGTCGCGACCGCTGACGACGGCACCAGCCGCCCGTAGAATGCCTCGCATGTGGAAGCAGACCCTCGGGCTGATCGCGGTGCTGGCGATGGAAGCGCCAGCGCAAGTCGCGAGCGCGGCGGCGGACGCGGTCTTCCCCGTGCTCGACGACTCGACCTTCGATGGGCATTGGCAGCACGTCGTGCCCACCGCGGCCGAACTCGAGTGGCGACGCATCCCGTGGCTGGCGCAGCTCGCGGACGGTGTCGTTGCGGCGCAGCAGAGCGATCGGCCCATCCTGCTGTGGGCGATGAACGGCCACCCGCTCGCCTGCACTTGAAACAACGGTGTCGCGACCAGGCGGTCGGTCTGGTCGGATCGCACCGTGCAGGAGGAGATGGCGAAGTTCGTCGCGGTGGCCGACGAGGTCAGCCGGCTGCAGCGCGACAGCGAGCCCGACTGCCGCTTCTTCCAGGGCTTCTGCGAGAAGGGTCACTACGGCGGGCGCACGAAGCCATCGAACACGCGACAGGGCATCTACGCGGTCACGGCGACCGGCGAGTTCCTCGCCTCGATCAACACCCGCGATGCGAAGGCGGTGGTGAAAATGCTGCGCGACGCGCAGGCGAAGTTCGAAGCGATGTCGCGAGCGGTGCGCAGCGGCGATCGTCCGGCGCTCGAGCCGGCCGCGGTGCGCCGCTTCGAGACGCTGCAGCCCGACGACGGGCTCACGCTGCAGGTGTTCACGCGCGACTTGCCGCGCGCGAAGACGACCGAGGGATGGCGCGGCGAGGCCTGGAACCAGGATCACGCGTGGCTGCGCCGCGACGAGGCGCTGAGCTGCGTGCCGGCGGCGAAGGTGGGGGCCGAACAGGCGATGCCGTTGCCCGTGCTGCAGCGGCTCGTGCGCGCGCATCTCGTCGACAACGTGCGTGGCCAGACCTACTCGCACCGGGTCGAGGACATCGAGACCGCGCGCCTCGTCTTCCAGACCACCGCGGTTCAGGGTGATGAACTCCTGCTGCGCCTCGACGGCGCGGTGCGCATCGACCGGCGCGGCAGTTGGCCGACGCGCGGCTACGGCCAGGCGAGTCCGCAGCGCCTGGGCTACGACGCCGTGCTGCGCGGTGAGGCGCGGTTCGACCGCCGGCGCGGCGTGTTCACGAGGTTCCAACTGCTGGCCGTGGGCCTGCGCTGGGGTGCGACCGAGTTCAACGGTCGCCAGGACGACTTCGGCCCCGCGCCGATGGGCGTGGCGTTCGCGCTGGCGCCCGCGGGCGTGGCCTGTCCGGCGCCGTCGCATCCCTGGGTCTACGACTGGAAGAAGTAGATCCGGCCTTCGCGCGCCGGATCGGGCGTCCGTATGGGGAAACGGTGGAGGCGACCTGGGCCTTCGCCTATGGTCCGCCGCCCTTTTCCGTCTCGCAGTCAGAGCCCGATGCCGAGTCCCCGCCGTTCCCTTTCGTGGGCCCTTCTCCTCTCCGCCCTGTTCGTCGTCGCGCCTCGCGCCCAGGAGAACCTGGAGCTGGGCAAGATGTGGACCTTCGAGAACCCGCCGCTCGCGTACCTGGCCAAGGAGTACGGCTTCAAGCCCGACCAGGACTGGCTGGACTCGGTGCGGATGGCGTCGATCCGCTACGGCGACGGTTGCTCCGCCTCGTTCGTGTCGCCGAAGGGGCTGATCATGACCAACCACCACTGCGCGCGGGAGCACATCGACGCGGTGTCGCCGGAAGGGCAGGACTGGGGGAGCGACGGCTACTACGCGACGTCGCTCGAGACGGAGGTGAAGGTCAAAGGCCTCACCGTGCAGCAGCTCATCCGCATGCGCGACGTGACCGCGGCGATGGACGCCGGCGTGGCCGACGGCGACGACGACAAGACCGTCGACAGCAAGCGTGAGGCGAACCGGCAGAAGCTGCTCGCCGCGGCGCGCAAGGCCGACCCGGACCTCAAGCCGGAGATCGTCACGCTCTACAACGGCGCGATGTTCCAGCTCTACCAGTACAAGATCTGGGACGACATCCGCCTCGTGTGTGCGCCGCACCTCAAGGCGGCGTACTTCGGCGGCGATCCCGACAACTTCACGTTCCCTCGCTTCTGCTTCGACTTCACCTTCCTGCGCGCGTGGGTGGACGGCAAGCCGGCCGACACCTCGGCGCACTACTTCAAGTGGAGCGCGAGTGGGCCGCAGAACGGCGAACTCGTGTTCACCGTCGGCAACCCGGGTTCGACCGGGCGCCTGCTGACCCTGGCGCAGCTCGAGCGCATGCGCGACGTGTACTACCCGATCGTCCTCGACGTCGTGGACGGCCTGATCCGCAACCTGCAGGCGCACGCCAAGACCAGCCCGAAGGCGGAGCAGGAGGTGCGCACGGAGCTGTTCGGCCTCGCCAACACGCAGAAGGCCTTCACCGGCTACCAGGCCGGCCTCCTCGACGTGGCGCGCATGGACCGCAAGCGCGCGGCGGAAGCCGCGTTCAAGGCCAAGATCGAAGGCCTGCCGCTCGCCAAGACCCGTTTCGGCAACGCGTGGCAGGCGCTCGCCGACGTCGCCGCGCGCCAGAAGGTCGTCGAGCCCAAGCGCCGCATGCAGGTGCTGGTGTCGGCGGGGCAGCCTTTGTCGCGCGAGCTGATGGTCGCCGACCTCGTCGTTCGCGCCGTGCGGACCGACCTCGGCGAGGCGGAACGCAAGGCTGCGGCGGAGCAGGCCCTCGCGCTGGCCGCGGCGCCGGCCGGCGACGACGAGCGGCAGATGCGCGTGTTCGTCGACCACGTCGAGCGCGCGCAGCGCTGGCTGGCCAAGGACGACCCGTACCTCGCGGTGATGCTGCAGGGCAAGGCGCCGGATGCTCGCTTCAAGGAGATCCAGGCCAAGACCCAGCTCCGCGATGCGACGTTCGTGAAGCAGCTCCTCGACGGCGGCGCCGAGGCGGTGGCCAAGTCCGCCGACGTTGCGATCCAGATCGCGAATGCGGTCGCGCCCATGACGCGGCAGAACGCGCGCGACTGGGACGAGCTGCAGGTGCGCGAGCGCGTGCACGGCACGCGCATCGGCCAGGCCCTGTTCGCGGCGTACGGCACCAAGGTGAGCCCGGACGCCACGTTCACGCTGCGCTTCTCCGACGGCGTGGTGAAGGGCTACTCGTACAACGGCACGGTCGCGCCCTGGAAGACCAGCATGTTCGGTCTGTTCGCGCGCAACGCCGAGTTCGACGGCACGGACCCCTTCGATCTGCCCAAGGTCTTCCTCGACCATCGCGACCAGATCGACATGCGCACCGCGCTCAACTTCGTGAGCACCAACGACATCATCGGTGGCAACTCGGGCAGCCCGGTGATCAACACCAGGCGCGAGGTCGTCGGCCTCATCTTCGACGGCAACATCGAGCAGCTCCCCAACCGCTTCCTGTTCGACGACAAGGTCGAGCGATCGGTGTCGGTGCACACGCAGGCGATCATCGAGGTGCTGCGCAAGGTCTACGGCGCCGGACCGCTGGCCGACGAACTCGCGGGCGGGAGCTGAGTCAGGACGCGTCGGCCCCGCCGCCGTTCAGCCGCTGCAGCGCGCGCAGGTGCGCCGGGTCCGCCTGCACGATCATCTCGTCGCCGGCCGCCAGCGCGACGTCCGACGGCGGCGTGGGCCGCACCGCCGCGCCGCGCCGGTGCTCCAGCACGAAGGCGCGGTGCGCGTCGCGGACCTCGCCGACCGTCAGCCCCACCAGACCCGAACCCGGCGCGATCCGCAGGTGCGCGACGACGATCAACTGGTCGCCGACCCGGAACGAGTTGACGATCGACTCGTCGGACGACGCCGTTGCGAACAGGGGCGCTGCCAGCTCCGTGGTGCTGAAGGCCAGTTGCAGGTCGAACGCGTCCTTCACCTTGGCAGCGAGTTCCTGGTCGAACATGCGCAGCACGACGCGGATGTCGGCCTTGACCTTGCGTGCGTCGAGCGCGATCTCGAGGTTGGCGAGGTCGTCGTCGGTGGCGAGGATCACCGACTTGGCATCGACGAGGTTGGTCTTGTCGAAGATGTCGGGCTCGCGGCCGTTGCCGATGAGCAGGGGAACGCCCTCCTTGCGGGCGTAGCCGAGGTGCTCGCACTGCGGGTTGCGCTCGACGACGATCACCAGCTCGCCGAGTTGCAGGAGCTGCTGCAGCACGCGCAGGCCGAGCTTGCCGAGCCCGAACAGGACGACGTGGTTCTTCATGGTGTGCGACATGGCGCGAGCCCACTCGCCGCTGGTCTCGTCGCGGCGCAGGATGTGGTAGCTGAAGCGGATGATGCCGTCGAGGATGACGACCAGCCCGAGCGGCGGCAGCACGAAGTAGAAGACGCGGAGCAGCGTCGGCTCCGGCAGCGCCTCGATCACGTGCTCCATGAAGATGAGGCAGTACGTGATGTACAGCGCCTCGCCCCAGCTCAGGCGCATGCCGTCGGGCCCGACGTAGAGATGGTGGAAGGCCGCGGCGCCGCCCAGCAGAATCGTCACCATGCCGAGCAAGACGGGCAGGAACTGCCGGAACGGGCGCCGCAGGTACAGGAGATTGGCTCTGAGTACTCGGGGCCACGACCGCATCGCGAGGCGCGGATGGTAGCGGCCGGAGTCGCGTCCCGGCGATGGCTTCTCCTGGGCGCGATCGTCGCGGGAGTCGGGCCGAGTTGCAGCGGCTTGGGGGCCCGCGAGGAACGCACCCTGCGCGCGGCGCTCCTCGATCCCCTGGGCACCGTCGACGAGCGCGGCGAGGAGCTGGCGGCGCAGATGGCGCGGGGCGATCGCCCCGGTCCCGGCACGCGGGTCGCCTTCGTCCACCACGCGCTGCGGGCCGGCGTCGCGGTGGACGCGCCGGGCCTGCTGGCGGCAGAGGCGGCGGCGTTCCCGGGCGCGGGGCGCTTCCTCGCGCGCTACGCCGCGCTCATGAAGGTCGACCTGCCGCCGTCACCCGCGTTCGAGGCGCCGAGCCGCGTGGTCCTGGTGTTGCCGGCCGTCGACCAGACCCTGCAACCCGCGGCGGTCGCCGATCTGCTCTCGACCTTGGCCCGGCCCCTGCGGGGCAGCGGCGCGTGGGTCGTGCCGATCGAGGTCGGGTTCGATCTCGTGGCGCGCCTCGGTGGCGAGTTGGTGGCGCTCGGGCGCGGAGTTCCCGCTCCGGCGCTCGTGCAGCGTCTCGGCGAGGCCCTCGGGCTCGATGCCTGCTTCGCCGTGCAGATCGTGACCTGGCGGGTGCACATGGCCTTCGTCGTCGAGAGCGTCGACCACGACGTGCGCTACGCGCTGCTCGACGCGACGACCGGAGAGACGCGCTGGCGACGCACCATGGCGGGGACCTACGTCCGGCGTGAGCCGCTGGTGACGTTCTCGCCGTTCGACGACGACCCGACGTACTTCTACCCGTCGTCGCACGGGCCGGTGTTCGACGACACGTTCGAGTTCGCCGGCGCGCTCAACCAGGCCGCCCTCGTGCCGCTCACCGCGCACCGTTGATCCGATCGAGCGCGACGACCACTTCCAGGTGGTGGGTGTGCACGAACATGTCGATCGGTTGCGCTGCCGTCACCGCATAGCCGTTCGCCTGCAACGCCCCGACGTCGCGGCCGAGCGCGTGCAGGTCGCAGGCCACGTACACGATCCGCTTCGCACCCAGGCGCGCGACGGCCGCGGCCACGCCGTCGGCGCAGCCGCTGCGCGGCGGGTCCAGGACCACGAGGTCGGGCCGGACCAGGGCGTCGGCTACCCAGGCGCCCACGTCGCCGGCCAGGAAGCGGACGTTGCCGACGGCCGCTGCCGTGGCCGCTGCGCGCGCGTCTTGTACCGCCGTCGCGTTGCCTTCGACGCCCAGCACATCGCGCGCGCCGGCGGCGAGGCCGAGCGCCAGCAGGCCGCCGCCGCAATACAGGTCGACGATGCTGCGGTCGAGCTGCGGGCCAGCCAACCTGCGCACGGTGTCCAGCAGCGCCCGCGCGCCGAACGCCGAGGTCTGGAAGAACGCGTGCGGCGAGATGTGCAGTTCGACGTCGTCGATGACCTCGCGGATCCGCTCCGGTCCGTGCAGTCTGGTCACCGCCGCGCCGGTGTCGATCGCCACGCACGTCGCGCCGAGGGCAGGGGCGACGCTCGCGAACCCGGGATCCATCCGCGTGGCGGCGATGAGGACCTGCGTCTCGCCGGTCGACGCGGCGACGCGTGCGGTCACCTGCGTGACCAGCGGCGCCGTGCCCGTCCCTGCACAGGTGGCCCAGGTGCGCGTCGCGAGCGCGATGGCGCGCGGATCCGCCGCGGGACACTCCACCACGGGCACCAGATCGCGGCTGTTGCGGCGCAGGAACCCGAGCGTGCCGTCGCGGGCGTGCAGGACGACCGTGGTGCGCTGCGCCCATGGCTCGCGTGGGGCGAGGATGGGGCGCACGACGGCCGGGTCGGCAGCGGTGCGTTCGAGGTGCCGGCGCAAGCGGGCGACCTTGCCGTCGGTCTGCGTGGCATGCGTCGCGTGCTGGAGGTCGCACCCGCCGCAGGTCCCGAACCACGGGCAGCGTGGCTCGACGCGGGCGGGCGACGCCGCCAGCACCGCATCGAGGTTCGCGCGCGCGAAGCGCCGCTCCACCGAAGTGATGGTCGCGCGCACCGTCTCGCCGGGCAGCGCCCCGAAGACGAAGACCACGAGTTCACCGAGGCGCGCGACCGCGTCGGGCCCGTCGGCGAAGCCGGTGATCTCGAGGGTCACTGGGTCGCCGGGTCGCACGGCGGGCGCCGTCATCGCACTCCCGGTCCGCGCCGGCGACGCGCGAGCAGCACGCCGGTCACGATGAGTGTTCCGCCGCCGAGCTGGGTGGCGGTGATCGTCTCGTCGAGGAGCAGGGCGCTCGCGGCGAGCGCGAACACCGGCACGAGGTTGGCATAGACCGCCGCCAGCGACGGCCCCGCGTCCTTGATGGTGCGGTTCCAGAGGATGTACGCGATCCCCGTCGAGAGGACGCCGGCATACGCGATCCGGCCCCACTGCGCGCCGCCGAGATCCCAGCTCGTCGGCGCGTAGAACCCGAGCAGCAGCCCATGGAACGGCAGCACGAGGGTCGTCGACCACAGCGCCAGCCGCGTCGGCAGCACGACGCCGACCAGCGGCGTGCTCAGCGTCGTGGTGAGCGCCCAGAGCAGCGCCGCGGTGAGGACCAGCACGTTGCCCAGGAGGTACTGGCTGCGCAGGTCGATGCCGTGGCTGGCGAACACGATCACCGCGGACCCGATCAGCGTGATGACGATCGCCGTCCAGGTTCGGCCGCGCACGCGCTCGATCCGAAACACCGCGGCGAGGAGCGCGGTCCAGACCGGCGACGTGGCGCCGAGGAGCGCGGCGTTGCCGGCGGTGGTGAGCGACACGCCGGCCACGGACACGCACTGGTTGAGCAGCGACCCGAACAGGCCGATGACGAGGATCCGGCCCCACGGCAGCGGCCCCTTGCTGCGCGCGTTGGGGAGCAGCCGCAGGCACACCGCGAGCACCGCGGCGGACAACACGAGGCGGGCGGCGTTGAACGCGAACGGGTGCAGGCCGGCCACGAAGGCAGCCTTCATGACCACGAGGTTCAGGCCCCAGATCGCGGCCACCACCAGAGGGGCGAGCTGCGCGATCCGATGCGAGGGTGGCGCCGGGGGCGGCGTCGGCGACATCGGCGGGAGCTTAGCGACGGCGGTGCGCAAGGCACGCGGCCGGTCGCGTCCCGTCGCGACTACTTGCCCTCGCCCTTCGCCGGTGCCGGGGGCGTCGCGGCCTTCGCGGCGAACCCCGCGCCGACGAACTGCAGCGACTTCACCAGTTGCTTCTGCAGGGAGCCGCTGCCCCAGGAATGGCCGCCGCCCTGCACCAGCTCGAAGGTGTGCGCCACCTTGCGCTTCTCGAGCAGCGCGTGCATCTCCTCGTTCGGAGGCGCGAAGCCGTAGCGGTCGTCGGTGCCGGCGTCGAAATAGATGCGCAAGCTCGCGAGCGTCTCGAGGGGCAGGTCGGCCGCGAGGGCGAGCGGCATCTCGCGCTGCCACTTCTTGACGTCGATCGGGTCGCCGAACACGTCGCCGAGGCCGCCGCGTTCGATCATGCGCTGCACGGTGCGTTGGTACTGCGGCGGCAAGGCGCTGGGGTCGGCGGGCATGAACGCCGACGAGTGCGCGGCGACGGTGCCGAAGACCTCGGGGTGGCGCAGCGCGATCTTCATGGCGCCGAACCCGCCCATGCTCACGCCCATGATCGCGCGCCTGCTGCGGTCGTCGAGGACGCGGTACTTCTCGGCGAGGAACTTCGGCAGCGCCTCGACGACGGTCTTCTCCTGGTTGCCGGCGCCGGCGACGTCGATGTAGATCGGCTGGTTGCCGATCCCGAGCGACACGAAGATCAGCTCCGGGATCTCGCCCTTGCCGCGCAGTTCGTCGAGCACCTTGCCGCCGCCGTCGACCTGGAACTTGCGCTCGTTCTCGTTGCGGCCGTGCAGCCAGACGGCCCACGGGTAGCGGCGCTCGGCATTGGCCTTCTCGGCGTAGCCCTTCGGCAGGTAGACCGCGAGGCGGACGTCTGGCACGTCGGGCAGGTCCACGCTCTCGAGGGTGAAGTTCTGGAGTTCGACGGCGGCCGGAGCGCGTCCGCGTCCGCGGCGCGGGGCATCGCCTTCGTTCTGGGCGAAGAGGCTGGAGGCGAGGAGGACGGTGACCGTCGCGAGGAAGGGATGGCGCATCGGCCGCGCACTCTAGCGGCCCGGCGTCCGACTTGCTCCTCGGGCCAGGGTGTGGAGGCTCGGCCACAGCTCGCGCAGGTCCGCCGTGAGGCCGTCGCGGACTGCCGGCAGCTCGGCGACCGCCGCATCGAGCGGATGGTCCCGGCGCAGGCGCCGGCGCATCCGGCGCAGGGCGGTCTCGATTCCCGCGGGCTCGCGGTAGGAGAGCAGCCACGCCTCGTCGCGCAGGCGCGGGTAGAACGCGGCGAGCGCGGGTGGCATGCCGGGCAGGAGCGGGTCGAGCGCGGCGTGCACGCGGGCGACGAAGGCTTCGAGCGTTCCGGTCGCGAACTCCTCCCATCGCAACGCCAGCACGTGGTCGTAGAACACGTCGACGAGCACCGCCCGATAGTGGCGGTGGCGCGGGTCGAGGCGCCGGCGACTGCGCCCGCAGGCGGGATGCGCATCGGTGGTCGCGTCGATCCGGCGGTGCAGTGCGATCGACGCCGCGAGCGCCGGATCGATGGTGGGGGGCACGGGCCCCTTCAACACATCGCCGGCCAGCGCCCCGAGCCACCCCGGCGGGGTCGCGGGGGCGAGCCAGAGGTGCGCGAGCCAGTTCACCCTTCAGCGCCGGCGCTGGATCGCCTCGACGGCGCGCGGCGCGCCGTGCAGGCGCAGCGCCGCCTCCAGGTACGGGTTGTCGGCGTCGAGCTTGCGCATCCGCAGCAGGGCTTCGAGCGCCGAGTCCGTGCCCGTCGCGCCGATCGCGACGATCACGTTGCCGCGCGCCTTGGCGGTGCGCGCCTGCTGCCAGTGCGCCTGCAGGACCTCGGTCGCCGCCTCGCCGTGCAGCTTCACGGCGAACCGTCCCATCGCGCGGTTGAGGCGCTCGTCGTCGAAGCGGTGCCACGAGATCGCCAGCGCGTCGAGCAGCGCCGGCATGGCCCGCTCCGCGCACACCGTCGCGAGCGCGAGCCGGCGCTCCACGTCGTCGGTCTCCGCGCTGGCCTTGGCGAGCAACGCCGAGAGGTCGAGCGGATCGAGACGATCGAGCAGGCTCGGTCGGTCGGCGAGCATGAGGGTCGCCTCCGTCGCCGCGGGCCCGGCCGGACCCAGCGCGGTCTCGACGACGCGGCTGCGCAGCTCCGCCAGCGGCATCGCGTCCGCCGCGAGCACGAGGCGCGCGAAAGTCACGATCGGCTCGCGGTCCTCGGCGAGTCTCGCCGCGTCGAGCGAGGGATGCGTGCCGGCGTGGCCGTCCATGCGGTAGTACGCGCCGGCCGGCAGACCGAGCCGCTCCGGGTTCGCAACGGGATGCAGGCAGTAGAGCCGCGTGGCGGCGACGGCCGGACGGTTGTGGTCGGTGAGGTGCTTCCATTCGAGCACCGTCACCACGTCGCCCGGCGCCCCGCGCAGCGCGAGGCTCACCGTCACGCGGTGCAGGACGAACTGATCGCCGAGCAGGCGCACGCCGACGTGGCGACCCGCCACGATCACGGGCGACTCGGCGATGCCGGTGCGCAGGTCCTGGGCGCCGAGGGTGCTGGCCAGCAGGGTCACGCAGAGGGCGAGCGATCGCGAGGTCTTCGGCTTCATGGCGGTCAGCGGTTGTAGAGCACCCGCTCGCGCAGGTAGGCCAGGTTGATGGTGTTGAACGCCGTGGCGCTGCCGGTCGCGAGGTCGAGGTTCACGGCGGGGCTCATGACGTTGATCGAGCCGGCGGGGAAGATCGTCGTCGGCATCTTGATGTGCGCCGACGAGGAGTCGGGGAAGTTGGCGGCGTCGCCGCCGTACAGGCCGGTCGGCATCGCGCCGTTCTTCACGAGGCCCATCGAGTGGCCGACCTCGTGCGCGGTCACCATCGCCACGAAGCGGGCGAGCCGGTTGATCGCGTTGTTGATCACGGTGGTGCGGCCGTCGTTGCGCGTGCCGGCCAGCCGCTCCGCGTCGAGGCCATCGCCGCCGGGACCGCCGATGGGGATGTTGCCGAGCTCGGCGCGCAGCAGGTCGTAGGTGGATCGGAACAGGGTGGTTTGCGGTCCGCGCAGGGCGCTCGTGTTGTCGACCATCGTCAGGACGAACACACCGGTTCGCCGCGAAAGCCCGTCGTTGCTGCAGTCGTCGTTCTGCGTCTCGTTGTTCGGGTCGAACTGGGCGAGTCCCAACGTGCCGGCTTCCGTCGGCGCGCCGGCGATGCAGATGCGCGAGAAGCCGAGGCTGTTGTAGGCGACCGAGGTCTGGCCGTTCGGGAATTGGCCGGGCGACGTGTAGGTGAAGGTCACGTTCACGCCGGAGAAGAACGTCGCGAGATCCTGCAGGACCCTGGCCTGGAACAGGGCGGTCACGGTGGCATTGATCGCCGTGTTGCCACCGAACAGGCCGACGAACGGGAACAGCTCGAAGACGTCGGGCGTGCCGTTGCCGCCGGCGGTGACGGTGACCGAGTAGCGGTCGCCGCTGGTGTTGACGAGTGTGTAGGCGTCGACGTCGCGGCTGAGGTCGAGGAACCACACCTGGGTGGCGTTCACGTTCGTCTCGAATGGGCGGATCGCGTCGTTGAGCTGCGTCGCCTGGCCGGTGAACGTGCGCGGCGCGCTGACCATGCCGGTCGTGTCGCGGACGTACGCCGTCAGCGTGAAGAGGCCGGCAGGGAACGACATCGTCGCCGGCACCAGATAGCTGGTTGCGGCGCCGGTGGTGCTCGCGACGGTGAGGCTCGACCGCAGGTCGTTGCCGGCGGCGACCGATTGTCCGCCAACGGTGACGTTCACGTTCGTCGTGAGGACCGTGCCCGCCGCGTCGATCGCCGACGTGGCGTCCGCGTGTTCGAGGTCGATGGTGAAGCCGCTCTGCGGCACCTGTAGCGAGCCGCCTGCCGTGCCGTTGCCATTGGTCAGGTCGTCGACGCCGCTCAGCGTCAGCCGGCTCAGCACGGGGTCGTCGCCGTCGCCGCGCACGATGGTGACCGCGGTGCCCGCCGCGGCGCGGTTGCCCGCGCGATCGGCGATCACGTCGTTGTTCGGGCCCAGCGTGATCGTCGTCGTCCCGGCGATGAGGGTCACGCCGGCGCCGAGCGTCACGCCCACGACCCGGGCGTTCACCAGCACCGGCGCGGATCCGATCGTCCCCAGCGTCGCGCCGGTCGGGAGCGCCACGTCGGCGTCGGTGAGCAGCTTCCCGCTCACGAGCACGATGTCCTCACTGAAGAAAAACCGCAGGCTGTCTCCGGCCGCTGGCACCGCGCCGGCGCTGACGACGGTCGCGCCGAGCAGGGTCGGCGGAACCGTGTCGTTGTTGCTGCGCCGGCCGCCGCCGCAGGCGGCGAGCGTGAACAGGCCGATCAGGCCGTGGGGGAGCAGGCGCAGGGACATGGCGGCGTTCGTGCGGTGGGAAGGGGGTGTCCGCAACTTGATCATCGACGCATCGGCGCGGCCAGTTGAGTCTGCCGCTGCGTGGGCCGGACTGCCGCGTTCCGCACCGCGCCGCGGGTGTCAGAGCGGGATGGCGTGGATCTGCCGAAGCGAACGACGCCGCGGCTTCACCCGACCTGGCGAGACCGCCGTATCTCAACTCGCTGCATGGTGATACCGAAAAGGCTCCGGGAGACGGGACCGGCTCCCTCGCAACCTTGAGTCAGCAACCATGATGAAGATCGCGGTCGGGGAAGTGGTCCAGGGCTACCGGGTGCTCCGGTTCCTGGGCCGGGGAGGGTTCACCTCCGTGTATCTCGCCGAGCACGAGGGGACCGGAGACAAGGTCGCCCTCAAGGTCGGCGGTCACTCCGGGGGCGGTCGTCAGGTGACGCGCCTCCTCGAGATCAGCGGGCGGCGCGTGCCGGAGGGGATCAGCCCCGACGAGTTGCCGGCGGAGGCGGTGTTCCTCAGCGGGCAGGAGGCGCGCATCGACCTCTTCGACGGCGACGAGGTGCAGCGCATGCTGCAAGTCGAGGCCGAGCTGCTCGGGCGCAACCAGAATCCGACCCTCGTCGAGCTGAAGGACCAGCTCACCATCGACGGTCGCCCGGTGCTCGTGCTCGAGTACGTGCGCGGCAAGACCCTGCGCGAGAAGATCCGCAGCCTCGAGGGGATCCACCTCAACTGGTTCCTGGCCATCGTGCGCGCACTCCTCGTCATGCAGGAGGCGGGCACCCTCGACTACCACGGCGACCTCAAGCCGGAGAACGTGATCGTCAAGCCCAGCGGCAAGGTGGTGCTCATCGACCCGGGCATGCGCACGCCGAAGGGCGACGTGTTGACCACGACGCCCCACTACAACCCGCTCCTGCTCACCGACGCCAAGGCCGACGTGATGGCGATCGGGATCATGATCTACGAGATCCTCACCGGGACGCTGCCCTTCGACGACGTGCCCTGGGAGTTCGCGGGCCGGCGCAGCGGCGGAGAGACGACGCGGCTGTCGCTGTCGTTCTTCTTCAGCTACTGCCCGCCGCAGACCTTGAATCCCAAGACGCCGCCGGAGCTGGAGCGGATCATCTACCGCTGCATCACCGTGCCCACCTACGGGCTCGTCGAGCTGCGCGCCGACCTCGAGGAGTTCATCGGCAAGGCGTGAGGCGGGCCGGGGCCGGCTGCACCGGCCAGCCGAGCAGGCCGCACGCGTGGCGGTAGCGCCGTTCCAGATCGGCCTCGTCGTCGCCGTGCAGGTTCAACGTCCCGTAGCGATGGCTGCCGAGCCAGCGCAGCTCGCTGCGCAGCGCGGCGCCCCGGCTGCGGAACGCGAACAGGATCGCATCGGGGAATGCCGCCAGCAGGCGCGCGCGCGCCGTGGCGTCAGGCGACCTCGGCGTCCTGCCGTCGAAGGTGCGGAACACGAAGCTCGCGGCGATCCCGCCGCGCTTCAAACGCCGGGGCAGGTGCGCCGGATCGCGCCCCAGTGCGAGTTCGATCGAGATCGCGTAGGGATCGACGCCCTCGACGCGGTCGTACAGATCCGCGAGCTGTGAGCCGAGCCGTGGGTTGACCTCGATCACGGTGATGGCTCCGGTCGCCTGGTCGTGGAAGAACTCGAGGTTGAAGAGGCCGTGCGTGAAGCCGACGGCGCGCAGGAACCGCTCCGCGATCGCGAGGGCCTTGGCTTGCGCAGCGAGTGGCAGCGGCGAAGGGTAAGTGAACCGGACGAACGCTTGGGTGCCCGGGTACATCTCCTCGGCGGTGACGCCGATCGCGTGCGCGCGCCCAGCGAACATGAAGCCGTCGAGGTTGTACTGCGACCAGGTGCAGAACGGCTCGGCGAGGAGGTTCGACCCGCGGACGTCGGTGCCGAGGTGTGCGCGCGCCGAGCGGTCGAACGAGCGCAGCAGCGCCGCGATGACCATCCGCTCGCCCAGACGGAGGCGACGGTGCGCGAGCAGTTCCTCGCGCCGATCGATGCGGCGGGCGAGGATCGAGAAGGTGCCGCGCACCGGCTTGACGAACCACGGCAACGGCAGGTCGACGGCCGCGAGGTTCCCGGTTGCGCCGGGCAGCAGCCGGAACGCGGGCGTCGCCTCCGGCGCGACCCTGGCGAGCACCTGACGGGCGTGCAGCTTGTGCTGGCACGCGAGGATCGCGGCGGGCGCGGTGCCCGGAAGGCCGAGCGCCGCCGCGATCAAGGCGGCGGTCAGCGTACCGACATGCTCGTGGTGCGAGACGACCCCGTCGATCCTCCCGTGCCGCGCGGCCAGCGCCTTCGCGGTCCGCTCCGCATCGAACCGGAACGTGCGCAGGATGCCCAGCGGCGAGCAGACATCGAAGCCCACGCGTACGTAGTGCGGGTGTGGCGTGAGCCGCGCGAAGCCGGCTTCGTCCCAGGCCTGCGCGAACGGCAGCAGGACGGTCGCGTCGCCGCGTGCCACCGCCCGGTCAGAGGCCGAAGTCGTGCGCAGAGCTGACCCGCTTGTCGTTGGGAAGGGCCCCTTGGTGACCGGCACCGTCGGCCGGCAACGGCGGCGAACCTCGACGTCATGGACGGATTCGTCCAGGTCGTAGGCGGCGCCCGCGGCGCGGGGACGGGGCGGAGGCATGTGGGAAGATTGTGGCCCGGTGGAAGTCGAAGGCCCATCATTCTGCCCGACTCGTCCGCCGCCACAACGCCGGGCGGGCCTTGCCACACCGCTCGCGGATGAGACCACACGCTACCTCGATCGCCGCCGTCTGCCTCGTCGTCTTGAGCTTGCCGGGCTGTGGGGCCGTCTCCGGCGAGCGCGCCCGTGCCCAGGAGCTGCTGGAGCACGGCGACATCGCCCAGGCCTACTGGGTCCTGACCGACTACTGCACGCGCAACCCCGACGATCTCGACGCGCGCCAACAGCTCAACCGGATGCGGGTGCCGTTCCACATCACCCAGGGGCAGAACAAGGTCTTCGTCGACGACGACTGGGGGGCGGTCGAGGAGTTCGAGCGGGTCCTCCTGGTGGAGCCGACCAACACGGTCGCCAAGGAGTGGCGGCAGAAGGCGCTGCTCAAGCTGGCGGAGCGCGAGACGGTGCTGGGCGACGACGCGCGGGCCCGCGGCAAGCTGGAGGAAGCGCTCGCGCACTACCAGAAAGCGATGGGCTACGTGCCGGAGTTTCCCGACGCGGCGCGCGGCTCCCGTCTCGTGAACGGCGTGTTCGACGCCCGGCGCGCCAAGGGACAGGACAACTACCTGCGCGGCGTGCGCGCCGGAGCAGCCGGCCTCTTCGAACAGGCGGCCTACCACCTGCAGATCGCGCTCGCTGCCGACCCATCGCTCGATCCGGCCCGCGAGCGTGAGCACCTCGCCCGACGTCATCTCGCCGAGGCGCGTCTGATGGCCGGTCGCACCGCGGAGGAGCGCGGCTGGTACTCCAGCGCGCTGCGCGAGTACCGTGCCGTCGCCGCGGACTTCCCCACCCTCGACCCGCAGATCGAGACCCGCATCGCGTTCGTCGAGCGCGAGGCAGAAGTTGCCAGGAAGGTCGACGAGGCGCTGGCCTTCCTGCACAGGAAGGAGTTCGTGCCGGCGCGGGAGCTCCTGGAGTCCGCGTACGAGCGGTCCGCGGCGCAGCGCGCCACGATCTCCACACACCTCCTCGCCCTGCGCGAGGCCGACCTCGAGCAGCGCTACGGCGCGGCGCTCGATCTCGAGCTCGAATACCGCCACGTCGACGCGCTCGCCGCGTTCGAGGCGATCGACGCCGGTTGGCCCGGCCAGCTCGACGTGCGCACGCGGATCCACAACTTGAAGACCGCGATCGACCTCGCCCGCGGCGCGGTCACGCGTGCGGAGGCCGCGGAGGCCGCGGGCCAGCTCGACATCGCGCTCGACGCCTACCGCGAGGCGCTCACGTATGCGCCCGCGTTCGGCGACGTGCCGGCCCGCGTCGAGGCGCTGCGCAAGAGGATCGCCGACCAGCAGCGTGCGGGGACCGGCGAGGCGAAGCCCGAACAGGCGAAGGTCGACAGCCCCAAGACGGACGGCTGAAGCCCTCGTCGGGCACGACGCTCACTCACGACGCGAGCGCGAGCCGCGCTCGGGCCTACACTCGTCGGGCGTGACCGGCTCGCTCACCAGGCGCTTCCTGCTGACCCTGCTGCTCTCGGCAGCCGTGCCGCTGGTCGCCTTCGGGTGGTTCGCGCTTGCGGGCATGCGCGAGCGCATGGAGCAGCGCATCGGTCAGGTCTACCTGCCGCAGGTCGCCGGTGAGGCGGCGCTGCGCATCGGGAGCCTGCCGGATGAGGTTCGACGCAGCCTCGCCCTGCTCGTGGGGCCCGCGACCCTCGCCCTCGACGATGCCTCGCGCCTGGGCGACTTCGAGGTCCAGGTGCGGCTGTTGCCGGGTGTGCATCAGGACTTCGATCTCGTCCTGCTGGTCGACGCCGCGGGGCGTGTCGTGCAGGCGCACTACAACCCTGGTCTCGACCCCACGACCCGGCAGGCGCGCGAGGCGCGGCTCCCCGAACGCGTCGAGACCGAGCCCTGGTTCGTGGCCATCCGACGCGGCAGCGGTGAGGCGTGGCTCGACCGGCATCTCTCGCCGCTCCTCCATCGCAACCCCGAGAGCGCAACGCGTGATCCGGCGGACTACCACGTCGGCCTCGCCCTGCCGGTACCGGCGCGTGCGTCGGGCTGCCTCTTCGCGCTCGTGCGTTGGGCGCGGCTGCAGCGGGTCCTCGACGCGACGGCGGACGTGCTGCGTGCGGAGGGACAGGCCGCACTCCCCTCGGCGCAGTGCTTCCTCGCCGACGCGGCGGGGCTCGCGCTCGCGCACACCGACCGGGCTCGCTACGGCGTCGCCATCGAGCCCGAGGAACTTCGCGTCGGCCTGCGCGCCGGGGAGCGTGGCGTTCTGGCCGTGGCCACGGCCGACGGCGACCCGCATCGCGTGGGCTACGCCGCGGTCGCCAACCTACCCGGTGGTCTGCGCTGGTGGCTCGGGCTCGATGTGCGTGAGGCGGAGTTGTTCTCGAGCAGCCGAGCGTTCGCGCGGCTCTTGTCGATCACGATCGCTGTCCTGGTCGTGATCCTCGTGGTCTGGTCGCTGGTGGCCTCGCGCGCGATCGTGCGGCCGGTCCGGGCACTCGCCCGGGCCACGGAGCGGATCGCGGCGGGCGATCTCGCGGCCCGTGTCGCCGGGGGTGGGGCGGGGGAACTCGGTGAACTCGGCCGCGCCTTCAACCAGATGGCGGAGCAGCTCGCGCTCGGCCGCGAACAGCTCCGGCAGGCGGAGCGTCAGGCGGCGTGGGCGGAGATGGCGCGGCAGGTGGCGCACGAGATCAAGAACCCGCTGACGCCCATGCGCATGAGCGCGCAGCTCCTCCAGCGCGCGCGCCGCGAAGGGGATCCGCGCTGGCCGGAACTCGCCGACCGCCTCGCCAAGACGGTGCAGGATCAGACGGAGATGCTCGCCGCGATCGCGACGGAGTTCCGGGCCTTCGCGGGTCCGGCGACGCCACAGCGCAGTCCGATCGTCCTCGCCGAGTTGCTCGAGAGCGCGTTGGCGCTGCTGCGCGACGCCGCGCGCGCACAAGGGGCGAGTCTCGACCTGGAGTCGCAACCCGGGTTGCCGCGCATCGAGGGCGACGCCCAGCAACTGCGCCGGGTGTTCGTGAACCTCGTGCAGAACGCGCTCGAGGCCGGGGCAAAGCGCGTGTCGATCGCGGCGCGCCGCGACGGCGCGCGCGTGCGCGTGGCGGTGCAAGACGATGGCCCCGGCGTGGGCGCGGAAGCCCGCGCCCGCCTGTTCGAGCCGTATTTCACCAGCAAGTCATCCGGCACCGGTCTCGGCCTCGCGATCTGCCGGCGGATGATCGACGCGCACGGGGGAGAGATCGCGCTCGCGAGCACGCGACCGGGGGAGACGGTGTTCGTCGTCGAACTGCCGGTGTAGCTGGCGGGGCTCAGTGCCCCGCGCCCTTGTGCAGGATCTCCGTGGGCTGCCAGCCCCAGACTGCCAGCAGGGCGAAGAAGCCGACGAGGTAGGCGACGACGATGGGCCAGCTCTCGAACACGTAGCGCCCCGTGTTGCGCAGGCTCGGGAAGACGGCGGCCAGGGCGACGCCGGCGCTGGAGCCGAACCAGACCATCGAGCCGCCGAAGCCGACCGCGAACGACAGGAGGCCCCAGTCGTAGCCGCCCTGTTCGAGGGCGAGCTTGGTGAGTGGGATGTTGTCGAAGACCGCGGACAGGAAGCCGAGCCCGAGGCTGTTCGGCCAGGAGGCCGGGGGCAGCGCCTTCACCGGCATCAGCGACGCGCACCAGACCAGGAGCAAGAGGAACGCGGTGCCCTTGCACGCGGGAAGGAGGTGCGACCAGGTCGGAGCTCGCCACAGGCTGCCGACGAGCAGCACCGTCCACACGCCGACGAAGGGACGGTCGTAGAGCACCGCCGTGGTGACCGCGCCGGCGAGGACCAGGATCACGTTGAGCAGCCGCAGCTTGTCTATGTCGCCCTGGTCGGAAGAACCGGTTGCGATCGGCTGGCGGCCCTGCACGATCGCGGCCGGGATCGCGAAGCACACGAACGCCACCGCCGACGCGATCAGGCAGTGCAGGATGTCCATCTGCGGGACGCCCTTGATCCACATCATCGTCGTCGTGGTGTCGCCCAGCACGCTCCAGGCACCGCCCGCGTTGCTCGCGGCGATGATGGCCGCCAGGTACGCCACGCGCACGTCGGTCTTGAACGTGCGCAGCACCATCACGCCGCCGATCATCGCCCCGGCGATGTTGTCGAGGAACGATGACAGCAGCCAGACCATCAGCAGCAAGCTGAATGCCGCGTACGACGCGCGCTTCGGGAGCACGCGCACCAGCGCCTGCGGCGCGTGCGAGCGCTCGAACAGATCGGCCAGCATGGTGAAGCCGAGGAGCAACCCGCCGAGGTTGAGCAGCGTGTGTTCCGCCTCGTGGATCAGGTGCGGGATCAGGCCCGGCGTTTCGGGAGTGGGGTGGTGTTCCGGCGCGAGGAACACGGTGTAGCCCGTGATCGCGATGGCGCCCGCGACGGTGACGTGCAGCGTGTGGTGGTGGAAGATGCCGATGCCGAGCAGCACCAACGTGAACAGCACGAAGGCGTAGGGGACGTGGCCAAACAGCACGATCCCGGTCGGCGTCCGTTCGCCCACGAACGCGAGGGTGAGTCCGATCGCAACCACGATCGCGTACACCTTGCGGAACATGCTCGGGCCTGATGCGGGTTGCATGCTGGGCGGAAGCGTAGGCACGAGCCGCGCGAAGTCCCGCAGAACCGGGCCGGCGATCGCGAGCTTGCCAGGCTTGACCACCGCGGCCATCGGGCTCACCATCGGCGCTCCCCGCCCGGTTGCCCGGGGTCCGCGGCAGCCGAACCTGCGAGCACGCTTGGATCCGCTGTCGCACATCTCCCGCCGGGAGGCCCTGCGCACCATGGCCGCGGCCGGTGCAGCGGCCTTGGTGCCATTGGCACCGCGCTCCTCAGCCCGGCGCGAGTCCGTCGTCGAGCACAACGACGCGGCGGTGCGGCGCCTGCTCGCCGGGCAGATCGTCGACTCCGGTGCTCCTGGCTGCGGTTGTGTGCCGGACGCGTTCGGGCTGCACACCGCCGGCTCGGCGTCCGGGATCGTCGAGACCCTTGCCGCGTCGTTCGTGCACCCGAGATCGGCCTTCCACCGCGACGCGGCCCTCCTCGAGCGGATCGCCTTGGCGACGGGCTTCCTCGAGCGGGCGCAGGGTCCGCAGGGCAACATCGACCTGCTCACCACCAACTTCAACTCGCCGCCCGACACGGGCTTCGTCGTCCACATCGTCGCGACCGCGGCGGCCATCGGTCGCCGGCACGGTGCGGAGGCGATCACCGCCATGACGCGCCGGTTCCTCGAGCGGGCCGGCGCCGGCATGGCGGTCGGCGGCATCCACACGCCGAACCACCGCTGGGTCGTGTGCGCGGCGCTCGCCCAGGTGCACGAGTTGTTCCCCGACCCGCGCTACGTGGCGCGCATCGACCAGTGGCTCGCGGAGGGGATCGACATCGACGCAGATGGGCAGTTCCTCGAGCGCAGCACGCTGGTCTACAACCCGGTCACCGACCGAGCCCTCGTGGTCATGGCCACAAAGCTCGGGCGGCCGGAGCTGCTCGAGCCCGTGCGCGCCAACCTGCGCGCGCTGACCTGGCTCCTGCACGCCGACGGCGAAGTGGTGAGCGAGATCTCGCGGCGGCAGGATCAGTACGCCCGCGGCAACGTAGCGCGCTACTGGTTCCCGCTCCGGTTCCTGGCGCGCCGCGACCGCGACGGCCAGTTCGCCAACCTTGCGCGTCAGGCCGAGCCGGAGGGCGCGCGCCTCTCGACCCTGCTCGAGTACCCGGAGCTCGACGGCGAGATGGTGGCGTCGGCGCCGTTGCCGGACGACTTCGTGAAGGAGATGCCGGCGATCGGGATCACGCGCATCCGGCGCGGCAATCGCAGCGCCACGCTCCTGCTGGGCGGCACGAGCCGCCTGCTGACGCTGCGCAGCGGCGCGGTCGTGCTCGACGGCGTGCGCATGGCGGCGGCGTTCTTCGGCAAGGCGCAGTTCGTGCCCGACGCGGGTGAGCATCGCGACGGCAGCTACCACCTGCGCCAGATCCTCGAGGGCCCGTACTACCAGCCGCTCGCCGCGAAGGTCGATCCCGCCACGTGGACGGAGACGCGCCTGAGCCGCGAGCGGAGCGAAGTGTGCCGGCTCACGCAGTCGGCGGAGATCACGGAGACGGAGCACGGCCTGAAGATCCGGCTCCGTGCCTTCGGCACCGACGGCGTGCCGCTGGCGGTCGAGATCACCTTCCGCGTAGGGGGCCGGCTCGAGGGATGTCGCGCCCTCGAGGGCGAGCCCGAGTGCGCCCTGCTCGAAGCCAGCACCGGTGCCTATCGCGTCGGCGACGACGTGATCCGCTTCGGCCCCGGTGCCGCGCCGCATCGTTACGTGCAGGTGCGCGGTGCGGAGCCGCGGCTGCCCGGTCAGACCGTCTACGTCACGGGCGTCACGCCGTTCGACCACACGTTGGAGTTCACCTGCGAGTAGGGCAGACCCTCCGCAGTTCGCCCTGAGGCGGGCGGTTCAGCCGATCCCATCCTTGCGGCGCTCGTGCCGTCACGTTCCCGGGGGGTGCGCGCATCCGCGGGCGTCGCATGCCCGAATAGGTGGCGCCGGCTCCGCATGGCAGAATGACCCGCCGGGCGTGTCCCGCCGGCGCGCGCGCCGGCCAACCACGGCGTCTCGTCCGCCCGTCTCCCTCCGCGTCAGCTCGATGGCATCGAAGCGAACCGTCTCCGTCCTCGCGATCCTGGGTGTCCTTCTCCTCGGGGCGTTGGTGTGGATGCTCGGCTTCGGTCCGGGCGCCGCGCACGGCGTCGATCCCGCGGCCGCCCTGGCCGGCGCCAACTCCGACGCCGCGACCCTGCAGAGCGACCCCAAGGCCGCGGCCGCGGAAGGCGCCGCGCCCGACGCGGCGACCCTGCGCAGCGCGGTCGACGGCCTCGGCGTGGGTGGCGCGGTCGTGCGCGGCCGCGTGCTCGACGGCTGGACGATGCAGCCGCTCGCCGGCGTCGAGGTGCTCGCGGTCACGACGCTGCCCAACTTCGAACGCCTCGAGAGCCGCATGCGCGGGATGTTCGGCGGGCTGTGGCGGCCGGATCCGTCGCCGCCGCGCGTGCTCGGCAGCACGCAGAGCCAGGGCGACGGCACCTTCGAGCTGCGCGGCCTGCCGTCGGGCCGCGTGTTCCTCGACGGGCGCTCCGACCGCTACTACGTGCGCACGCCGGCGGCCGTGCGTCTGGCTGCCGACGAGACTTCGCAGGAAGTCGAACTGCTGTGCTTCGCGGGCGGGCGCGTGCGTGGCCGCGTGCTCGGGCCCGAAGGCGCCCCGGTCGCTGGCGCGACGGTGAGCGTGCGGCCAGGTCTCAACGCGTTCCTCGGCCAGATCACCAACCGCAAGTACCGCTGGCTCGAAGCGCTCACCGACCAGGACGGCTACTACGACCTGCGCGGCGTGCCCGAGGGCCACGGCTACAGCATCTCGGCGCAGGGCCCGCAGATGGCGCTCGCGGAGGTGCACGGGGTGTCGGTGCGCGAGGGCGAGACCACGAGCGTCGACGTGCACGCGACCGCCGGCGGCACGATCCTCGGTCAGGTGCTCGACCCGCAGGGGCAGCCGGTGGCCGGCGCGCAGGTGGCGATGATCTACATGGACGTGAGCCGCGTCCTGTTCAGCAGCGACGGGCGCGGCGAGCCGATCGAGACCGACGCCGCCGGCCGCTTCACCCTCGCCCACGTGGCGCCGGGCGCGATGGCGCTGATGGCGGCGAAGGACGGGCTCGCGCCGTCGCGCATCGAGCAGCTCCAGGTCGTCGACGGCGGCATCTACAAGGATCTCGTGCTCGAACTGGGTACGGGGCAGGCGCTCAGCGGCATCGTCACCGACGAGCGCGAGCAGCCGGTCGCCGACGCGCTCATCGAGGTGATCCCGCTCGAGCGGCCCACCGACCCCGACGTGATCAAGCTGGTGCTCAAGATCCGCGAGGTCAGCGCGCGCAGCGGCAGCGACGGGCGCTTCACGGTCGCCGGAATCGCCGGTGAGCGGATGTTCCTGCAGGCGAGCAAGCCCGGCTACGTGACGCGCGTACAGTTCGGACTCAAGCTCGACGGCAAGGAGGTGAAGGTCAAGCTCGAGCGCGGCGCGACCGTGCGCGGGCACGTGACGCAGGCGAGTACCGACCCGGAGAAGAACGGCAAGCCGGTGACGCGCTTCCGCGTGGAGGCAAGGTCGCGCGAGGTGGCGGCCACGGACGCGGCGGCGCCGCTGGCCGAGGCCGAACAGGGCGACGACAACCGCCGCGGCATGCAGATGCGCTTCGGGGGTCGTGGGGGGCGAGGCAACCGCACGGGCGGGATGCGCCTCGCCGAGGGTGAACGCATGAGCGGTCGCCGGCCCGGCGACGAGTGGCAGGAGATCCAAAGCGCGGACGGGACCTTCGAGCTGCGCGGGCTGCCGCCGGGCGACATCCGCGTGCGCGTGCGCGCCGACGGCTGGCTCGACGCGGAGCAGCGCGAGGTGAAGCTCGCGTCGGGCGAGACGAGCGAGGTGCTCGGATTCTCGCTGCGGCCGGGATCGACCGTGCGCGGCACCGTCGTCGACGCGACGAGCGGCCGGCCGGTGCCGGAGGCGCAGGTCACCGCGTACCGCGCGCGCGACGAGAATCCGGGGAGCGGCGACAACAACCGCGGCGGCATGCCGTTCCGCATGAACGTCGACCCGGAGGACTTCGACTTCCTCGGCATGTCGAGCACGATGGGGCGGCGCTCGGCGCTCACCGACGGCCACGGCAAGTTCGAGGTCGATGGCCTCACCCCGGGCAAGTACCGCCTCACCGCGCGCCATCCCGATCGCGCCAAGGCGTCGGCCACCGACATCGAGGTCGTCGAGGACAAGCCCACGCCGGACGTCGAGATCCGGCTCACCGCCGGCGGCACGGTGGAGGGCCTGATCACCGGGCGCGCCGGGCGCCCGATCGCGAACGCGATCATCGCTGCGCTCACCATCCAGTCGGGCACGCTCAAGAGCGCGACGTCCGACCCGCAGGGCTTCTACCGCATCGAAGGCCTGCCGGCCGGACGCTACCTCGTGTTCAAGTCGCGCATGGAGGAGAGCGCCACCAACCTCGCCTACGACCTGCTCGGCAACATGCGCCTGCAGACGGTGACCGTGAAGGAGGGCGAGACCGTCCGCAAGGACATCCAGGACGAGACGGAGAACAGCGTGCGCGTGTTCGGCACGGTGCGCGACGGCGGCGAGGTCGTGCCGCGCGCGATGGTGACGGCGCTCGGCCAGGACAGCGAGGGGATCTTCGGCATGGGGATCCGCGCCAAGCCCACCGACGAGCGCGGCGAGTACGAACTGATCGGGCTGAAGCCGGGCGCCTACTTCTTCCAGATCTCACGCTTCCAGCAGCGTCCGGAGCAGGCGAGCCTCGAGATCGACGTGCCGGAGGGCGTGAGCGATTTTCGCGTCGACCTCGACCTGCCGCAGAGCTTCATCGCGGGCCGCGTGGTCGACACCGCGGGCCAACCGGTGCAGGGGATCACGGTGTCGGCGGGCGTGGAGGGTGGCGGGCTCGGCGAGAGCCAGGGTCTGCTCGGGGTCATCATGCGCAACGGCGTGAACCGCGGGCGCACCGACGCCGACGGCAGGTTCAAGCTGACGCGCGTGCCGGAGGGCACCTACCGGGTCACTGCCACCGGTCGCGACGGGCGCGGCCAGAACCGCAAGTACGGTGAAGCCCAGACCACCGGCATCCAGGTCGACGGGCGAGTGCCGGTCGACAACGTGCTGCTGACGCTGCCGCTGGCGGGGAAGGTGCGCGGCATCGTGCGCGACGGCAACGGCGCGCCGGTGGTGGGCGCCGACATCTCCTACACGCGGCAGGACGAGCGCAAGCGCAGCTCGCTCGCCGACCTCAACGACCTGTTCGGGATGCAGCAGCGCCCGCAGCGCAGCGGCACGGACGGGACCTTCGAGCTGACCGGGCTCACCCCCGGGGTCTACACGCTCGCCGCCGACAGCAACGACAAGACCTCCGAGCCCAAGCGCGACGTCGTGGTGGTCGAGAACGGCGAGACCAGCGTCGAGCTGCGCCTGATCCGCGGCGCGACGCTCAAGGTGCGCGTGCGCAACATCGACGGCACGCTCCTGCGCCCCGGCGACGTGCAGATCCTCGACGGCCAGGGCAAGCCGGTCACGCAGCGCATGTCGGCCTTCTCGGTGTTCCGTCGCTTCATGGGCAACGAGACCAAGAAGGACGACTCCGGCTGGCGCGAGATCGGCAACGTCCCGCCGGACACCTACACGATCGTGATCAGCGAGGCCGGCAAGCCCGACAAGCGCTACACCCGCACGATCAAGGACGGCGAGGTCGCCGAGTGGGACGTCGACATGGCCGCCGTCATCAAGCAGGAAGACAAGTAGGGGCGGCGGGGAGCGGGTCGCGCTACATCTCTCTCTCTCTCTTTGCTTTCTTCTGCTCCGTCCCTCCGTCCTTACGTGTCTCACGCGGCGCGAAGCGCCGCGCCTAGGTCTGACGGTCTGACGATCGAGACCAGCGCGGCGCTTCGCGCCGCGTGAGGCACGGAAGGACGGAGGGACGGAACAGAAGAGAGAGAGGCGCAGCCGGGCCGACTGCCGCGACCGCTGCGCGCCTCTCAGCGCTTCGAGTCCTTCTTCGCCTTCTTGTCGGCGCGCTTCTCCTTCAGGCTCTTGGTCGGCTTCTTCTTCGGGTCCTTCTTGGGTTCGATGCCCTTGGCCATGGTCGTGTCCTCGTGAACTTCGGTGGTGCGGGGCGGGTGCCGCGGCACGGTCGCTCGACAGCGAGCGACTGCACGGAAGGATGCTGAGCGGATCGGCGGATGTAAAGACCCGCGCCGCGATCACGGCACGAGCAGCACCGAGCCGGTCGTGGCGCGGCCTTCGAGCGCGCGGTGCGCGTCGGCGGCGGCCGCCATCGGAAACGTCGCGCCGACCCGCGGCCGCAAGCCGCCGCGCGCGAGCGCCTCGAACACGGCGCCGGCGCTCAGCTCCAGCTCCGCGCGCGTGGCGATGTAGTCGTGCAGGCGCGGGCGTGTGAGGTAGACCGAACCGTGCCGGCTCAGCTCCAGCACGTCGAGCGGATCGGGCGGGCCCGACGCGTTGCCGAACGACACGAGCAGGCCGCGTCGCGCCAGCGAGCGGAGCGAGCCCGCGAACGTGGCCTTCCCGACCCCGTCGAAGACCACCGGCACGCCGCGATCCTTGGTGATCTGGCGGACGTGCAGGGCGAAGTCCTCGCGCGTGTACACGATCACATGCTGGCAGCCGTTGGCGCGGGCCAGATCCGCCTTCTGGTCGGACCCGACCGTGCCGATCACCTCCGCACCGAGGTGCGCGAGCCACTGGCACAAGAGCATGCCGACGCCGCCGACCGCCGCGTGTACGAGCACCGGCATGCCGGGCTCCACCTTGAAGCAGCGGCGGATGAGGTACTCCGCGGTCATCCCGCGCAGCAGCACCGCGGCGGCGGTCTCGTCGGCGATGAAGTCCGGCAGCGCGAGCAGACGCTCGCTCGGCAGGCAGCGGTACTCGGCGTACGCGCCCGGCTCGCTGCCCGCGTAGCCCACGCGGTCGCCGACGCGCACCGTCGACACGCCCCGGCCGACGGCCTCGACGATGCCGGCGCCCTCGACGCCGATGCAGTGGGGGAGCTGCGGCAGGGGGTACAGGCCGGAGCGGTGATAGGTGTCGATGAAATTGACGCCCATCGCCGTGTGCCGGACCAGCGCCTCGCCGGGGCCGGGAACCGGCAGCGGGACGTGATCGCACTGCAGGGCCTCGGGACCACCGTGGGCGTGGACGCGGATGGCGAGGGGCATGGCGGTCAGGGTAGCGGGGCATGGGCCACGGCCGCAACGCGGCGCAACGGCCAGATCGCGCACCGTTGGTGCCGAACGGTCATGGAGGCTGCGCGATCCCCTGCGATGAGCCGCGTCACTTCGCCCTGGCGCCCCTGCTTGACAGCCCGGCAGCGAACGGGGCGAATGGCCGGCATGCAGCGCTTGCTCCTGGGTGTGCTCCTTCTCGGGTTCGTGAGTTGTACGGCGAGTCGCCAGTACTTCGTGCCGCGCGAGAACCTGCGCGCGCAGTCGCCGCGCGGCTGGCCCGCGGCCGAGTACGCGCTGCAGCACGAAGGCAAGGACGTCGGTCAGGCGCGGGTCTGGTCGGAGGGCGCCGCGCAGGTGAAGCACGGCGATGCCAGGCGCACGGTGCTGCACATCGGGTTCGAGATCGAGAACAAGGGCGCGACGCCGCTGGTGTTCGACGTCGACCGCTGTCGCGTCACCGACATGCAGACGAAGAGCCGCGACGGCCTCGTGCTCGAGCCGTACGAGGAGAAGGGGAAGCTGACCATCGACCCCGGCCTCGTCGGCCTGCTCGACTTCGAGTTCCTGCTCCCGCTCGACACGCTGCCACGCGACATCGACAGCTTCCGCGCGGTGTGGGTGCTGCAGGGCGAGGGCGAGGCGGCGGTGAAGACCACGCCGTTCCGCGTCGACGACACGCGCTACTACCGGCGCGCCTACTACGATCCGTGGTGGGGCGTCGGCTTCGGCTACCACTACGGCTACTACCCGTACCACGGCTGGCACCACCACCATGGCTGGGGCTTCGGGCCCAGCGTCCACTTCTGGGCGTGGTGAAGGCTCGGGCGCGTCAGCCGTCCTGCTCGATGACCTGACGGGCTCTGGCGGCGAGGGGATCGTCGGCGGCGGCGATGGCGAGGATCGCGCGCGCAATCTGGCAACGCGCGATCCGGAACTCGGGAGCGGACCGGGGATAGTGCATGCCACCGCCGGCCACGGCCATCGGCCTGCCGAGCAGGCCCGCGTAGTCGCGGTTCAGCGCGGCGGCGAGTGTGGGAAGTTCCACGCGCACCGCCGGACCACGGCGGGCCAGGAGCGTCGTGGCGCGTTCGACACGGGCCAGTGAGCCGCTCGCGGCGGCCTGCGCGAGCGCACGATCTGGCAGCCACGCGGGCGTGTCGAGTGTGGCCTGCAGGTGGTCGTAGTCGGCACGCAATCCGGCCGCGAGCACGAGATCCCTCGTCGACTCCTGGCGGGCGAGAACGACGACGTCGCGCGAACAGGGCGCGGCACGACTCAGCGCGTCGAGGACTGGCCGGCGATCCCCCGGGGCGAGACCGACGAGAAGGCCCGCGAGTTCGGGCACGAGGTGCGCCAGGTCTTCGCCGCTTCCCATCGCGGCGCCGAGCGCGTGTCGATAGACGCCAGGGTCGGGCGCGTGCGACACCACCGTACGCAGCAGTGCCTCGCTGCCGTGGGGCCCGAGCGCGATCAGGTGCCCGGCCGCGATCTCGCGCTGCTCCGGTACTGCGAAGGCCGCGACCAGAGTGGTGAGCTTGCGTTGGATCTCCTCCGGCACGTTGGCGCGCGCCGGTTCCGAGTCCTCCCCGGCGAGCACGGCGCGCGCGCGCGCCGCGGGGACGCCGCGCGGGTCGATGCGGAGGACGGCCCGCGCCGCGCACGCGCGCAGGGGTACGCGCACGGTCGAGCCCGTCACCCGCGGGTCCGGCCGATCGAGCACCGCGGCGAGGCATGGCAGCGCCGCCCGGGCGCGCGGACCCATGCGGTCCAGCGCCTCGACGGCCAGCTCGATGCGGTGCGCGTCGACCTCGCCCGCCATCGCGATCAGGGTCGGCAGGTCGCTGCGTCCGTCCGACCAGGCGCGCACGAACAGCCGCCGCAGGTCGACCGGTTCGCAGCCGATCCGGTGCTGCCACATGCCCACGTCGGCTTCGTCGATGAGGAGAGACGTCGGGCGGTAGGGGGCCAGCTCGGCGACCGTGCGGATCAGATCGCGACCGGTTCCCCCGTCGAGGCGCGGCGACAGGGCGAGGAGTGGCTCGAGGACACCGCCACCAGCCGGACCCAGCGCACGCAGCAGCCGCAACGCCTCCCGCTGACGCGACACTCGACCCGCGTCGACGGCACGTTCCAACTCGGCCATGAGCGCGGGTCCCGCGGGCTCACCCTGCGCGATGAGCGTCTGCGCCGTGGAGATCCTTCGCTCCGGATCATCGAGCTGGCGGACGAGGAGCTCGAGATCGGGCCGCGGACCCGGTGGCGCAGGAACCCCGCAACTGACGCCGAAGGACACGCTGGCGAACAGGGTGAGACCGGCGCGGCGCATGGGGGTGAGCGTGCCCAGCGGGAGTGTGTCGGGCAAGCGAGGCGGTTCGATCGGCCGACGCGGGCCGCGTGTTCGGGCTCGGGCTGGGGCTCGCGCTGACGGCGCGTTGTGCCGTCAGCGACGGCTCGGGCTCGTACGGGAGCGGGGAGATGTGCGGGCCACGACTTCGCGGATCCGCGATGCGCGCCCCGGTCGTGCTGCGCGCGATCGCGAGACGGACCGGCGGCGAGTTCCGGCACTTCCACGCCGAGTGAGGCTGGACCGGTCGACCGGTCGCCCTCGCAGCGGACGCGGTTTGCTGCATGCGCTCCCGGCCTGGGACTCCCTCGGCACCGGGGGCTCCTCGGCGGTCGATCAAAGGATATCGTTGTCCATAGAGATCCCGACCACCCGCCGCCCATGCTCGCCAAGCCCGACCTCAACCGCGTCGCGCAGACCCTGCGCAATCCGACCTTCCCCAGCCGGTTCGCCGTCGAGCTGTGCGCCGACTGCAACCTGCGCTGCTCGATGTGCCATCACCCCTCCATGCGCCGGCCCAAGGGCGTGATGCCGTTGCAACTGTGGAAGAAGTGCGCCGACGAGATCGCCGCGGTCGAGCCGCGGACGCAGGTGTGGTTCTCGTTCTGCGGCGAGCCGCTGCTCGAGGCGAAGCGGCTCGTCGAGTACGTGGCCTACGGGCGCAAGGTCGGCCTGCTCGACATGTGCGTCAACACCAACGGAATGCTGCTGACACAAGACATAGCGGCGGCGCTGCTCGACGTGGGGTTGGCGCAGATCGTGATCGGGCTGGATGGGTTCACGAGCGAGACCTACGCGCGCGTGCGCGTAGGCGGCGAACGCGACGTGGCCTACGCCAACGTCGAGCGCCTGCTGGAGCTGCGTCGGCAGCGCGCGAGCGGGCCGGAGATCATGGTGCAGTTCATCGTGATGGAGGAGAACAAGCACGAGCTCGACGCCTTCCAGGCCTACTGGATGGCGCGCGGCGCCACGGTGAAGGCGCGGCACATGCTGAGCTGGGGCGGCAAGTTCGGCACGCCGATGCGCGAACACCGCGACGAGCGGATCGCCTGCCCGTGGGCGGTGACGATGATGCACGTGTTCTGGGACGGGCGCGTGCCGCGCTGCCCGGGCGACACCGAGGGCGAGGAAGGCTCCGGCAACGCGTGGCACGAGTCGCTGACGACGCTGTGGGCGAATCTCGGTGGCTACCGCGAGAACCACCTGCAGGGCCGGTTCGACGACTTGCCGGAGCGCTGCAAGACCTGCACCGACTGGATGGTGGGGGTCGCCGAGCGGCGTCGGCCGGGCACGGCGCCGGAGTTCATGCCGGGGAGCGACTGAGATGGGCACGCTCTACCTGTGCGGCGCGGGCAATTCGGAAGGCGTGCGGCTCGCCGCGACGGTGAATCGCGTCGCCGCGCGCTGGGACCGCCTCGTGCTCCTCGACGACGACTCCGGCAAGCACGGCCGCTTCCTCCTCGACGTGCCGGTGCTCGGTCCGCTCGGGTTGTTGCAGGACGCCGACCCGGCGCGCGACGCTGTGGTGAACCTGGTGGCGCGCACGACGGCGCGGCGACTGGCGATGCGGGCGCGCATCGCCGAGCACGGCATCCCCTTCGCGAGCCTCGTGCACCCGGGCGTCGATCTCGCCTGGGTCGATCCCGGTCCGGACGTGCTGGTGTACGAACAGGTCGTGCTGTCGCCGGAGATCGCGCTCGGCCCCGGCTCGGTGGTGTTCATGCGCGCGGTCGTCGGCCACGAGGCTCAGGTCGGCGCCGGCTGTGTGCTCGCCGCCGGCTCGGTGCTGAATGCGCGCGTGCGGTTGGGCGAGGGCGTGTACGTCGGCACCAACGCGTCCATCTTGCCCGAGGTCACCGTCGGCGACGGCGCGACGATCGGTGCCAACACGATGGTGATGATGGACGTGCCGGCGGGTGCGACGGTGGTCGGCGTGCCGGGGCAGGTGGTCACCGGCAGCGCCGAGGTCGCGCCACAGCGCTCGCTCGCCGAGATCGAGGACGCAATCGCCGCGGCCTGGACCGCGGTGCTCGGCCGCGACATGGGACGGACGTTCGCCTTCGGCGACGTCGGCGGCACCTCACTGCAGGCGCTGCGCATCCTCGAACACCTGCGCACGTGCTTCGGGCTCGAGGTCGCGGTGCCGACCTTCTACCGCTTCCCGACGGTGCGCACGCTCGCCCAGGCGCTGGCCCACGTGGAAGGCTCGGGTCCGTCGCCCGCGACGGCGCGCGGCGCGCTCCGGCGCGCGCACTTCTCGCGCACGGGTGACGGTTGATGGCCCGCGTCCGAGGCCAGGGATCCCGACCATCGATGGGCTGCCAGGATCCGCCCGGTGTTCCGCTTGTTGTGGCGCAGCACGTCCGCGTTGGCGCGCGTTGCGTTGGCACGAGTCCTGTCAGGCAGAGTCGGATCCGTGGGGCGGCAACGCCGGGTCGGAGCCTCGGGAGGCTCCCCGGTCACGGCTCCAGACGTCGCCCAGCCACGCGCGGACGTAGTTCGGCCAGTCGCGACAGCCCCCGCAGAGGGGCACCTCGCCGTAGCGTCCCTCGAGGTGCGCCCGTCGGTGTCGGGCAAGGGCAGGCCCTCTCCAGATGTCCTCGAGCCGGGCGTCGCGCACGTTGCCGATCTCGATCTCGCCCTCACTGTCCAGACAACACGGCGTGACCCTGCCGTCCTCGAGGACGTTGGCGTGGGTCCAGAGCTGCGGACACGGCAAGCGCGGCGTCGGGAGAGGGGCCGGGTGGGGCGAGAGTTCGGGGACCTTGCCGGCCCAGCTGTTGCACACGGGATTGATCTCCACCGAGTCTCCGTCACCGAGGAGGGGGCGCCAGCGGGCGACAAAGCTCTCGCGCTCGTTCCAGTTGATCCGGTTGGGTGTCAGTCGGACGTGGATGTGTGGTTCGATCCTGCCCCGCACTTGCTTGCCGCGGAGCAGCGCGCGCGCCCCCTCTTCGACGCGGGCGAAGTCGGACCCGCGCGCAACGGCCTCATGGACCTCACGCGTAGTGCCTTCGATGCCGACGACCACGTGTTCGGGCGCGATGTCGAGCAGTTCGTCGACCACCTCGGGGGTGAGGAAGGAGCCGTGGGTGAGAACCGCGACGGGCACATGCAGGTCGACGACCGCCACGCGCAGGATCGAGCGCCACTCCGGGTGCACGAACATCTCGCCCATGCCCTGGGGCTCCAGCATCACTCCAGCGTGCTGTGCCACTTCGGCGATCACGCGCATCGCCAGGTTGGGTTCGATGTTCCGCCTTGCGCGTCGCAGACCGGGTTGCGGACACATGATGCACGCGAGCGGACACCGGCTGCTCAGTTCCAGCCCCACGGAGCGCGGGAACACGAAGAACTCTTCGGGAATCGGAATGTCCATCGCATCACGGCGTGAAGGTGCAATCGAGATCGACGCGCACGAGTCTTGCGAACAGCCAACGATCGACTCCGGCACTGAACCAGCCCAGCCGCGTGCGCTGGCGCGCCACCGCGCGCAACGCGAAGTGCGCCCAACGCGACGTGCGTCGGACGAACGTCGCCCTGCTGATGGTCAATGGAAGGTAATGCAGGACCATGACCTTGATCGTGCGTTCGTCGGCGGCCGACAGCCACTCCATGGCCCGAGTGTGCATGTCACCCAGGAACGGACGGTGCGCGAGGATCTCGCGCAGGTGGCGGGGATAGCCCGGACTCCGTGCCATGGCCGTTTCACCCAGCGGCGTGTTCCACGCCGGTTGGAAGAAGCGGAACGTGAACGCTACCCAGGGGCTCATCGCCTGGAGTCGACGGATCAGGCGCAGAGTGCGCTGCCGATCCGAGCGCTGCTCGCCGGGCGTGCCGAACACGAAGTTGTGCATCGGCACGATCCCTTGGCGGAGCATCCGTTCGGTGATCGCCACCGCATCTTCGGGAGCGTGCTTCTTGCCGATGGCGGACAACACGCGGCGGGAACCGCTTTCGGTACCCAGCTCCAGCTTGCGGCAGCCGCCTGCCGCGAGCGCATCCCACTCCGCTTCGGTGAATCTGGCCGCATCGATGGGGGACACCAGCGCGAACCAGGTGCAGTCCGGGACGCGCTCGGCCCACAATCGGGCCACGGCGAACACGCGCTGGCGGCTGGCGGCGAAGTCGAGTTCGGCGATGTGGTACTGGTGGACGCCGTAGCGGTCACGCAGATAGGCGACGAGATCGACGAGTTGCTCGGCACCCAGCCATCCGGGTTTGAAGTCGCGCCAGTAGCAGAATCCGCAGCCCTTGCTGCACCCATTGGCGAGTGCGATCACCAACGTGGCCTCGGCGTTGCCGAAGATGCCCCCGGACTGCACGTAGGCTGTCAGGTCGAGCTGGCGGTACACGTCGTAGTGCTCCCAGATCGGCTTGACGGCCGGGTCGGGTTCGTTGTGGCGGAGTTCACCGTGGTTCCACACCAGCCCTGGTACCAGGGCGAGTGACGTGCCGTCCCGCAAGGCGAGCACGAACGCGGCGCACGCGCGCTCACCGGGGCCACGGAGGAAGTAGTCCACAGGGACTTCGGTTCGCAGCCCCTCGGGCGGAACGATGGAGATGAACGCGCCGCCAACGACCACCGGCAGGTCGGGGTACCACGACTTCAGTCGGGTCGCGAGTGCCAGGGCGTTGTGGCTCTGGATCATCGGATCCAGCTCGTTCATCCAGATGAACGTGGTGAGTGCGTCGTGCAGCGACTCGCGCAACTCCAGGCTGCTGTCGTGCCGATCGAGGTCTGGCTCCTGGTCGAAGAACACCACTTCGAACCCAGCGGCGACGAGGGCGCCGGCAACGGGCAGGCAGCGGAACGGCACACCCTGACAGGAGGCGATGGGGTCCACCGTCCAGCGGGGCACGAGGAAGCCAACACGGCCCTGGGTTGGGTGGCTGCTTGGACGCAGGATCTGCATTCGGTGTCTGTGGCGTCAGAACCCTGGGAGTCGGTCGAACGGGTCCCACTTGGGTCCCTCCTCGATCTGCATCTCGACGCACTCCTGCCAGGCGGCGATCCGCCAGAGCGTTCGCAGCGGCTCGGCCTGTTCTGCCGAGTGAAACTGCCACGCGATCGTGAGCCACCCGGCAGCCTCGTCGTCGCCGCTGAGGAAGGGTCCGATGACGTGCGCACCCGTGTCGACGAGCCGAGCGCGAAGCATCATCTGCGTGGCCAGCAGATCCGGGTGGACGGTGCCGATGCGGTTGCGCCAACGCGCTCGAACCCGGAATCGCTCGACTACGCCCCACTTCTGCTCGCGCATGGCGTTGTGTCCGATGTGCTGGAGGCACCGGGAGCCGACCCGGGGTCGCAGTCAACCTGGTCCAGGAGGGCAGGGAACGAGCGGAACGGTAGTTGTCTGGCTGTGGAGTCGTCAACCTGCGCATCGCCGTTCGGGCGTCGCGTCGAGGGCGATCACGCGACCCTCGCACGCGGACTGAGTGACCGCGTCGTTCCGCTGCCGCCGGACGACGACGTCGCCGATCGGGGCCGGCGGCCGCGGCGTGGGACCCGCACGACGCCTTGGAAGACGATCGCCTGGGCTGCAAGGGCCGCGAATTGTTGCGTCGCGCAAATAGCGACGGGTCCGGGTGACGATCGGGCGGTAGGGGTGCAGCGGCAGGCCCGCTGCTGCATGTCGCAGACGTCGGTCCTGGTGCGAGCGGGACGAATCCCGGGGCGGGCGCAGGCGTTGCTCCGATGTGCGCACCATCATCGAGCCCTTCAAGATCCACATGGTCGAGCCGATCCGGCTCACCACCCTCGCCGAGCGCGAGGCGATCCTCGCTGCCGCGAAGTTCAACCTGTTCGGGATCCGCGCCCGCGACGTGATCATCGACCTGCTCACCGACTCGGGCACGGGGGCGATGAGCACCGAGCAGTGGGCGGCGCTGATGCGGGGCGACGAGAGTTACGCCGGCAGCGAGAGCTTCTACGAGCTGGAACGCGTGGTGCGCGACCTCACGGGGTACCGCCACGTCTTCCCGGTGCACCAGGGGCGCGCGGCCGAGCGCATCCTGTTCGCAATCCTCGGCGGGCAGGGGAGAGTGATCCCCAACAACACGCACTTCGACACGACCCGCGCGAACATCGAGTACACCGGGGCACAGGCGCTCGACCTGCCCGACCCGCGCGCCGAGGCGCTGACCGTGGACGCGCCCTTCAAGGGCAACATGGACACGGGTCGGCTGGCCGAGTTGCTCGCCGCGGCGCCGTCCGGCTCGGTGCCGGTGGGCCTGCTCACGGTCACCAACAACGCGGTCGGCGGCCAGCCGGTGTCGCTCGCCAATGCGCGCGCCACCAGCGAGCTGTACCGCCGCCACGGCGTGCCGTTCTTCCTCGACGCCGCGCGCTTCGCCGAGAACGCGTTCCTCGTGCAGCGGCACGAGCCGGGGCAGCGCGAGCGTTCGCTGAAGGAGATCGCGCGCGAGATGTTCGCGCTCGCCGACGGCTGCATGATCTCGGCCAAGAAGGACGGGCTCGTCAACATCGGTGGCATCCTGGCGCTGCAGGACGACGCGCTCGCCGAGAAAGTGCGCAACCTGCTCATCCTCACCGAGGGCTTTCCGACCTACGGTGGTCTCGCCGGCCGCGACCTCGCGGCGCTGGCGCAGGGCTTCCGCGAGGTGCTCGACGAGGGGTATCTCGACTACCGCGCGGCGTCGGCGCGCTACCTCGCGTCGGCGCTCGCCAGGCTCGGCGTGCCATCGGTGGCACCGGTGGGGATCCACGCGGTGTATGTCGACGCGCGCGCCTTCCTGTCGCACCTGTCGCCCGAAGACCTGCCAGGTCAATCGCTGTGCTGCGAGCTGTTCCGCGTCGGCGGCGTGCGAGCCGTCGAGATCGGCACGCTCATGTTCGGCGGCACCGACCCGGCGACCGGGCGACCCACGCCGGCCCCACACGACCTCGTGCGGCTGACGCTGCCGCGGCGCGTGTACACCCAGAGCCACTTCGACTGGGTGATCGAGTGCTTCGCCGACATCGCGCCGCGCGCGAAGTCGCTGCCGGGGTATCGCATCGCGAAGCAGGCGCCGTTCCTGCGTGCGTTCACGGCGGAGCTCGAGCCGGTGGTGGTGGCGGAGCGGGAGCGGGTGGCGGTGGAGCGGCCGGTCGGCTAGCAGGTGGGCGCCGACGAGGTTCTCGAAGCGCGCGCCGGGCTCGGTCACGAGCGACCAGTCGAAGTGGTAGTGCTTCGGCATCTTCTTCACCGCCCGCATCCGCG
>CAYQMF010000017.1:0-69828 GCA_964418595.1 uncultured candidatus Brocadiaceae bacterium
CGCTGCCGATCTGCTGGCGCGGCTGTACGACGGCCGCGGCGCCGCAGCGGCGGCCGAGACGTGGCGGGCGCGCGGCGCCGACGCGCGCCGATGACGGCGGGCGCGCCGCAGAAGCATCGACGCCCTCCCGCTACGGATTGACGCGGACCGGCGCCGGCGCCGCACTGGCGCGCACTTCGTGCCGTTTCGAGAACGCAGGGTTGTCGACGAGGAACGAGCAGGTCTTGCAGGCGTTGGGGTAGTCGCCGGCGAACATCCGGCGGCGGAAGGCGCGGTAGCGTTCGCCGTTCCAGATCTCCGCCACCGGCGCCTCGTTGACGTTGCCCATCTCCAGCTCCTCGGGCGCGCGGCAGCAGGGGAACACGCGGCCGTCGGGCTCGATCTTCATGTAGTACGAAGCCATCCGGCAGAAGTGCGGGTAGCGCTCGCGGATGGTCTCGGTCATGTGGATGAGCATGTCCGGCATGATCCCGCGCACGTGCGGCGGCACGACCGTGACCGCGCGCCGCAGCGGCTCGTCGAAGTCGACGTAGAGGTTGATGCCGCGGGCGCGCGCGCGCTCGCAGGCGCGATCCAGTTCGCGCTCGATCTCCTGGTTGCTGAACCGGTCGGTCACCTGCCGCCCCACGCACCCCTTGGCGTTGTAGAGCATCGGCTGCACGCGGATGTCGCTGCGCGCCGCGCTCGCGCCGAGGTCGGCCAGGAAGTCGACGAACTCGGCGAGGTGCAGCAGGTTGTCGGCCATGAGCACGGCGACGAAGCCCACCGGCACGCCGCGCGCCGCCGCCAGCGGCAGGATCTCGCGGATGTGCTGCACGACGGTGTCGAAGTCGGCGCGCACGCGCAGGCTCTCGAACACGGCCTTGTCGTGGCTGTCGAAGGAGATGTGCAGCTTCTGGACCCGGTCCTGGATGTCGAGGAAGCGCTTGCCGTCGAGCACCGTGGCGTTGCTGTAGAGATTGAGCCACACGTCGTGCTCGCGGCACTTGGTGATCACCTGCCGGATGTCGGCGAGCATCGGCTCGGACAGCGCCGACGGGGTCCACAGCGAGGTCGTGGGCAGGATGTCGTCGAGCAGGCGCGCGGCGTCTTCGCGCTTCATCACCACCAGCGGCACCCCGTCCGCCTGCCCGCACATGACGCAGCGCAGGTTGCAGAGGTTGTTGGGCGCGAACTCGAGCCACGCCGGCCGCGACAGCCAGACCTCGGCCTCGCCCGCCAGGTCATGGACGATCGCCATGTAGTTGTCGATCTCGCTCGCGAGCTTGCCGGGCATGGGTTTGGGTGGGCGACTATAGGATGGTGGCCTCCGATCGGGCCCTCAGTCTCATCGACCGTTTTGGTGCGCGACGGGAAGTGCGCCCGAGAAACTGACGTCTCCGGCACCCGCAGGCTCGATCCTCTTTCGCGAACCTCCGTTGTGACCAGGACCATGAACGACTCCGTGCACGCGTCGCTGCCGCGACGCCGAGCCACGCACTCCGTCCCACTCGCCGTGTTCCTCGTCGTTGGTGCCGGCTGCGCTGCGGCCGGGGCGAGGCACGCCGAGGCCGAGGCATCGGAGGCGTTGGCCGCGCGCGGCAACGCCGCGGTCGACGGCATCCAGGCCGCCGCGGTCCGCCCCCGGGCGGCGGCCGCGACTCCGGCGACGGCGCCGCAAGCCGGCACGCCGACGAAGATCGACCTCGCCAGCGCCCTCGCCCAGGCGGTGCGCGGCAACCGCGAGTACCAGACGCAGCGCGAGAGCCTCGTGCAGCAGGCTCTCGCCTTTCGCAACGCGCAGTTCAACTTCGGGCCCCAGCTCTCCGGGACGATGAGCGCCGTGTTCGCGGACCGTGAGGACAGCCTCGACTCGTGGGCCGGCGACACCCACCTGGGTGTGCGGCAGATCCTGCCGACCGGCGGCACCATCGCCCTCGACAGCGGGCTCGGCTTCCTGCGCAGCGACGGCGGGCCGAGCGCGTGGAACAGCGCTGCCGGCCTGCGTCTGACGCAGCCTCTGCTCCGGGGGATGGGCTACGAGGTCAGCCACGAGTCCTGGACGCAGGCGGAGCACGACCTCGTGTATGCCTTGCGCGAGTTCGAGCTGTTCCGCCAACGCTTCGCCATCGACATCGCACGCGAGTACTTCGAGCTGGTGGGTCAGACCCAGACCCTGGCCAACCAGGAGCGCCGCCACGACGAAGCGCAGTTCGATCGGAGCAAGGCGGAGGCCTTGTACCGGGTGGGCCGCAGCGACGAGCAGGCACTGTTTCGCGCGCGGCGCCGTGAGATCGAGACGGAGAACGACGTCATCGATGCACGTGCAGGCTACCAGCGAGCCTTGGATGCGTTCCGCATCCGTCTCGGGTTGTCCGCGGCGACCGCGATCGCGGTCGCCGACCAGGAGCCGGACTTCGAACTCGTCGACATGGACGACACGTCGGCGGTGGCGGCGGCGGCTCACAACCGCCTCGACCTGCGCACCGCGGAAGAACGGATCGACGATGCCGAGCGCGCGGTGCGGCTAGCGGACCACGGCATCCTCCCCGACCTGAACCTCGATGCCGCCTACGGCCTGGACGGCGAAGGCAGCGCGCTCGACCGTGCCGCTCCCGACCGCTGGTCGTCGTCCATCGGTCTGTCCATGCAACTCCCCCTGCAGCGGACCCTCGAGCGCAACCGGGCCGCAGTGGCGCGCATTGCCCTGCACCAGGCGGTGCGCAGTCGCGTGCTGCTGCACGACCAGCTCGAGCTCGAAGTGCGCGATCAGCTCCGGCAGCTTCGCAGCATGGAGCAGCAGGTGATCCTGCAGCGCGACCAGATCGAGTACGAACGCCGCGCCGTGGCGGTGACCCAGATCCGCTATGAAGCCGGTGTGCTCGACAACCGCGACCTTCTCGAGGCCCGCCAGGCCCTGATCGATGCGCAGAACACGCTGATCCGATTGAAGGTCGACCACTTCATCCGCCGGCTGGAGTTGCACCGCGCGCTCGGGCTCCTCTTCATCGACACCGAGGGGATGTGGCGATGAGGCGCTGGGGTACTGCGGTCGCGTTGACGGCGCTCGTCGCCGTCCTGGTGCTCGCGTCGATCGGCGCCACCGGAGACCGCGCCAAGGCGGCGACTCCGGCGGAGGAAGGTCTGTACACCGTCGGCCGCGGTGACCTCCCGATCACGCTGGCGGAGAACGGCACCCTGGTGGCGAAGGACTCGCGCGAAGTCGTGTTCCTCGCCGGGCGCGGCGGCAAGATCGCATGGCTGATCGAGGCGGGCAGCGAGGTGAAGGAGGGCGACGTGGTCTGTCGGGTGGACACCGCAGACCTCGAGACCGCGGTGCAGCAGAGCGAGCTGGACATCACTCAGGCGGAAGCCGACCTCAAGACGGCGCAGACCGAACTCGCCATCCAGAAGACCGAGAACGATGCCGCGATCGTCAAGGCCCGCATCGCGGTCGAGAAGACCACCAAGGAGCTGGAGCGCTACAAGGTCGGCGACGGCCCCCAGGAGCGACGCAAGCTCGAGATCGCGCTCAAGGACGCGCAGACCGAGTTCGGCCGCAAGAAGAAGTTTCTCGACGACAGCAAGCGGCTGGTCGACGAAGGCTTCCTGCGCAAGGCGGAGCTCGAGGATCACGAGATCGCCTTCGAGAAGGCGGAGGTCCAGCTCGAGGGGGCAAAGCTCGAGCTCGACATGTTCGACCGCTACAAGGACCCCATGGCGCGCGGCGACAAGGAAGTCGCCCTCAGCGACGCCCAGCGCGAGCTGACGGCCACGGAGGCACGCAACGAGACCAAACTGCTGCAGCGCCAGGTAGCGGAGACCCAGGCCAACAAGCGTCTGTTGCAGCACACCAAGCGACTGGCTGAGCTGCGACGCGACCTGGAGTCGTTCACCATGAGGGCACCGTGTGCCGGCATGGTCCTGCACGGCAACCCCAAGCAGCCGTGGTACACGGATCAACTGAAGGTGGGCGGTGAGATCTGGGAGAGCATGACGGCGTGCACGATCCCCGACCTGCGGGTGATGCAGGTCAAGCTGCAGGTCCACGAAGCGGACATCAGCAAGCTGCGGGTCGACCTGACGGTGACGGTGACGATGGAGTCCTACCCCGGCGTCGTGCTCGCGGGCAAGGTGAGCCGCATCGCGTCGATCGCCACCCGCAGCGAGGTCGGCGGCGACGACGGCGTCAAGAAGTTCGACGCCGAGATCACGCTGGAAGCGCGCGAGGGTCTGCTCCTGCGGCCGGGCATCAGCGCCAAGGCGACGATCGCCGTCGACCACCTGCGCGACGTCGTGTTCGTCCCCCTGCAGTGCGTCGCGCTCGCGGCGGGCGAACACTCGTGTTTCGTCCACGGCGCCGACGGCCAGCCCGTCCGCCGCACGGTCAAGGCCGGCGCCAACAACGATCAGTTCGTCTGCATCGAAGCCGGCCTGGAGGTCGGCGAGCGGGTGCTCCTCTACAACCCCAGCCTCAGTCGCACCGCGAGCAAGCCGCCCGCGGACGCCGGCCGATGAGCGTGCTGCTGACGCTGCGGGGCGTGACCAAGACGCACGGGTCGGGGGAACACGCCGTCACCGTCCTGCGAGGCATCGACCTCCAGGTGCACGCGGGCGAACTTCTCGCGATCGTCGGGCCTTCGGGCTCCGGCAAGTCGACGCTGCTCAACCTGCTGGGCTGCCTCGACCGTCCCACCAGCGGCAGCTACCACATCGAAGGCGTCGACGTGGGCGCACTCGAGGACCGCGCGTTGTCGCGGCTGCGCAACCACCGCATCGGGTTCGTCTTCCAGTCCTTCCTCCTGGTGCCCCACCTCACGGTGCGCGAGAACATCGAGCTGCCGATGCTGTACGCGCGCCTCGGTCGCACGGCGCGCCGGCGTCGCTGCGACGAGCTGATGGCGCGGGTGGGACTCTCGCATCGCACCGGCCACCGTCCCAACCAGCTCTCTGGCGGCGAGTGCCAGCGGGTGGCGATCGCGCGCGCCCTCGCCAATGACCCGGCGCTCCTGCTCGCCGACGAACCGACCGGCAACCTCGACTCGAAGATCTCGGCGGAGATCCTGTCGGTGTTCGCCGACCTGCACGCCGCCGGCCACACGGTGCTGATGATCACGCACGACCAGGACATCGCCCGCCGCGTCCCACGCCGCGTCCTGATCCTCGATGGCGAGATTCGCGCCGACGGTGCACCGGAGGCGCAGTCATGATCCTCGGTGAGTTGCTGGTCGAGGCACTGCGCAACCTCGCACGCCACAAGCTGCGCTCGCTGCTCACCGCGCTCGGCATCGTGTTCGGCGTCGCGTCGGTCGTGGCGATGGTCGCCACCGGTGAGGGCGCGCGGCGACAGATCCTGGCGCAGATCCAGGAACTCGGCATGCGCAACGTGATCGTCAACGCGAAGCGCCCGCCCGCCGACCAGGACACCCGGCGGGAGCGCGCCACCGTCCTGCGCTATGGGATCACGTTCCGCGATGCGGCGCAGATCGAAGCGACCTTGCCGATGGTCGAACGCGTGCTGCAGGTGCACGACGTCGAGCGCTGGATCTGGTTCAAGAGTCGGCGCCTGCAGGCCAAGGTGCGCGGAGTCACGCCGGAGTACATGGAGGCGCTTCGCCTCGAACCCCGTCTCGGCCGGCGCCTCGAGATCGGCGACGGCATCGCCCGCCGCCGCGTATGCGTCGTGCGCGAGGGCCTGATCCGCGAGGCCCGGTACGTCGGCGACCCGCTGGGTCTCGACCTGCGGGTCGGCGGCGAGTTCTACCGCGTCGTCGGTGTCCTGCCCGACTTCACGCTGCGCAGCACCGCCCAGCACGTGCTCGGCCTGGACGATCGGGCGCTGGAGATCTACGTGCCCTTCGAGACCGTGCTCGAGCGCAACGGCCTCACCGACACGAGCAGCGAGTCCGGGCGCCGCGAGAGCTCCCGGGTCGAACTGCACCAGCTCGTGTGCCAGGTGCGGGAGGGTGCCGACGTCGAGCTGGCCGCCCGCGCCATCCACACCGTGTTCGCCCGGTTTCATCCGACCCGCGACTACGAGCTCACGGTGCCGCTCGAACTGCTGCAGTCGCGCCAGCAGGCGCAGCGAGTGTTCGACATCGTGCTGCCGATCATCGCGGGCATCAGCCTGCTGGTCGGCGGCATCGGCATCCTCAACATCATGCTGGCCAGCGTCACGGAGCGGACGCGCGAGATCGGGATCCGCCGCGCCATCGGCGCCTCGCGCGGTGACATCGTCCTGCAGTTCCTGATCGAGACGGTGGCCCTCGCCGGCGGCGCTGGCCTGCTCGGCGTCGGCGCCGGCTCGGCGTTCGTCTTTGCGCTCGAGGCCTTCACGAACTGGCAGCCGGTGATCACGGGCTGGTCGGTGGGGCTGGCGCTGCTGATCGCCTCGGCAACCGGGATCGCATTCGGGATCTACCCGGCGCGGCGCGCCGCGAGGATGGACCCGATCCAGGCACTGCGACACGAGTGAGGAAGGCAGCTACTCCGGCGTCGAGCCCCTTCGGATCGAGCCATCGCCGAAGCGATCGCGGATCGCGTCGACGGCGCGCATGAGGTTCTTCTCACGGGCCGGTGCCGCCGCGAAGAGCGAGCCCTGCTGCGAGGCAGCGGCCGGCGTGAAGTCGGTGACTCCGACCCCGAGCAGACGCACGGGCCCGCGCGTCCAGTGCGCGAGGAAGAGGGCCTTCGCCGCTCGGTAGATCACGAGGTCGTCGTCGCTCGCCGGCACCAGCTTGCTCTGCCGCAGGACGGTGGTGAAGTCGCGGTAGCGCAGCTTGAGCTTCACGGTGCGCCCCACGATGCCGGCGCGGCGCAGCCGGCGGCCGACGCCCTCGCTCAGCTCGAGCAGGACGCCGCAGCAGTCGGCTTCCCGACGCAGGTCCGTCGCGAAGGTCGTCTCGTGGCTGATGCTCTTCGCCTCGCGGTCGGGCACCACCGCGCGGTCGTCCATCGCGCGCGCGAGCTTCCAGAAGTGGCGGCCACCGGCCTCGCCGAACAGCGCCACCATCGCGTCGCCGGTGAGCCCCTGCAGGTCGCCGATGGTGTGGAGCCCGCGCGCCCGCATCGCCGCTTGCGCCTGCGGCCCCGCGCCCCACAGGCGACCCACGGCGAGCGGCGCCAGGAACGCCGCCTCCTCGCCCGGCGGCACGACCACCAGCGCGTCGGGCTTGCGCAGGTCGCTCGCCACCTTCGCCACGAACTTGTTGCTCGCGACCCCCACCGACACGACCAGCGACGTTGTGTCGCGCACCGCCGCCTTGAGCTTGCGCGCGATCGCCTCACCGTCGCCGAACAACGCGCGGCTGTCGCTGACATCGAGGAATGCCTCGTCGAGCGAGAGCGGCTCGACCAGCGGCGTGAACGACTCGAACACCGCGTGGATCTGCGCCGCGACCTGCGCGTAGTGCGCCATCCGCGGCGGCACGACCACCGCGTCGGGGCACTTGCGCAGCGCGATCGCCATCGGCATCGCCGAGCGCACGCCGAACGGCCGCGCCTCGTAGCTCGCCGTCGAGACCACGCTGCGCGGTCCTGTTCCGCCCACGATCACGGGTCGGCCACGCAGGGCTGGATCGTCGCGCTGCTCGATGGCCGCGTAGAAGGCGTCCATGTCGGCGTGCAGGATCGTGCGGGGGGAGGTCACGGGGAGGAAGGCAGCGTACCCGGCGGTGGCGTCGTCCTTGTTCCACTCCGGTTTCTGTTCCGGACCCGACCTTCCATGTCACGCAGCACGACAGACAGGAGGCGCGGCGCTCCGCGCCGCGTGAGACACGGAAGGACGGAGGGACGGAGCAGAAAGCAGAGAGCAGGAAGGAGAGGGAGAGAGCGCGCGTGGCCATAATGCGCCCCTCCCACTCCGAGGCTCCCATGCTCCGAACCCTCCTCGCCCTCCTGGTCTCCGTCTTCCTCACCGTCACTCCCGGTGCGCAGGGCAAGGACAAGGACCAGTTCCTCGTCCCGATCCCGGAGAAGCTCGAGCGCGCCACCGCCCCCGACGCGAACGGCGTCGTGCAGTGGGTCGCCTTCAAGGCCGAGCCGTGCGTCAACTGCCAGGGTCGCAAGACCATGGTGTGCCGGCACTGCGCGCGCTTCGAGAAGGGCGACCACAACGATTGCCCGGAGTGCAAGGAGACGAAGGAGGCGCCGTGCCGGATCTGCGCCGGCACCGGGGAGATGCCCGACATCCTCGTGCGCGCGCCGTGCCCCACGTGCTTCGGGGCGAGCGTGACCGCGTGCCTGATCTGCAACGGGGCGGGGCGCTTCCCGGTGGCGGGCGGTGGCGACCGCATGCAGAAGTGCGGCTGCTGCGATGGGGTGGGCGCCTACAAGTGCGCGACCTGCGACGGCAAGCGCTACGTCGAGACGCCGGCGCTCAAGCCGTCGGTGGGCGACGCCAAGGTCGCGGATCTGAAGAAGGCGCAGGAGGCGCTGGCGCTGGTGGCGACGGCGCTCGCGACCTTCGAGTCGACCGGCGACGGGCGCAAGGACGCCAAGGCCTTCGACAAGGTGGTGGGGCCGGGCGAGAAGTACTTCGTTCCGCTCAAGCGCGCGCGCAAGCACTTCGAGGACGCGACCAAGAAGATGGCCAAGGGATCCGTGTGGACCCACTACGGCGAGACGGTGAAGAACAACCTCGCGATGGCCAAGCAGGCGCTGGAGTACTACGTCAAGCACCAGACCCGCCTGCTCGAACTGTCGCTCGCCCGCGCCGAACAGAACGCCACCAAGAAGTGATCGCCGTCGTCCGCGTCGTCGCCCGCTCACTGGGCGCGTTCCTCGTCGCCGCGATCGCCCACGCGCAGTCGCCCGCGGTCGTGCACGTGTTCGTGGAGGTGAAGGGCTCTCCCCCGTTCAAGGTCGAGCGGCCGGGAAGCGGCGTCGTGATCGACGCGGCCGGCCTCGTCGTCACGCAGTTCGATCTCGCCATCGAGGGCGTCGCGGGCGGCGACAAGCAGATCTTCGTGCAGCTCGCCGACGCGGCGCGCACCCGCCTGCCCGCGCAGCTCGTCTCGCCGGTCTCCGACTGCGGCCTCGCCATCCTGCGCGTCGAGCCCACGCCCGAGGCGCCACTCACCGCCGCGCCGCTGGCGAGCGACCCGCCGCCCGGCACACCCGCGCAGGTCGTGTCCTTCCACGACGGCGAAGACCACGTGGCCTTCGCCGGCGTGACCTCGGGCGCGCAAGGGCCGGTCTTCGCGCTCCCGGTCAGCCACGGCGAGCCGCTGCCGCGGCAGGACGTGATCGTCACCGACGCGGCGATCCAGGCGCGCAACCACGGCGGCGCTCTCCTCGACGCGACGGGCGCCCTTCTGGGAGTGTGCAGTGCAAGCTACGTGCAGCGCGACGTCAGCGAACCGACGCTCGACGACCTCAAGAAGGAGAGCTACGGCTTCGCGGTCCCGGCGCGCGTGATCCGACGGGAGTTCGCGGACCTGCTGGCACGCCTGCCGCCGGCGCGCCCCGCAGCGCCATCGCCGGAGGCGAGCGCCGTCGCCATCGCCGCGCCCGCCATCGTCTCGGTGTGGGCCGGCGCCGGCCCGCGTCCTGCGCTCGGCTACGACCCCTGCGCCACCACGCGCCGCCCGGGTGTCGGCTCCGGCGTGGTCATGACCAAGGACGGTCTCGTCCTCACCGACCTGCACCTGGTCGAGAACGCCGACTCGATCGCGCTCACCTGGCTCGACGGCACGACGCTGCCCGCCGCGTTCGTCCGCGGCCACCGCGGCACCAACTCGGCATTGGTCCGCGCGCGCCTGCCCGAAGGCAAGACCCTCACCCCCATCGCGCTCGCGGCGTCGGAGCCGGCGGTGGGCGCCACGCTCCTCGCCATCGGCAACCCCGAAGGCCACACCCTCGCCGTCGGCCGCGGCGTGTTCTCCGCCCTGCGCGGCGGACGGCTGCAGACCGACGCCCCGCTCGGCAACCACACGGGCGGCGGCGCCCTCGTCGACGTGCGGGGCGCGATGGTGGCGTTGCTCGACGCCGGGCGCGTCGATGCCATCGACATCGCCTGGGCCCAACGCGGCGAACACGCCAAGCTCGACACGAGCCTCAACCTCACGCCGGGCATCGGTGCCCTGCGCGCGATCTACGCCGCGGAGCTGGGCGACCTGCCGGCGACGTCGGCGCCGCCTCCCGCAGCAGCGGTGGCCGACGTCATCGCCCGCGTCGGCGGCACGGTGCTGAACATCTACATCGAGGCGTCGACTGCGGCGGCGGAGCTGGACGACAACCCGTTCGCGCAGCCGTCGACGGAGACCCGCATCCTCGGGCTGGGCTCCGGGGTCGTCATCGACCCGCGCGGCATCGCGCTCACCAACTGGCACGTCGTCGACGAAGCGACCTTCCCGGACGGCTCGATGCGCAAGGATCGCGTCCTGCGCACCACGCGCCGCGACGGCCGCAGCTTCCTGCTGCGCGTGCTCAGCATCTCGCGGGAGGAAGACCTCGCTCTCGTGCGCCTGGAGGTGGAGGCGGGGGAACGCCTCGACGCGGCCGCGTTCGGGAGTTCGTCGGCGCTGCACGTTGGCGATCCGGCGATCGCGGTCGGCAACCCGCACGGCCGCAGCAACACGGTGACCGCCGGCGTGATCACCGCGAAGAACCAGTCGATCCGCGTGCGCGGCCGCTGGGCCAAGCTCCCGCACCTGCTGGAGACCGACGCGGCGATCAACGGCGGCAACAGCGGCGGGCCGCTGTTCGATGCGGCGGGTCGGCTGATCGGCATCAACAGCGCCGGCGGCGACCTGCGCGCGGTCACCGGCTTCGCCATCGGCGTCGACCACGTGCGCGAGAAGCTGCACGGCCTGCTGTTGGCGCCGGAGAAGCTGCGCAGCCCGTACCTCGGCTTCCTCGCCATCGAGCAGGACGGCGCGCTCCGCGTGGGATCGATCGATCGCGATGGCCCGGCGGCGGCCAGTGGCCTCATCGTCGGCGACGTCGTGCGCGCCCTCGGGGGCGCCCCCGCTCCGCAGCACCTCGACTTCGCCTTGGCGATGGTCGAGCTCGCCGAGGACGCGCCGACCAAGGTCACCGTCGCGCGCGCCGGGTCCGAACTCGAGTTCACCCTCAGCCCCTGGCCGGCCACCGTGTGGGCGGTGTGGCAGCAGACGCGCCTCCTCGTCGGATCGACCGACCCCGCGCGCGAGCGCGACCTCGTGCACGCGGCGGCGCTCGCCGCCCATCGTCGCCACACCGGCGATCCGACCTCGGCCCCCACCACCCTGCCGGCCAACGCGATCCGGATCGATCGACCGCATCCGCTGCTCACGGCGACGGGCGTCGACATCCGCGCCGGCGACCTCCTGCTCGGCGCGCGCCTTCGCTCGGTCACACCGAGCGGAGAGGTGGTGACGTACCTCCCCTTCGCCATGCCCGCCGACCTGCAGGCCTGCTGCAACACGCACAGCACGTACGAGGGCACGCCGCTCGTCGTTTGGATCTACCGCGGCGGCGAGGTGCTGGAGGTCTCCCTGCCGGTGCGCCGGTTGATGCTCTGACCGCGGCTCGGGTCGCACTGGTTGCGCATCAGCGCATCACGAAGAGTTCGCATCGGGGAGAGATCCCGGGTCGGCTCCACGCGAGTTCGCTGCTAGGATCCTGCGCGCTCCGGTGCCCGCCGCAGCGCTCCTCGTCTGCCTCATTTCCCCCACGACTTCACGATGTCGCGCTCCCTCCTTGCCCTCACCGTCCTGACCTCCGCCCTGGCGTCGCAGGGCTTCACCAGCCCCGCGGGCTTCCTCGCCACCGAGGGCAGCAGCAACCACGACTACATCCTCTTCAAGTACAACGACCTTCGCTGGCAGCAGCTCGACGACACCAGCCGCGGCGCGACGCCCTCGCAGGTGACGCGCATCTCGTGGCGCCGCGATGGCACGAGCGCGCTCGATCCGACGTGGATCGCGCGGACCCTCGACATCAAGGTCGTGCTGTCCGACTCCGTGCCCGCGGCGGCGGTGTCCGAAGGCTTCGACGCCAACTACCTGGGCACGCCGACGGTGGCGTTCGCCAGCCGGCCCGTGAACCTGCCGGACTGGACGGCCCAGCCCGCCGTGCCACCGGCGCCGTTCGACCTCAACCTCAGCCTGGATGCGCCGTGGGTCCACACCGGACTCAACTCGTACCTCTGGGAGCTGCAGATCACGAACAACACGTCGAACGCGGACTACGGCAACGACTTCCAGTCCATCACCGGCTCGGCCGGCTCGAGCAACACGGGCTCCGTCGTCGGCACGGGCTGCATCGCCACCGGCCAGACCACCGCGATGACGCTCGCCTGCGCGCTGCGCAACCAGATCACGCGCTTCCGCGCCGGCTACACGATCGCGCGGGCCCCGGCGAATGCGCCGGCGGTGCTCTTCATCGACGGCGCCAACGCCAACCTGCCCTTCCCGGGCCTGTGTGCGAACGTCGTCGCGATGCCCACGCTGCAGGTCGGCATGGGCGCCGCCGACGCCACCGGCGCGCTGAGCTTCGCGATCGAGAACATCCCGTTCCACCCGAGCACGGTGGGCGTGACGATCTACTCGCAGGCCTTCGCCATCGATCTCGGTCAGGCCGGCCTGCCGGTCGCCGTCACGCCGGGACGCAGCAACGTGTTCCCCGCGCCCCCAGCGACCCCCACGACCGTGTCACGCGTGTACGAGTACCGCCTCGCCGCCGGCACCATGCGCGCCGCGAGCGTCTGGACCGGCGGCATCGTCACGCTGCTCGACTGATGGCCGCGCGGCGTCGGGCCGCTGGCGCGAGGTAGGATCGACGCGATGGTCGCCGCCCTCCTGGCGTTGCTCGCGCTGCCCGCCGCTCCGCAGACCTCCACGCCCTACCGCGCGGTCCTGCAGAGTCCGGGTGGCGACCTGCCGTTCCGGCTCGACTGCGTCGAGTGGTCGCCCGTGGCGATCCGGAACGGAATCGAGAGGATCCCGCTAAGGGCCAAGCCATCGGCGAGCGCGGCCGGACCAGCGTGGTCGGTCGAACTGCCGCCCTACGGGGCGCGCCTGCGCTGCGAGAAGGTCGACGCGCGCGACGGCGTGACGACGGCGTTGAGCGGCGACTGGCGCAGGGTGGGGCCGACCGGGGAGGTCTCGATGGCGTGGCAGGCGCGCCCTTTCGCATGGGTCGACGATCCGCGCGACGCGCAGCGTCGCGTGTTGGCGCCGCTGTTCCCGTTGGCGGGTGAGCCGCTGGCGATCGCCGGCCGCTGGCGCGTGCAGTTCGCGAGCGATCCGACTCCGGCGGTGGCGATCTTCGCCGCGGCCGGCGACGACCAACTCCCCGGCGAGATCGTTGGCACCTTCCTCACGGTGACCGGCGACTACCGCTTCCTCGCCGGAACCGCGCGCGGCGAGGATCTGCGCCTCGCCTGCTTCGACGGCGCGCACGCGTTCCTGTTCGCGGCGAAGCTGCTGGCCGACGGCTCGCTGCGCGGTCACTTCTGGAGCGGGGCGAGCTGGCACGAGACGTGGACCGCCACGCGCGACGATGAGGCCGCGCTTCCCGACGCGTTCACGCACAACACCGTCCGCGCGGACGGCAAGCTCGCGGCGCTGAGCTACCCCGCTCCCGACGGCACGCCGCATCGCCTCGGCGACCTGCTCGGCAAGGCGACGCTCGTGTACCTGTTCGGCACGTGGTGCCCCAACTGCAACGATGCGGGCGCGCTCGTGAGCGAGCTGGCGAAGCGCTACCACGACCGCGGCCTTGCCGTCGTCGGCCTCTGCTTCGAGCACGGCGACGACGCGGCACGCATCGCCGGCGTGGTGCAGGCCTACCGCACGGCGCACGCGATCGACTGGCCGATCCTCGTGGCCGGCGCCTCGGACAAAGCGAAGGCCTCCGCGGCGTTCCCGATCCTCGACCGCGTGCTCGCATACCCGACCATGCTCTTCGTCGCAGGCGACGGAACCGTACGCGCGACGTACACCGGGTTCGCCGGCCCCGCCGCGCCGGCCGAACATGCAACCATGCGCGCGTCGTTCACCGCGCTGGTCGAACGCCTGCTCGCCGAGGCCGGGCGCGGCAAGTAGCGCGCGTCACTTGGTCGTGAACGACGCCGACAGGGTCTGCGCCTTGCCGTCGGCGTCCCAGCTCCAGGTGGCGTTGATCTGGCCGCGGGGCAGGGGCTCGAACGGATAGAAGGTCACCATCCCCGGCGCGGTCGAGCGGCGGTTGGTCCCGGCATCCAGCAGCAGCGCGCCCTCGACCTTCTTGCCGCGGCCGTCGACCACGTTGCAGCGGTACGACTGCCGGTCGCCCTGCACGTTGTGCCCGAAGTGCAGGGTCAGCGGGTAGCCGACGACCTTGCGTTCGCCCTGCCCGCTGGCGGCGAGCAACGCCACGAGTTCGGGCCCGATGTCGGCGACGTCGACCTCCGCGGGGATGCCCTTGGCGTCCTTCCACGGATGGCAGAGGAAGCCGCTCTTCTTCGAGCGTGGCTGGCCGAGACCGGCGACGACGTTGAGCACGAGCAGGTCGCCCTCGTTGTACATCCCGACGCTGAGCAGGAAGTCGTGCACGAGCGCGTCGCGGAAGCCGGGGATCGCCATCCAGTGCGCAAACATCTTCTTGGCGTTGGCGAGCTTCGCGTCGGTCTCGACCACCGCCATCTGCGCGAACATCGAGCCGAGGTGGCTGCCGCCGAGGTCGACGAGTTGGCGTTGCTCGGCCTCCGGGCCCCGCTCCTTCTTGTTGTCCTTCAGGTACTGCGCGTGGTCGTAGCAGCGCGTGGAGAGCTGCGACGACCAGGTGACCGGCGTGGCGTGGTTGAGGGCGCGGGCCTCGTTGAAGGCCGCCAGCCACTTCTGCACGTCGGGACTCACCGCCTTGAGCGGCGGCGTGTTGTTGCGGATCGCGGCGAGCACCGGCGTCGCCTCCGTCCAGAAGTCCTCCCACTCCTTGTCGAGCTGCGCCACGGTCACGCCGCCCGCGGCGGCGGTGAACTGCTCCTGAAGCTCGATCGGCTGGCGCTTCTTGGCCGTGCGCTGCGCGGCGCCGAGCTGGTCGAGCTTGCGCAGCAGCTCCGGATCGCGGCGCATGACGTAGTCGCAGAACGACCACGCCTTGATGCGCTGCTCGTTGGTGAAGGTCGCCGCGTCGCAGTACGGCAGGTCGACCGCCGCCACGCCGCCGGTCATCTTCCACGCCATCTCCAACGCCAGCGTCTTCCACACGTCGAAGTTCGGCGACGTGTACTCGCGGTCCTCCTCGCTGGCGCGCGTGCCCTCCTGCTTCTCGAGGTCGACGGCGAACAGGCGGTTGTTGTTGAACACCATCCCCACGAAGGTGTGGCCGATGCCCTCGGCGAGGCCGTCGGTCTGGAACTGCGCGTGCGTCTTCGCCACGTTCCGCACCACGGCGTCGTACAGCACCTGCACGCTGCCGGTCGCGCCCACCACCATCCCGGCGAGCCCGCAGGTCGAGGTGTTCTCCAGCATCCACGCCAGGTTCGGCACGTCGTTGGCGTTGGCCTGCAGGATCTGCTTGTAGGTGTCCTTGGCGACGAAGAACGCCCACGTCCCGCCCATCCGCACCTCCCACGGGAACGCCGCCGCCGCCACGCGCGCCGCGCGCTCCGCCCACACCAGCGCGTTCTTCAAGAACTCCTCCTGGTCGGGGTCGCCGTGCAGCACGAAGTGCTCGGACTTGACGGTGACGTACTTCACCTTCGCACGGTCGAGGGCAGCGTTGGCGACCTCGACCTTCTCCACCGGGTAGGCGACGTTCGTCTGCTCGTTGACCGCCTTCTCGATCAGCTTGCTGCGCTCGAAGACCGTCTGTTCGAGATCCGTGCCGGTGACGCCGCCGACCTCGTGATGGTCGAGCGCCTTCTGCGCCTCGGCGTCGTCCTTCACCCAGCGCAGCACCATCTGGTAGTGGTACCGCGACTTGTCGACGCGTTCTGCCTTCGCCCAGATCTGCGCCTGCCGCCGATGCGCCATGGCGAGGTCGGTCTTGAGCCGCTCGTAGGCGCCGAACAACGACCTGGCGTCCTGGCCGGAGCCGGTGTCGTCGGTCGGATACGTCTGCTTGGGGTCCGCCGCCCACGACGATCCGACGCGCACGTTCATCAACCCCTTGTGGCTGTCGGCGTGGTCTTGGTCGTAGAGCTTGAGCACCTGCAGCCACAGCAGGCGCGCCTGGCGGGGGAAGCCCTTGCCGAAGGCCTGCTTCGCGAACTTCGCCAGCTTGTCGGCCTGGCCCTGGTTGAACCGGGCCTCGTCTTCCTGGGCCGGCAGGCCGGCGACGACCGAGAGCACGAGGAGGCCGAGCGAGAGGAGCGTGCGCATGACTCGGCGCAGGATACCGCCGCAGGCCAGTGGCGCAGCAGGCTGGTGACCCGCAGGGGCGCGCGCCACGAGTGCGCGCGCCCGCGCGTTCAGGCGCGCATCACTTCAGGATGGTGACGCCGTGGCCGGCCTTCTCGCAGGCGTCGGCGATCGTCTTGACGTCGACCTTGGTCGAGTCGTAGTGCACCTTGAACTCGGGCACACCGGCCTTGTAGTCGAGGTCACCGACGCCCGGGACCTTCTTGAGGGCGCTGCTCACGGCAGCGTAACAGCCACCTCAATGGCCCGCGTTCATCTTGAGGTCGGCGATCGAGTTGCTCGCCACCGACATCGTGCTCGCCGTGTCCGGCGCAGGATTGGAGGGCTGCGCGCCGCAGGCGCCGAGCGCCAGGCACGCAGTGAGAAGGGTCGACTTGTTCATGGTTCTTGTGCTCCGGAGGAGGTCTCCGACGGAGCCGAGCATACGGAACGCCGGAGCGACCGTTCCGGGTAATCTCGTGCAACGAGCCAAGTCCCTCCGGTGCAGTACCCTCGCGTCTGTCTGCTGACCCTTGCCGCCGCCGCGTGCGGGCAGACGACGCCCAGTCCGAACCCTCGACCACCGGCCCCTGCCGGCGGCTACGACCTCGCCCACCCGACGCGGACCTTCACGCTCCCACGCGAACTGCGTGAGGTGTCCGACCTCACCACCGTCGGACCGCACGCGGTGGCCTGCGTGCAGGACGAGAAGGGCATCCTCTTCCTGGTGGACACCCGCGACGGTCGCCTGCTCGCGACGCAGACGTTCGGGCCGAAGGGAGACTACGAAGGCCTCGCGAAGACCGGGGACAGCTACTGGGTCTTGCGCAGCGACGGGATGCTGCTGCACGTGCGGCCGCGCGCCAGCGGCCTCGGCGTCGCCGAGGTCGTCGATCTCGACACGCCCCAGCGCGACCTCGAGGGCCTGTGCTTCGATCCGCTGCGCAACCTGCTCCTGATCGTGCCGAAGGACGTGGCCCTGCCGGAACCGCCGCCGAAGGATGCGGGCAAGGCAGCCGAGCGCGCGGCGAAGCAGGCGCGCAAGGAGAAGGAGGACGAGCGCGTGCTGTGGGGCTTCGACACCAAGACCCGCACCGTGCTCGAGGAGCCGGTGGTGCGCCTCTCGATCCCGCGCATCCTGGCCCAGGCCGAGGGCAACGCCGACCTCCCGACCCGCGAGAGCAAGAAGGGCAAGCCGCGCCCCGACTTGAAGCTGCGCTTCTCCGGCGTGGCGGTGCACCCGCAGACGCACGAGATCTGGATGCTCTCCTCCGCCGATCACCTCGTGCTCGCGTTCGCCCGCAGCGGCGACCTGCGGGTCCTGCGCGCGCTCGACCCCAAACTGTTCCCCAAGCCGGAGGGGATCACCTTCCTGCCGGACGGTTCGCTCGTGCTCAGCACCGAAGGTGAAGACGGACCGGCGCGGATGTGCGTGTACGCCCCGCAGCTACCGCAGATCGGTCGTTGAGGGCGGCGACTGGTTCGCGGCGCGGAAGTCGGCGGCGTAGTCGGCGTCGGCGAACTCGTACTCGACCGTGTCGCGCTTGACGCTGATGTCGAACGCGCGCGGCCGCAGCATGTGCCACACGATCACCGGTGCCACGGCGAGGGTCACGAGCAGGAGACTCGCAAGCCGGGTCTGGCCGCGCGACCAGCCGAAGGACTTCACCCAGGGCATGACGAACACGACCGCGACCGTGACGGCCACGACGAACACGACCCCCTGCACGCGCCGGTAGCGGATGGCCTCGACGCGGCACGGCGCGCAGGCCGGCGCCGCGCGGCGGACCGGCCGGCGCATGAGGATCAGCCACGGCATGAGCAGGTCCCAGCCGATCAGGCTGCTCCGTCGCGATACCGGAATCGTGTCGCCCGGACGTGGCTTGCCGCACACGCAGCAACGGTCGGGGAAGACCGGGGAGCGGTGACGGGCCAGGAGGATGTCGGTGGACAGCGGCATGGCGGACCGTCAGGCGTCCTCGACGATCCACGCCGCGTGGTTGGCGCCGAGGCCGTGCGCGTCCTTCAGCCATTGTGCACGCGCCCGCTCGTCGGCCGGACTCTTGGTACTGGCGAGCTTCACCCACTCGTCGAAGCTGCGGCCGGTCCTGGCCTCCATGTTCGAAACGATCGCCTGCGCGTGGCGGATCGACGGGTGCGGGCTGTGCGGACTCTTCGTGGTGGAGCGGGCCATGCGGGTTCGGCCAGACTCTACTGCTCGGTCACAACAGCGGCTGCTTCGCGTCGCCGAAGCGATCGACGGCGACGCCCAGGCGCTGGAGCAGCGCCAGCCACAAGCGGCAGAGCGGCGTGTCGGCGGGCGAGGCCACGAGCCGCCCCGGCGCCAGCGACCCGCCGCCGCCGCCGGCGAGCAGCACCGGCAGGTCGTGCGGCGAGTGCGCGTTGCCGTCGCTCATCGCGGAGGCGAACACGAGCATCGAGTGGTCGAGGAGCGTGCCGTCGCCCTCCTCGATGGCCAGCAGGCGATCGAGAAGGCCCGCGAACTGCGCCACGTGCCAGCGGTTGATCCGCCGGTACGGCTCCTGCTTCTCGGGCTTGCCCTCGTGGTGCGAGAACTCGTGGAAGTTGCCGGCGCAGCCCTCCACGAACGCGAAGTCCCGGCCCGACACCTCGTTGCCGGTGAGGAAGGTGATCACCCGCGTCGCGTCGGTGCGGAACGCGAGCGCGATGAGGTCGAGCATCAGCGCCACGTGCGTCGCAAAGTCGCCGGGCACGCCGGGCGGCGGCGCCTGCACCGGCGCGATGGTCGCCTGCGCCGGCGTGGCGCGCGCCGCGGCGTCGATGCGCAGCTCGAGGGCGCGCACCGCGTCCTCGTACTCTTCGAGCTTGCGACGGTCGCGCGTGTCGAGACGCGCGGCGAGGCGGCGGCTGTCCCGGCGCACGGCGTCGAGCACGCTCGCGCGCGCCGGGTCTTCGCGCAGCGCCGACGACCGGAACAGGCGTTCGAACACCTGACGCGGCACGATCTCCTTCAGCATCGGCCGGTCCGGCGCGCTCCACGCGATGTGGCCGCCGTACACCGTCGAGTACCCCATGTCCTCGACCGGGTAGATCGGATCGCAACCCAGCTCGAGCGACGGCAGGAGCGTCGCGCCGCCCAGCGCGCGCGCCGCCACCTGATCCATCGACACGCCGTTCCACAGGTCGCGGCCGCCAGTGCGCCGGATCTGCGCCCCGGTCAGCAGCGGGGCGACCTTCGCGTAGTGCCCGTCGCCGGAGAAGCTGCCGCGGTTGGCGAGCCCGGTGAGCACCGACACGTGAGCGACGTGGGGCGCGAGCGGTTCGAGCGTGAACGACGGGATCCAGCCGCGGCCGTCGGCGGCGGGCTCCGGGCGCCATGCCGACGGCAGCATTCCGTTGGGCGTCACCATCACGAGCAGGCGCCGGGGCGGCGGCGTCCGCGGCGCGAGGCTCGGAAACCACGGCAGGGCGAGGGTCGCCCCGGCACCGCGCAAGAAGGTCCGCCGCCCGATCTGGTTGGGCTGCATCACGAGTCTCCCGGATCGCGCATGGTGAAGAGCGGCGAGGTCACCACCGCTGCGAGCAGGTCGGAGAAGCGGTCACCGCCGGTACGCGTGGCGGCGACGATCGCGGCGAGCGCCGGCTCGTCGGCGAGGGTGAGTGCGCGGCCGATCCCGTGCACGAGCAGGTTCTTGGCGAAGGCGCGCACGAAGTCGTCGGCGCGCGCCAGCAGCTCCTCCTTGAGGCGGACGGGCCCGTCGAGCTCGGTACCGTCGGGCAGGGTGCCGAGCGCGTCGACCGGCGCGTCGTGGATCTCGCGCCGCCAGCGGCCGAGCACGTCGTACGTCTCGAGGGCGAAGCCGAGCGCGTCCATCTGCGCGTGGCACGACGCGCAGCTCTTGTCGCGACGGTGCCGCTCGAGGCGCTCGCGCAGCGAGAGGCCGTCGGGCTGCTGATCGTCCGCGGGCAGGACCCCGGCATCCGGCGGCGGCGGTGGCGGCGGCGCGTCGAGGAGCTTCTCGAGGATCCACTTGCCGCGCCGCGTCGGGCTCGTGCGCAGCGGGTACGACGACGCCATCAGCATCGCGCCCATGCCGAGCAGGCCGCCGCGACGCGCGTCGGCGAGGGTCACCCGCCGGAACCCGCCCTCGACCCTCGGCAGACCATAGTGCTTCGCCAGCCGCGCATCGACGAAGGTGGAGTCGCTGTCGAGCAGTTCGAGCACGCTGCGGTCCTCGACGACGAGCGCGGCGAAGACGCGCGTCGCCTCCTCGAAGAAGGCCGGCCGCAGGTCGCCGTCCCAGATCTCCGGATAGCGCCGGAAATCCGCGGTCGCCGTCAGCACGTCGCGCAGGCCGAGCCACTGCGCCGCGAAGTCGTGCGCGAGGCGCAGCCCGCCGTGCGCGATGCTGAGGCGGCGCGCCTGGGCAACGAGCACCGCTGTCGTGAGCAGGCTGCCGTCGTCGGCGCGCGCGGTCAGCTCCGCATCGGGCATCGACGCGGTGAGCAGGTACGCGAGGCGCACCGCGAGTTCGTGGGCCGTGAGCAATGCCGGCGCGTCGGCGCAACCGGCCTCGGCGCGGAACACGAATGCCGGCGAAGCGAGCACTGCGCGCAGCAGGGCGTGGCGGGCTTCGTCGGGCGCCATCCCCGACGCCAACAGCGCATCGTGATCGGCGACGCGTTCGTCGACCTCGTCGGCGTCGACCGGACGCCGCAGCGCGCGCGCCAGGAACCGCGGCAGGGTCTCGCGCAGCGGCCGGTCCGCCGCGAACACGACCGCCTGCGCCGCGGGCGTCGCGAGCACGACCGTCGCCACCGCGGCTGCCGCGTCGAGGTACTTCTCGAACAGCAGGGGCGACACGCCCTGCACGTCGCCCTGGCCGTCGAAGCCGTTGGCGCTCGCGTCCTCCGGCAGCAGGTCGCGCGCCGACCAGTCGATGCCGAACAGGTCGCACACCGTGTGCTCGTACTGGCTGGCGGTGAGGCGGCGCACCGTCGCGACGCGCGCGCCGGGACCATCCGGGGCCAGTCGCGCGAACGCCAGCGCCAGGTCGCGCCGCTCCCCGGCGGTCGGCTGGTCCGCGTCGGGCGGCGGCATGGTGCCGGCGCGCAACCGCTGCACCGCGAGGCCGAGGCGCTCCCCATCGTCTGCCCTGGCCGCGCCAGGCGCGGCGAACAGCGCCTGCAAGTCGAAGCGGCGCTTCGCGGTCTTCCCGGCGTGACACTCGAAGCAGTAACGCTCCGCCAGGCTCGACACGGGGCGGTCCGCCTCCACCTGCGCGGCAGCCGACGCCGTGGCGAAACCGAGGACGAGCGAGACGAGGCGCACGGGCCGCGATCCTAGCGTGTGGCGCCGCGCTCCACGCCATCGGCCGCAGCCTTGACGCTCCCGCGGCCGCCCTCGACGATCCCCGCGTGCCGGATCCGGCCCCTGCGAGCCCTTCGTCGTGAGCGACACCCGCGACCTCCTCCTCCGCTGGCATCAGGGCGACGACGCCGCGCTCGCCGCCCTGGTCGAAGAGCACACGCCGTGGATCGAGCGCCTCGTGCAACAGCGCCTCGGCCCGCAACTGCGGCAGCGCTTCGACACGCAGGACGTGGTGCAGACGACCCTGCTCGAGGTGCTGAAGGACGGGCCGCGCTTCGTGGTCTCCGATCGCGCCCACCTGCGCGCCCTGCTCGGCCGCATGGTGGAGAACGTGCTGCGCGGCAAGGCCGACCACGCACGCGCCGCCAAACGGGACGTGCGGCGCGAGGCGCACGCGCCGCCGGGCGAGACGATCCTGTTCCTCGACGCACACGCCGGCACCGACGGCACGCCGAGCCAGGCGGCCTCGGCGGAGGAGACCCGTGCGTGGGTGCGCCTGGCGCTGGAGATGCTCGACCCCGACGACCGCAACGTGGTCCTGTGGCGCGAGTACCAGGATCTCTCGTTCGCGGAGATCGCCGCGCGCCTGCAGATCGGCGAAGACGCGGCGCGCATGCGCTTCAACCGCGCGCTGCCCAAGCTGGCGCGCAAGCTCGAACACCTGCGCAAGGGCAACCTCGGCGACCTCCTGCCGGGCGAGTCGTGAGCAGCGGGGAGACGAGGCTCGAGCGCGCCATGCAGGTATGGCTGCGCTACCGGTCCGGTGCGGGCGGCGACCGCGCGACTTTGCTGTCGACGCATCCCGACCTCGCCGACCTGCTCGCGGCGATGTTCGAGGACGAGAGCACGGAGGACACGCCAGCCGCGTCGGAGCGCACACTCGGCGACTTCCGCATCCTGCGCGAGGTCGGGCGCGGCGGGATGGGGATCGTGTACGAGGCGCGCCAGCTCTCCCTCGACCGGCGCGTGGCGTTGAAGGTGCTGCCCCAGGAGGTCACCGGCAGCCCGACCACGCTCGCCCGCTTCCGCCGTGAGGCCCTCACGCTCGCCCGTCTCGATCACCCGCACGTGGTCGGGATCCACGACGTCGGCGAGACGGATGGCGTGCACTGGCTGGCGATGGAGTTCGTCGAGGGTCGGTCCCTGCAGCATCGTCTCGAGTTCCTGCAGGCGAACGGTCACCGCGATGGAACCCTGCGCGAACTGGTGGCGGTGGTCGCGGACGTCGCCGATGCGCTGCACCACGCCCACGCCGCCGGGGTGGTCCACCGCGACGTGAAGCCTTCGAACATCCTGCTGCGCGACACGGGGGGCGCGGTGCTCACCGACTTCGGGCTGGCGCGCGACGCGAGTTCGCCCAGTGTCACGGCGCTCGGCGCGGTCGCCGGCACACCCCACTACATGTCGCCGGAGCAAGTGGCTGGTCGAGGCAGCGACCTCGACGCGCGCAGCGACGTGTTCTCGCTCGGCGCGACGCTCTACGAGTGCCTCACCCTGCGGCAACCGTTCGCCGGCGCCACCATCGAGCAGATCCTGCACCGCATCGTCCACCGCGATCCGATCGACCCGCGCCGCTACACGCCGGCGATGCCGGCCGACCTCGCCGCCATCGTCCTCAAGGCTCTCGAGAAACGGCCCGCCGACCGCTACCCGACCGCGCGCTTGTTCGCCGACGATCTGCGCGCGTTCCTGGCCATGCGCCCGGTGCGCGCGCGCCCGCTGTCCCGGGTCACCCGTGCCCGGCGTTGGGTGCGGCGCGAGCCGCTGCGAGCCGCGCTCGCCGCGACGATCGTGATCGTGGGCGCGCTCGCCGTCGTGCTGCTGCTGCGCCTTCCCGACATCCGCGCCGGCGTGGGAGCGCAGCGTGAACGCGAGTACGAGGACGCGATCGTCGCCGGCTTCATCGCGCGCACGAACAACGACAGGGCCGACGCCTACGCGTCGTTCGCACTCGCTCGCGCCCGCGAGCCGGCGCGGATCGAAGGCGTCATCGCGCAATGCCTGGCCGTCAGGCAGTTCGAAGGGGCGGACCAGGCGCTGGCCGCACTGGAGCGGACCGCACCGAACAGCCAGGACCCGGACGTGCTCCGCGTGCGGGCCACGCTTCTTCGCGACGCGGGGCGCGCCGTGGATGCCGATGCGATCGAAGCGAGCCTGCCGGCGCCGAGCACTCCCATCGGCTTGTGGGTCGCGTCGTGCAGCGCTGCGACCAGCGAGGACCCGGTCGTGCGGACGAACGCACTGCGCGACGCCTCGCTCGCGGTGCGCATCGCGCGCGCACCCCGCATCCTCCTGCACGTGCAGTGGGCCGCTTCCGCGTTCGCGGCCAAGGACGCGGCGGCGTGTCGCGAGGCCGCGCGCGCGCTGCTCTGGCTCTGGCCGGAACATCCGCGTGCCCTGCTCCTCGCCGGCGTCTGCCTCAAGCCAGACGACCCGACGCGGGCCATCGAGCTCTTCGAGAAGGCCTTCCGCAACGGACTCGATGATCGCTACGGGCACTACAACCTGGCCGCGGCCCTGGTGGCGGCCGGGCGCATGGAGGAGGCCACCGCACCGCTGCGCGCCGCCTGCGCAGCCAATCCGGACCACGAGCTGTTCCGGGTGCAGTTGATCGACCATCTCGCCAGGCTCGGGGACGAGGCCGGCCAGCGCGCGGAGTGCGAGAAGTGGTTCGCGCAGGCACCCGACAACCTCACCGCATGCCGCATGCTGTCCCAGGCGCTGTCGGCCGGCGCCGATCTGCCGCGCGCCCTCGAACTGAACGGACGCGTCATCGCCGGCCGCCCGAACGATGCCGAGGCGCAGTACGACCGTGCCGTGATCCTCGACGAAGCGCGCGACCTGACGGCCGCCAAGGCCCAACTGCACAAGGTCATCGCCCTCGCACCCGGCCTGGACCGCGCCCATCGCCGCCTGCTCGGAGTCCTGAAGGACCTCGAAGACCCTGCCGGGATGCTCGTCGAGATGGAGCGGTGGGCGACGGTGCGCGCGACCGACGCCGAGGCGTGGGCGACGTTCGCCCGCGGGGTACTGAGCGTGGAGCGCACGGATCTGTACCCACGCGCCTTGCTGGCGGCAGAGCGGGCCGACTATCTGACCAAGGGCGAGGACGCCGACCACCTCACCCTGCGCGCCGACGCCCTGGCCAGGAACGGCGACGACGCGGGCGCCGCGCGCTTCCGCGCCCTCGCGGCGGCTCGCAAGTGAGCGCGGCGCTCAACGCGCCAGCTTGATCGTCGGCGGCGGCTCGGCACCCGCCGGCACGAAGCGCAGCGAGATGGAGTTCACGCAGTGCCGCGTGTCCTTGCGCGTGAAGCCCTCGCCCTCGAACACGTGGCCGAGGTGCCCTTTGCAGTTGGCGCACACGATCTCGACGCGGTAGCCGTCGGCGTCGACGTGTCGCTCGACGCGGCCTTGGATCTCGTCGTCGAAGCTCGGCCAGCCGCAGTGACTCTCGAACTTGTCGCCGCTGCGGTAGAGCGCCGCGTTGCACTGCCGGCAGATGTAGGTGCCGCTGGCCTTGTGGCTCGTGAACTCGCCGACGCCCGGCGGCTCCGTGCCCTTGCGCAGGATCACCCGCGCCTCCGCGGGGGTCAGGGGGTTGTAGGCGTCGGGCATGGGTTGCGGGGTCTTCTCGGGCATCGTGACCTCATGCGCCGACGGGGGCGGCGTGTTCTTCGTCGCAGGGGGTTCGCTCACCGCGGTCGTCGGCGTGGCATCGGCCGTGCCGCAGCCTTGGGCCAGCAGGAGGAGCAGGAGAGCGGCGGTGGTGAGTCTCGGCATGACGTCGGTTCGATGGATCGAGCGCCATGCTACGACGCCCCCTCGCGCCGGTGCCCTACTCCTGGCCTGGCCGGTAGGGACGCTGCTCGGCCGGCAGATGAAACTCGGCGAGGCTGGCCGGCATCCGCACCCAGCACCCGAGGAACTGGGCCTGCTCCGGCCGCAACGCGGCGAGGTCGGCGGCGGACAGCATGCGCGGGTAGTCGAAGAGCTGGCGCATGTAGGCCCGGCACGCGTGCAGCGAGAGCGCGAGCCGCCATGCCGCCGTGGCATTGCTGCCCCCGCGGTGCACGATGCGGGCGTCGAAGAACACGGCGTCACCCTGGCGCAGGCTCGGCGACACCATCGCCGCGCCGAACTCCTTCTCCGTCGGCATCGACGTGCCCTGGTGCGAGCGCGGCAGCATCTGCACTGCGCCGTTGCGCGTGTCCATGTCCTCGAGGGCGACGAAGAGACCGAGGTTGGTGGGATAGCCGGGGATGCACCGCGACGCCGGCACGTCGCGGTGCAGTTCGGTGGCGTAGGTCTGGCCCGCGGCCGGCGGCACCGCCGACAGGCAATGGTGGTGCACGATGCAGCCGTGCCCGAGCACGCGCCGGAAGAGCGCGAGGTGCAAGGGTCGCGCCATGTGCTCGAGGAAGAGACGGCTGCGCGTCATCAGCGCGTACACGACACCGGGATGGCGGGTGCCGGCGGCGAGGTCTTCGTGCAGCAGGCGCTCGCCCTCCGCGCGCAACGCCGCAGCGACGTCGCGCCGTTCGCAGCTGCGCAGCACGACGGCCCCCGTCGTCGCGACGTGACCGGCGATCGCATCGAGTTCGCCGGCCCCGAGTTCGCCGCGGGTCACCGTCAGTTCGGGCAGCGCATGCATGGGAAGGGCATCCGATCGGCGGCCACGCCGCTGTCAAGCTCTGGCGCCCGGCGCGCCGATCGATGACCATCGCCCCGTGCCGTCCCTCGCCCTCGGAATCACCGGTGCTGCCGGCTTCATCGGCCGTGCCGTCGTCGCGCAGGCAGCGCTTGCCGGGCACCGCACGCTCGCGCTCGCACGCGGCGCGACCACCTGGCCAGCCGGGGTCGTCGGCCAGCGTCTGACCCTGCCCCAGGACCTCGCGGGCTGGCGGCCACCCTTCGCCCTCGACGGCGTGATCCACCTGGCCTGTGACAGCTCCGTACGGCAGGACTTCACCACGGCGATCGCCACGCACGTGCATGCGACGCGCGCGCTGCTCGAGCGCTGCGCTGGACTCGGCGTGCGACGCCTCGTGTACGTCTCGTCGGTCGCGGTGTTCGGCACCGTGCACGCCCGCGCGGGCCAACCCACCGTGGTCTCCGAGGCGCATGCCCGCCGCCCCGTGTCCGACTACGGCCTCGGCAAGCTCCTCGCGGAGGAGATGGCGGCGGCGACCGCGGCCCGCCTCGGGATCGAGCTGGTCATCGCCCGCCCCGGCTCTGTGTACGGCCCCGGCATGCACGAGGATTCGATCCTGCCGCGCTTCCTGGCCCAGGCCCGGGCCGGCGGCGAACTCGCCGTCTTCGGCGACGGCACCCGCACCCAGGACTTCGTGCACGTCGACGACGTGGCCACGGCCCTGCTCGCCGGCTGCACGTGTCCGCCTCCGGCGACCTTCAACCTGGGATCGGGCGAAGGCACGAGCCTCCTGGCGCTGGCGGAGGCCATCCGCCACGGCACGGGCAGCACCGCCACCATCACCCTGCACCGCGACCGGCCCGACGACGGACTGAGCATGGTCCTCGACATCGCCGCCGCGCGCGCCGCGTTCGGCTACGCGCCACGCCCCCTCGCCGTCGGCCTCAGGACGATGGTGGCCGCGCGTGGATCCGACGCACGATCGCCGTCGGGCGGTGCTTGACCTCTGTGTAGATGCGCGACACGTAGGCGCCGAGCACGCCGATCGCCATGAGGATGACGCCGGCGAGGAACCAGACCGACGCCATGATCGACGTCCAGCCCTCGAGCACTTCGGCGCCGAGCAGCACGCGGGCCACCAGCCACGCCGTGTAGACGAAGGCGATGCCGGCGATCGCGAAGCCGGCGAAGAAGGAGATCTTCAGCGGCACGGTCGAGAACGACGTGATCGAAGCGACGAACAGGCGCACCTTGCGCGCCAGGGTGTAGGTCGACTCGCCTTTCGCGGTCTTGGCGACGGGGTGCGGGACCTGGCGGAACCCCACCAGCTCGAACAGCCCGACGAGGAAGAGGTCCTGCTCGCGCAGTTGCGCGATCGCGTCGACGTAGGCGCGGTTCATGAGGCGCAGGTGCAGCGAGTTGGGCGGCAGTCGCGTCTTCGACAGCAGGTTGAACAGGAAGTCGAAGGCGCCGCCCGACAGCCGGTCGAACAGCCGACCGCGGCGCTGCGGCTGCACGCCGTACACCACGTCGAGGTCGGGGTCGGCGTCCATGCGCGCCCAGAACCCGGCCAGCGCCTCCGGCGGCTCCTCCAGATCGCAGTCGATGAGCAGCACGCGCGCGCCGCGCGCGTGGCGGAGGCCGGCGTGCATCGCCTGGTGATGGCCGAAGTTGCGGGACAGCTCGACGATCCGCACGCGCTCGTCGCCGGCCAGGATCTCGCGCGCGACCGCGAGCGAGTCGGCCGGACAGCCATCGTCGACCATCACGATCTCGTAGTGCGCCGTCAGCGCGTCGGCGCAGCGCGTGACACGGGCGTGGAACTCGCGCAGCCACGGGCCGGAGCGATACAGGGTGGTGACGATCGACAGATCCATGGGCTGCAAGGGTCGCGAATTGTCGCGGCGCGTGCAAACTTGGCGAGGCTCGCGATTCGCCAAGTCCGCTGATTTCGCCACGCCCGAGCGGCCCTGGAAGCCCCAAACAACATCATCGCCGGCGGCCCCTTCTGGTCGTCACGCCAGCGACGACATCGACCCCTTGGGTTGCGGCCGCCGGCCGCGATGCGCTCACTCGGCGACGATCTGCACCTGCCGGTGGAGATCGGTCATCGCCGCGAGCATGTCGGTCTCGGCGTCGAACCCGAAGAGGAAGAAGCCGACCTCCAGCGCCGCCGGGGAGAAGACCATCCCGTCGACGAACGGTACCTCTTCCTGTCCGGCGAGCTGGATCGAGTGTGCCGTGACGCGCCCGGCGAGACCTTCGCCCAGGCTCAGCCGGTGCGGAGCCGCGACGTGGCGCAGGCCCCGACTCGCCAGGAGATCGATGAGGTTGAGCGACGCGCTGGGCCGCGTCACGCCGTTGCCGCGCAGCACCACGGGCTCGCCGAGCGCGTCCTGCACCACGGCGCCGGCGAGGTCGATGCCGGTGCTCACCTGGATCAGCCACGGGATGTGGTTGCCACCGCAGCGCGGGCCGATCTCGATCACGCGCACCTCCCCGCGCCCCGTGAGCAGGATGTCGAAGTTGAGCGCGCCCCGGCGCATGCCCAGGCGATCGAGGTAGGCCTGGACCTCGCGGTGGACCGCGGCGAGCGTGGCGACGTCGAACGCGGGCGGCGTCGACTCCCCCACCGGCGCACACGGGTCGCCCGCGGCGCAGAAGTGCTCGTTCACGAAGGCGCGGAACACGAGCTGGCCGTCGACCACGAACCCGTCGCCGGTGAGCTGACAGCCCTGCCGCGGGATGAACTCCTCGACGATCACGCGGGCCTGCCGGCTGTGCGCGGCAGCGAACGGGAGCCGATCCGCGAGCCGCGCCGGATCCTGAAGGAGGCTCACCCCCTTGCTGCCGGAAGAGTCGACGGGCTTGACCACGACGGGAAAGCGCAGCGCCAGCGCAGCGGTGTGCAGCGCTGCGAGGTCGCCGCCGTGTGCGAATGCGGGATGGGCGAGGCCGTGCGCGCGCTGGAACTCGCGGAAGCGGGCCTTGTCGCACAGGGTCTCGACCGCCTCGACCGGATTGCCCGGCAGCCCCAGGGCATGGGCCGTGCGCGCGGCCACCGGCGCGGACACGTCCGACGCATAGGCCACGATGCCATCGATCGCCTCGTGCCGTGCCAGCGCGAGCACCGCCTCGGCATCGACCGTGCTCACGTCGTAGCTCCTGTGCGCCAGCGCGTGCCCAGGGTTGCCTGGCCGGTTGTCGGTGGTGAGCACCGTGTGCCCGGCGGCCCGCGCCCAGACGATGGGCGGCAACTGGAACCACGAGGCTCCGAGGAAGAGGACCTTCGACATGACTCGGCGAGAAGGCTACCGCGATCTGCAACGTGGGGGCGCGGACTCACTCGCCGTCCCGATCGCGGATGCGAGTCTCGCGGTGAAGGGCCGCGCGCGCAATGATGTCGCGCCGTATGACCGGCCGCTCCGCCGTTGCCATCCGCGCGATCCTCCTCGCGCTCGGCGTCGCGCTGCTGGCATGGCTGCTTGCGGGCTTCGACTGGCACGCCGTCGCCACCCGCCTCACGCGACCCGATCCGGGGCCTGCGCTGCTCGTCGTCGGCGCCAGCCTCGCGTACCTGTGGGTCCGTTCGTGCCGGTGGTTCCTGCTCGTGGGGGCGCAGGCGCGGCGCGTTGGGTTCTGGCCGTTGCACGCGTCGACGGCGCTCGGGATCGGACTTGGCAACTTCGCGCCGCTGCAAGCTGGCGAGTACCTCAAGGTGGAGTGGCTGGCCCGTCGCACCGGCGTCTCGCGCGTCGAACTGGCCGGAGCGTTCGTGGTGGAGCGCATCCTCGACGTCCTGGGCCTCGGCGTCCTTCTGGTCGCGGGCGCCGGCGTGTTCCTGGGCAGCGGTCGGATCGCGCCGTGGGTGTGGGCCGTGCTCGGTGGCCTCACGTCGGGTGGCATCGTCCTCGGCCTCGTGCTCCTGCGCCGCAAGACCGGACTCGTCCCGCGGCTGCTCGCGCCCACGCGCGCGCTGGCGGCTCGCCCCGGGCTCGCCGTCGCCGTAGTCGGCCTCACACTGCTGTCGTGGTTCCTCGTGATCGCGAGCTGGTCGGCACTCGGTCGCACCTTCGGCATCGCCCTGGGCCTCGGCCACGCGCTCAGCCTGTGCGCGTCGGTGACCACGCTGCGCATCGCGAGCTGCGTGCCGGCAGGCGTCGGTGTCGACGAGGCCGGCGTGGTCGGGTTGATGCCCGTGCTCGGTCATGCGGCGGAGGCCGCTCAGGTCTTCGCCCTCGCCCTGCGCCTGCTCGACCTCCTGCTCGTGCTGCTCGCGCTGTGTTTCCTCAAGAGCCTGCTCGGACGGAAACACAGCGCCGCCGCGGCGCCCGACCAGGCCAGGCCATGAACGCCGCCCGCGTGGCCCCCTGGCTCGAGGCCCTCCTGATCGGCGCCATCGTGCTCGGGCTCTTCCATGCGGCAGCGGCGCTCGCCAACCCGGACCTGGCGTGGCGACCGCAGTGGGACGAAGGTCACTACGCGACGATCACCGCGTACGGATACGCGTTCGACGGCAGCAACCACCTGCGCGCGAGCGGCGTCGCGTTCTCGCCAGGGTACCCGTCACTGTTGCGCGCGGTCCACTGGCTCACCGGCATGCACATCCATCCGGCGCGCCTCGTCCTGTCCGGGACGCTGTTCCTGCTCTCGGCGATGCTCGCCCACGCGCTCTTTTCGACCGTGTTCACGGGCCGCCGGGAGCAGCGCCGCGCGCTCCTCACCTTCCTGCTGGCGCCGGGTGCGCTCTTCACCATGGTCGGCTACGCAGAAGCCGCGTACTTGCCGCTGACGCTCGGCTTCTTCCTGGCGCTCGCGCGGCAGCGCCGGCTGCTCGCGTGCGCGTGCGCGGCGCTGGCCTTGAGCGTGCGGTCGCCCGCGGTCGTCCTGCCGCTCACGCTCTTGGTCGTCACCCTCCTCGAGGCCCTGTCGCACCGGACCGCGGGCGTCGGTCTGCGCCGCCTCGCGCGTCTGTGCTGCCTCGAGCTGCCGATCTGCGCGCTCGGCGTCTGCGCCACGATCGTCGTGCTGCATTGGCAGGTGGGCAACGGCCTCGCCTTCCTCGACGCGTACGTGGCGTGGAACAAGGTCGAACCCGCGGTCGCGAGCCTCGTGCCGATGGTGCAGCCGACGGCGATCCTCCCCTACGCCGTCTCCCATCCGAGCCTGTGGGTCGCGCTGGCCGGCGTGTACCTCACGCCGCTCGTCGTCCTCGCGGGCAGGCTCCACATGCCGTTCACGTTCGTCGTGTACGCGGGCGTGTCCTGGCTCTTCTTCCTGTGGAACGAGAACCCCTGCCGCCTGCCCTACGGCAACTGGATCCGATGGCTCGCGATGTTGTTCCCCATCGCCGTCGGCTGGGTCGGACTGATCTCGGGCGAACGCGCCGCGCGCTGGCGGGTGTTCGAGGTCGGGCTCGTCGTGCAGGTCGCGGTCTTCCTCTGGCTCGCGCATCGCTTCGCGGCGGGAGAGTGGGTGTCGTGAACGCACTCGCTGCCTGGTTCGCGACCGCGTGGCGCAGCCAGAGGACGACCGTCGGCCTGCTCCTCGCGTTCGTCCTCTGGGCCGTACTCGGCGCCGGCCTCGATCTCGCCGACCTCCAGGCGAATCGCCCGCAACGCATCCGCCAGCACATCGTGGCGGCCGACGACATGCCGATCGACCTCACCGGGCGCGTCGACCTGCTCGACATCCGGCACAGTCCGTACAGCCCCGTGTTCCGTGGCCCGCTGACCATCGAGTTCGACAACCGGCGCGCGGCTCCCTGCATGCTGGCCGTCGAGCTGATGGTCGTCGAGGCGCCCATGCCCAGGGAGATGGCCGTGCACGACGAGCACGGCGCGATCCTGTACGCCTGGCGCCCGGAGCCGGCCGACTATCGACAGCAGGTGCGCGTGCCGCTGCCGCCTGGCGCGGGCATGGTGCAGATCCGGAGCAACCAGCCGGACCTGGCACTGCGCCATGTCGCCTGCCAGTTCGCGACGAGTTTCGCGCCCGCCGGGCACGCTGCGCTCCCGGGCGCGATCCTGGTCCAGGACCGCGCCGTCACGGTCCGGCGCGCGGCGGGTTGGATCGACGAGACCGGCGAGAAGCTCGATGGGCGGACGCCGGAGCGACTGATGACGCGCGCGGTGGGTGAACTCGAGATCACGACGCGGCGCCCGGGCCGACATCGCGTGTCGATCACACTCCGACGCCTCGCGCCCTCGATCCCTGCCCCCGAGGTGCGGCTCGATCAGATGCCGATCGCGACGGACGACCTCGCCGCCGACGGTGAGTTCGAGACGATGCAGTTCGACGCGCTCCTCACCGGCACGCACCTGCTCACGCTGCGCACGCCGATGCCCGGGCGAACGCGCCTGACGCTCTGGCCCGGCAAGGATCCCCGACCTCGCGCCTACGCGATCTGGCCAGGGCGGATGCGGATCGAAGCGAAGTGACCGCGTGCGCTCGCGCGTGCGGGATGGCACTCTAGGCGCTCCACTCGCTGCGCGCGCCATGACCGAATCGCAACCGTCACGCCGGGGCTTCTTCACTTTCCTCACGGTCTCGCTCGGCGCGGTGCCGATCGTCGGCGGCGTGTGGGCCGCGCTGCGTGCCGCGATCGCGCCGGCGCCCGTGCACAAGCCGCCGCGCGTGCCCCTGTGCCGGCTCGACCAGGTGCCGGCCGAAGGCATCGTCACGCGGGCACTCAGCTATCAGGTGCGGCGCGGTCCGAGCGTCGAGAGCGTGGCCCGGGTCGTGTTCGTCTCGCGCGAGAGCGGCGGCGGCGCCGTGCTCGCGCTGTCGGGGGAGTGCACGCACCTCGCCTGCCCGGTGCACCTGAGCAAGGAGAAGGACGGGCCACCGTTGGCGTGTCCGTGCCACGGCGGCAAGTTCTCGGCGACCGGCGAGGTGCTCGACGGGCCACCGCCCCGTCCGCTGCGCCGGCTGCAGCTCGAGCTGCCCGCCGATGGCAAGGGCATGATCTACGTGGTGGACGCATGAGGGGTCTGCTCGCCTGGCTCGACGATCGCTCGGGCCTCGTGTCGGCGTTCAAGGCGTCGATGTCGGACAAGCATCCGCCCGTCGGCACCGGCTGGCTGCGCACGCTGGGGTTCGCGGCGCTCACCATCCTCGTGCTGCAGGTGCTGTCGGGGATCGCGCTCGCGTTCCACTACGTGCCCTCGACGAGCCTGGCCTACGACTCGATCCGCGCCCTCGAGCAGGAAGTAGCCGGCGGGCGGTTCGTGCGCGCCCTGCACTACTTCGGGGCGTCGGCCTTCGTGATCGCGGTGGTCGTGCACCTGCTGCGCGTGTTCTTCACCGGCGCCTACAAGCGGCCGCGCGAACTCACCTGGCTCACCGGCGTGGGGCTGCTGTTCGTGGTGCTGGCGTTCGGCTTCACCGGCTACCTGCTGCCGTGGGATCAGAAGGCCTACTTCGCGACCAAGGTCGGCACCCAGATCGCGGGCAAGGCGCCGGTCGTGGGCGAGTACGTGCAGACCTTCCTGCAGGGGGGCGAGGCGGTCGGCGCACCGACGCTCACGCGCTTCTACGTGATCCACGTCGTGCTCCTGCCGCTCGCGCTGTTCGGCCTGCTGGGCGCGCACCTCGCGCTGATCCAGCGGCACGGCGTCGCCCCCGCGGGCCGGCGCGTCGACGATCCCGGCACGCCGGGGCCCGCCTACTTCCCGTACCACACCGCGCGCGAAGCGCTCGTGGGTGCGGCGGTGGCCATCCTGCTGTTGTGGTGCGCGAACACCTGGAGCGCTCCCCTCGAGGCCGTCGCCGAGCCGTCGGACACGGGCTACGACCCGCGGCCGGACTGGTACTTCGCGGGGCTCTTCCAGCTGCTCAAGGTGTTCAAGGGCCCGCTCGAACCTCTCGGCACCTTCTGGCTGCCAAACGCCTTGCTCGGCCTGCTCTGCCTGCTGCCCTTCCTCGACCGCAACCCCGAGCGCGCCTGGCGCAAGCGCCCGCTGGTCGTCGGCGCCGGGATGTTGATCGGGCTGGGCGCGCTCGTGTTGACGGTGATCGGCATCCTCGACAAACCGAAGAACGAGGCGCAGCTCACCTATCCGTTGGGACTCACCGAGTTGGAGAAGGACGGCTACCGGCTGGTGCGCCGCCTCAAGTGCACGGAGTGCCACAAGCACGGCGCCATCGGCGAAACCCAGCACGATGCCCCGGACCTCGGCGACATCGACCAGACGCCGGAGGCGGTCGCCGACATCCTGCAGGATCCCGAGGGCGTCCTGGGCTCGGAGGACATGCCCGACTTCGCGCACGTCGACGCCCAGGGTCGCCACGCGATCGGGGTGTACCTGCGCTGGCTGCACGGCAGCAGGACGAAGTAACCGATGGGCGTCTCGGTCCCGCGCACGCTCGTCGCCGAAGCCCTCGGCACCTGCCTTCTCCTGGTCGCCGTGGTCGGCTCGGGGATCATGGCCGAGCGGCTGGCCGGAGTGCGTGTCGCGGGCGGCAGCGACGGCCTCGCGCTCCTGGCCAACACGATCGCCACCGGGGCGGCGCTGCTCGTGCTCATCCTGGCGTTCGCGCCGGTCTCCGGCGCGCACTTCAATCCCTGCGTCACGCTGGTGGTCGCCCTTCGCCGGCAGATGGCGCCGTCCCTCGCCGCGGCCTACGTCGTCGTGCAGGTGGCGAGTGCCATCGCCGGCGTGTGGCTGGCGCACGCGATGTTCGACCTGTCGATCCTGCACGCGGGCACCAAGGTCCGCGCCGGGTTCGGCCTGGGTCTCAGCGAAGGAGTCGCGACCTTCGGTCTCATCGCCACCATCATGCTCGTGGCCCGCAGCCGGCCGGCCGCGGTCCCCATGGCGGTCGCCGCCTGGATCACCGCGGCCTACTGGTGCACCGCCTCGACGTCGTTCGCCAACCCCGCGGTCACCATCGCCCGCGCGTGCACGGACACCTTCGCCGGCATCCGTGCCGCCGACGTGCCCCTGTTCGTGCTGGCCCAGGTCGTGGGCGCCCTCGTGGCCCTCGCGATCTGCGCCTGGCTGCTGCGGGCCAGCCCCGCGCCGGAGTCGCCATGACCAGCACGGTCCTGTTCGCGTGCGTCCACAACGCGGGCCGCTCCCAGATGGCGGCGGCGTTCTTCAACCATCTGGCCGATCCTGCGCGCGCGCGTGCCATCTCCGCCGGCACGCAGCCGGGCCCTTGCGTGCATCCCGGCGTCGTCACTGCGATGCGCGAGGTCGGCATCGACCTCAGCGGCGCGCGCCCGCAGCGCCTGACTGCGGAGCTGGCGAAGACGGCGCAGATCCTCATCACGATGGGATGCGGCGACGCGTGCCCCGTGGTGCCGGGGCTCGAGCGCGACGACTGGCCGCTCCCCGATCCGAAGGATCAGCCGGCCGATGCCGTGCGCGCCGTGCGCGACGACGTGCGCGCGCGCGTCGAGCGCCTGCTGCGCGCACGCGGCTGGCAGCGATGATCCGCGCTGCCCTCTCGGCCGCTCAGCGCAGGAGGATGACCGCCCCGCGGTTGGACGGGTAGGGACCGTACTGCGCGGTGGGACCGAAGATCGTCCAGTTGTAGACGTAGTTCGACAGACCATCGATGCCGACCTCCGAGCCGGCGAGGTTGGTCGTCACGAGGCCAATCGGCGTGTTGCCGGCGTGCGCGCACTGGGCGAACAACTGTTGCGCGACGCCTGGGATGACGGCAACCGGACCCTGCAGCGATGCAGACCCCGTCCCGTCGGTCGGCAACGAGAAGGTCGCCAGCGGATTGACGCCGAGCCGACATCCCGTCATGCCCATGAACCCAAGGTCGAGGGGAAGGATGTTGGCACCCGCGAAGGCCTGGTTGTCAGCGCCGAGCAGGAACACCGCGGTGCTGTTGGGCGGCCCGCCGGTGAGCGCGAACCGCACGTCGTAGTTGGCCCCGTTGAGCGTGTTCGTCACGCCGAGGCTCGAGGTCGCGCACCCCGGGCTCCCGAGCTGGGCGAGGTTGCTGCTCCCCGCGTAGCTGTCGCTGTTGAACCCGGTCAGCGCGCGCGGCGTGGCCTCGGTCTGGACGTCCGCCTGCACGAGGAGGTGTGGCCCCGTGAAGAAGAATGGCTGGTTGCCCGGGATCCACATGGCGGGATCGAGGCCCCCACTCGGCGACGCCGGCCAGTTGACCGTCGTCAGCGGCAGGAAGGTCGTCGGCGTCGCCGACAGGTTGTTCGCGAACGTGGTGCTCAGTGTCGAGAACGTCGCCGTGGTGTTGTCGAGCACGAGTTCCATCTGGTGGGTGAAGCCCACGGACGAAACTGCGGCGGAGTCATAGCGCCAGCCGATCTGCGTGAAGATCGAGCCCAGCGGCACGCTCTGGCCATGGTACCAAGTCTGGATGAACGCCTTGGTCCGCGCCACCGGCAGCGCGTTGGAACCGTTCGAAGCGACGGGTCAACCGTCCCGACCCCGTGGTCGGGACGGTCGCACTCCGCGCACGTCAGCGACTCACGGCTGGCCGCAGATCGTGATCCGCATCGCCGCAGACAGGGCGATGCCCTGCACCGCGACGACGTCGGCGACGCCGACCTGCGCGAACACCTGCGAGCCGGCGAGGCCCGCGACGTTGGGCACACCCAGCGGCAGGCCTGCTCCACCCGCAGCGTCCGTCGCGGCGGCGACCACGAGGTCGGGCTGCACCGCGATCGTGCCACCGAAGATCGGGATGTTCGCGGTGTTGCCACCGATCACCCAGGCGATCGGCGCGTTGTTGCGCGCGCTGCTCAAGGCGAGCCCGAACGCCGCGTTGCCGATGCGCGGCTCACCGCCGCTGCCCGCCACCACCGGGATGCCGCTCGTGCCGGCGAGACCCGGAGAGTACGCGACGATCGCCGGGCACGGCGAGTTGAGGGCATACAGCTCGACGTTGTCGATCGTGAACCCGCCGACGTTGTCGGTGGTCGTGACCGTGTTGTCGAAGGTGATCACCACCGACGCCCGGTTGTCGGCCAGCGCGGAGACGTCGACGTCGAACGTCTTCCACGCCTGGTCGTTGGGAACGGTCGCGCTCACCACGGCGGTGCCGTTGATCCGCGCGTTGCACTGGCCGTTGTTGCTGTTGGTCGCCCAACGGTGGAAGCGCAGGCGCATCCCGGTGCGGCCGGTCGTGTTGATGGCGACGCTGGTGAGGGTCTGCGTGCCGCTGCTCGCCGACACCATGCGCTCATCGGTCGCGCTGCGGTTGACGCCCATCACGAAGCTGCCGCCAGCCGCGACGTTGGGGTCGTAGTTGCGTCCGATCGGCGTGTGCCGCGACCAGGTCGAGCCCAGCGTCCAGTTGGCGTTGGCCGCCTCGAACGTGTCGGCGAAGACGCTGGTCTTCTGGCCCACGGCGACCACGTAGTAGTCGTTGTTCTCGGCAGGGCGCCGCGTGATGTTGCCCAGGCTGTTGCGAGCATCGATGTAGTAGCGGGCCAGCCGGCGATCGGCGACCGCGGGCGTCACGACCCGGTACAGGTCTCCACCCTGCGCCACCATGGGGATGGACACGAAGCTGCCGGTACCCGGATCGAAGAACAGCGTCACGTTGGCGAGCGTCCCGAGCGTGGTCGTGACGGTGGCGTCCACCGTGAACCCGCCCGCGCCGCTGGACGCGTCGGCGAGCGGTGTGTGCGTCACCTTCACCGGGTGGAACTCCGGTCGCAGGAAGTGCCGCTTGAGCGACGCCTTGGCGAGCGCGTCGATGTGCGGCGTACCGTTGTTCAGGTTGCTGTCGTTGTCGTCCGAGGCGTACGCATCGACGATGAAGTCGATCATGTCGCGCGGGTTGAGGACGATCGACTCGAACAGCGCCCACTCCGCGTACTGATAGCCCTGCACCGCGCCGTACGCAGTGCGCATCTCGTTCAACACGTCCCAGGACCAGCCCATGTACGGCTGCCCGAAGGTGTGCACTGCCTGGCTGCTGCCGGTGAGCGGGTGGGTCAGCGTGTTGTTGCCGTTGCGGATGCCCGGCCGGCTCGCCTGGTAGAAGTCGGTGCCGATGTCGGGGTTGTCCTGCAGGTAGATCGAGTGCACGTCGCCGACGCCCTCGGACGGCGTGCGCGGCGTGCTGCCGATGCCACCGTTGCGCGCATCGACCGAGTGGCCGTACTCGTGCGACACGACCGACGCGGTCGCCGTGTTGTTGCACGTCCCGGCCAGCCGGTAGAAGTTGACGCTGCTGCCGCTGAAGTAGGCATTGCAGCTCTGGTTGATGTTGACCTGGATCGTCACCGCCGGGTCGATCGCGCTCATCGTCGGCACGACGCGCTTCACGTAGTCGTGGATCTGCGCGACGTAGTGGACGGCGTTGGTCTGCGCCGTGGTGTACTCCGTCCCACCGGCGTTGAAGACGATGTTGGTCGGCACGCCGGGCGTGAGCACGACGTTCTGCGTCAGGATCGCCGTCGCCGACGCATCGGTGACCGTGGACCACCAGCGGCCGTTGGCGAGGCCGATGGTCGCGTTGACGGCCGTGGTGCCGCTGTACGCGATCGAGAAGTCACCGTTGGCGTCGGTGTAGGCCGAGCCCACGCCGGGAACGTTGACGAGGATGTCCGCCATCGGCGTGAGGACCGGCGGGTTGACCGCCGCCAGCCCACCGGGGATCGGGCTGATCCAGCCGCTCACGTTGCCGATGATCGGCGCGGGGGGCGGGTTCTCGGCAGCGCACGGGTCGGTCTTGCCGAAGCCACTCTTCCCGAAGCCACTCTCCCCGAAGCCACTCTCCCCGAAGCCACAGTAGTGGATCTGCGACTCGCGCCGCACCTCGGCGCCGGTCTTGGCATCGATCCAGATGCTCCAGGCCTCGGGCTTGTCGCGGAACTCGCCGGTGACCTTCCACGCGAGGTGGTAGCCCGCGTTGTCGTCGGGCGCGATCTCGAGCATCGGGTCGTGGTGCATGTGGCCGAGCTGCGGGCGCCAGCCGGTCAGCTTCATGAACTGCGCGACGGCATCGTTGTTGTCCAGGGTGCGCGCCATGTCGACACGCAGGCCCGGGATCGCCTCCGAGCCCAGGATCGCGAGCCCGCCGTCACCGCGGTTGAACACGAACTTCAGGTACGCGTTCCACACGGGCACGCCCTGGTAGGTCTGCTGGTAGGTGAACCCCATCACGAAGCGGCCCTCACCGAAGTGCGTCTCGCGCACCTCGCGCGGGTCGACCCCGAGCCACGCGCCGTGCTCCGCGAGCAGACGTGCGATCGCCTGCCGGCCATCGTCCTTGGTCTGCACGCCAGGAACAGGAAGGACCTGCGCGCCGGGGCCGAGCACGCGGTAGGGCACGCCGAACGGTCCGTGCCACACGGTCCAGCCTGAACCGTACTGCTGCTCGAAGCGGGCCAGGCCCGCGGTCGAATCGATGGGGGTGATTTCCTGGGCTGACAGGCCGAGGACAGGGAACGACAACGCAACGGAGACAGAGAGTCTCTTCAGCACGGTTCGATGCTCCGACGAAGGGGAGAGGGAGGCAGGGCGGGCAGGCGACGGGGAAGCGTAGCGCAGCCCGCGGGCTTGTCGTGGGCGTTCCCGACGGGGACGGCGCCGTCCGATTGCGCTTCAGCGCAGGGCTTCGGGCGCAGGCGCGTGCTCGCGGCGGTGGGCACGCGCATCCAGGCCGAGCTTCAGCACCACCAGCGCCACCAGGGCGGGAACCGGGCTGCCGAGCAGCGACACGCCAAACCCCCCCACCAGGACCGCGACGTGCATCACGACGAGCCGTTGGTATGGCTGGGTGATGAGGTCGGTGGCGCGGATGCGGTGGCGTTCGCCCCCCAGCCAATGGGTGGCGAACGATACGCCGTGGCTCAGGGCGAACCCGAGAAGGCCCCACCCGGCGCCATCGCCGAGCCAGCCGAGGACCGAGAAGGGCACGAAGTCGAACTCTCGCCCGGCCCCCTGCGCAGCGATCAGGCCCGCGAACACCCCGTGCACGAGCATGAACAGCCCGTAGTGGAACGAGAAGAACAGGCTGATGGCGACGCGCGGCAGCAGGTTGAGTTCGCCCTCGACCCACGGTCGAGTCCAGACCTTGAGCAGGGTGAACGCACCGAGGATCACGTTCTCCGCCCAGTAGAGGACGAGGATCGAGCCGGCCGACCAGCCGAAGAAGAGGGCGCCCGCGAGCGGCACGAGGTTGGCGACGACCAGCGCGATCAGCGAGAGGGGCACGCGATCCTTCATACCCGCAGCGCTGCGGTCCGGAACCCCGAGAACACATCGCGCCGCCACGGCAGATAGAAGTTGCGCCAGGTGTTGCGCAGCATCCGGCCGCGCGACGAGAACGCCCCGCCGCGCAGGACGCGATGCGTGTGGAACCAAGGCGCGCTGTACGCCGCGTAGGGATCGGCGACGAAGCCGGGGTACGGCGCAAAGGTACTCGCCGTCCACTCCCACACGTTGCCGCACATCTGCCGGCAGCCGGCGGGGCTGTCGCCCGCGGCGAACGCACCGACGTCGGCGCAACCGAGGTGGACGCCGTCGACGTTGGCGAGCGGCACCGCGGGTTGCGCGTCGCCCCAGGGTTGGGCGCGCTTCTCGGTGCCGCCGGCGGCCAGCTCCCACTCGATCTCGCTGGGCAGGCGACGACCGGCGAAGCGGCAGTACGCCTCCGCCTCGTACCAGCTCACGCACACGACGGGACGATGCGGTTCGAGCGGAACCAGCCGATCGAAGTCAGCGCGCAGCCAGCCCGACGCGTCGCGCTGCCAGTAGCGCGGGTGCGCCGCCGCAACGCGCTCGCGCCACGCCCAGCCTTCCTCCGACCAGAACTCGCGCCGCTGGTAGCCGCCGGCGTCGACGAACGCGGCGTACTCGGCCTGCGTCACCGGCGCACGCGCCAGCGCGAACGGCGGCACGAACACCTCGTGCACCCACTTCTCGTTGTCGAAGACCGTCGTACCTGCACGCGGTTCGGCGCCGACCCGGAAGGTGTGGCCACCGCAGCAGACGTCGCCGGACAACGGCCCGCCGCCGGGCGCCGGCGTCGCGCGCAGCGCGGGCGCGGGCTGGCCCAACGCCTGGCGCGTGTAGAGGAACGCCTCGGCGTGCATGTCTTCGTGCTGGATCGCGAGCCACACGAAGTACGGATCGAGCCGGTCGGCGCGGGCGAGCACCGCGTCGAGCACGTCACGGAGGTACGCGTGCGTGGCGTCGAGATCCTGGAGCGGGAGTTGCCAGCGCGTGCGGTGCGCCACCTCCGCCGAGTCGTACAGCGCGTCGGCCCCGGGCCGGCTCGACGGCACGCGGCCACCGTCGCGCAGCAGCCACCACTCCTGGAACCACGCGACGTGCCCCAGCTCCCACAGCGGCGGGTTGACGTGCGGCAGGTACGGGACGGCGAGCCGATCGCCCTGCAGGTCGGCCGTCAACGCCAGCAAGCGCGCGCGCGCATCGCGCAGGTCGCGGAGCAGGCGCGCCGGCGCCGCACCGTCGTCATTCCGGATGGTCGCCATCGGAAGGTCGCAGGAGCGACACGCTGAAGCGACCGGCGCCGTCCGACCAGCGAGCGTCGGTCACCATGCCGGCAGCGCACGCCAAGGCATCGAGTTCGGCGGGTGAGTACTTGTAGGAGTTCTCGGTGTGCACCGCCTCGCCCACAGCGAAGTCGACCGCGATGTCCAGCGCGCGCAGGCGCACCCGTTGGGCGCGCCGGCTCACGAGGTGCATCTCGATCCGACCGGCATCGGCGAGCCAGGTCGCGCGATGTGCGAAGGCGTCGAGGTCGAAGTCGGCGTCGAGTTCGCGGTTGATCCGCGCCAGCAGGTTGAGGTTGAACCGCGCGGTCACACCGGCGGCGTCGTCGTACGCGGCCTCGAGCACGCTGCGCTCCTTGCGCAGGTCGGCGCCGAGCACGAGGCGGTCGCCGCGGCCCATCGTGGCGCGCACTCGCGCCAGGAATGCCGCCGCATCCGCGCGGTGCAGGTTGCCGACGTTGCTGCCGAGCCAGAGCACGAGCTTGCGGGCGCCGGTGAGGCGCGCCACGATCGGCAGGCCTGCGTCGTACTCCGCTGCCACCGCCTGGATGGAGAGGCCGGCAAACTCCGCGAGCAACGCGTGCGCGCTGTCGGTGAGCGCCACCCGGCAGATGTCGAGTGGCACGTAGCGCAGGTGCGTCGTCCGAGCCAGGGCCGCGGCGATGAGGATCCGGGTCTTGCGGCAACTGCCGCTCCCCAGTTCGACGATGACCGAGTCCGACGGCACGCTCGCCACGATCGCGCCGGCGTGACGCCGCAGGATCTCGTCCTCCGCGCGGGTCAAGTAGTACTCGGGCAGCTCGCAGATCTGGTCGAACAGGGCGGAGCCAGCGTCGTCGTAGAAGAAGCAGCAGGGAATGTACTTCGGCGTCGACGTGAGCCCGGTGCGCACCGCCTGCGCGAGTTCCTCGCGGCGCGTGCCGGTCGTGCGGTCGAGGAGTTGCAGGCGGTCGAGATCGCGGTTGCCCATGTGCGTGCGCGGCGCGCGTGACGTCACGAGACGACGAAGGGGAGCGTAGCGACGGCGGCGCGCGCACGCTCGTACGCAGCTTGCGGCTCGGCGGGGTGGCAAGCCAGCGCCCACGCGAGGTGTGGATGGGTTTCGGGGTGTGGTGCCGCGTGCAGTTCGCAACCCTCGCTCACCGACAGGCCGACGCGCACGCCGGTCGCACGCAGCGCGGCGGCGCCCGGCACCGAGACCACGCGCCCCCCGGTGAGCCAGTTGCGGTAGGCGAGGGCATGGCAGCCGTGCGGCGCGTTCGGCACCTCGGGTCGCTCCCCGAGCGCGAGCGCGATCGCGTGCTGGACCGGCTCGACGCCGAGGCCGGCGGCGAACAGTTCGCCGTAGCCGTCGTCTTCACCGAGCCGCCCGTTCACTTCGATCACGCGCGGACCCTCGGGGCCGGCGCGCAGTTCGACCGCGAAGCCCGCGTCGCACAGACCAACCGCCCGGATCGCCGCCGTGGCCGTGGCGAGGATCGCGGCCTCGTCGGCGCGCCCCGACGGCAGGATGTAGCCGTCGATGTAGAACAGCGGCGGTGGCGTCATGCGCTGCGCGAGCACGCCGTACGGCCGCGGCGTCGTGCCCACCGCCACGCCGTCGACCTCGACCGGATCGCCGTCGGCGAACCGCTCGACCAGGAACATCGCCGTCGGGTCGAGGCCGAGATCGAGGTTGCCCGCGCGCGCGAACGCGACCAGCCGCGCGACGTCGGGCGAAACCGTGATGCCGTGGCGGACGCGCGCGACGGCCGCATCGATCTCCACCTCCGTTCGCACCAGGGTGACGAGGCGACTCATGGCGGAGGCCACCGCCTTGAGCACCACCGGGTAGCGGCCGGCTGCGAAAGCGCGCACCTCGCGCGCCGAGGTCGCAAGGGCGAACTCCGGTTGTGCCACGCCCCGCGCCGCCAGCCTCGCGCGCGTGATGTGCTTCGCTGCACAGGCGAGCGCCGCGGTGCGCGAGGCGCCGGGCAGGTCGCGCTGGGCGCACAGCAGGGCGCCCGGCAAAGCCGCGGCTTCGGACTGGACGAGCACGGCGTCGAAGCGGTGCGCCGCGAGAGCAGCGAGCACCGCGCCGATCTCCGCCGGCGGCGGGATCTCGATGACTCCTGCGAAGTGCTCGGCATCGACCGGCTCGATGCAGTCGTCGGCGAGAACGACGTGGATGTCGCGGTCGCGGAGCCACGGCGCGAGGCGATCGATCTGCGCGCGGCGCTGCGACAGCGAGCCTGGGTAGAGCGCGAGCAGGCGGGGCATCGGCGGAAGGGTAGCGGATGCCGGCGCCGATCCGCGCGACGCGGCGCAACCCGAGCTTGTGACTACGGGGGCGGCGCGATACACCCGGCCTGCCATGAGCGACCACACGCCGCGTCGAGACCTCGTCGAGCGCAACCCGGACGGGACGCTGACCAAGGAGACGATGAAGCGGGCGATGAAGGCCTTCCGCAAGCGCCTCAAGCTCGCGCGCCTCGACGACGAGTCGCGCCTCGGTCGCAACCCGATGACCACCGGCGGCAAGTCGGCCATCTGCGCGGTGCGACCACCGGAGCAGTACCCGCCCGAGGTCTGGAAGGAACTCGCAGCCAAGGGCCGGCTGATCGAGCTGGAGACGAACCTGTTCCAGATCGTGGAGCAGGGCGACGGCGAGGACTGAGCGAAGCCCTCAGTCGTGCGGCACCACCGCCTCGGTGCCGAGCACGAACACGTCGAGCCACGCCCGGATCCGCGCGAGCACCTCGCGCGCCTGGTTGCGCAGCATCGTCCTGCGCCGGTACGTCCGACCCTCCGGGGCGACGACCCCGGTGACCGCCAGCCCATGGGTGTTGCCGAGGAACACGGCGCGCGGCACGTGGAACCCGTTCGACACCACGAGCGCGCGCGTGAGTCCGAACGTGTCGCGCGCCCGGTGCATCGAGTCGAGCGTGCGCATCCCCCACGGATCGAGCTGGATCGCCGCCGCGGGCACGCCGTGCGCCAGCAGGTAGCGCTGCATCACCGCCGGCTCGTCGTAGTTCGCGCTGCTGTGCGCGTCGCCGCTCAGCAGCAGGCGCCGGACCGTGCCGCGCCGCAGCAGCTCCGCCGCGGCCGCGAGGCGATCCTCGAGCATCGCCGACGGCCGGCCGTCCTCGTGGATGCGCGCCCCGAGCACGATCGCCACCTCGCACGACGGCGCCGTCTCGATCGTGCAGACATCCCCGCCCGGCGCCCACAGCACGTGCTGGTGCGCGGCGAGCGGCGGCAGGACGAGAATCGCCGCGGACCACAGCAGGCGACGCAGCCAGCGCCGGCGGCGGGTCTTCACAGCGACCGCGCGATGCGGAACCCGATGCCCGCGAAGCTGTAGCCGGGCGCCCCGCCGTTGCGGTTGCTCACGCGCACGAACTGCGGCGCCGAATCGAAGGACAGGCCACGCGACACGCGCGCCGCGCCAACGAGGGCCATCGGGCCCCGCGGGTCGATCACGACGGCTTCGTTCACCCGGTAGCCGTCGGATGTGTAGGCGTCGCTACACCACTCCCACGCGTTGCCGAGCATGTCGTGGAAGCCCCAGGGGTTGGGAGCGAAGGAGCCGACCGGAGCGAGCAGGGCGTGCCCGTCGTCGAACCCGAACACCGACCACCCCGCGAAGCGCGCCTTGGCACGCGCATCGACGACGTTGGCGTGGCCCTTGGCGGCGGCAGCGTCGTCGCCCCAGTAGCACAAGCTCGTCGTGCCGGCGCGGCAGGCGTACTCCCACTCGGCCTCCGTGGGCAGGCGGATCGTCAACTGGAGCGTGAGCTTGCCGTGCGCCCAGCGGACGTACGCCTGCGCATCGGTCCAACTGATGTGTACGGCCGGCCAGTCGTCGCGCGCCTTGACCCCGAGGCCCGGGAACGGATCCGCCCAGCAGGCGCCCGCCACCGATTCGAAGGCGCCGCTCGGCACGAGCGTGAGGCCCGCGCCTTCCTGCTCCGCGGTGGTCTTGTAGCCCGTTGCCTCCGCGAACACGCGCCACTGCCCAATCGTGATCTCCGTCTCGCCCAGGTAGAAGGGCTTGGTCAGGCGCACGCGGTGCACGGGCTTCTCGTCGTCGTCGCCCTTCTCGGATCCCATGAGGAACTCGCCCGGTTCGACGAGGCGGAGCACCACGCCAGTGCGCTTGTCGCGCACGCGGCGCGCCTGCGGCACCGATTTGCCGACGGTCGCATCGAGCACTTCGCGATCCCATCCGAACAACACCGTCCCAGGCGGCAGAGGGGTCGGCGCAGTAGGCCGGTCCGGCTCGGCAGGCTTCGTCGCGTCGGGTTTGTCGCTCGTGTCCGGGGGCGCCACCGGCTTCACGCCGACCCGGAACTGGCTCAGGGCGAGGAACAGCGACCGGTTGCGCAGCTCCTGGGCCGCGGCGACGCCGGCCGGCGAGGCGGCCAGGGCCTCGTCCTTGAGGAGGCGTTCGACGTAGCGGCGCGCCCGCGCCGAGTTGTAGCGCAGCGCGACCGTGTAGCTCTCGAGCGCCTTTGTCGCGTCGCCGTCGGCCTCGTGCTGGCTGCCCGCGCCGACGTGCCGCGCGAAGAGGCGGGCCCGGATCTCGATGGTCTGCTCGTCGATGCGGACGCCGTAGTGCGGGTTCGCCTGGATGCGGGCGGCCTGATACAGCTCGAGCGCCTTCTCCAGGTCGCCGTCGGCGAACGCCTGGTTGCCGGCCTCGAACCCGCGACGGACTTCCAGCGGCACGCGCTCGCGGGTCAGCTCCGCGAGGAGACGCTCGATCTCGTCGGCGTTGCGCACCTGCGGCTTCGCCTCCCACCACGCGACCACGTCGTCCGCACCCGGCCACTGGCCCGCCGTGCGGCCGAGTTCGAGGGCGCGCTCGAGCGTGTGCCGCGCCCAGTTGCCATCGACGTAGCTGCGCCACTGGTCGAGGATCGCACTGGTCTGCTGCACGCCGGCGAGCGCCACGCGGGCGAGTTCCCACTTGCCCTCGGCGATCCGCTGGCGCGCCGTCGCCCACTCCGACTGATCGAAGCGATCGCTCAGCGTGGGCTCCGTCCGCGGCGCCGCCTCATCGGTCAGCGCGGCGGCGGTGGGATCGGCGCCCAGCGCGTCCAACGCTGCCTTGTCGAGCGCGATCACGAGGTCGGCCACCGGAATGCCGCTGTACCGACCGGCCCGGTCGCGCAACCACGCCGCGGGAGTGAGCGTCGGAGTCGCGGTCTGCACCACGCGCGACGCGTGCACGACCTGCACCTTCAGCTCCCGCAGACTCGGCACGCGCAACAAGAACGCACCGTCGCGATCGCTACGGGCTTCGAGCACGTGGTACTCGCCGCGAGCACCGGTGACCGTCGCCCGCACGTGCACCATGCGCGGCGGGGTCAACCGTCCGCGTACGACGGTAACTTCCGGCAACAGCGGCACGACCAGCTCCCGGTCGGCCTCCGCATCGCCCAGCGCCAAGGCCTCCGTGCGCGTGAGGTAGCCGTCGGCGCGGATCTCGAGCTGGTGGCTGCCTGGCGCGCCCGCCAGCCGGGCCTGCGCGTCGGTGATCGCGTGCTCCGTGTCGTCGAGCACGACCCGGCCGCCCTCGATCCGCCCCCCGGTCAGCGCATCGAGCAGGCGCACACGGAAGCCGACGCGGCGCGGCACCACGAGGTTGGGCAGGGCGGCGCGGCGCTCGGCCTTCTCGGGCTCGAGCAGTTCCGGCTCCTGCACGTTGCGCGTGCCGCGCAGCGTGAGATCGCGCGCCTGCTTGAACACCTCGACCAGCGTCGACGTCGCCGCCTGCTGGGCGCGCATCTGCAGGGCCTCGATGAACGCGCCGCTGAACGCGAACAGTTCGCCGCCGCTCCCCGCGGCCACCAGCCGACCGAGCTTCGCGCCGAACAGTTGCCAGGCGTCGTCGCGCACTCCCACCGCGTCGCCGGGCGGCGCCCCGACGTTGGGGCGACACGCATCGACCAGCAGCATGGTGGAGAGATCGACGCCACGCTTGCTCGCCGCCTGCTGCGCCTGCCGCAGCCAGGCCAGCAGCTGGGCCTGGCCGATGGCGGGCTGGAAGCGCTCGCCGGCACGCTGGCTGTAGTAACCGAGCAGCCGCTGCTCCTTCTGCTCGGTCCAGCCGTGTCCGACCCAGGCCACGATCAGCATCGCCGGCCGCGCCGCGCTCTCCGCAGCGCCGATCCGGGCGGCGAGGGTCGCGATCGCGTCCTCGACCGCGCCGGCGTGCACGCGCTCGCCGGAGAGCATCACCACGGAGTCGCGGGCGACGCCGCCGTGCTTCACGAGCGCGTCGCGCAGCAGCTCACCGCTGCGCCTGGCGCTGGGCAGGTTCCAGGTCGGGTCGGCGCGGTACTCGTCGGCGGTGACGATCACCGCGCCACGGGTCGCGGCGCCGACGACGGTGGCGTTCTCCCAACGCAGTGGATGCTCCGGCAGGAACTCGGCGAACTCCTGGCCACGGAGCACCGCGGTCGCGCAGGCGAGAGCGAGGAGAGCGAAGGGAATGGGCGAGGTCATCGGCGGAGAGGCCACAGCCTAACCTGCTCGCTTGCGCGCGCACGCCGCGACGTCGAGACTCCGGGCATGTCCGAGTCTCGTCCGATGCACTGGTGGTCGTACTGCAGCATCCTGCTCATGGTCGCGACCGCGGTCACGCTTCCTGCGCAGGAGGAGCGGACGATCGATGGCCAGCGTTGCTGGGTGGCCAGCGGCGAGGCCGAAGGCGACACGCCCGATGCCGCCAAGGAGGCTGCCGTCGCCGCGGCGCGGGCGCGCCTGCTCGCCTTCCGGGGCACGCGCATCAGCCGCGAGGTCTCGCAGACCTGGCGGGAGCAGATCGCGCAGCGCGGCAAGCAGGACGCCACCGGCACCTACGACGAAACCACCGAGAGCCGCCTGCGCGAGACGGTGACCGGCGAGCTGCGCGGGTCGTTCGTGGTCACCAGTCGCGCCGAGCGCCGCACCGGCGCGCGCTTCGCCGGCAGCGCCGAGGTCGCCTGCCCGGAGCGCACCCTCCTGCCGCACCGGCGGCTGACCACGCTGCACGCGGAGAAGACTGCGGTGCTGGCCGACTACCTGCAGCTCGCGCAGGAGTACGAGGTCGACGAACCAGGACTCGCGGAGCAGACCCTGCAGCTCGCCTGGGCGCGCTTCGCCACGTCGCAGGCCGCCCTCGCCATCGCCCAGCGGGCGATGCGCGCGGAACGCGACGGCGACGCGCTGCTGTTCGCGGAGATGGCGGCGGAGAAGGCAGGCGATGACGGGGCGGTGAAGCAGGCTGCGCTCGACGTCGTGCGCGCGGTGCGCGCTCGCGTGCCCCGGGTCGAAGCGCTGGTGCAGGATCTCCTGCGCGCGGCGCAGGCCCGCAACACGCCCCAGCTCCTCAGCGCCACCCTGACCATGGAACCCGGGCGCGCCCTGATCGGCTGGCAGGTCGACGACGCGGCGTCGGCGCGGCTCCTGAAGACCTGGGTCGACCACGAGCTGACGTTGCACTGGTCGTACCGCAGCGACGACGCTGCGAAGGTGACGTTCGCGTGGCCGCCCGCCACGCCGAGCGCGATGCCGTCGACCCTGATCGTGTGGCGCATCGCCGCGGACAGTCCGCTGTGGCAGGAACTCGAGAAGGTCACCAACCGCGCGTGGCCGCGCACCGGCGAGGTGGCGGAGGCGGATCGATTGACCTTGCGCGACCTGGTGCGCGCACTCATCGCGTCGCCGGCGCCGGCGGCGATCGTGCGCTTGCCGGACCGCTAGCGCGACACGCGGCCGTTCAGGTGATTCAGTCGCCGCGCACCAGGGCGCGCACCACTTCTTCGCCCGCCTGCGGCCCGGGCGACATGCTGCGCTCGTACGCGAACTCGCGATCCGCCGCGTCGCGCGCCGAGATCAGGTAGCCGACTTCGTCGTCGACGAGTCCGAACACCAGCAGGTGCGGGCGACGCGCCTCGCGGCGCAGGCGCTCCGCGAGACCGGGCTCCATTTCGCCGGGCACGCACGCGATCTCGAGCGCGCCGAGACGCAGGTAACCGACTCCGGTGCGCAGGAGCCCGGCGTGCGTCGGCCGCGGGATGACGCCGGTCTGACGACCGAACACGAGCCCCAGCGAGTCCATGCGCAGGAAGAGGTCGCGGCGCCGTACCTCGAGGTCCGGCACGGACAACGGTGTCGCGGCGGCCAGCGCATTCTCGGCGAGCGCGCACAGGGTCCGGCCCATCGCCTCCGTGCCGGCGACGTTGCGGTCGGCGACGCCGGGCGAGACCATCGCGCCGAGCGCACCGTTCACGAAGACCGCCTGGCCGCGGCCGCGGGCCTTCCACTCGTCGCAGAGCGTGCCCACGAAGTCGGGCGACAGCAGCGTCTCGCGCCGGCTCAGCACTTCCGGATGACACGCGAGGTGCACGAGCGTGCCCAGCGGCGAACCGTCGGCCATCGCCACCGCGTGCAGCACGTGCAGGTCGCGGTCGAAGACCCCCTGCCGGTTGGGATTGCGCACGAGGCCTGTGCCGGGCAGGCGGGCGACGCCGTGCACGAGGCGCGCCGGTCGGCACTTCTCCTCCGCCGCCGCCACCGCGCCGGCGATGCCGTCTCGCATCTGCCGGATGTGCGCCGGATCGCGTCCGGACACGAGCCCGTAGTAGCCCCACAGCCCGACAGGATCGGGGCCCGCGTGCGTGTGGCTGCTGCACAGGAACACGTCGCCCAGCGCGAAGCCCGCGATGCCGCCTTTGATCCAGTCGGCGTCGTGGCGCTGCAGGCCGAGGCTGTCGATGCCGACGATCGCGATCCGCCGCGCGCCGGCACGCAGCACCAGCGCGCGCGCCTTCAGCGGCGCGTGCCGACCGGTGGCCACGCGCGCGATCCCGAATCCGCCCATGTAGGGCAGGTCGTGCGGCGTGATGTCCGCCTCGGCGGCGCCGACCTCGAGATCCGTCACCGGATCGAGGCGCGCGTAGCTGGCCGCCACTGCCGGCAGCGGCGCCTGCATGAAACCGGTGCAGCCACCACCCGAGAGCGCGAGCAGCGCGAAGGCGAGCGTCGCCGGGGGCGCGCTAGGCGCCCGCGAGCACGCGACGCGCGCGCTGCAGGATCTCGCAGATCTCGCGGTCCTCGCGGTAGCCGTACACGCGCTGGAGGTCGCCGAGGAACGCGAGCAGGATGGCGCGGTCGTCCACCTCGGAGAGGGAACTGGCATCGCTGGCGTATCCTGCCGAGCGAAGGTAGCGCAGGCAATCGGCCTTCGTGATCGTGCGGCCGCCATGGAACGGATCGACCAGCACCGGGCGCACGCCGTGCAGGCGCACGAGGAAGTGCTCCGGCATCCACACGCCGCTGAGTGACAAGCCCAGGCGCCGGCCCACCAGGATGTAGAGCATGCAGAGGCTCACCGGCATGCCCTTCTTCTTGGCGAGCACGGAGTCGAACAGGAGATTGTCGAGTTCGTAGTAACTCGCCGCATCGCCGGTGTAGCCCTCCCGCTCGGCGAGCAGCTCCGTGATCGCACGCGCAGCCGCCGCCGCAGTGCGCACGCGCAGTGTGTGGCGCAGGCGCGCGGCGAGATCGTCGAGCCGCGTCGCGACGGAGCGCCGGACACTCCGACCGGGCGCCGCCACCTCGGTGAGCAGACAGGCGCCCTCTTCGAGCAGCGACCAGCGCACCCGGTCCTGCACCTCGTGGCGCAAGCGGAAGGCGAGGTTGCGCAACGCGGCCAGCCAGTCTTCGAGGTCGAGGGCGCGCAGGATGGCGCGGGCGCGGCCGCGGAGCTGGGCGTCTGGATGGTTCGTGGCGCGCTCGAGGCTGGGCCGCGCGAGGCTCCCCCACGCGAGGAGCTGACGGCGACACGCGTCGAAGATGCGACGGTCGCCGTCGACGAGCAGACTCACCGCCGCGTCGATGGACGCAGGACGGGGCGGGGCTGCGATGGTGCTGCGCTGTTCTTGCTGCTGCATCGCTTCGATCTCTTTGGCGCCAGGCCCGCGCAGTCTAGCAACGGCGGGCGAGGGCCTCGCGAGGCGTTTCGGGCCCGAAAGACGGTGCCGCCATACTCCGCGAAGCATGCGGGCGAAGGCGCGCGCACGACCCGACGTTGCCATCGACGCGGAGCGATGCACGCCAGAGCGGAGACCGCGCGCGGCCGACTCGGCGAGTCCGTGCCTTTTTTTTTCGGCGGGTCGGCGCGCGGCCCCCGCGAGCGCGATGGCGACGCGCTACTTCTTCGTACCGGAGGCCTCGACGGCCTGTGCACCGGCAGGGGTGCCCCCCTCGATGCGGCCCTTGAGGTTTTGCAGGTTGGTGTTGAAGGAATCGGCGAGCATCCCCTTCAACATCGGGCCCATCAGCCGAAAGGCGTAGCCCAGCTCGCCGCGGTCGTGCCAGGTGACCTCGGTCTGCTCACCCTTCGCCTCGAAGCGGACCTCGCCGTGCACCGGCGCCATGCCCTCCATGTTCATCGTGTAGGCGATGCCGTGCCCCGGGTCGGCCTTCACGATCTCGAGCTGGCCCTTGCCGAGCTTCTCGCCCGACCACTTCATGATCGCGCCGAGTCCGGTCTTCTGTCCCTCGTAGGTCCAGGTCGCCGCCGGATCGGCCGCGTCGTTCCACACGGTCCACGCCTTCCAGGAGTCGAGGGTCGCAACTGCGGGATAGATCTGCGCGGGGGACGCCTTGATCGACACCGATGCCTGCGCCTCGAAGGTGGGCGACATGAAGGCGGGAACGATCGCGAGGATCGCGACCAGGACGACGAGGACGAGGAAGGCCTTCTTGAGCATGGCGGGACCGGTGGAGGAAGCAGGGATTGTGCGGCCACGCCGGGCCCGCGGCGATGGGCTACTCGCGATCTCCGCTGAAGACCCCCAGGATCGCCAACCAGTGCACGAGGTCGGCGACCGCGTACAGCGCCGCCGCGAGGTAGGTGAACCCTGCCGCGTAGAGCGTGCGGCGCACCCCGGGCATCTCGTCGCTGGCGACCAGGCCGGAGCGCTCGAGGATCGTGATCGCCCGCCGCGACGCGTCGAACTCGACGGGCAGGGTGACCAGGTGGAACAGCACCGCCGCACCCATGCCGATCACGCCGATCCAGGCGAGGCCGAGGCTGTGCGTGAGGGCACCGAAGATCAGCATCGGGATGGCGAGCGAGTTGGCGAAGCCGACGACCGGCGCCATCTGCGAGCGCAGGGCGAGCGGCGCGAACGCCTGGGCATGCTGGATCGCGTGACCGACCTCATGGGCGGCGACCGCCACCGCCGCGGCGTTGCGGCCCTCGAGCACGTCGGGCGACAGCGCGACGACCTTCTTCTGTGGGTCGTAGTGGTCGGAGAGCATGCCGGGTACGGCAGCGATCTGGACGTCGCGGATCCCGGCGGCGCGCAGGATCGCGTGGGCGGCCTCCGCGCCGGAGACGCCGGAGCGGAGCTGAACCTGTTGGTAGCGGGCGAAGGTCGACTTGACCTTGAACGTCGCCCACAGCGAGACGGCCGCGAACACGAGGCAGACCAGAAACGTCGTCGTCATGGCGGCGGCGGATTACGACGCCTGGCGCGCAGGATTCAAGCCCGCGCCGCGGCCGGGCGACCACCGCGGCCGCCGCTGCGCCGCCGGGGGCGACGCCCGCCACCGGCGCGGGACGAGTCGCGTCTCGGTGCCGGCGCCCGGTCGTCGCGCGGCTCGTCATCGTGCGGCGCATCGTCGCGCGACGGCTCGTCGCGCACGCCGAGGTGGCGCTGCACGGCGGCGAACACGCCGCGGTCGGTCGACGCCACGAGCGATACGGCGCGACCGGTCGCTCCGGCGCGGCCGGTGCGCCCCACCCGGTGCACGTAGTCCTCGACCGCGCGCGGCATGTCGAAGTTGACCACGAGGTCGATGTCGTCGACGTCGATCCCGCGCGCCGCCACGTCGGTGGCGATCAGGAAGCGGATGCGGCCGCGCTCGAAGGCCTTCAGCGCCGTGTAGCGCATCTCGGCACTCTTGTCGCCGTGGATCGACTCGGCGGGCAGGCCATCGCGCTTGAGCGCGTTGCCGAGCTGCTCCGCGCGCGTCTTGGTGCGCACGAACACCAGCACGCGCCCGCGCTCGCGGGCCAGCAGGTCGTGCAGCTTGCGCACCTTGTCGTCGGTGCCGACCTTGACGAAGTCGTGGGTGATGGTCTTCGCGGCCTGCGAACGGCGGCCGACCTGGACCTTCACGGCGTCCGGCAGGAAGTCGGCACAGAGACCCTCGATGTCGCCGGGCATGGTGGCCGAGAACAGCAGGTTCTGCCGGTCGCGGGGCACGCGCACGAAGATGCTGCGGATCTGCGGCAGGAACCCCATGTCGAGCATGCGGTCGGCCTCGTCGAGGACGACCAGGCGCACGTCGGCGAGGCTGAGGTTGCCCTGCTGCAGGTGGTCGATGAGGCGACCGGGACAGGCGACGAGGACGTCGAGCCCGCGCCGGAACGCGGCGCGCTGGATGCCGATGTCGATGCCGCCGAACGCGGTGCACACGGCCAGTTCGGTGCCGCTCGCGTACACGCGGAGGCTCTCGGCGACCTGGACGCACAGCTCGCGCGTCGGGACGAGGATGAGGGCACGCAGGCCGCGCGGCCCGCCGGCGAGACGATCGAGGAGAGGGAGACCGAACGCCGCGGTCTTGCCGCTGCCGGTCTCGCCGAGCGCGATCAGGTCGCGCTTCTTCATGACGATGGGGATGGCCTCGGTCTGGATGTCGGTGGGGTCCTGGTAGCCAGCCCGGCGAATCCCCTCGAGGATGGGCTCACTGAGCCCGAGGGATGCAAAACTCACGTGTAGAGAACGGTTGGGGGGGTAGGGAGCGAGGCTGGCCTCGGCAGGGATGACGCAAACCGCGGGGATCGCCGCCGGCTCGCTCGCTCCAGTTCGGGTATCGGCCGCGAAGCCTTCGCGCGTTGAGCGCGGCCGCACGCCGTGGCCCCGCACTCGGGGCCCTCAGGTTCATTCTTCAATGGCGCGCGAGTCTAGGGCATCGGCGGCCCGGCCGGAGGGACGACTTTCGCCGATTGCATTACTCCGGCCCGGGATTGCGGGCGCCCGCACCGGCGGGACGGCGCAGTTCGAAGCGCAGCACGTCGTCCTGGGCGTCGTCGGAAACCTCGGTGAATCCGAGCTTCCGGAGGATCCGGATCGAGGGTGCGAGGTGCGCCAGGGTCTCGGCAACCACCGCCTGCACCCGGGGGTCGGCGAAGGCGTGCTCGATGAGGAGCGCCGCGGCCTCCGTCGCGATCCCGCGCCCCTGCAGGTCGGCGCGCACCGCGTAGCCGATCTCCACCGTCCCCGCCGCCGTGATCGCGCCCTTGTAGCCCACGACGCCGGCGAGGCGCGGGCCCCGCCCCAGGTCGGCGATCACGTAGTAGAAGGGCCAATCCGCATCGTCCGGCCCGTCGAGCAACCCCTGCGCCTGGGCCAGCAGACCCGAGTCGAAGGCCGCCACCGCCATCCCCGGCGGCACGTCGAGCCCCATCAACTCGGCGAGCGAGCCGGCGCCGGCGAGCGCGTCCCCCACGTGGGCGTGCCCGGCCGGAACGAGGCGCAGGCGCGCCGTCGCCAGGACCGCGGAGCGTCGCTCGAACGTGGTCACACCACCCCCAGGCGCCGCGCGAGGTCGGTCTGCAGCAGGTTGTCGGGATCGAGGTGGGCCTTCAGCCGCCGGAACTCGGCGACCGCCGGCGCCCCGTGGATCCGCGCGAAGGACGAGTCGAGCAGCGTCGCGTCCTTGGCGTAGTAGAAGCGCCCCCCGGCGTCGAGGACGACCTCGGCGAGGCGCTGCGTGTGCTTCCACAGGCGCTCGCGGTTGCCGGAGGTGACCCCGAAGTCCATCGCCATCGAGTAACCGTCCACGGCGTGGGTCATGAGGAAGGGGTCGGGTCGGTGGCGCTTGAGCACGCCGAGGTACGGCACGAGGCGCTCACGGTGGCACGCCTCGAACAGCGTGCGGAACACGCGCGAGGCCTGCGCCGCCGGCACGAACGGCTGGAACTGGATCAGGCCACCCGGCTTGAACGCCCAGTGCCAGCGCGGCACGTAGTCGAGCAGGAAGTGGAACGCGCCGTGCGTCTGCAGGTACGGCGCGCGCTGCGCCTCGCGCAGGCCGGCGCGGTACTTCGCGGCGTTCACGAACGGGATCCCGCCCGCCTTCACCGTGCACCACATGCCGGGCCAGATCCATCCCTTGGGAATCACGCCGAACAGGGTCGAGGGCACGTCCTGGCGCTCCGCCTGCAGCATGCGCTCGCCCACCGGGTCTTCGCCCGCAGCCAACTGGTCGGCGCGGTGCACGAGCCCGCGCCCGAGCCCGCGGCCACGGCCGTGCACGTCGATCCAGCCCACGAGGTAGTCCGCGAACGTGCGGTGCGCCTCGAGGATCTCGAGGTTGGCGTCGAGGTCGCGCCCGGCGATGGCGGTCACGCGCAGGCGCCCCGACGCGATCTTCTTGAGGTGCACGGTCAGCTCGAGGAAGCAGCCGAGCATCCCGAACCCGCCGATGGCGGCGCGGAAGACGTCGGCGTTCTCCGTGGGCGAGCACCGCAGCATCTCGCCGCGCGGCGTCAACAGGGTGAAGGCGAGGATGTGTTCGCCGAAGCTGCCGACGGCGAAATTGTTCTTGCCGTGGATGTTCATGGCGGCGGCGCCGCCCATCGACACCTGCATCGTGCCGGGTACCACCGCGGGCCACCAACCCTCGCCGACGCTGCGCCGCCACAGGTCGCGGATCGTCACCCCCGGCTGCACGCGGGCGATGCCGCGCACCGCGTCGAACTCGAGGATGGCGTCGAGGCGCGACGTGTCGAGCACCACTCCGCCGGTGTTGAGCGACGCATCGCCGTAGCTGCACCCCGAGCCGCGCAGGCCGACGCTCACGCCGCGCGTCCGCGCGTCGGCCAGGCACTCGGCGAGTTCCTCCGCGCGCTGCGGCCGGACCACGTCGGCTTCGCCGCCGACCGCCATGCCCCAGCCACTCACGCGTTCGTGTGCTCGCGAGGCGACCATCACTGCAGGAAGGCCATCCGCCGGAACAGGAACGACGGCATGAACCGGATCACCGCCATGATGATGCGCCACTTGAACGGCACGTACACGATGCCCTTGCCCTTGCGCGCCGCGCGCACGATCGCCGCGGCGGCGGCGTCGGCGGAGATCGCGCCCTTCAGGCCGAGGCCCGCCGTCATCTCCGTGTCGACGAAGCCGGGACGGATGGTCGTGACGCTCACGCCGTGCGCCCACAGGCGGTTGCGCAGAGCTTCGAGGTGCGTGTCCTGTCCCGCCTTCGACGCACAGTAGCCCGGCCGTTTGGCGCGACCGCGGTCGCCGGCAACGCTGCCGATGCCGACGATGAAACCGCGCCGTCGCCTCGCGAACCGCCGCGCGGCGGCGTTGCACCAGGCGATGCAGCCGAGCGTGTTCACGCGGAACTGCTGCACGTCCTTGCCGGTGTCGTACTCGTCGAGCGCCACTGCGGGCATCACGCCTGCGACGTAGTAGAGAGCGGCGACGTCGCCGAGCTCGCTCTCGATCGCCGCAAACGTCGCCTCCGCCGCGTCGGTGTCGGCGACGTCGTGCACGCGCGCGTGCGCCAGCGACCGACCGGCCTGCGCGTCGATCCCGGCGGCGAGCTTCTCGATCCGATCGGCGCGTCGGGCCAGGAGCACGACGCGACAGCCGTCGGCGGCCAGGCGGCGGGCGAGGGCGGCGCCGATGCCACTGGAGGCGCCGACGACGATGCAGGTCTCACCGGGATGCGTCATGCGAGGAGCGGAGCAGGCGAGCGGGCCGAGTCAAGCTTCCGGATGTTCCCTTATCGGCTCGCGAGCGGGAGGGCTGCACTACGTTGTCCCACGCCGGGAGCGAAGCGACCCTACAGGTTCTGCAGCCGGATCGCGCGCGTCGGACAGTTCCGCTCGCAGGCCGCATCCCGCGTGCACTCGTAGTTGTGCAGCTTGCGCACCACGTTGCCGATCGAGACGTCCGCGTAGCCCTGCGTCGCGCAGGTGATCGCGCACACGCCGCAGTGGATGCACGCGTTCATGTCCACCTGCAGCTCGACGAAGTCGCGCGGGACGCGGATGGTGCGCTCCACCTGCAGCACGACCGCCGGGTCGCACAGATGCCGCGTGTTGGCGTGCGTCGTCAGCACATCGAGCGCCTCGCGCTCACCGAGACGGACGACCTCGGTGAGGTCGGGCTCGTCGAGCAGACCGAATGCCTGCATCTTGGGCTTGAGCACCACGACCTCCTGCGTGACGTGGCGGTGCAGGTTGTGCTCGTTGAGCACGCTGCCCATGATCTCGTACGTCTGGAACAGGATGTGGGGCAGCGTCGCGCGGTACGGCGTCGACTTGTGGTTGTCGCGGAACGACAGGTCGACCGCGATCACGAGGTCGGGCTTGTGGACCTTGGCGACCTTCAGCGACAGGGTCTCGGCCATGCCGCCGTCGATGTAGTGATCGCCGTCCAGCTCGATGGGCTCGAACACGCCCGGCAGGCAACTGCTCGCGTAGATCGCGTCGGCGACCGGCACGTCGGGGGTACCCGGCAGGCCGAAGTAGCGGAGCGCGCCGGTGGTCAGCGAAAGTGCGTTGCACACGAAGGGCCGCGGCAGCTCCGCAAAGGTCCGCGCCGGGATCGTGTCGCGGAGCATGTCGTGGAACGCGCGTCCCTTGTAGAGCGACGCGTGCCGGTAGCCCTTGACCAGGAACTTCAGCAGGTTGAGACGGAAGAAGCGGCGCAGGTCGAGCTTGGCCAGCGTCGCCTCGATCTGATGGCTGTCGAGCCCGCTGGCATAGAGCCCGCCGATCACCGAGCCCATGCTGGTGCCGATGATCTGCGTGGGGACGATGCCGAGGCGTTCGAGCGCCCGGATGACGCCGACGTGCGCGAAGCCACGCATCCCGCCGCCGCCGAGCACGAGGCTGCAGCGTGTGGTCCGACCCGGTGTACCGACCCGCACCGGCGCGAGCCCGGTGGCCGGCGCGCCGGTCGCCCCCTGCGGTCCGTTGCTGCCGTTGCCGTCTCTCGGATCGAGCCCTGTGCGCACGTTCGTTTCGTCGGCGCCGGTCGGGCCCGGCGTCCCAAGTCTCAGGTTCTGAACTGTCGATAGATCGGACCGATGGCGAAGTTGCCTGAATCGGACGCGCACGGGTCGACGCGACCGCCGGTTGGCATGTCTCGCCTCGCACCACAGCCGTGAGAAAGACCTCCGATGCCATGGACCTCGCGCTCGTCGCGGGGGTGCGTTCCCCCTTCTGTCGCGCCGGCAGCGATCTGCGCGGCGCCCACGCTGCCGATCTCGCCACGCACGTGTTCCGCGAGATCCTCGACCGCACGGGCATCGACCCTGCCGGCATCGACGAGGTGATCCTCGGCTGCGGCGGGCCCGACGCGCGCGAGGCGAACGTCGCGCGCGTGGCAGCGCTGCGAGCCGGCGTCCCGCAGGGAGTCCCCGCGCTCACCGTGCAACGCAACTGCGCATCGGGGATGGAAGCGATCGACCAGGCGTGGCTCCGCCTGAGGGCGGGGCGCGGCGAGCTGTTCCTCGTCGGCGGCAGCGAGTCGATGTCGAACTACCCGCTGATCATGGGCGAGGGCCTCACCCGCATGTTCGAGCGGATGGGCCGGGCGAAGAACGTCTGGCAGCGGGCGCGCGCGGCGTTGGCCTTCCGCCCGAGGCACCTCGCGCCCCGGGTCGCGCTGCGCGAAGGCCTCACCGATCCGGTCAGCGGCCTGATCATGGGCGCCACGGCCGAGCGCGTCGCCCGCCGGTTCGGCATCGACCGGCGCGCGCAGGACGAGTTCGCGCTGCAGAGCCACCAGCGCGCGGCGGCAGCGCACGCGCGCGGTCGGTTCGCCGAGGAGATCGCCCCGCTCTCCGCGCCGCCACGGCACGACGCGTTCCTCGCCGCCGACAACGGCATCCGCACGGAGCAGACCCTCGCCGCGCTGGCGAAGCTCCGCCCGGTCTTCGACCGCCACGAAGGCGACGTGACCGTGGGCAACGCCTGCCAGGTCAGCGACGGCGCCGTCGCGCTCCTGCTGGCCTCGCGGCGCCGCGCGCAGGAGCTCGGCCTCACGCCCATCGCCTTCCTGCGCGGGAGCGCAGCCGCAGGCCTCGATCCCGCCGAGATGGGGCTCGGCCCGGTGCACGCCGCGCCGCCGGCGCTGCGCGCCGCCGGCATCGGCTTTCCCGCCATCGACCTCTTCGAGATCAACGAAGCGTTCGCCGGGCAGGTGCTCGCCTGCACGCGGGCGTTCGCCGACGACGACTATTGCCGCGGGCTCGGCCTCGCCGCGGCCCTGGGCACCGTCGACCAGGACCGGCTCAACGTCAACGGCGGCGCCATCGCGCTCGGCCACCCGATCGCCGCCTCGGGCGCCCGCATCGTGCTCACCCTGGCGCACGAGCTGCGCGCCCGCAACGCGCGCTACGGCCTTGCCGCTCTGTGCATCGGTGGCGGGCAAGGGCAGGCCATCGTCCTGGAGGCAGCATGAACGACGTCCTCGCCGCCGTCGCGACCGCGCCCTCGGCGCCGCCGCAGACCGGAACCGTCTGGCTCGAACACACCGACGACGGCATCGCCATCCTGCGCCTGGGTGCGCGCGACGAGCACCTCGTCACGCTCACGGAGTTGCGCATCGCATCCCTGGAGAGCGCGCTCGACGAGCTGCTGCAGGCGCGCGCCGTGCGCGCGGTGATCGTGACCGGGCCCGGCCCGGACATGTTCGCCGCCGGTGCCGACATCGGCGCGATCCGCGCCATCCCGGATGCCGCGGGCGGGCAGGCGGCAGCCGAGCGCGGCCAGCGCGCCTTCGAGCGCCTCGCCGCGTTGCCCGTGCCAGTGGTCGCCGCGATCGAAGGGCCCTGCCTCGGCGGCGGCTTCGAGCTGGCGCTCGCCTGCGACCTGCGCATCGGCAGCGACGCCACCAGCACGCGGCTCGGCCTCCCGGAGGTCCGCCTCGGCATCGTCCCCGGATTCGGGGGCACGCAGCGCCTGCCGCGTCTGATCGGCCTGCCGGGAGCGCTCGATCTCATCCTCACCGGACGCATGCTCACGCCGAAGGCGGCGCTGCGCGCGGGCTTGCTCGATGCGATCGCGCCCGCCGCACGCCTCCTCGACGTCGCCCGTCGCGAGGCGTTGCGTCTCGTGGCCACGGGAGAACCGGTCCGTCGCCGGCGCTGGTCGTGGATGACGTATCTGCTGTCGCAGACCTCGATCGGCCGCGCGCTGGTGCGCCGGCGCACCGAGCGCACCCTCGACGACGGTGCCAACCGCTTCTACCCGGCGCAGCGACGCGCGCTGGGACTGTGCATCGGTGCGCTCACGTTGCCTGCCGAACAGGGCCACGCGCGCGAGGCCAGAGCGCTCGGCGAGCTGCTCGCCACGCCGGAGTCGCGGGCGCTGGTGCGCATGTTCTTCCTCAGCGAGGCGCAGAAGCGGCTCGGCAAGGCTCGCGACGCTGCCACCGTGCATTCGGCGATGGTGCTCGGCGCGGGTGCGATGGGCGCGGGGATCGCCGCGACGTTCGCCAAGGCCGGCATCCGCGTCCGCCTGGAAGACCTCAGCGGCACCGCGCTCGCCGCGGCGCGCGCGCGCGTGCAGCGCGAGCTCGACCGCCGCACGCGGCGCCGCCGCATCGAGAGCCACGAGGCACAGGCGGTCATGGACCGGCTCGCCGTCGGCCTCGCCGGCCAGGGCCGGCTCGCGCGCTGCGAGCTGTTCCTGGAAGCCGTCGCCGAGGACCTCGCCGTCAAGCGCAAGGTCTTCGCCGACGCCATCGCGCGTGGCCTGCCCGACCACGCCATCCTCGCCACCAACACTTCGTCGCTGCCGGTGGATGCGATGGCGGACGGACTCGCCGACCCGTCGCGCGTGGTCGGCGTGCACTTCTTCAACCCGCCGGAACAGATGCCCCTGGTGGAGGTCGTGCGCGGCGCGCGGACTTCGGCAGCCGCCGTCGCTACGGCGTGCGCGCTCGTGACGCGGCTCGGCAAGTTTCCGCTCGTCGTGCAGGATCGGCCCGGCTTCCTGGTCAACCGCTGCCTCGCCCCCTACCTCAACCAGGCCGCCGCCCTCCTCGTCGAGGGCTGCGCGCCGGAGGCGATCGACCGGGCCGCGCTCGACTTCGGCCTCCCCATGGGCCCGTGTCGCCTGCTCGACGAGATCGGCTTCGACATCGCACTGAAGGTGAGCACGACGCTCGAGCGCGCGTTCCCGGAGCGCCTGCGCGCCAACCCGCTCTTCGAAGCCATGGTCACCGCGGGCGCGCTGGGACAGAAGAGCGGGGGCGGGATCTACGGCGCCGATGGCCGCGGCCCCGGCCCGGGCCGCGAGGTGATCGCCGGCCTGCGGGCGCGCCGCGCTCCCACCGATCAGGACGGCGTGCGGGCCCGCCTGCTGTATCCGATGATCGACGAAGCGTTCCGCTGCCTCGCGGAGGGGGTCGTTTGCAGCGAGGACGAACTCGACTTCGGCCTCGTGTTCGGCATCGGCTTCCCGCCGTTCCGCGGCGGCCTCACCGGGTTCGCGACGAGCGTCGGCATCAAGCACGTCGTCGACACGCTCGACGCGTACGCGCGCACGCTCGATTCGCGGCTCGCACCGAGCGACACCCTCCGCCAGCGGGCACTCGGCACCTGAACGGCGGAACGACTCGCGTGAGCCTCGCTACGCGCGATGCCAGCGCACCGTTGCACAACCGCGCGCCGCGTCCTGCAACCTCGCGCGCATGGAGTACTATTGACCATCGTCAAATGATCTCGCGCTCGGCGCGAAAGAGCCTTCAACCACCACCGCCGCGGGGTCGATGACGTGGTCACCGGCCGGTCCTTCGAGGGCCGGCTGCTCTTTCCAACCGCCGGTCATGCGCCTGCCCCTTCGACTTGCACCGTGGATCCTGCTGCTTGCCGGCTGTGCCGTGCCGGGCAGCGGGCGTCCGACGGACGATCCGACGCCGCGGCGCGACCACGCATCACGCATCGCTGCCATCCCATCGATCACGCAGGTTCGCGTGGGCGTCGAGATCCTGTCCGATGACCCGCTGACGACGGGGACGGGCGAAGTGAGTCCCGGGCCCGGGCAACGCGAGCCCGACGAACCGCTGCCGAGGACCGTGCCTCGGCCCCGCGAGATCGAGGCACCAGGCGCGGACGGACTCACCGTCGGCAGTTCGCGCTGGGCGACCCCCGAGCGCGTCGAACGCCGTGACCTCGACCTGCTCCCGGACCTGTCGGATCGGATGACGCTGCGCTTCCTCGGCACCATGGTCGGTCGCGACGGCGACCGGCTGCCCCGGGCTCTGGGCTGGTCGTACATGCAGCGGGCCGCGGGCGCGTTCGACCAGGACGCCGACTGGGCCGACGGCGCCCGCCTCGCGGAGGAGAACGAAGCGCTCCAGTCGATGGCGCTCGGCATCCTCCGCCGTCCCTTCCAGCATGCGTTGCGCGAGTTGCCGATCGTGCGCAACGTGGAGATGGAGGTCGAGGACTTCAAGGCGCAGAACGTACCGACGTCCGGCGCCTGGCTGGACAGCCGCGACGAGGATCGCTTCTCGGCCGGCCGGCTGTCGTTCCGCTGGCACCTCCGCGACGGCAGCGACCCGATCGCCGTCAGCTACGCGCTGCAGGGCTGGCGGCTGGGCCTGAGCCGCGAGACGGTGCGCTTCGGGTACTCGACCGCGCTCAACGACTGCGTCGACATCCACATCTCGACCAGCTTCGACCACGAGAAGGACGCGACCGCCGCTTCCGGCGAGCTGCTGGTCGATCTCACGCCGGGCACGCGGCTACGGCTGCGGGTGGCCACCGACATCGACGCGTTTCCCGGCGCCGACCTCGCCCGCGAAGTTGCCGGAACGCGCGATGCGGGACCCGGGGCGATGGTGTACGTCGAGACCGTCTTCTGACCGTCGTCCACGCTTCGCCGATGTCTGGATCCTCGTGGTGCGCCCGCCTCGCGGGCCTCGCGCTCTGCTTCGCTGGCTGCGTCGCGTACCCGGCATCCGGCCAGCCCCGGCCGCCGCTGCCGCTGCCCGACGAATACGAAGCGATCTTCGCACTGCCGGGCGACGTCCTCGAGGAGCAGGTCGTGCCCGCCGGTGCCACGGCGGCCTACGCGTACTCGCGCGGCGCCGTCGTGGCGGGCGCGGAGCGCGCGACCTTCCACGTGCTGCAGCCCACCACCGGTCGGCCGGCGCCGGTCGTCCTGTGCCTGCCGATCCTCGCCGGCGGGCAGGACCTCATGTGGCACGTCGCCACGAACCTCGCGCGGCGCGGCTTCGCCGCGATGTGGGCCGACCGTCCCGGACCTTCGTTGGTAGCGGGCCAACGGAGCAAGGACATCGACGCGCTGTTCACCCGCACGCTGATCCAGAACCGGATGCTGCTCGTGTGGGCGCGGCGGCAGACGCATCGTTTCCTGGCTGACCAGCGGGCGCTGCTCGGGATCTCGACGGGGGGGATCCTCGGCGCGATCCTGCTCGCGCTCGAACCCGACGTCCGCGCCGGAGCCCTGTGCCTGGCTGGCGGCGACCTGCCGACCCTGCTGCTCGAGAGCGACGAGTCCCGCGTCGTGGCCTGGCGCGCGTGGCGGCGCCGCACCGACGGGGTTGCCGGCACCTTCCTGCGCAACGAGCTCGCCCGCGACCTGCGCGCGGATCCCGTGCGCCTCGCGCCCTTCGTCGCCACGGAGCGCGTGCTCTTGGTCCAGGCACGCCTCGACGCAGTCGTGCCGGTCCCCTGCCAGGACGCCTTGTGGGAGGCCCTGGGCCGCCCGCGTCGCCTGCAGCTCCCGCTGCTGGGGCACTATCCGGCGGCACTGGCTCTCGACGCGATCCTCGACGAGATCAGTGCCTTCGTGCGCTCGCGCCTGCGCGCGGCCGAGTGAGACGACGGCACCCAACAGCATGGGAGGGCTGGGAGGGCACGCCGCCCTTGCGCGTCGTCGCGACCACGGTTCTCATTCCCCGCTTTCCCGGTCCGCCATGAATCCCATCCGCTCCGCCCTCGTCGCTCTCCTTCCTGCCGTTCTCCCGGCGCAAGTCGTACCCGCCCCGACGCCCCCCCAGGGCGTGTCGGCCGAGGCCGTCAACCGGCCACTGACACCGGAGGAGAAGAAGCAGAACCTGCTCGAGCAAACGCGCAAGCTGAACGAGGAGCTGCAGTTCCTCAACCGCACGCAGGTCGTCGGTGGGATCGTCGGCCGCGTCGCCGCGCGCTTCCGCGACCGCGCCGGCAGCCCGCAGATCGTCGACGACCCGGGTACGCCCGCGGGCAGCGCGAGTGGCACCGCCCAGACCACGCCGCCCCCGGCCCCGGCCGGCGACGCCACCGGCGCCCCCGCGCAACCCACCGAGGCCAAGAAGGCCCGCCTCCTCGGCGACGCGGAGAAGAAGGGTCTCGCCGCCGGCACGATCTTCACGGTCGGTGGTCTGGCGGTGAACGAGTCCGAGTTCCAGACGATCTACGGCTACCTCAAGAGCCTGCCTGGCAAGCAGACCGACGACGAACTGCGCACCGCTGCGGTCGAGGCCCTCATCCGCCGGCGCGCCGCGGAGGCCGCCTTCCCGGAGGGTGCCAAGCTCGCCCGCGACCGCGTCGTCAAGGCGCAGCAGCAGCTCAAGGCCGGCACCGATTTCGCGGAGGTCGCGCAGCAGATGTCGGACTGCCCCAGCAAGGCGCAGGGCGGTGACCTCAACTGGTTCGGCCGCGGCGTGATGGACACGAGCTTCACCATCGCCGCCTTCGGCCTCAACGACGGGGACGTGTCGGAGCCGGTGCAGACGATGTTCGGCTACCACCTCATCAAGCGCACCGGCTTCAAGAAGGGTGACGATCCGGCGCAGGACCAGGTGCGCGCCAGCCACGTGCTCGCGATGTACGCCGCCGACCAGTTCAAGGTGCGCGAGGTGCAGATGAAGGTGAGCCAGGGGCAGGTCGACGTCGCCTTCGTCAGCGACGACTACCGCAAGTACGCGCCGGCCTACCTGAAGTGACCGGCCGTCCCGGCCGGCGCACGCGACGCCGGTCGGCCTGATCTGACACTCACCCGGAGGGGGTCTCGTGGCAACGATCCGACGCGGCGGCAGCGCCAGCGTGTTCTTCTTCGAGGGCGACCTGCCGAGCCTGCACAGCGATGCGCTCGGTGCCGCGCTCACCGCGCACCGCTTCCGCACCATCGTGGACGCGGCGTCGGAAGAGATCTCGATCGGCTGGGTGTCGCCGGAAGACCCCAGCGGCGAGTCCTTCCCCCGCGAGGATCACGACCTCGAGACCGGGATCTGGCTGCAGGTCCGCGTCGACAAGAAGAAGCTGCCGATGCGGTGGGTTGCCATCCACCGCGCTGCGGCGGAGCGCGCGGCCGGGCGCAGGCTCAACGGCAAGGAGCGCAAGACCTTGAAGGAGGACCTCGCCGAGACCCTCCTGCCGCGCGTCCTGCCCACCGTGCAGATCATCGACGTGCTCGTCGACCCCAAGGGCAAGCGCGTGCTCCTGTTCTCGACGAGCCAAGGCATGCGCGACGAGTTCAGCAAGCTCTGGCGCCTGACCTTCGCCGCCAACGAACTGGTGCCGGCGAGCGCGTTCGAGTGGGCGCGGCGCGGCAGCCTCACCGCCGCGCAGCGCACCAGCCTGGACGAGGTGGCGCCGGTGAACTGGCCCCGCCAGGAGCCGCGGCGCGCGCCCGCACGCCACGACGCCGAGGACGCCGACGTCGCCGAGGCGGGCGCGGAGGTCGAGGCATGAGACAGGACGCCGCGACCCATGCCTTCCTCGGAGAGGAGTTCCTCACCTGGCTCTGGTTCCGGATCGACACGACCGGAGGCGAGTTCGAACTGGCGGGCGGGCGCTCCGTGGCCGTCGCCATCGACGACTTCATCGCGTTCGCGCCCGGTGACGACGACGAACTCGAGCAGACCCTGCGCAAGGGCACGCCCACGCACAGCGGCGAGGCGCGCACCGCGCTGCGCAACGGCCGCCGCCTGCGCCGCGCCAAGCTGATCGTCGCGGAGGGCCCCATGCAGTTCGGCGTGACGCTCGACGGCACGACCCTGAACCTGTCGAGCATCAAGCTCCCCGACGATTCGGAGGAGTGCGAGTCGGCGCGCGACCGCAGCGTCGAACGCGCGGCGTCGTTCTTCACGCTGCACGAGCTGCTGAGCGGGGTCTACCACCTGTTCCTCGACGATCGCCTGCGGCCGGAGTACCGCAAGACCAGCGCCGAGCGGCAGGCGCAGTGGATGGCGAGCGCGTAGCGCCGCAGTCTGCGCGCCTGCGAGCCGACGCTCAGCGCTGCCTGCGGCCGCAACCCAAGGTTGAGTCGGCGCTTCGCGCCGACCGGAAGGGGCCGCAGGCGCTGTTGTTCTTGGAGGCGACTACTACTCCCGCTCGCAACGCCAGAATCCTCGCGCCACACGAGGATTCGCGAGAGCAGTAGATCAGGCCAGCTCGACCAGCACCGCGCCGTTGGCCACGGCCTGACCCTTCTTCACGTGCACCGCCTTCACGGTGCCCGGACCCTCGGCGGCGATCGGGTTCTGCATCTTCATCGCCTCGAGCACGACGAGCGTCTGCCCGGCCTCGACGGTGTCGCCGGGCGCCACGCGCACGTCCACGACGACGCCCGGCATCACCGCGTTCAGGCGCCGCGGCCCCGCCGGCTTGTGCGCGGCCACCGCGCGGGCAGCGCGCTCGCGCTCGTCGACCAGCCCGACCCTGATCCGCTCGCCGCGGGTCTGCACCTGCACGGTGCCGTCGCCGCCGATCTCCACGAGCAGATCGTGGCTGCGGCCATCCACCAGGATCGAGAACGCCGTGCCGTCGCCGGTCGGCGCGACATCGACGGTCAAGGTCTTGCCGCCGACCTTGGCGAGCAGCACACCGTCGCCAGCCTCGAAGGCGAACTCGAACTCGCGCTCACCCACCGTCGCGAAGTACCTCATCGGATCCGCCCTCCGAGGCGATCGAGGCGATCGGCGAGCTGCCAGGGAGAGGCGGCGGGCGGTCGACCCTCCGCTGCGGCGTCGGACCGCCGTCCGGCCTGCACGTGGCGCGCAACGGCGGCGACCAACGCCGCCAGCTCGACGGTCGCCGGGGACGGAGCCTTCGCCATGCCTTCCAGGATCCCGGTGTCGTACTGCCCGCTCACGAAGCGCGGGTCGTCGAGCACGCGCAGCGCCACCGGCGCCGACGTGCTGATCCCGACCAGGCGCAGCTCTTCGAGCGCGCGCCGGCAGCGGGCGATCGCATGCGCGCGGTCCTGGCCGTGCACGATCAGCTTGCCCACCATGCTGTCGTAGAACGGTGTCACCTCGAGCCCGCGGTAGAGCGCGCTGTCGATGCGCACGCCTGGGCCCCCGGGCAGGTTGAGCCGCGTGACGGTGCCGAGCGCGGGGAAGAAGGTGTCGGGGTCCTCCGCGTTGAGCCGCACCTCGATGGCGTGCCCGCGGGGTTCCGGCACCGGGGAGACCCTCTCGCCCGCGGCGACCGCGAGCTGCTCGCGCACGAGGTCGACCCCGAAGCGCATCTCCGTCACCGGGTGCTCGACCTGGAGGCGCGTGTTCATCTCGAGGAAGTAGAACGCGCCACGCGAGTACAGGAACTCGACCGTCCCCGCCCCCACGTAGCCCACCGCCTGCGCGAGCCGGCACGCCGCATCGCCCATCGCCGCACGCAGCTCCGGCGTGAGCACCGCGCAGGGCGACTCCTCCACCAGCTTCTGGTGGCGACGCTGCACGGAGCACTCGCGCTCGCCGTAGTGCACCACGTTGCCGTGCGCATCCGCCATCACCTGGATCTCGACGTGGCGCGGTTCGACCACGAGCTTCTCGAGGTACACCCGGTCGTCGCCGAACGCCGCCAGCGCCTCCGCGCGCGCCATCTGCTCCGCCTCGACGAGCTGCTTCTCCTCGCGCACGATGCGGATGCCCTTGCCGCCGCCGCCCGCTGCCGCCTTGAGCATCACCGGGTAGCCGATCTCCTTGGCCTTCTGCCGCATCGTCGCCGCGTCGCGCACGTCCTCCTTGAGGCCCGGCACCAGCGGCACGTCGGCGTCGGCCGCGATCTTGCGCGCCTCCACCTTGTCGCCCATGGCGCGGATCGCCGCCGGTGGCGGACCGACGAAGGTCACCTTCGCCTCCGCGCACGCCGCCGCGAACTTCGCGTTCTCCGACAGGAACCCGTACCCAGGGTGCACCGCATCGCAGCCGAAGGCATGCGCAGCCTCGAGCAGCCGCGGGATCGACAGGTAGCTGTCCTTGGGGGCGGGTGGGCCGAGCCGGAACGCGTGGTCGGCGCGCCGCACGTGCAAGGCGTTGCGATCCGCGTCGGAGTAGACCGCGACGGTCTCGATGCCGAGTTCGCGCGCCGTGCGCATGACGCGGAGAGCGATCTCGCCGCGGTTCGCCACGAGGAGGCGACGGAAGAAGGGGCGGGTCATGGGAGGGCGGCGATTGGAGGGTTCCGCGCCACACGGAGCAACCGCGAAGGCAGCCCCTCGCGCTGCATGGCGTGCCATCGGCAGGTCCGCGTCGCGCTGCCTCCCGGTGTCCAGGAACGCGACAGCTGGTCAAGCTCGGGACGCGTCGGGACCGATCCTGCGCGTGGCACCCACGGTGCCACAACCAAGACCATGCGCATCCTCGTTCTCGCCGCCTTCTCGTCATTCGCCTTCCCGGCCCTCGCCTCCGCCCAGCAGCCCGTCCCGGGCGCGGAGCACAAGCCCCGCGCGGAGGCGCGCCCCGACGGCGGCGACCACGCCCGCGCCCGCCGCCTCCTCGCCGTCGTCGACGTCGACGGCGACGGCGTCATCAGCCCGCGCGAACTGCACTGGGCGCGCGAAGTGCTCGCGCACGCCGACCGGGCGCAACACAAGGAAGGACCCGAGAAGCCCGGGGAGAAGGGCGAGGCCAAGCCAGGCGAAACGCTGCGCGAGCGCGCCGACAAGAACGACGACGGCAAGGTCGGCCCGCGCGAACACGAGATGGCCAAGCGCGCCCACGACCGCGCCGACAAGAACGACGACGGCAAGGTCGGACCGCGCGAGCGCGAGATGGCCAAGCGCGCCCACGACCGCGCCGACAAGAACGACGACGGCAAGGTC
>CAYQMF010000017.1:69928-70163 GCA_964418595.1 uncultured candidatus Brocadiaceae bacterium
GGCCCGCGCGAACGCGAGATGGCCAAGCCCGTCCAGCCGCCCGCGAAGCCGCCGGCGCCGAAGCGCTGAGCCCTGGCCGCCGCGCGGGCTGCTGTTCGGCTCCTCTCTTGCTGCTTCTCTCTTGCCTGCTTCTCTTTCTACTCCGTCCCTCCGTCCTTCCGTGCCTCACACGGCGCGGAGTGTCGTGCGCCACGGAGATTGGACCAGGCGCGCCACGCTCTTTGGGACGCAACCC
>CAYQMF010000018.1:0-70033 GCA_964418595.1 uncultured candidatus Brocadiaceae bacterium
TTCCCGCACTCCGGGCACATCAAGGAAGCGGTGATCTTCGGCGCCACGAACACCCCGCCGGCGGGGCGCCGATCACGGTGAGTGCGTCGGCCCGCGACGCGAGCGGTGCAGTGCGCATCGGGCGCAGCGCTCCGATTGCCCCGCAGGCCGGCGTCACGGAGGTGGGCATGATCGTCCTCGATCGGCAGCGCGCATTGCTGATCTCTGGCGTCACGCGCAGCTCGGAGCCGGCGAACTCGCGGGCCATCCGCGACTACTTCGCTGCCGGGCTGACGGCATTGACGATCGACGTCGACGTCGTCGACGAGCTGACGCAGGCCATCGATCCGGGCTACTCGCTGGTCTGTGACCTGCGCTTCTCCAACGTCTTCAACCTTCCGCCGGCGGAGCGGACCGCACTTGCCAGCTGGCTGGCACTCGGCAGGACGCTCATCATCCACGGCGAGAACCGGGCGTTCGTGACGCGCAACACGGCGGTGCAGGACTTCCTCGTCGCGCTCGGTGGTGGGCTCGTGCAAGTGGCGAACAGCAACGGCGCCGATGCACAGGCCTGCGTCCACCCCGTGATCTGCAGCGAACCGAACCGCGTGACTTCGGTCGGGATGAGTCTGTCGGGGCGCATCACATCGCCGGGGCTCGGCAGTCGCGTCACGGCCGACTCGATCGCGGTCTGGGATCGCGGACAGCTCACCCAGTCCCCTTCGGCAAAGGCAGTACTGATCCTCGAGATCAACATGTGGACCGGCAACCTGGGAGTCGCGAACCGGGCCTTCTTCGACAACCTGGTGACCTTCGGGACGCGGTAGGAGGTGGCGACAGCGGTTCGCAGGGCCTTCGCGGGACCGCCACCACGCTGGGGGCCCGCTTCACCGTCGTCGCAGGTACGTTCCTCCGCTCTCGATCGCGAGTTGCCGGAGCAGCTCACTGTCGGTGCCGAAGCCGATCGCATGGATGGTCACGCGGCGGCTGCGGTTCCAGTGGGCGATCTCGGTGGCGAGGGCCTTGGGGTGCGTGATGACGCCGAGCGAGGGTTCGCCGTCGCTGAGCAGGTAGATGGTGTCGACGGCCATGTCGGCGAAGGCAGTGCGCAACGCGGCGTGGAGATTCGTGCCGCCGCCGGCGCGGAGTGCAGCCACGAAATCGCTGACCTCCGAGAGCGCGGTGCCGTCGAGAGCCTTGAGCTTGCCCGACCAGGCCTGTGCCTGATCCGCGAAGACGACGACTTCGACGAGCGTCTCATGCCGTACGGTCGGCTCGCCCGGCGTGCGCGCGCGCTCGGTTGCGGTGCGAACCAGTTGTCGCAGCGTGGTGAGAAGGGCTTCGCTCGCGGCGCCGAGACGGGTCACTCCGTCTGTTCCGACCTTCTCCGCCATGCTGCCGGAGACGTCGATCACGAAGCAAACACGGTCGCTCACCACGGGGAGATCGTGGTAGGTCGCGGCCGCCGTGACCGTGGGCTTGGCACGCGCGCTTGCGTCTGCGGCTACGGCAACCTCGCCCAGCTTGAACGCGCCGCCCGCCGCCCGCCACCACTGCTCCCAGAAGCGAGCCTCCGTGTAGTCGAGGCCAGTCAACCCCACGAGGGCGGCCTGGACTTCAGCAGCCAGGCGCCCGTGTTCGTCGGGGAGGCGGGCGATGAGCACGGGGATCGAACTCTTGTGGCGGACCAGGACGCAGAACCGGCAGGCCGCCGAGCGGATGTGCCAGTCGGGGTCGGCGAGCGCCTCCTGTGCGGCGGTGAGCGCCGGCAGGTGGCGGAGGTCCGCGAGGAGGTCGAGGCCAGCCATGCGCCGAGCCGAGCTCGGCGTCCGCAACTCGGCCATCAGGTACGCGACCCACTGTGGATCGGTCTTGCGCGCCGGATGGAGGATGTGGGCAGCTTCGGCGCGGATCGCGTCGCTGCCGTTGTGGAGCATGGCGTCGATCCGCGCGGGGGCCGCCGTGATGGCGTGCTTGCGGAGGAGCACCAACGCGCGCTGCTGCACGTCGACGTCCGCGTCGCCAAGGGCCAGGTCGATGGCGGCCGTCAGCTGTTCGCGCTGCTCCAGGGTGTCGAGCAACGCGAGGGCGCGCAGGCGCGTCGTGGCCTCCGGGCGGCGAAGTGCAACTCGCTCGATGTCCTTGGCGAGCGCGAGTCGCTGCTCGGCCGCGAGCCAGCCGAGGTCATAGTCGACCCATCCCTCGCCGGGGACGGCGACATCGAGAACGAGCTCGATGTCGCCCTCGGCGCGGGCCACCACGCACGCGTACGCCAGGGCACCCCGCATCCGACCGTCGTTGCGCACGTCGGGTTCGGCGGCTCGCGCCGCCAGGCAGGCGCGCGCCGCCAGGGGGTCGATGTCGGCGAGCTGGCGCAGGCTCTCGATCGCCAGTTTGCGATCCTTGTCCTGCAGGTGGTCGCGCAGCCATCGCGCCAGGGTTGTGTCCTTCTTGTGCGAACGCAGCGCGAACAGGATCTCGTACGCCTCGTCGCCCCGCGCCGCCGCGAGCAGGCGGCTGAGGGCTTTGGTGGCCTCCGGCTTGTCTGCGGCGCTGGCGAGAGCCTGGCGGGCGGCCGAGCGCATGACTGCATCGCTCGACGTGATGGCCTTGGCCAGGCGCCGCAGGCCCGCTGGCCCCTGCGCGACCAGGCCGTACGCCGCGCTCTGCCGGTTGTCGCTGGTCTCCGTAGTGTCCTCGAGCGTGTCGCTGAGGATCTTGCCGACCACGGGGTCGACGTGCTGCTGCAGGAGTCCGAGCAACTCCAGCCTGACGGTGGCATCCTTCTCGCCCTTCCAGAGGTCGAGGATCAACACTCGGCACGCACTCGTTTCGAACTGCGCCAGAGCGCGCAGCGCCGGGAGCCGCTCGGAGCCCGGACGCTTGCGTTCCTGCTGGACGAGGCGGCGGAGGGCGGAGAACTCGAGACTGTAGGGATCCTGCGCCCGCAGGCCCGGCATCGAGACCAGCCAGAGGAGGAGGAACAACCACGACGTGAAGTGGGGCACGGAGTTGGCCTTCTGGGGACCGGGATGCCTTGGTCTTCCCGACACGGCGCACGGGGAGCGAGACCGTCGATCCGGATCGTCACCGCGTCAGCGGCGGGGTCCAAGCGCAGAAAAAAGGGCGACCAACCGGCGACGCTCTGGCGGCCGTGTGACCGGTCGCGGCGGGTATCGTGCCGAGTCGTCGACTGCGTTCTTCGCGGCTGCCTCCCACCATGCCCACCACTCTCCCTCCCAGCATCTTCAACGACGTCGTCGGGCCCGTGATGCGCGGGCCGTCGAGCTCGCACAGCGCGGCGTCGGTGCGCATCGGCCGGCTGGCCCGCGACCTGTGCGGCGGCGCGCCGGAGCGCGTGCTCGTCGAGTTCGACACCGAGGGCTCGCTGGCGACGACGCACGCGAGCCAGGGTTCGGACATGGGGTTGTTCGGCGGGCTGCTCGGGTGGGAGGCGGACGATGCGCGGTTGCCGGAGTCGGCGGCGGCCCTGGCGGCGGCGGGGATCGCGCTGGAGATCAGGATCGGCAAGCTCCACGACCCGCATCCGAACACGTACCGGTTGACGCTGTGGAAGGACGGCGTCGAGACGCGCCTCGTCGCCCTCTCGACGGGCGGCGGGATGATCGAGGTGGTCGAGATCGACGGCGTGCGCGTCACGCTCCACGGCGACTACGCGGTGACCCTGCTCGACGTGGCGGGGGACGGCGCGACGCTGGCGGCGAAGCTGGGGGAACGCGCCGACGTCGACGCGGTCACCGCCATCGGCAAGGGACCGGCGCTGGTCCTGGTGTCGGGGCAGGCGTGCCTGCCCGACGCGGTGACGAAGGCACTGCCGGGCATCACCCGCGCGCGGCGCCTCGCGCCGGTCCTGCCCGTGCGCTCGCGCAAGGGCCTTGCCGTGCCCTTCCTGCACGCGGGCGAGATGGTGGCCAAGGCCGATCCGAAGACGCGTCGGCTCTCGGAGTTCGCGCTCCAGTACGAGTGCGCGCGCGGCGGTATCGACGCCAGCGCCGTCTTCGCCCACATGCGCAAGATCTTCGCCGTCGTGCGCGGCGGCGTCGCGCAGGGCCTCGCCGGCACCGAGTACCAGGACCGCATCCTCCCGCGCCAGAGCCATCGCTTCGCGGCGATGCTCGAGCAGGGCAAGCTCCTCGACGGTGGCATCCTCAACAAGGCGATCCTCTACGTCACCGCGCTGATGGAGGTGAAGAGTTCGATGGGGGTCATCGTCGCGGCGCCCACCGCCGGGTCGTGCGCGACGTTCCCGGCCACGTGCCTCGCCGCCGCCGAGGCCCTGCGCGCCGACGAGGAGACGATCCTGCGCGCGATGCTCGCTGCCGGCCTCATCGGGGTGTTCGTCGCCACGCGCTCGAGCTTCGCGGCCGAGGTGGGTGGCTGTCAGGCCGAGACCGGCGCAGGCGCCGCGATGGCGGCCGCCGCCCTCGTCGAGCTGATGGGCGGCACTGCGGCGCAGGGCCTCTCCGCCGCCAGCCACGCGCTGCAGAACGTGCTCGGTCTGATCTGCGATCCGGTCGCCGGTCGCGTCGAGGCGCCGTGCCTCGGCCGCAACATCGCCGGCGCCGCCAACGCCATCGCCTGCGCCAACATCGCGCTGGCCGGCTACGACCACCTCATCCCGCTCGACGAGGTCCTCGACGCACACCGCGAGATCAGCGAGAGCATGGCGCGCGAGCTGCGTTGCACGGCACTCGGCGGGCTGTCGATCACCAAGGCGTCGAAGGCGATCGAGGCGAGGCTGTGCGGGACGCCGACCGGCTGCGGGAGCTGCGGGTAGGGAAGCGGGGAGTCATGTCGGGAGTCGGGACTGCCGTTTCACGAAGGATGTGGCAGGCCGGCACGGTGAACAGCTTCCGTCGGCCGAGTTGACGGGCGCCGTGAACCAGAACCAGATCGGGCTCGCCGCCGCCGACTTCCCTCTCGCAAGAATCGCCGCGGGGCGTAGACACGCGCGGACCATCATCCCCGGAACCCAGGGTCATCCCATGCTCGCGACCGCACTGCTCCTCGCGTCGTTGTTCCCGCAGTCCGACGACGCACCCAAGCCCGCGTCCGATCGCCTCGCCCTCGACCTCCTCCTCGATTGGGAGACCGTGGCGCAGCCGACGCTGTCTCCTGACGGCACGCGGGTCGTGTTCACCCGATCCTGGACCGACAAGATCGAGGATCGCATGCGCTCGGCTCTGTGGATCGTCGGGCGCGATGGGGCGCGACCGCGTCAGCTCGTCGAGGGTGGCGGCGCTCGATGGTCGCCGGACGGGACGCGCATCGCGTACGTCGCGGAGGGCAAGCCGGCCGGCGCGCAGGTGTGGGTGATGTGGCTGGACACGCGCGAGGCGACGCAGCTCACGCACCTGACGGAGGGGCCGGGGGCGCTCGCGTGGTCACCCGACGGCAAGACCATCGCGTTCACGATGCAGGTGCCGGAGAAGGAGGGCTTCGACATCAAGCTGCCGAAGAAGCCCAAGGGTGCGAAGTGGGCGGCGGAGCCGACGGTGATCACGCGGTTGAGCTACCGGCGCGATCGCGAGGGGTATCGGCCGGCGGGGTACCGGCACATCTTCGTGGTCGACGCGGTGCAGGGCGGCACGCCCAGGCAGGTGACGAGCGGGGACTTCGACCACGGCGCGCCGGACTGGACGCCGGATGGCAAGGAGCTGGTCTTCAGCGGGCTGCGCGTGGCGGACGCGGACTGGGAGTGGCGTGAGTCCGAGGTGTATGCGGTGGGGGTGGCGGACGGCGCGGTCCGGCAGCTCACGACGCGCAAGGGTCCCGACGGTGGGCCGCGGGTGTCGCCGGACGGCAAGTGGATCGCGTACGTGGGCTACGACCAGAACGACGACACCTACAGCGTCGCCGACCTGTGGGTGATGGCGAGCGATGGGAGCGGCGCGCGCGCGTTGACGGCGGGGTTCGACCGCCAGCCCGAGGACCTGCAGTGGGCGAACGACTCGCAGGCGGTGTTCTTCGCCGCCCAGAGCGAGGGCACGACGCACGTCTGGAAGGTGGGTCTGGACGGCAAGCGGACGCAGCTCACGCGCGGCAACGAGCAGGTCGGCCTCGGCGACGTGGGGCGCGACGGGGCGTTCGTGGCGACGGTGACCTCGCCGTCGGAGCCGGGCGACGTGTTCGCCTTCTCGGCGAAGGGCGAGCGGACCCGGCTCACCGACGTGCATGGCGACCTCCTGGGCCGCGTGAAGCTCGGCGCGGTGGAGGAGGTGAAGGCTCGCTCGCGCGATGGGCTCGCGGTGCAGGGCTGGCTGGTGAAGCCGCCGGACTTCGACGCCACGAAGAAGTACCCGCTGATCCTGCAGATCCACGGCGGCCCGCACGCGATGTACGGCGTGGGCTTCGAGTTCGAGCGCCACAACCACGCCGCCGAGGGCTACCTCGTGCTCTATGCGAACCCGCGCGGCAGCACGGGCTACGGCAAGGCCTTCGGCAACGCGATCAAGAACGAGTACCCGGGCAAGGACTACGACGACCTGATGGCGTGCGTGGACGCGGTGATCGCGCAGGGCTGCGTCGACACCGACAACTTGTTCGTGTACGGCGGTTCCGGCGGCGGCGTGCTCACCTGTTGGATCGTGGGCATGACGTCGCGCTTCCGCGCCGCCGTGTCGATGTTCCCGGTGACCAACTGGATCAGCTTCGTGGGCACGACCGACGGCGCCTCGTGGTACCGCAACTTCGCGAGCCTGCCCTGGGAGTCGATCGACGAGCACTGGCGCCGCTCGCCGCTGCGCCTGGTCGGCAACGTCGCGACGCCGACGATGCTCATCACCGGCGAACTCGACCTGCGCACGCCGATGGCGCAGACGGAGGAGTACTACCAGGCGCTCAAGCTGCGCAAGGTCGACACCGTGATGGTGCGCGTGCCCGACGAGTACCACGGCGCCGCCGGCCGGCACGTGAGCAACCGCCTGCGGCGGATCCTGTACGTGCGCGGCTGGTTCGAGAAGCACAAGGCCGCCGCCGCGTCGAAGCCGGCCGGCGGCTGAACGTCACCGGCCGATGACGATCTTCGCGGCGTCGGACATCCCGATCGGCGGCGGGCCGAAGTCGAGCCACTGGGCGTAGAACTTCGCGCCGATCAGGTACTCGTCGTTGGGGATCGGGAGCGTGACGGCTGCGGTGCCGAAAGCCGTGGTGAACGCCACCGCGATCGCATCCGGGGAGACGCACAGGTTGCACGCCGGAAACCCGAGTCCCACGAGGTTGAAGGGCAGAGTCCCGCCGCTCCAGGTCGTGTTGCTGACACCGAGGATGAGGAACGTGGGCACCGACGGACACGCGCCGGTCTCGGTGATCTGGAAGGTCGGGTTGCCGATGGTCGGCAGGCCGCCGGCGTAGCCGATCGCGGGGGGCAGCACGCCGCAGTTGGGACACCCCGTGCAGAACGTCGAGAACTGCGCGGGGCAGTTCAGCACCACCCGGAAGTTGTCGTAGCAGTGCGTGCGCGTCGTGGCCACGAAGCCGCTCACGGTGGCGACGAAACCGAACGAAAGCGCCCCGCCGGCACACCCGAAGTTCGGGTTGCTGAGGCAGTTGGTGGTCAGGCCGGCCGCCGTGGCGCCGGTGACCTGGCAGAACGACGTTGCCGGCAGCGCATTCCAGATGAGCGTGGCCCAGGGCACGGAGAACGCCGCCAACGGCGGACCCACGTACAGCACGCCCCCTTGCACGATCGCCGGCCACACGAGGTGGCCCGGCGCGACGGTCGCGCCGTTCCTGTGATCGAGCCGCACGGTGATGTCGCTCACCGGGCAGTCCGGACAGTCGGTGCCGGGGATCCAACTCGCCGCCGAGAGGAGGACGCGCCCAGCCGTGTTCCCCGCCGCGTTCGGGACCGTGCAGGTCACCTGCATCCCCGGCGCGGGGTTGCCGCAGTTGTTGACGACGAAGGCCGACAGCCCACCGCCGAAGTTGACCGACGGCGCGAATGCAGCGGGGCTCGTCCACCCGGCGAAGGTGGTCTCGTGCAGGACCCGGTTGCCGAAGCCGCCGCCGCCCTGCGGGGCTTGCCCGGGCAGGGGCGCGATCGCGAGGCAGGGCGCGAGAGCGAGCATCAGGGACAGCGTTGGGAGGGATCGGTGGGTTCGCATCGGGGTTCTCTTGCTCCTTGGATGGGTTGGAGGCTGTCTCCTCGATCCGCGAAGGGCGGCGGCACCGGACAGACTTCTCGTGATCCCGCGACCTCACCCGCGACTCGCGTCTCGCCGCGGTCTACCCTCGCGCCCGTGGTGGCTGTTGGCGTGGCGTTCCTGGTCTCGGTGGCCGTGTGCCCGGCGCAGGCCTGGCGGGCGCCAGTGGCAGCCGACTTCCAACCGCCGGTCCGCGGTGAAGCCCCTCTGCTCGCCTGCACGGCGGCCGAACTCGCACGGCTACGGGCGGCGCTGGTTGCAGGAGAGAAGGTCGTGCGGGCTCGGGTCGACGCCGCGCGCGTCCGGTTGACCACCCCCGTGGTCTTCCCGCCGCGCGGCGGGCAGCACAACCAGTGGTACCAGTGCGACGCGTGCCAGCGTGCGCTGACGACCATCAGCGACACCGAGCACCGCTGTCCGGGGTGTGGCAGGGTGTACTCGGGCCCGCCGTACGACGACGTGATCTTCTCGCGCCAGCATGCGCAGAACCTCGCGCGCGCGCTCGACGCGGCGTGGTCGTTGGCACTCACCGACGAGGCCGTATTTGCGGCGGACGCGCGCGAGATCCTGCTCGGCTACGCCGACCGCTACGAGCGCTATCCCTACCACAGCAACGACCGCGACCCGACGCGCAGGCGGGACTCGGGTGGGCACCTGAGGGAGCAGACGCTGTCGGAGGCGGGGATGTTCGTTTCGCAGATCGCGCCGGCCATCGATCTGGTGTGGGCCGACCTCGACGACGCGCAGCGCACGCGGGTGCTCGAGCATCTGGTGCGGCCGCTCGTCGCCAACGTGGCGAAGTGCCGGCGCGGCAAGAGCAACTGGCAGAGCTGGCACAACGCGGCCCTGTTCGCCGGCGGTGTGCTGCTGGGGGATCAGGAACTCATGCGTCGGTCGGTGCTCGACCCGAAGGACGGGTTTCTGTTGCAGATGCGCGCGTGCGTGTCCGCCGAGGGGATGTGGTACGAGAACTCGTTCGGCTACCACCTCTACACCCTGAACGCGCTCGTGCACCACGCGGAGGCAGCGCGGCACGCGGGGATCGATCTCTTCGGGCACCCCGCGCTGCGTCGGATGACGACGCTGCCGGCGCGCTACCTGATGGGGGACGGTCGGCTGCCGCGGCTGGGCGACGATGTCGACTCGACGCCGGAGAAGGCGGGGCGAGCGCTCGAGGCGGTGTATGCGGCGACTGCCGACCCCGCGTTGCGCGCGGTGTTGCCGGTGACGACGAGTTGGGAGTCCGTGCGGTACGGGCGTGCGCTGGACGCGGACCGCGCCACGAAGCTCGCCACGAGCGAGTTGTTCCGCAGCGCCGGGCACGCGATCCTGCGCGCCGGTGGCGCGGCGCGTCCGACCGCGCTGCTCACCTTCGCACCCTTCGGGGGCTTCCACGACCACTTCGATCGCCTGGGCTTCGTGTGGCACGCGTTCGGCGCCGAGCGTGGCGTCGACCCGGGGCGAGCGGCGAGCCAGGCATACCGGCTGCCGATCCACAACGGTTGGTACCGCGCGACGCTGGCGCACAACGCGGTGGTCGTCGATGGGCGTTCGCAGGCGGGCGCCGGCGGCGAACTGCTGGGGTTCGCGACGGGGCAAGGGTGCGAGGTGGTGGCCGCGCGCACGACCGCGGCGTATCCCGGCGTCGAACACCGGCGCTGCCTCGTGCTCACGGAGGAGTACCTCGTGGTGCTCGATCTGCTGACCGGCGAAGGCGAGCACACCTTCGACTGGGTCTACCACGACGCGTCGGACGCAGTGGCGTGCGCCGTGGCGAACGGGAAGCCTGACGCGGCATTGGGTGTCGCGGGCGAAGAGTTCGTGCGTTGGATGGGCGTGGGCACGACCGACGGCGCGGTGGAGGCGCGCTTCGACGACGCTGGGCAGGTCGTCGTCGCAGGTGAAGGAACGACCGTCGTGCGCACCGGGACCGGACCGTTCGGCTCGGTGGACGAGCGCGCGCCGTTCGTGCTGCTGCGCCGGCGCGGTGCGTCGGTGTCGTTTGCGGCAGTGCTCAGCGCGCCCGCGGGCGAGGCGAGGCCGGTGCGAGCCATGCGCGATGGTGAAGGGCTCTCCGTCGAAATCGGAGCCGCCGCCAGCCTGGACCGCATCGTCTGGGACGGCGCGGGCTCGGTGCGGCGCGCGCGGTGAGCGCGTGGTCGGTTCCGTCCGTCAGCGCCCGGTGCCCACGACCTCGAAGCCTGCGACGTTGACGTAGCAGTCCTTCGACGGCGGCGTCCTTCTGGCCGTGAGGACTACGCGCATCGTGTGTGCGGGTTCGCGGGTGCCGATGCCGAGACTCACTCCGGCAGGGAACGGAAACGCTCGCGCGCGGCGCGGGCGAGGCCTTCGCGATGCGCCGGCGCGGCGATGGCGATGAGCGCCGCGGCGCGTTGGCGCAGGTTCTTGCCGTAGAGGTCGGCGACGCCGTGCTCCGTCACCACGGAGTGGACGTGCGCGCGCGTCGTGACGACGCCGGCGCCGTGCTTGAGGTAGGGCACGATCCGCGGCTCGCCCCGGCTCGTCGTCGACGGCAGCGCGATGATCGGCTTGCCCTCGGCCGAGAGCGACGCGCCGCGGATGAAGTCCATCTGGCCGCCGACGCCGGAGTAGAGGCGTGTGCCGATCGAGTCGGCGCACACCTGGCCGGAGAGGTCCACTTCGATCGCGCTGTTGATCGCGGTGACCCTGGGGTTGCGGCGGATCACGTCGGTGTCGTTGACGTAGCCGATGTCGAGCATCGCCACCTGCGGGTTGTCGTCGACGAAGTCGTACAGGCGACGCGAGCCCAGCAGGAAACCGCTGACGATCTTGCCCGGGTGGACGCGCTTCTTGCTGCCGGTGATCACGCCGCGCTCGACCAGATCGATCACGCCGTCCGAGAACATCTCGGTGTGGATGCCGAGGTCCTTGTGGTTGCCGAGCGCACCGAGCACGGCGTCGGGGATCGCGCCGATGCCGGTCTGCAGGGTGGCGCCGTCGTCGACGAGGCCGGCGCAGTGCCGGCCGATCGCGACCTCGACGTCGGTGAGTGCGGGCCGCGGGCGCTCCGGCAGCGGGTCGTCGACCTCGACCATGGCGTGGAAGCGGCTCGTGTGCACGAGGCCGTCGCCGTGCGTGCGCGGCATGTGCGGATTGACCTGCGCGATGACGCGCGCGGCGCTCTGCACGGCGGCGACCGCGACGTCGACGGACACGCCGAGCGAACAGAAGCCGTGCCGATCGGGCGGCGAGCAGTGCACGAGGGCGACGTCGAGGGGCAGGATCCGCCGTCGGAAGAGAGCCGGTACCTCGCTCAGGAAGACGGGGACGTAGTCGGCGTCCCCGCGGGCGACGGCGTCGCGCACGTTGTGGCCGACGAACAGCGCGTTCACCCGGAAGCTGCCGGCGAGACCCTCGGCGGCGTACGGCGCCGGTCCCTCCGTGTGCAGTTGCACGATCTCGACGCCCACGAGCTCGCTGGCCCGCGCCGTGAGGGCGGCGACAAGGCGCTGCGGCGTGGCCGCGCCACCCTGCACGAAGACACGCTGGCGGGAGGCGATGGCGGCGACGGCCGCGGCGGCGGTGCTGGTGCGCATGCGGGCTACTGGCTGGATCAGCGGGGACGATGGCCCGCTGCTTCGGCCAACGCCAACGGCAGCTCGAGGCTTTCGCCGTCCGCCGAGCTTGCGCGCACGCGATCCTCCAACACTTCGAGCCCGAAGCTGCCACCGAGCGGGTCGCGGAGTGACAGCGATGGAGTGCCGAGCCGGGCGCCGAGCGCGGTGCGCAGGAGGCGCAGGCGCTGGATCACCCGGAGGCGCTCGCGCGTGGTCTCGGTGAGGTCATGAGCGCACAGCCTCGTGATCGGGTTCGGGCTGGAGCGACGGCGGCGGGTGAGTTCTTCGATCTGGCGTAACGGGAGTGTGGGGTTGGCCAGGACCGCGTCGAACTCGTCGGCGAGCGCGAGGGCGTCGTGGACGTGCGCGGCGATCGCGATCCGCGCGGAGAACGCGTAGCGCCACAGGCGCGCGGTGATGCTCCCGCCGAACAGACCATCGAGGTCGTCGATGCTGCGCACGAGCAGGACGGCGTCGACCCGTACGCTCTCCGACGTCGGATGGATGGCGGGGTCGGCGTCGGCGAGGGCCGCGGCGAGGCGCGGCGCGAGCGCGGCAGCGCGCGGCACGGCCGACGCGAGCCCGGTCGCGGTCTCCAGCAGGGCCGACAGCGTCCTGGCGCCGACCATCTCCTCGACCGCGATGCCGCTTTCGAGCAGGTCGATCGCGAACTGCATGCCGTCGATCAGCAGGTCGAGCGCGGCTTCGAGGTCGCCTGCCTTCGCCCGTTCTGCGGCGCGGCCGGCGGCGAGCTCGCCGAGGCCGAGCAGCGGGCCCACGCCGGGCAGGTCCGCGGCGAAGCCGCGCTCGAAGGGGATCGGGACGCCACCGGTGGCCGCCGCGGTCGCGCGGCGCAGCCGGGCGAGGGCTGTCTCCTCTGCGGGTGGCTTGGCGGCGAGGGCTTGCAGGGCGGCGAGATAGTGGTGCCAGGCGTTGACCGGGTCCGCGCCGATGGTGCGCAGGCGTGCCGGTGTGCGTGTGGCCAGGCGGGCCTGCTGGGCGTCGGCGAGGGCGACCGCCGCCGCCCAGCGCGCAGCGACCACGCGCTGCCGTGCCATCGCCAGCAGGGCGATCGTCGCGATGGCGAGGGCGCCCACGATCGACCATCGTCGGAGCGAGCGCGAGGAAGAGGCGTCCGGCATGCGCCTGTGACCGACGACGCCGTGGTTTCTTCCTCCCGGGACCATGTCGTCGTGCGCTCGCTTGCACGCAGCCGGTCGGTCGGCTTCGATCCCGGCGTGCTCGCCCGCGCGCAGACGATCATCGGCATCGCCGGAGGCTCCGGCTCCGGCAAGACCACGCTGGCGCACGCGCTCGTGCGGGCGCTGGGCGTCGATCGCTGCGCGCTGATCGAGCACGATGCCTACTACCGCGACCTCACGCACCTGACGTTGCCGGAGCGGGCGCTCGTGAACTTCGACCACCCCGACTCTCTCGACAGCGCGCTGCTCGCCCAACACCTGGACTCGCTGCGGGCCGGGCGCGCAGCGAGCGTGCCGGTCTACGACTTCGCAGCGCACACGCGGCAGCCCGACGTCGAGCGCGTGGCACCGCGCCCGTACGTGGTGGTGGACGGGATCCTGCTCCTCGCCATCGAGAGTCTGCGCGAGCGGTTCGACCTGGCGGTGTTCGTGGACGCGCCGGCCGACCTGCGGTTCATGCGCCGGCTGCAGCGCGATACGCACGAGCGGGGGCGCGACGTCGACGGCGTGTGCCGGCAGTACCTGCAGACGGTGCGACCGATGCATCAGCAGTGGGTGGAGCCCAGCCGAAGATACGCGGACATGACGGTCGCGGGGACCGGGGCCCTCGACACGGCGGTGCAGGCTGTGCTCGCCCGATTCGCAGTGGCGCAACGCTGAGCGGCGTCGGCACGTTGCAGGCGCGTCCACGCCAGGTCGCGATCTCCGCTAGAGTCCGGAGTGGTCCATCGCGTGACGGGCCAGTCTCTCACTCGTCTCGAATCCCATGCGCAGCGTCTTCTTCTCCACTCTCCTGCTCGCAGGCGTCGCGAGCGCACAGTACGTGAGCCCGGTCCGTCACACGACGGCCGAAGGCCTCAGCAACAACGTCTTCCCGTTCGGCAACACGGCCGTGCCCTTCCGTTTCGCGCAGGTCCATGACGACGCGCGCCCCGGTGTGGTCACGGGTCTGGCGTTCCGTCACAACCTGGCGACGGTCACCTATCCATCGCACTCGATCACGACGGACATCTGGGTGTCGACCGCGATCACGACATCCGCGACGGTGTCGACGACGTTCGACAACAACCACGGCCTCGACAAGTTCCAGGTCGCGACCGCGCGCACCTACAACCATCCGGCGTCCGATCCGAACTGCGTGCCGGGTCCGTTCGTGCTCAGCTACCCCTTCGACGTACCGTTCGTGTTCGCGGGCGGTGCGCCGCTGTGCTGGGAGGCGCAGGTGACGGCGAAGACGCAGACCAGCAGCATCACGCATGACGCCGTCACCCCCAACTCGACCAACCCGAGCCTGCAGGTCGGCCGGTTCGGCGTCGGTTGCCTGGCCACCGGGCGCACCGCGGCGATGGGCGCGACGGGCACCTCCGCGTCGATGAGCTGGGCGGGCGGGACCGGCATCTTGCGCGTGACCGGCACCAATGCCGCCGCGAACGCGCCGCTCGTGATGATCCTCGGCACCAGCAAGGCCAACTGGGGTTCGATCCCGTTGCCCTTCGAGTTGCCCGGCACGGGCACGGCGCCGTCGGGGAGCTGCTACGTGTACACCGACATCCTTGCGTCGTTCGCCAACGTGGCTTCGGCCACGGGGGCGTCGACGACCGACGTCCCGATCCCCCTGGCCAACCACATGAACGGAACGGTCACGCGTTCGCAGATCGTCGCGGTGGACATCGGCGCGAACCTGTGGAACGTCGTCACGAGTCCGGTGGTCATCCACGGCTTCACGGCGCCGACCGGGCCCAGCGTCGGCGCCCGCGTCTATCTCTCTGGCAGCCTGGGTGCGACCGGCACGGCGAGCACCTCTTCGTGGCTGGTGACCCACTTCAACTGAACAGCCGCTTTCCCGGGCCGCGACGGCCAGTTGTTCCGGCCCCGTGACGACAGGCCCGGGTTCAGAGCTTCGCGAGGTTGCCCTTGGCGTCCTGCAGGGCCTGCTTCACGAGGGCGAGGTCCGGGCCCTTCAGCTTCCCGGCCTGGATCTGGCGCTCGGCGAGCTGCACGGCGCGCTCGTACATCGCCTTGGCGCGCGCCACGTTCTCCGGCGACGCCAGGTGGTAGTGGAGGATCACCGCCGCGTCGTTGAGGAGCTGCGGCGACTCGGGTTCCTTGGCGAGCGCCGCCTCGTACGCCGCGAGGCTCGCGTCGAAGCGACCCAGCTCCCGGCAGGCGAAGGCGTAGTTGTTCCAGCTCTCCGCGGTGTCCTGCGCGAGCGCGAGCACGTGGTTGAGCGCGCAGCTGTCCGCCAGCCGTCCGGCCTTGAAGGCGCGCGCGGCGAGGAAGGTCATGATCGGCAGCACCTGCTCCCGGTCGCTTGCCGCGCGCAACGTGTCGGCGAACCCGCCGGGGATCTGCGTGGCGAAGGCTGCCGCCTCGCGCTCCGCGCCCGCGTGGTCGCCGAGCCAGTACGACGACAGCCACACGTAGTAGAAGCTGTTGGTGTACTCGGGGTTGGCCTGCACGACGGCCAGGAACGACGTGCGTGCGTCCTTGAAGCGCTTGCCCCGGAATTGCGTGTGGCCGACGTGCCAGAGCAGGAACGCAGCGCGGCGCGGTTCGGCGCCCTTGCTCTTGCCGTACGCGTCCAGCGCGCGCTTGTAGAGCTTCTCGAGCACGTCGGGCTTGGCGGCGTCGGCGAGCCACTCGTGTTGGATCGGTGTCTGCGGGTCGCGGGCCAGCGCCTTCTCGTAGCTCTCGAGCGCCAGCGTGAGGTTGCCGTTCCACGCGTGCAGGTCGCCGAGCAGCTTGTGTGGGAAGGCCCGCTCCGGGTCGGCCTTCGAGGCGCCGTCGAGAGCGGCGATCGCCTGCTTGCGCACCGCCTCCGTCTCGTTGGCGAGGGCCTCGAGGTCCTTGCCCTTGGGCTGCTCGTCGTTCATCCGCTGCTTGAGGCCGGTGAAGCGGTCGAGCAGGACCTTGGCCATCAGGATGTGGCCGCCGGGGTGCTCGGGGAAGCGCGCGACCGCCTGCTGTGCGGTCGCCAGTGCCGCGTCGCGATCGCCCAGTGCGTAGCGGGCCTCGGCGAGGATCAGGGTCGGCTCGCGCAGGCTCGGATCCTTGGTCATCGCCGCCTCCGCCAGCCGGGCTGCCTCCTGGTAGTCGAAGGCCACGAACTGGTCGCGATTGCCCGCCGCGAGGTGTGCCTCCGCCTTGAGCATGTAGGTCTTGGCGAGCAGTGAGGTGATCTGCGGCGTGTCGTTGCCGGCCGCGCGCACGCCGTCGAGGAAGTCCAGCGCATCGTTGAAGCGCTTCGCCCGACCCAGCGCGTCGGCGGCCGCGACGATCCACTTGTGCTCGCCCGGCGCGCTGCGCGCGAGTTCGAGATAGAGGTCGCCGGCGGCGCTGGCATCGCCGCGGGCGAGCGCCTGCTCCGCCTGGCGCTCGAGGGTGAGCACGCCCGGGGCGTCGGTCTGCGCGGTGAGCCCCGCGGTCAGGCAGAGCAGGAGAACACCCACCGATCGGCGTGCGCTCACTTCCCGCCTCCGAGTCGCTGCAGGCGTCGCGTCGCCTGGCGCTGCGTCCGCGGGTAGTAGGCCAGCGACTCCTCGTAGAACGGGCGCGCCTTGGCCGGGTCCTTGCCGTGCACGTCCCAGTAGTAGCCGAGGTTCTCGATGCAATCGCCGACCGCCTCTTCGAGGTCGCGTCGCGCCTGCGCGTCGCTCGGCGGGGCCTCCTCGAGCTGCTTTCTGCCGGCGTCGCGCGCGGCCTCGAGCGTGCGTACCGCGCCATCGAGATCGCGGTGCAGGTGGTAGAGGAGCATCAACGCGCAGTCGTTGCGCAGGCGTACGTTGTCGGGCTCGAGGCCGGCGGCGCGCACGTACGACGCGTAGCTCGCTTCGTACATCTCCCTGGCGTTGGCCGCCTCGCCGGCGCGCTCGAGTTCGACACCGTGGTCGCGTGCGGCGAGCCCGTGGTTGTTGGCGAAGTCGACGTCGCCCGGCACCGCGTTGGTGGCGGCGCGCATCAGCGCCTCGAGCTTCGCCTGGTCGCGCGAGTACTTGCCGCCGAGGACGAGGATCGCGCGCTTGGCGCTGTTGCCGCCACCGAGATCTGTCGTCGCACAGTCCGGACGCGTCGTGATCGACTGCAGGAGCGTCGCCTCCGCTTCCGCCAGCCGGTCCGCGCTGAGCAGGACCACGCCCTTGCTGCCGAGCGACAGTGCGATCCACTGGTCGCACGAGTCGCTGAAGGCCTCGTTCGCCGCTTTGGCGGCGGTGAACGACGCGACGGCGGCATCGAGGCTCGTGGCAGCCGCGGCCTTGTCGTCGACCCATTGCTCCTGCGCCTGGTTGAAGCGCGCGCGACCGCGATACCAGACTCGCGTGGCCTCCGTGCTCGCCTGCAGCGCGTCGGCGACCTTGCCGCTCTGGCTGAGCTGCGCGCCCAGCGCGATCGCCTGCTCCAGCGCGTCGGTCGACAGCGGCTCGCCGACGGCAGCCTGGACGGCGATCTCGAGGGCCTGCGCGGGCGCGCCCGCCCACTGCTCGAGGCCGAGCCATGCCTTGAGGCCCGGGGCGTCGAGTTTGCCGGCCTGCGACGCCACCCGGAACGACTCGCGCGCGGTACGCAGGGACGCCTCGTCGTCGTTGCCTGCCTGCTTGGCCTCCACGTAGGTACGCGTGGCACTCTGCGCTCGTAGCGCGTGCACCTCGCTCACGTCGACGCCGTCGTCCTGACCGCGCGACCGGAGGTGGCTGAGCAGGCTGTCGGCCTCGTCGCGGGCCGGGGCGAAGTCGCCGCGTGCGAACAGCGCCTTGGTCAGCCAGAAGCGCGTGCTGCTGTCCTCGCCGTCCAGCTCGCGGGACTTGCGGAGGTGTTGCAGCGCGTCGGCGAACAGGCCGTCGACCTGGCCGGCGTTGCCGCCGTTGTTCTTCGCGTGTTCTGCATAGAGCAGCGAGTAGCGGCCGAACGCCGCGTGGTAGGGGGCGTACTCCGCGAACTCGCCGGCGACCTTGTCCAGGGTCAGCAGTGCGGCATCGAGATCGCCGGCATCGGCCTGCGCCTTCGCGGCGTCCGCGGTCTGCGCGAACGCCTCGCGACGCGCGCGCTCCGCGGGCGTGAGCGCGGTGCCCTGGCTGCCGGGCAGGCCGACGGTCTCGGCGCCCTTGTTGCGCAGGAGCTGTGCCGCCGTGCGGCGCTGGTAGGGGTAGTAGAGGATGGCCTTCTCGAGCGTGTCCTTGTACTCGTCGAACGCCTTGCCCTGCTGGCGCGCCAGCACGCCGAGGTTCTGCCACGCATCACCCACCGCTTCTTCGAGGAAGTTGCGCGCGCCCTGTGTCGCGTCGGCCGGCAGGCGCGCGAGCTGTTCGTCGCCCAGCTCGATGGCGCGCTCGAAGTGCTTCTTCGCGATGTCGAGGTCGCGGTGCAGGTGGTAGATGAGCATCAGACCGCAGTCGTTGACGATGCGCGGATCCTCCGGCACCAGCTCCACCGCATTCTGGTAGTGGCGGTAGCTCCGCTCCCACAACGCCATCGCCGCCTTCTCGTCCGTGCGCGCGACCTGCACACCGAGGTCGCGCGCGGCGAGCCCGGCGTTGTTGTAGAACTGGCCGATCGCGTCGGGGTGGCGCGCGATCACCTCTTCGAAGAACGCGAGCGCCTTCTCGAGGCTGTCGCTGTCGCTGCCTTCCGCGATCGCGGTGCCGAGCTGGAACAACCCGCCGGCGTAGGTTCCCCCGAAGGAGTCGACGATGCTTGCGCCGTCGGCATCGGGCGTCAGCACGCGTGAGTCCGTGGCGAACGCCGCGTAGTAGCCAGCCTTGGCGGCGTCGCGCTGGCCCCGGTCGAGCGCCATGCGCGCGAGCGACAGGTCGATCATCGCCTGCCAGTGCGTAGCCGTCCGCGCGTGCGCGGGACGCAGGCTCAGGTAGCGCCCGAAGTACTCGCGGGCCTCCCGGTAGCTCTTCGTGGCGTCGTCGAACTGGCCGCGGCCGCGCAGACCGTCGGCGACGGCGAACTGCGCTCGCCCCGTGTAGAAGAGCATCGTCGGCGACTCGCCGAGATCGCGCAGCATGCGCTTGTAGGCGGCAACGCACTCGGCGCGCCGGTCGGAGCCGAGCATCACGTCCTGGAAGGTCACGTGCACCTCCGGCTCGCTCGGGTCGGCGGCGATGCCGCGCTCGAGTTCCGCGAGCGCGGACTCGTGCTGGTTGAGCCACTGGTACACACGCGCCGTGCGCACCGCGGCCTTGCCGGGCAGACCGGCGCGCGCTGCGTTGGCGCGCGCCATCACGATCTGCGCCAGCTCGAACGCGAGCTTGCCGGGCGGCTCCTCGCGGTCGAGTTCGGGGCGCCGCGCGTCGACGAACATCTGCATCTCGTTGTCGGCGGCGGCGAGGATCGCCTCGGCGACCTTGCCGCGATCGGCACCCGCGTCGGCGCGCAACTTCGCCGCGGTCATCGCTGCGTCACGGCCCTTCTCGAACTCGCGCACCTTGAGGTAGGTGTCGGCGAGGCGCAGGTGCGCCTCGGCGTCGGTCGGGGCGGCGGCGCACGCGGCCTCGAGATTGTGCACCGCATCGAGCAGGTAGGCCTGCACGTTGCGCCCGCCGGCGTTGGCGAGGGAGAGGTTGGCGTCCGCGGCAACCAGGCGCGCGTCCTTGTTCTTCGGGTCCTTGGCGAGGACGCCGTCGGTGATGGTGAGGGCGTCCGCGTAGCTGCCCGCGGCAACGAGGCGGCGGGCCTGGTCGAGCAGGCCGGCGGTGGCGGGGTCGCGCGGGGCCGGGCTGCCGGCGCAACCGAGGGCCAGGGCGAGCGGAACGAGCGGGAGCAGGCGCATCATGCGGGTGGATCCTGGCGCGGCGGGCGCGCGGAACAGGCGGGACCAGAGGGGGCGGAGCATTGTCCGGACGCTGGTTCGCCCAGCAAGAGTCGGGCCGGGCAAGACTCGGTCGCGGCGTCCTCAAGCTCGCCCCCCGGGTGGTCCCGATACATGGACGAGGCGAGGCAACCGTTGGAGCAGGCGACCGTCATTCGGGTGGGCGAAACGTTGGACGGCGGTGCCGCCGGCGACGTCCTCCGCGACCTCGCCGGCCGGGGCTCGACCGACTCGCGGCTGGTCTTCGACCTCACGCACGTGCGGACGTTCGACTCGGCGGGGATCGCCGGCGTGCTCGAAGGCCTGCGCCGGGCCAAGGCGCGCGGCGTTGAGGTGCGGCTGAAGGGCGCGTCGGAGGCGATGGTCAAGTTCCTGTCGCTGGTCTCCGTGCAGCGCCTCGTCGCCGACGGCGCCGAGAAGCCGGCGCGCGCCGATTGGATCAGCGCACTCGGCGCCCGCGCCGTGCCGTTGGCGCGGACCGCGCGCGAGGTGTTCGCACTCGGCGGCGCGGTCCTCGCCTCGGTGCTGAATGCCCCCTGGCGACGGCGCGCGGTCCGGCTGGATCGGACCGCGGTCGAGGTCGACGCGGTGGTCCTGGGGTCGCTGCCGATCGTCACCCTCATCGGGTTCCTGCTCGGCCTGATCCTCGCGATGCAGGCCTACGTGCAGCTCCGCGTGTGGGGGGCGGAGATCTACATGGCCGACATGGTCGGCGTCTCGGTGGTGACCGAGATCGGGCCGCTGATGACCGCGATCGTGCTCGCCGCACGGAGCGGCAGCAGCAACGCCGCGCAGCTCGGCGCGATGGTGGTGAGCGAGGAGGTCGACGCTCTGCGGCAGATGGGGGTCGACCCGCTGCGCTTCCTGGTGGTGCCGAAGGTGATCGCGCTGGCGCTCGGCGCGCTCGGCCTCTGCCTGCTCTTCGCGATCGTGGCGATGGCTGGGGGTGCCCTGTTCGGCGTCGCGATGGCCGGGATCGAACTCGACGCCTACCGGGAGCAGACCCGGCAGGCCCTCGCGGTCGGCGAGCTGTTCGTGGCGATGGGCAAGACCGCGACCTTCGGCCTGCTGATCGGCATCGTGAGCTGCGCGCTCGGCCTCCGCGTCACGGGCGGCAGCGTCGGCGTGGCCCGCGCGACGACCAACGCGGTCGTGGGCAGCATCTTCCTGATCATCGTGGTGGACGCCGCGTTCGTCACCCTGCAGCGGCTGGTGCTCGCATGAGGGTCGTCACGCCGCCGTCCGCCGCTGCCCTGGCGTCGCCGCCGCGCGCGTCGCGCGACGAGCAGGTGCGCGCGATCGGCGTCTCCTCGACGCGCGGCGAGCGCGCCGTGTTGCACGGCATCGATCTCTCGATCCGCGCCGGCGAGGTGTTCGTGATCCTCGGGCCCTCCGGCTGCGGCAAGACCACGTTGCTCCGCCACCTCAGCGGGCTCGAGCCACCGACCAGCGGCAGCGTGTTCGTCGACGGGCGCGATCTCTACGACCTTGGCACCGCCGGGCTCGATTCGGCGCGGCACGACATCGGCCTCTCGTTCCAGAGCGGCGCCCTGCTCGGGAGCCTGAGCGTGATCGAGAACGTGGCGTTGCCGCTGCGCGAGCGCACGCGGCTCCGCGACGACGTGATCTTGGCGACGGCACGGTTGAAGCTCGAGATGGTCGGCCTGCTCGGCGCCGCCGAGCTGTTGCCGGCGGATCTCTCCGGCGGCATGCGCAAGCGCGCGGCGATCGCGCGTGCGATCGCGCTGGACCCGCGCGTCGTGTTCTTCGACGAACCGTCGGCCGGCCTCGACCCGGTGACCGCCGCGGAGATCGACAACGTCATCCTCAAGCTCAACCAGGTGTTCGGGATCACGATGGTGGTCGTGACCCACGATCTGGCGTCGGCCTGGGGCATCGCCGATCGCGTGGTGATGCTGCTCGACGGCCGCGTGGCGGCGCTCGGGCCGAAGGAGCAGGTCTGGGCCGACCAGAACCCGCGCATCCGCGCCTTCGTCGAACGGCGGATGCGCGACGAGCGGGCGGGCACGGCCGACTTCTCGGGGCTGGTGACGCTGTGAAGCGCACCACCCTGCACTACCGCGTGGGCCTCGTGCTGGTCGCGCTGTCGCTTGCGTTCGCGGGCCTCGTGACCTTCATCCTCGGCGGCGGCGGCGGTCGGGCCGCCGTGCACTACCTCATCGCCTTCGACGAGAACGTGAAGGGGATGGTGGTCGGGTCGAAGGTCAACTTCCAGGGCGTGCCGGCCGGCGTCGTGTCGGACATCCGGTTCCGCGACGGTCAGGCGCTCGTGCAGATCACGGTCGCTGCCGACCGAGGGTTCGTGCAGGACGTGACGCAGGCACGGCTCGATCGGCTGCTGGTGACCGGCCAGGTCTCGGTGGAACTCGAGGGCTTCGAGCGTGGCCGTGGCCGGCTGCCGGCAGGTTCGTTCATCACGCCCCGCCCGAGTCCCATCGGCGAGCTGTCGCGGTCCATCCCGGAAGTGGTGGGCGAGGTGCCCGCCGTGCTACGCGGGATCGGCGCGCTGGCGGCGTCGTTGCAGGCCACGCTCGATGCGCCGACGCGGGCGCACGCGCAGGCGGTCCTCGCCAACCTCGACCGCATCACGGCGCGGCTCGTGCCCGTGGTGGACGCGGGCGCCGAACCCCTGGGTCGGGCCATGGCCGCGGCCCCGGTCCTCGTCGACCGGATGGCGGCCACGCTCGATGAGTTCGCGCGGACCGCCGCCGAGGTCCGGGCACTCGCGGCGGGCGACGATACGCGCGCCGCGGTGCGCGACCTCGCCGGCGTGGCCGCGCGCCTCGACGAACTCGCGGGTAGCGCCGAGGCGCTGATCGCGGACCTGCGCAGCCTCGTCGGCGGGACGCGCGGGTCGTGGGCGGAGGCACTGGCCGGCGTGCGCGACGCGATGCGCGACTTGCGCGGCCTCGCGCACCTCCTGCAGCTCGCGCCATCGAGCCTCCTGTACGGACGTGACATCGCGCACCCGGCGGCGCCGCCGAGGATGGACAAGTGACGAAGATTCCCGCCTCGCTGCTCCTCATGATCCTCGGCGGGTGCGGGGCGGTCGTCGTGCCGCCGGAGCGCAGCTACCGCCTGCCCGCACCCGACGCCGTGGCCCTCGCCGCGACGCGCGACCCACGCGTGCTGCGCGTCGACACGCTGCGCCTCGCGCCGCATCTCTCGCCCGACCATCTCATGGTCGCCGACGGGCCGGTCCTGCTGCGTCCCTACCCGCTCGAGCGGTGGGCGGGTCCCCTGGACGGGATGGTCTCCGAGCTGGTGGTCGCGTGCCTGCGCCGCGCCGCGGCCTTCGCCGACGTGAAGACGAACGCCGACGCGGGCAGCGAAGACCTGCAGCTCTCCGGCACGCTCGTCGACTTCCACCACGATCGGAGTCGCGGCGAGGTCGTGGCGCGGGTTCTCGTGCGCCTGCGCGATGCGCGCGACGGGCGGCTGATCCTCGACGACGAGTTCGCGGTGCGGGCCGCCGCGCCGGAGGCCGAGCCGGCCGGCGTCGTGCAGGCCCTGGGCGCCGCGGCGGTCGCGCTGGCCTCGGACCTCGCGCAGGCCTGCACGAAGGCGGCGGCCGCGCCGCCGCGCTGAATCGCAGGTTGGCGCCGGGGCGTATCGGAAGGAATAATCGCGACCCGGGCCCCGTCCGTGGCCCCGCTCCGCGCCGCTGCCCATGCCGAACTCCGCTCACCGTCTCCCGCTCGCGCTGGCGGGTCTGTTGCTCTTCGGATGTGACAACGTCGGTCGCGCCTTCGATCCCGGCTACGGCGGCGGCACCGGGAGCGGCAAGAGCAGCGACATCTTCGCCGCGGTCCAGGGTGGCGTGTCCGTCGATGGCAGGCCGCGCGTGCGCGCCGCGTACCCCAAGAGCGCGGGCTGGGCCAACACCGCGCCGGCCATCGTCGTCTTCTCCGAGTCGATGAACCAGGACCTGCTCGTGCCAGCGCAGGGCCAGCCGCTGGTGTTCTGCCGCGTGAAGGGCACGACCACGCGGTTCAACACGACCTACCACTTCCTGCAGGGCGGCACGGTCGTGCTCATGCGCCCGATTCCGGCGTGGCCGGCGCAGCAGGGCCAGAGCGCCGAGATCGAGATCGTGGTGAACGACGAGGCACGCGACGCCGACGGCGTGCGCGTCGCGAGCTCGGGCGAAGACAAGGTTGTGGGGACCTTCCTGCCCGACGCCGATACGGGCCAGGACCCGAACGGGCGGATCGTGGTGACGCTGCCCGAAGACAACGCGCGCGACCAGCAGCGCGAGACCGCGCTGTACCTCCTGTTCGATCGACCGGCGACCGCGACGACGGTGACGACGGCGAACTTCAAGGTCGACGACGACACGGCCACCGTCATCCCGGGTGCGGTCAGCTTTCCCATCGCCGACGCCGGCGTGGCCGACGGCCGGATCGCGCGTTTCGTTCCGACTGCACGGCTGCCGGCCGGCAAGCAGATCCGCATCACCGTCGACGACACGATCAAGTTCGGCAACGACGGCAAGCTCGACTTCCTCGGCAGGACGCCGTTCTCGCGGGTCACCGTCCTGGACGTGGCGTCGGCCGATGCGATCTCGATCGGCAATCCCACGACCGGCTTCCCCGAGAAGATCAACCGCAACAACCTCGCGACCGCCGAGTTCGCGGTCACGTTGCCGGCCGACTCGCGCGCCGGCGACTCGGTCGTGGTGCGCTTGTACGCCCTCGAGCCGCGCACGCAGCCGGCGGACGACGTGGCCTTCGTCGAGGCTGCCGCGGCGGTGGCCGCCGACGGCCAGACGAGCGTCACGGTGCCGCTCACGAACCTGCTCGGCACCGTGGATGCGCCGCGCTTCGGGGACGGCAGCGCGACCTTCGCAGTGCGCGCGCGCCGGGGTGGCAAGTCCACCGGCTGGATCGTCTCCGACGCCGCGGACGACCCGCGCATCGACATCCAGCCGCCGACGCTCGCGCAGCTCGGGCCGCCGCGTCAGGGCACGTTCGATCTGATCACCGATCAGGAAGCGGTGGTGTTCCACGGCGTCGCCAACGAGACCATCTCGAAGGCGACACTCGAGGCCATGAGCGTCACGGTCGCGAACTTCGGCTCCGCCACCGGCGGGCGCTTCATGTTGCGGCCGATCGACCTCGGCCGCCTGACGGCGCCGGTGACCTACACGCTGTCGCTGGTGGATGCCGCGGGCAACGCGTCGGCGCCGATCGCCGGCACGATCGTGCCACGGGGCGTGGTCACCGGCGCGCAGGCCGGCGTGCTCACGGTCGAGGCCTACGACGATGCCACGCTGCAGCCGATCGTCGGGGCGCTCGTCCTGATCGAGCCGGGCCTGCCACAGAAGCCCGCGCTCGGGCGGACCACGGCCACGACCGGTCTCGACGGGCGCGTCATGTTCACCTCCGTCACGGCGCCGACCTACTCGATCACCGTCGTCGCGCCGGGCTACCACCTCGTGACGTTCCTCGACACGGCGGCGGCGTACGTCTCGTTGCCGCTCCGCCCGACGACGGGTGCGACCGCGAGCGTGCGCGGCAACGCACTCTTCTCGACGGCGGGCGGCGCGTCCGCTCGCGTCGGCTGCAACGCATTCGACGACCCGCTCACGGAAACCATCAAGCCCACCGGCACGACCCTGCCCGAGATCGTCGTGCGGCCGAGTCGCTTGATCGCGCTCAGTGGCTTCGCCGGTACCCTCGACGCGGCCGGGAACGGGACGTTCGTGACCGGCGGCTGCACGATGTGCGGGACCACCGGGACCGCGGCGACGCCCGCGGCGGCCGCACTCGCGCCGGGCGGCACCACCACGCAGCAGCTCGTGATCCAGGCACCGGCGCTCGGCGCGGCGGTGGCGACCGCGCGCTACAACCGCGACTTCGCGCAGTCGACCGGGCTCGGCACACTCGATGGCGCGCCGACCGTGCGCGTGATGGCGAGCCTGCGCGGCCTGGCGGGGAACGTCCCGGTCGGCCTGGGCACGCCTCGCACGGCTGGTGCCGCGACGTCGTTCGACGTGGACTCGACCTTCTCGCTGCCGCAGGTGCTGACGTTGAGCCCTTTCCTGCCTGTGATCTGGGTGTCGATGGAAGGTCGTGACGCTGCCGGCAACGTGGCGCGGCATCGGGGCCTCGTGCACGACGTGAACACCGGCGCGACGCTCGCCATCTGGCCCACGCCCGGCGTGCCGGCCATCACCGCGCCGGGCGGCGCGTCGGTCGGGGCGCCGGCGGTGACGTTCGCGGACGGCCTGGACCGCACGACCGTGCCGGGGGGGCTCGCGTTCCAGCAGATGACGGCGATCGACGCCACGGGGCGAACCTGGACGATCTGGCGCGAGGATCTCACGGCGGCGGTCGGCGCCACGGCCTGGCAGATCCCCGACCTCAGCGGCGCCGGGATCACCGGGCTCGGCCTGGGGACGTGGTCGATCCGCACGGAGGCATACCTCGTGTTCTCGGTGACGCAGGTCCCGGGCAGCTTCCTCTGGGAGGAACTGCGCCGCGCCCAGGTCACCTACGCCCGCGCCGCGAGCGTGAACTTCACGGTGAACTGAGGGTCTGTGAACACTTCGGGCAGCGCCGGCCGGGCGGTGGTCCTCCTCTCCGGAGGCCTGGACTCCGGGGTGGCCCTCGCCGAGTGGCGGAGCGCCGGCGGCCAGGTGGCCCTTGCGTTGACCTGCGACTACGGCCAGAAGGCCGCCGAGCGCGAGGCCCTGGCGGCGGCGCGCCTGGCGCTGCGGTACGCGGTGCCGTGGTGCCTCGTGGACCTGCCATGGCTCGGCGACGTGGCCCGCCGGAGCGGCTCGGCCCTGGTGAGCGCTTCCGCGGGGATTCCCGTGGGGACCGCGGCCGCCCCGGGGAACGAACAGACTGCCGCGGCGGTCTGGGTGCCGGCGCGCAACCTCGTGCTGTGCGCCGTGGCCGCGGCCCACGCCGAGGAGGTCGGCGCGGATGCGATCGTCGCCGGCTTCAACCGGGAGGAAGCCGAGACCTTCCCCGACAACTCGGTCGCGTTCGCGCAGGCCGCGACGTCGGTGCTGCGCTACGCGTGCCGGGCGCCCATCCGCGTCGAGAGTCCGACGCAGGCGCTCGACAAGGCGGAGATCGTGGCGCGCGCCCGCCTGCACGGTCTCGAGCCGGCCGACTTCTGGAGCTGCTATCGGGGTGGCGCCGACCCTTGCGGTCGATGCGAATCGTGCGCGCGGAGCGCGCGCGCCTGGGGGAGCTGACGGCCCCACTTCTGCGCATCGCGGGCAAGACGCTGGCTGCGGCACGAGCTCCACGTATCATTCGCCGCATGGTGCGTCGCCACAGTCTGGCCCTGCTCACCCTGGTCGCGGCCTCGTGCGTTCCCCTTCCTCCGGCCGCGGTGGCGTCGTCCTTGCAGGCGACGCCGGAGCTGCAGACCGTCAACCCCTCCAACATCGCGGTCGTCCCCGTCGAGGACGCGACGCCCGGGGCTTCGATCCGCGATCTCACGGAGGCCGTGCGCACCGAGATCTACGCCCAGCTCGTCCTCAAGCGGTACGCGCCGCTGACGAGCAAGGTGGTGGACGCGGTGGTGCGCCAGCACACCGTCGGCACCACCGGCGCGTCGCTCACCCGACCCGAGGTGATCGCGCGGGTCGCGGGTGCGATGGACGAGGACGCCGTGCTGTGCGTGCGGGTCACGCAGTGGGACGATTCGCGCATCATGTCGTCCTCGCGCGTCCGGTTCGCGGCCGATGTCATCATGGTGAGTGGCAAGACCAAGGCCACGCTCTGGGGCGGCGCGGTCGAGGGTGAGGTCAAGGCGGGTGGCCTCGACCCCGCGCCGCGCTACCGCGAAGAGCGCCTGCAGGACGTGGCCCGCCAGCTCGCGCGCGCGATCATCGCTCAGCTCCCGGCGCACGTCCTGTAAGGACACGGCTACGCCGGAGGGTGGGGCGTCGCCAGGGCACGGTTTCGAGGAGAGTCCAGACTCGTGGTTGTGGCGCGGGGTGGCCGCCGGTATGGTCCCGCCCTTTTCCACAACCAAAGTCCGACCGTGCAGCTGGAGCTCCCTGGCCCTGGCGCACCGGTCTTGTGCAAGCAACTGAGAGAAAGCAGGGATGGCAATCACTTCGTCGGACCGTCAGCGACTGGTCAAGGACAACCGCACCCACGAGAAGGACACCGGCTCGCCGGAGGTCCAGATCGCGCTGCTCACCGAGCAGATCAAGGCGCTGACCAACCACCTGCGCATCCACCCCAAGGACTACTCGTCCCGGCGGGGGCTGCTGTTCCAGGTGAACCGTCGCAACAAGCTGTTGCGCTATCTGCAACGCAACGATGTGCAGCGCTACGCGGCCATCGTCGCGAAGCTCGATCTGCGCCGCTGACGTTCCGCGCGGGCGACTGCCGCTCTTTGAGATTCCCATGCGCGGCTTCGGTCCGGCTCAACGCCGGGCCAGAGTCCTCCAGGTACCGGCTGCGAGCTGCGGCGACGGAGGACGAACCGGACGGCATGCCTCGGTCCTGGCGACAGCGCGATGGATCCTGACGACAGCGTGAGCTGTGCGGCAGGTTCGTCCGGTCTCCGCCAGACGGGCAACGTCCACGAGCGGCCGTGTGACCAAGACCCGCTCGCGAACAGAAACCAACAAGAAGATGGCAACGAAGAAGACCACGAGGCGCCCCGCGGGCGCATCCAGACAATCCGACGCGGGGAGCACCCGCACCAAGAGGCCGGCCGCCGGGCGCGACCGGCAGGCCGACAGCGCAGACCCGGCCACGCCGGCCGGCGAGCGCAACCCTGCTGCCAGCAACCCTGCTGCCAGCAACCCTGCTGCCAGCAACCCTGCTGCCAGCAACCCTGACATCCAGGTCGACAGGATCGCGTTCGGCGGCGTGCGCGTCTCCCGCGAGATCGGCGGGCGCATGTTCAGCATCGAGAGTGGCCGCATGGCCAAGCAGGCCGACGGCGCCGTCGTCGCGCGCTACGGCGACACGCTCGTCCTCGCGACCGCGCAGAGCGCGAAGGCGCGCGAAGACGTCGACTTCTTCCCGCTCACCGTCGACTACCGCGAGCGCGCGGCGGCGGCGGGCAAGTTCCCCGGCGGGTTCTTCAAGCGCGAAGGCCGGCCGACGACCCGCGAGACGCTGACCTGCCGCATCATCGATCGGGCGATCCGGCCGATGTTCCCCGACGATTACCGCGCCGAGGTCCAGGTCCTGCTGCAGGTCCTGTCGACGGACCAGGAGAACGACTCGGACATCACCGGCGCGGTCGCGGCGTTCGCCGCGCTGGCGGTGAGCTCGATCCCGACCACGCGAGTCCTCGGCGCCTGCCGCATCGGCATGCAGGAGGGCGCGCTGCTCGTGAACCCGCCGTGGTCGATCGCCCAGGCCGAGACCAACGCCCTCAACCTGACCGTCGCCGCCCATCGCGATGCGATCGTGATGGTCGAGGCCGGCGCCCGTGAGGTGAGCGAGGAGGCCATGATCGAGGCTCTGGAGCTCGCCCACGACGTCTGTGCGCAGGTCGCGGAGATGATCGGCGTGCTCGTGGCCGAGGTCGGCAAGCAGAAGAAGGTGCCGGAGGCGAAGGTTCGCGCGTCGGACCCGACCGAGGCGATCCGCGCGAAGTTCGGCAAGGACCTGCTCGCGGTCGCCGCATCCTCCGGCAACAAGCACGAGCGCAAGGCGGCGAAGGACGAACTGGTGACGCGCGTCGCCGCGGCGTTCCCCGCGCCGGCGGAGCTCGACGACAAGGCCGTGAAGCAGCACAACGCGCTGGTGTCGAGCTTCTGCGGCCAGCTCATCGACGAAGGCGAGCGCCAGTCGATCCTGCGCGGCAAGCGCGTCGATGGCCGCACGCCCAAGGACATCCGCACGATCACCATCGAGGTGGATGTGCTGCCCCGCGTGCACGGCTCCGTGCTGTTCACGCGCGGCGAGACCCAGGCGCTGGGCATCGCCACGCTAGGGACTCCGGACGACGCGCAGCGTATGGACGGGATCTACCCGGAGCCGGAGAAGCGCTTCCTGCTGCACTACAACTTCCCGCCGTACAGCGTCGGCGAGGTGCGCCGCACCGGCTCGCCGGGCCGGCGTGAGATCGGCCATGGCGCGCTCGCGGAGCGGGCCGTGGAGATGGTGCTGCCGTCGGCGACGGAGTTCCCGTACACGATGCGCATCACGTCCGACATCCTCGAGTCGAACGGCTCGTCGTCGATGGCATCGGTGTGCGCCGCGACGCTCGCGCTCATGGATGCCGGTGTGCCGATCAAGCAGCCGGTCGCCGGGATCGCGATGGGTCTCGTGAAGGACGGCGATCGCTACGCGATCCTGTCCGACATCCTGGGCTCGGAAGACCACTGCGGCGACATGGACTTCAAGGTCACCGGCACGCCGCGCGGGATCACCGCCCTGCAGATGGACATCAAGTGCGAGGGACTGACGCGCGAGATCATGGAGGAGGCGCTCGCCCAGGCGCGCGAGGGCCGCATCCACATCCTGCGCAAGATGCTCGCCGTGATGCGCGCTCCGCGCACCGAGATCAGCCCGCACGCGCCGCGGCTGCTGACGCTGATGGTGCCGGAGGACAAGATCGGCGCGATCATCGGCCCGGGCGGCCGCACCATCCGCGGCATGCAGGATGAGTTCGGCGTGCGCATCAACATCGAGGACAACGGCTGCGTGACGGTTGCGGGCCCCGATGTCGTGAAGGTCGAGGCCGCCTTCCAGCGGATCAAGGACATGACCGCGGAGGTCGAGGTCGGCACCGTCTACAAGGGCAAGGTGACCTCGGTGAAGGAGTTCGGTGCCTTCGTCGAGATCCTGCCGGGCCAGGAGGGCATGGTGCACGTGTCCGAGCTGTCCGACGGCTTCGTACGGTCGGTGACCGACGTGGTGCGCATCGGCGACGAGATCGAGGTGAAGGTCATCGGCATCGATGACTTCGGCAAGATCAAGCTGAGCCGGCGGGCGCTCCTGGTCGGTGCTGGCGGCGACGCTGACCGTGGCGGTCGCGACGAGGGCGGCGAGCGACCGCGGGGTGACCGTGGCGACCGCGGGTTCCGCGGCGATCGCGGTGACCGCGGTGACCGCGGCGACCGCCCCTTCCGGGGCGACCGTGGTGACGACCGTGGTCATCGTGCTGCGGACGAGGGTACCGGCGAGTCCGGGCCGCGCGCGGATGCCGAGGCACCGGAGGGCGCCGGGCAGGACCCCATCGACGGCGGCGCCGACCCGGTGGAACAGGGGGCGGGGCCCGACGGGGATCGCGGCGGCGACGATCGCGGTCGCGGCCGGGATCGCGGGCGCCGTGAGGGCGGTCGTGGCCCGCGGCGCGGTCGCCGGCCCTTCTGAACCGGCTCTCACAGCCAGCCACCCTGCCGCGGCTTTCCTGCCGCGGCAGGCACGTAGCCTCCGCGCACTTTTTCGTCACGCCGCGGGCCCGAAGACTCGGGCCTCTTGTGCCGCGATGACGAAAAACGTCCCATGTGCCCGATGGCGAAATACGGCCCCAGCACCGCGGCGCTGATCCTGCTCAGTGCGGTCGCCGCGGCCCAGGTGGTGCATCCGATCCAGGTGATGCGCGCGCCGGTTCTCGATGGCCGGCCGGACCCCGCGGAGTGGCGAGGGGCGCTCCGACTGGAGATGAACCGGCGGGACCAGGTGTGGCAGGAGCGTGAGCGCGGCGCCTGGGGCGGGGTCGAAGACCTCTCCGCGACCATTCTCGTCGGCTACGACACCGCCCACCTCTACCTCGCCGGCGAGGTGAACGACAATTCGACGGTCGCCCAGACGCCGCTCTCGAAGTGGGAGTCCGCCGACGCCATCGAGGTGTTCCTGAACCTCGATCTCGGCGATGACGAACCCGGCCAGCAACCGTCGGACTACCGCTTCAACGAGGACGACGTGCAGGTCTTCCTCATGCCGTTCAACGAGCAGCGTCCCTGGGGACAGATCGGCTGGGACCCCAAGCTCGAGCGGCCATCGGTGCGCAGCGGGTTCGCGCTCACCGGCGTGCGCGTCGCGTTCCAGGCGCTGGGGCCCAACCGCTACAGCTTCGAAGCGCGGCTGCCGTTCCACAACTTCTTCGCGGCGGACCGTGACGCGCCACGTCGCATCGGCTTTGCGTTGGCTCTCGACGACCACGACGAAGGGAGTTCCCGCTACCAGTACATGACACTCGACGGCAGGAACCCCGTCGACGACACGCGCAACATGACGCTCCTCGAGTTCGCGGGCCCGCTGCCCCTCGATCGGGCCGAGGGCGGGAGGGCGAGCCTGTGGGTGCGGCTGTTGCGTTGGACGGGGGAGTACGCCATCCCGCTGCTGGCGGTTCTCGCGCTCGGCCTCATGTTCCGAGTGTTCGGGTCGATGTCCGAGCGGCGCCGGCGCCTGCGCGCCATCGCCCGCTTCGCCGCGGCGGTGGTCTTCGTGCTGGGGCTCGTGTTGCCGAGCGTCGCGTTGGGGCTGCGCGAGGCGCGCAGCGAACGCGCGGTAGCCGGCATTCTCGATGCGCTCGAGGTCGGGATCCCGGAGATGGAGCGCGGCACGCTCGCCAGCTACGTGGGTGCCCAGCGCGATGCGCAGCTCGTCGAGCTGCTACGCGGCGGGTCGATCCAACGCCGGCAGTACTACGACTACAGTTTCCTCGCCGATCTCGCGGAGGGCTTCGGGTCGGGCGCGCGCAACTACCCGGGTGAGTTCTGGAGTGTGCTTCCGTACTGGATCCCGATGTCGGTGGGACAGACCGAGCGGTTCGACTTCCAGGAGCCGTTGAGCGGTCGTCGCCTGCTGGTCGTGATCGCTGCGCCCACGCAGGCGGGGGAGTTCCGGTTCGACCGCGCGACGCCGAGGCTGCGACTCGGCGTACGCGGTCCGTCCGGCGACGCGGAGCAGTTCCAGGACATCGTGTTCGATGGTCTGCGTGCACCGGGGAGCGCGCTGGGTCGCGACGGGCGCGAGCTCATGCACGAACTCGTGGACATCACCGGACCGATCCACGGCCTGAGCCTCGGAGTGCGCGCCGGCGAGCGGATCGAACTGGCCGGCCTGACCCTCGTCGAGGACGAGCGTGCGCAGGGGCGGCCGCTGTATCTGGGACGAGCATCCCTAGGTGGCATCCCGACAGCCCTGCGCGGACCGTATCCGGAGGACACCGGGCTCGAACTCGCGTCGGGCGAGCGGCGCGTGCCGTTGACCAACGCCGGGGAGGACTACGAGAAGGTCTGGGTCTTCTACCGCGCGACCCATCCCGGCAACCTGCCGGACGTCCTGGTCGCGAGCACGCAGGTCGGCGAGATCGTGCTCGAGGTGCGCGGTGGCACGGCACCCACTCGCGTCGTGCCGCTGCAGCACCAGCGCAACGTGCTCTTCGAACTGAGCCGCAACAATCAGGTGAAGGGGCCGCCACCGGGCAGCAACGCAGCAGTGGCGTACGAGTGGAAGGACGAGATCGGCGAGCAGCACATCAACCTGGTCGCGGAGATCGGGCTGGCGCGCGGCGAGGTCGTCGAGGCGGTCACGTTTCGCGTCACCGGGCACTACGCGATCCGCTTCCGCGCGGTGGTCTTCGGTCGGGCGCGGGACGCCGCGCCGGCCGACTCCACGCAGTCGCCGTTGATGCGCACCGACCCGCGCACGGTGCGTCTGAAGGAGCCGTTCCGGCGCCAGCTCGAACCCGGGTCGTTCGCGATCTACCGGGACGGCGATCTGGCCGCGACCACGGCCAGCGGGCCGGCGCTGGCGGCGTTCCCGCCGCAGCTCAGCAAGTCCAGCGGGCGGCGGACACTCGCGCGGCGCGATGGCGACGCGCGTACCGAGCTCGGCTTCGTCAGCCTCGCGGGCTCGGGATGGGGCGGCAGCCACCTCGGTGTCGTCGTTGCCGACCTCGAGTTCGGCGCGTTCTCCCGCTTCATCCACGCCGTCGGACTCGGCCTGTGCCTGTTCGGCGCCCCGGTGCTGCTGCTCATGCTCGCGGAGACGCTCGCGTCGTTCGCGAGCCTGCGCCTGCGCCTGCTGGCGGCGCTCTCGGTCGCCACGATCGCGCCACTCGCGGTGCTGGCGTGGATGGTGCTGCGCGTGATCGAGGAGGGGCACGACACCCAGCAGCGCCAGCACCTCAACAGCGCGCTGGCGGCTGCCAAGGGGCAGTTGGACGCCCTGCAGGCCGAACTCGGCCACTCCGCCGAGACCTGGCTGACCGCGCTCGTCGACGAACTGCAAGCCGACACGACGCCCGCGCTCGACCTGTTGCGCGCCCGGCTCATCGCGCGGATGGCGAGCCAACGGCCGCCGGACTGGAAGGGCGGGTTCCTGCGCCTCGAGGTGACACCGTCGCCGCGCGCGCTGGAGTTGCCGCCGATTTCGCTCTTCGAGGGCGACCCGGCCCTGCGCGGCGACGACACGCCGTTCCGGCTGGAGCCGAGCATCTATGTGGTGTGGGGGGTGCCGGTCCTCGGGGTGCGCCGCGAGATGGAAGCCGACGTGGGAACGGTGTCGCTCTCGGTGGCGCGACCGATCGATGCCGGGTTGCTCGCCAAGCTCGCGCCGCAGGACGGCGTCGTGTTGTGCGACGTGCAGGGCTATCCGCTCGCGGTCGCGGCCAGCGGCGTCGGCGACGCGCGGGACACGAACTGGCAGTCCTTCCACCCCGGGATGATGGCGACCCGGCGGCAGATCGTGTCGGACCTGCCGACGGGCGGGACCCCGGCGTTCCGGCGGCACGACATCGCCGGCGCGATCACGACCGGAGCGTACCTCGTCCTGCACGATCTGGATGCGACGCCGCGCGCGCTCCTCGGCGTGGGCAAGAACGCGGAAGCGGCCTCGCTCTCGTTGCCGATCGGCGGAGTGCCGGTGCGCAGCTTCCTCGCCATCATCGCCGCCGTTCTTCTGCTGTTTGCCGCCGCGCTCTCCTCCGTCGTGACCGACCGGATCATCCGCCCCATCGAGCGCCTGGAGCGTGGCGCCCGGGCTCTCGGTCGGGGTGACCTCGACGTGCGGGTTCCCACCGCGGAAACGGGCGGGCAGCTCGCGGCCCTGACGACATCGTTCAACCAGATGGCGCAGGATCTGCGCGGACGCATCGCCGATCTGCGCATCCTCAACAGCGGGATGCAGGAGCTGACGTCGAAGCTCGACCTGCGGGATGCCGTCGCCACGGTGGTCACTCTCTTCATGCGGCACAGTCCGGCCGAGCGCGTGCGCGTGCTCACCCGCGAACGGGACTCCGCGCGCGCGCGACTGCACGGCGCCGACCCGATCCGGCTCGACGCCGGATCGGGGCTCGTTGCCGACATGCTCGACGCGGTCGGTCCGTTCTGCGTGCCGCTGGTCGATCGGCCAGCAGCCGCGGCGCTGGCGGCGGCCCTCGGTCCCGAGGTGCGCGTGGCCCTCGGCCTGCCGCTGGTCGTCGGGGGACGGAGCCGAGGCTGCGTCCTGCTGCTGTTCGAAACGACGCCACCTCCGCCGGTCAATCTCGAGCTGCTGAGCACGCTGGCGGTCCAGGCGGCACTCGCCATCGAGAACGCCCGCCTCTACCGCGCGGCGGTGGAAGACCCCTACACGGGTGCGTACGTGGCCGAGTTCTTCAAGCGGCGCGTGGTCGTCGCGATCGCCGCAGCGCAGGCATCGGGCTCCAGGGTGGGTTTGCTGGCGGCGCACATGTCGGACGGCGATCGGCTGCGCGAGGTGTTCGGAGCCGACCGGTTCGAGCGCGCGATGGAGCTGCTGGCCACGGCGCTCTCGCGTGCGGTCGCCGCGCGCGACGGCACCGTGCTCGGACGGTGGAGCACGTGCGACGTGCGCATGCTCCTGCCCGACGCCGACGCGGAGACGACCGAGCGGCTGCGCGTGGAGCTCGCGTCGACGTTGGCGGGGATGGACTTCGGCCTGCCGCCGGAGTGGCAGCCGGCGCAGCTGGCGACCGCGGCGGCGTCGTTCCCCGAAGATGCTGCGTCGGCGGAGTTCTTGTTCGGCGCCTTGGAGCAGCGACTCGAGGCAGCGCGGCGCGTCGACACCGTGGGTTCCGTGCCGACCATCGCGACGGAAGGCGAACTCGTCGCCTCCAGCCCCGCGATGCAGCGCGTGCTGCGCACGCTGCAGCGCGTCGCGCCCACGGACATCCCGATTCTCATCGAGGGGGAGACCGGCACCGGCAAGGAGCTGCTCACCGACCTGGCGCACCGCTGGAGTCGTCGCGCCGGCCGGCCGCTCGTGAAGGTTCACTGCGCCGCGCTGCCGGAGAGCCTGCTGCAGTCGGAGCTGTTCGGGCATGAGCGGGGCGCGTTCACCGGCGCCGAGGCTCGCAAGCTCGGCAAGTTCGAGCTCGCCCGGGGCGGGACGATCTTCCTCGACGAGATCGGCGAGATCTCGCTCGACGTGCAGGTCAAGCTGCTGCGCGTGCTCCAGCAGAAGGAGATCGACCGCGTCGGCGGAGTGCAGCCGGTGGCCGTCGATGTGCGCGTGGTCACGGCCACGAACCGCAACCTCCGCGAACTGGTCGCCAAGGGCGCGTTTCGCGAGGACCTCTACTACCGCCTGCAGGGGATGACGATCGCGATCCCGCCGCTGCGCGAGCGCCGCGACGAGATCCCGATCCTGGTCGAACGCTTCTGCAAGGACCTGCAGGTCGCCGGCCAGATCCCCATCCGCGGCTTGGCGACCGACGCGATGGACGCGCTGTACCAGCACGCGTGGCCGGGAAACGTGCGCGAGCTACGCAACGTCGTGCACCGTGCGATCGTGTTGGCCGCGGGTGAGTGGGTGGAGCGAGGCCATCTCGACGGGATCCTGGGCCCCTTGGTTCGCCCGCTTGCCAACACGTCCGCCGTGTCATCCCCTGCCGACGAACCGCCGGCGCAGATCGTGCGTGAGCCAGGGCAGGTCACCCCATCCGGTTCTGCCGGATCGTCCCGATCCCTTGACCTCGCGTCTCCTGGAGACGACCGGTTGGCGACCCTGGTCGCGCTGATCCGCGATCGTGGCGAGGTGTCCGTCGCGGAGTGCGTGGAGGTTGGACGGGTGAGCCCCCGAACGGCGCTTCGCGATCTCAACGACCTCATTGAGCGCGGCGAGGTGCGGCGAATTGGAATTCGCCGCGGTGCCCGGTACCGGTTGGCGAATGACGAGATTGCGGAGCCAAGCGGGTGATCTCCCGAGCCGTGCCGGGTCTGAAATTTCTCTCTCCGCCCTAACCCTATACCGATGGCAAGCTTGAGTATCTCGCCATGAAACTCGCCACGTCGGGCGGCACCTCACTTGCCAATACGGCGTCCGTCCATCCCAGCGGTCGCGCTTTCTTCATCGAATGTGGGAGCGCGAAGAAGTGTGGGACGGCCCAGGTGCGAAGCGCGCTTGGGGTGAGAGCGAGGGCACGAACGATGACGAACCTGCTGCGAATCCTGGCGAGCCTCATGGTCCTGGTGGTGCTCGCTCCTGCGCTTGCGGGTCAGGGCGTCTCGCTCAAGAGCAAGGCCGCCGTCCTGAGTGGCGAAGCTTCGAACTGCTCCCGTCCCGCGACGGTGGACCTCGAGAAGGTGGCCGAAGCGACGCCTGAGTACAAGGAGATCAAGGCGCACTCCCTGGATGAGGGCAGCGCGCGCTACGGGCTGCTGATGAAGGCGATGATGAAGCGGATCAAGGATGCCTGCCGCTCTGCCGCCGCCGACGCCGGACACGACCTCGTCGTCCGGGGGGGCGACATCCAGAACGACAAGGGGCTCACGGTCTCGGATCTGACCGACAAGGTCATCGAGTACGTGGAGAAGAGCTGAAGACGCGCTACGTTGTTCGCCGCGGTGCGCCGTGGCGTAAGCCAGGACCGGGTCGGCGGTCGGGCGAGTCCCCACACGCGCCGGGAGGCACCATGCGATTCATCTGGCTTGCCGCGCTGAGCGCGGGTTGCGTCACGACGAGCGGGGATCGACCACCTCCGCTGGAGCCGCGCGTCGACGTCCACACCTTCGACCCGGCGGGTCAGCCGACCGATGGGCGCGGCCTCGCGATGCACGTGTGGGGCCCGGGGGAGGGACGCGCGCCGGTCCCGGCGCAGCACGGCTCGGGACCGCCACAGGGTGGCGACAAGACGGGGGGCCAGCCCGGCGCCGCAGGCGAGACGCCGACCAGCCCGCAGGGCCAGTCGTCCCAGGGTCAGCAGGGTCCGCAGCCCACGCCCGCGGGACAGGGCCAGACCCAGGACGAGATCGACAAGCGGCGCGCGCGCGACGCCGAGCTGCGCAACCAGTTCGGGAGCGCGGTGATCGTGGCTCCCGACGGCGCGGTCACCAAGCAGTACTTCTTGAGCGGCGAGGCCACGACCGTCTTCCAGAACCTCCTGCGCGAGCCAGACGATGCTGCCACCGCCGATCCGAAGTTCGTCGGCTTCGACATCGATCCCAAGAGCCAGAGCGTGCTGGCCCGGATGCTCGGCGACCACCAGGTGAAGGTGACGCTGTTCCGCGACTTCGAGCCGATCGACACGATGGACATCCGCGCCGAAGTGAAGGGCGCGGTGCCGGCGTTGCTCGCGGGCCCGAAGAACTCGCTCCTCCTCGTCTCGGCGCAGCCGACCGCGCTGCAGGCGTTCGAGGACGCGCTCAACCTGTTCTTCTCGAGCGTGCCGCAGATCGAACTCGAGGTGAAGGTGATCGAGTTCACGACGACCGATGCCGTCGCGTTCGGTGTCCGTCCCGTCGACAACGACACGCCGACCCTGAACAACCTCGGCTCGGAGCGGCTCATCCGCGACATCACGTCGGCCTTTCCCATGCGTCCGCCGTCGATCGGCGTGGGCTCGACCACCGACAAGGGCCTGCTCACGATCGGCGGGGTACACGACGGGTGGGAGCTCGCCGCCCGCATCGAGGCGCTCGAGATCAACCAGCTCGCCGACGTGCTCAGCCAGCCGAAGCTGACCGTGCGCAACGGCGGCGTGGCGTCGGTGTCGACGGTGACGAAGGTCCCGTACCCCAAGGCCAAGTTCACGTCGTCCGGTTCGAACACCGTCGCCGACATCGCCTTCGAGACCGTGGGGATCTCGATGCACATCCGGCCGGTGATCGCGGGCACCGACACCGTCATCCTGCAGATCTTCGCCAAGGTGTCGGCGGTGACCGGGTTTTCGCCGACCGACCCGGTGCCGACGCCGACCATCTCGGAGCGCGAAGTCGTGACCCAGGTGCACGTGCGCCACAACCAGGCCACGACGATCAGCGGCCTGCTCAGCAAGAGCACCTTTGACAACGTCTCCAAGGTGCCGCTGCTCGGCGACATCCCGATCCTCGGCTACCTGTTCCGCTCGACCAGCAAGCAGGAGACGACGCAGAACGTCGAGTTCATCATCATCCCGCGCATCAAGCTCGGTCTCGAGCGCGGCGACGATCTCGACGTGTTGAACCCGATCGGCCGATGAGGCCACGGGATCCGCGAAAAGCCGGGCCGGCGTACAGCCATGGCGGAAGAAGTGGCATGATCCGCCGTCCCAGACCGCTTCGCATGGCCACGCGCACCCCCGATCGGCAGGAGGGCTTCGCCCTCGTCATGGTGCTCATCCTGAGCGTGCTGCTGTACGTCGTCGTCGCCGAGCTCGTGACCTCGGCCCGCATGTCGCGGTTCACCGGCGAGAACGACGCACTCCTCGCGCGCATGCGCAACCACATGCGCTACACGTTGTTCCAGGTCGAGGAGTCGCTGCTCGACGACCTGCAGAGCGGCGCGGAGGAAGGGGCCGGCGGGGCGGGGCCGCTCGGGGGTGCAGGCGCTGCGGGCGGCGCAGGCGGCGCAGGCGGTGCGGGTGCGTCCGGCGGTGCCGGCGCTGCCCCCGGCGGCGGCGAGGGCAACGACGCGTCGAGTGCCGACAGCAGCCAGGATGCTTGGTTCAAGTCGCAGGGCTACGCCGACAACGACCTGACGACCTACGTGTGGATCGAAGACGAGAACCGCAAGTTCAACATCCTGAGCCTCGTGAGTCCCGACGAGGAGTTCGCGCGCGAGTCGAAGGCGCGCTTCATCCGGCTCATCGACTACCTGCGCGAGGGCACGCCGTTCGACCTCAGCCCAGCGCACGGCGAACAGTTCGCCAACCGGATCATCGAGTGGATCAAGGGTCAGGGGCGTACGGCCATGCTGCCGCGCCCGCTGCTCAAGAGCGACGAGGAGAGTGAACGCGACTTCACGCTGCCGCTGCACCTGGACGAGGTGAAGCTGCTCGACGGGTTCACGGACGAGATCTTCTACGATCACGTCTTCGACAACCGGCTCATGCTCGGGCTCGAGTCGGTGCTGACGATCTACACGTCGCTCGCGGCGGATCCAGGGGATCCCGACAAGCGGCGTGGGCCCGGCGGAGCCTCACCCACGGCACCGGGCGGGACCGCTGGCTCGGGGCCCGGTGCCTCGGGCGGCGCGGGCGCGAGCAGCGGCCAGGGTGCCGATCCCATCGGCGAGGGCATCCGCATCAACATCAACACCGCGTCGCGCCCGGTCCTGCGCTGCCTGTTCTCCGACGCGGAGATCCCCCCGGCGGCGATCGAGGCCCTGCTCCGCTACCGCAACGAAGAAGAACCGCCCCCGGAAGGCGAGGAGGCCGCGGCTCCGACCGGTCTCGTCGAGGAGAATCCCGAGCCCGTGAAGAAGGCCTTCGCGGAAGTCGCCGATCTCGACAAGCTCCCGGAGTTCATGAACCTCGCCAACCCCGAGGTGAAGAACAAGTTCTTCGAGCTGACCACGACGCACTCGCACGTGTTCACCGTGCACATGGCGTCGCTGTTCAAGCGCAACGAGGAGCGGCGCATCTTCGTGATCCGGCGCGCAGCGTCGGTGCTGGTGCGCATCGAGGACGGGGAAGAGAGCAAGATCTACCCGATCATCCGCCTGGAGGAGCGCAGCGGCCTGCGCGTGGTGCCCATCGACTTTCCGGAGGAGTACGAGCAGCAGCTCCGCATGCGCGACGAGTTCGACGAGTTCGCGCGCGAGGAGCGGATGTGGAACCCGTTCTTCCTCGAGTTCTACAAGCCGCGCGACCAGCGCTAGCCCCCGGCTCAGGCCGGCGGCCGGCCGCTTTCGATGACGCTGCGGAAGCGGTCGAACAGGTAGAGCGAGTCGTGCGGCCCGGGCGCGGCCTCCGGGTGGTACTGCACGGAGAACACCGGCAGCTCCTTGTGGGTGAGGCCCTCGACGGTCCCGTCGTTCAGGTTCTTGTGGCTCACCACGACCGAGTCGGGCAGGGTCTTGGCGTCGACCGCGAACGAGTGGTTCTGCGCGGTGATCTCCACGCGCTCCGTGGCGAGGTCCATCACCGGCTGGTTGCCGCCGTGGTGTCCGAACTTCAGCTTGAAGGTCTTGGCGCCGAACACCTGGCCGAGGATCTGGTGACCGAGGCAGATCCCGAACACGGGGAGTTCCTTCACGAGGCGCTGCACCGCGGTCACCGCATAGGTGCAGAGGGCCGGGTCGCCGGGACCGTTGCTCAGGAACACGCCGTCGGGCTTGCGCTCGAGCACCGCTTCGGCCGGCGTCCTGGCCGGGACGACGGTGACGTCGAAGCCGCTCTCGACCAGCGACCGGAGGATGTTGCGCTTGGCGCCGAAGTCGTAGGCGACCACGCGTAGCCGACGCCGCCCGGACACATCGCTGCGCGGCGGCGAGAACGGCGACTCGTCGCCGCGGGTCCAGTCCTGGATCTCGGGGCAGGTCACTTCGAGCACGTGGTCGATCTCGCTCGTCGTCGGCGCGCTCCGCAGGCGGCTGACCAGAGTCGCTGCCTCGGTGGTCATGTCCTCGGTGAGCATCACCCGCATCGCGCCCGCGGTGCGCACCCGCCGGGTGATCATGCGCGTGTCGACGTCCTCGATCCCGGGCACGCCGTGCTGGCGCAGGTAGTCGGCGAGTTCGCCGCCCGACCGGAAGTTGCTGCTGCGCGCGCACGCCTCGCGCACGATCAGCCCCGACAGCCACAGCCGCACCGACTCCTCGTCCTCGGTGTTCACGCCGTAGTTGCCGATGTGCGGGTGGGTCAGCAGCACGGTCTGACCGCGGTACGACGGATCCGTGAGGATCTCCTGGTAGCCGGTCATCGACGTGTTGAAGACCAGCTCGCCGACGGTGGTCACCGGCGCGCCGAACGAGCGCCCCACGCACACCGTACCATCTTCGAGCACGAGGCGGGCGGGCTTGCGGGTTGTCGCGGTCATCGGGGGCGGAAGTAGAGCACGCAGGCTCCCAGGAGCCCAGGCCGGCGCGGTCAAAACCAAGGGCGTGGTCGCGGCGCGCGCGAGGTCCTGGTCGCCGTGGCCGCTGCCTGCAGCGTGAGGTCGTCGGCTTCGCCGCGCGCGAGGCGCAGATGGCCGAGCCCCGCGACCATCGCGCCGTTGTCGGCGCAGAGATCCAGGGGCGGGAAGACCAGCTCCAGCGCCGTGAAGGCCGGGTCGTCGGCGAGGCGCGCGCGCAGCAGCTCGTTGCGGGCGACTCCGCCGCCGATGGCGAGGCTGCGCGCGGGGAAGCGACGGGCGGCGCGCGCCAGCTTCGCCACGAGCACGTCCACGATCGCCGCCTGGTACGAGGCCGCGAGGTCGGCGACCAGCGCGTCGGTCAGGGTCGGGGCGGGCCCGTCGCCGCCGGCACCGCGCAAGTGGTAGAGCAGCGCGGTCTTCACGCCGCTGAACGAGAAGTCCAACGAGTCGCTCTGCAGCAGCGAGCGCGGCAGCGCGACCGCCGCCGGGTTGCCGGCGCGCGCCGCGCCCTGGATCGCAGGACCACCCGGGTAGGGGAGGCCGAGCAGCGCGGCGCCCTTGTCCAGGGCTTCGCCCGCCGCGTCGTCGCGCGTGGCGCCGAGGCGTTCGACCTCGCCCGGCGCGTGCACCCGGTACAGGGCCGTGTGGCCACCCGACGCGATCAGTGCGAGCAGCGGCAGCGGCAGGTCGGGCCGGGTCATGAACGCCGCGTGGATGTGGGCCTGCACGTGGTCGACGCCGACCAGAGGCAGGTCGAAGCGCCACGCGAGGGTCTTGGCCGCCGCGATTCCCACGAGCAGACAGCCGATCATCCCGGGCCGGTTGGTGACGGCAACGCCATCGACGTCCTCGATCGCGACCCCGGCGCGGGCCAGCGCCTCCTGCACGACCGGCACGATGCGTTGCATGTGCGAACGGCTGGCGATCTCCGGCACCACGCCGCGGTAGCGCGCATGCAGGTCGGTCTGCGAGGCCACCACGTTGCTGAGCACCGTGACGCCGTCGCGGACCACCGCCGCCGCGGTCTCGTCGCACGACGACTCGATGCCCAGCACGAGGCGCACCGCCGTCATCGGCCCGTGCCCGCGGGCTCACCGCGTACCTTGGCACGCAGGACCTCGAGGGCCCGCGCGAGCTGCGGGTCCGCGTCGGGGCCGAGCGGCTCGAGTTCGCCGCGGAAGCCGAGCGCCGTCGCCAACGCTGCTGCCGCCACCTTGTACCGGGCCGGGATGTCGTAACCCGCGAGGCGCCCGAGCACCTCGCGCGCCTGCTCCGTCGTCAGGGTCACGAGCACGTCGGGCGCGAGGCCGCCCTTCCCCGCCGCGTCCCCGTTCTTGCCTCCGTCGCCACGGCGGAGATGGCCCTCGATGCAGCGGCCGGACGGCGTGTAGTAGTGCGCGGTGGTGAGCTTGAGCCGGAAGTCGAGATTCGCCCAACGGAAGATGCTCTGCACCACCCCCTTGCCGAAGGTCCGCGTGCCCACGAGCTGCGCGCGGTGGTGGTCCTGCAGGGCGCCGGCCAGCACCTCGCTCGCGCTCGCCGACTCGCCGTCGACCAGGAGCACGAGGGGCAGCTCCGGGTGGGTCGCCTTCGCCACCTCGGCGTCGAAGCGGTTGACCTCCACGCCGCCGCGCTTGCGCAGGCTCAGGATGTTGCCCTCGGCGAGGAAGCGGTTGGCGACGGCGACACACTCGTCGAGCAGACCGCCACTGTTGCCGCGCAGGTCGAGCACCAGCCCGCGCAGCGTCGTCTCCGCGCCGAGGTGCGCCAGCGCCGCGTCGAGCTCGTCGGGCGTCTTGTGCTGGAACGTCGACAGGTACACGTAGCCGAGTCCCTCGGTGCGGTCGAGCCAGCGCACCCACTTGATGCTGTGCTGCTGCACGGCGCCGCGCTCGATCGCGACGTCCCGCGCCGTGTCGTCCGCGCCCTTCACGGTAAGGTGCACCGTCGTGCCGGGCTTGCCGAGCAGCCGCTCGCGCGCACGTTCGATCACTTCGTCCTTGGTCCAGAGGGTCGCGTCCTCGCCCTCGACGCGCACGATGCGGTCGCCGACCTGCAGCCCGGCTCGCTCCGCCGGTCCGTCGCTGAAGATGTAGTACACGGTCGCCGGAGTGACCGCCGGCGCGAGCGTGATCCCTACCCCTTCGTAGCTCCCGGTGGTCTCGTGCTCGAAGTCCGCCACCGCAGTGGCCGGGACGTACGCGCTGTAGCGGTCGACGCTCTTCACCATCGCCGCGATGGCAGCGTCGAGCAGGGCGTCCGGCTCGTGCGGCGACACGTGTTCGCGCAGGATCTGCTCGTGCACGATGCGCAGGGCGCGCAGTTCGTCGGCCGGCAGCTTGCCTAGGTCAGGGCCGAACGCGTGCAGCGTCAGCAGCGTCACCAGGAACGCCAGCGTGCAGCTGCTGATGAGGAGCGTGTAGGTGTGGCGGGAGTGAGCGTGCATCACGACTTCGTCGGCGGCGCAGAACGATAGCCGGCGACGAGGCCCACGAAGAAGGCGCGGGCATTCGCCCCCAGCGTCGCCGTGCGGTAGCCGCCCTCTTGGACGGCCAGCGTCGGCAGGCGCATCTCCCCGATCAGGCGGCCGTTGGCCTCGAAGTCGGCGGGCGAGAGCGTCCACGTCCCGGTGGGATCCTGCTTGGCGGTGTCGAGGCCGAGCGCGATGACCAGGAAGCGGGGCGCGAACGCGCGGATGGTCTTCAGGGCCGCGCGCAGCGTGCGGCGGTAGCGCTCGCCGTCGACCCTCTCCGGCAGGCACAGGTTGTGGTTGAACCCCTCGCCTTCGCCGCCGCCCTTCTCGTCGGGAAAGCCCGTGAAGAACGGGTACGCGATGCGCGGATGGGCGTGGATCGAGATCGTCAACACGTCGGCGCGCTCCCAGAAGATGTCCTGCTGGCCGTTGCCGTGGTGGTAGTCGACGTCGAGGATCGCGACCTTGCCGTAGCGCGACAGATGGTGGGCGGCGATGGCGTTGTTGTTGAAATAGCAGAAGCCACCGAACGCGTCGCGCTCCGCGTGGTGCCCCGGCGGTCGCACCAGCGCATACGCCAAGGGCTGACCCTCGAGCAGCAGGTCGGCGCCGGTCATCGCCGCGTCGACCGCTGCCTTGGCGGCGGTGTAGGCGTTGCGGTTCAGCGGCGTGAACGTGTCCATGCAGTAGTAGCCCGCTCCGTAGGTCAGGTCCTTCGGCGGGTTGCTGCGGTTGCGCAGGGGGAACACGTACGGGTACACCGACTTGCCGGCCGGCACGCGCGGGCTGACGCGTTCGAGGTAGCGCACCATCTTCTCGCTGTGCACGGCGCGGATGCAGCGCTGTGGGTAGTCACGCGCGCGTGTGCGCAGGAACAGGCCGGTGGTCTCGAGCCCCTTGAGGATCGACGCGACGCGCACCGGCGCCTCCACGTAGCCGCGCTCCCGCACGTGGTGGATCTCGTGGTGTTCGTTGACGACCAGCGCCACCATCTTCTCGCCCGTCTCCGTGACGATCGCGGGCGCCTTGCCGGAGCGATACCGGGGCGGGCGGATGGCGACCGGATCGGCGCGGAACGACGCGACGACCGAGTCGATGTACTCCGGCGGGCAGAGGTCGGCGTACTTGCGCTCGAGGATGGCGCGCACCGCACGCTGTGCGAACCCGGGCCGCAGCGGCTCACCCCGGTCGAGGTCGTCGAACACGAGGTGCGGCATGTCCTTGTCGCCGGGTTTCAGGGGCCGCTCGTACTCGGTGCCCACGATCGGCCGGGCGCCCAGCCGCTCGTAGAAGCGCAGGCGGGCGCTGTTGGGCTTGACGAACGCCGGGTTGCTGCAGGCCTCGGGCTCGTCGGGCAGGCACTCGAAGAACAGGCCGTGGCACTGCAGTTCGGCGGCGATCGTGCGCACCCGGTGGTACAGGGCGCCACCCACCCCGTTCGGTGAGCCACGCTCCGCCGCCACGTAGTCCAGCAGGCAGAAGCCGATGTCCGGGGCGTACGAGACGAGCGCGAAGCCGAACAGGTGGCCGCGCATGTCGTCTGCCACCAGCAGGATCGCGCGGAGCTGGTACTTCAGCGGATCGCGGAGCCGGTCGCCGAGCTTGTCGACTTCGTCCTGGTGGATGCCGGGCAGGCGGTCGCGCAGGATCTGCTGGGCGCGCTCGAGGTCGCGGCGGTCGCCGGGGAGGGTGTCGTCTTGGATGCGGCGGATGCGGAACATGCTCGGGTGCCGGCGATGGCGCCGGCACCCTCACCATCCGGCCGCGTGCGGCGCGCCGGAAGGAAAAAAAAACCTGCGCCGGGCCACGGATTCCGCGCGCACACACCGTTGGGGGCGCGGGTTGCGTTGGCCGCAAGCGATGGGGGCCTGATCCCACTCGCGGCGCCGCGAAACCCGCCGGTGCAAAACGACAGGGGAGGCCGTCGCGCCGTCGTGGTACCCTGTCGCGACTTGCGCCCTCGCGTGCGCTTCTCAACAGCTTTTCCACATCACCCCATGGCCGCTCGCGCTACCTGGAAAGGTTTCATCCGTCTGAGCCTCGTGTCGGTGCCGGTCCGGGCCTTCACGGCCCACGAGAGCAGCGCCGAGATCCGCCTCAACCAGCTCCACGCGGGGTGCAACGCGCGCGTGAAGTACCTCAAGCAGTGTCCGGAGCACGGCGAGCTGCCCGCCGACCAGATCGTCAGCGGCTACGAGTACGGCAAGGACCAGTACGTCGTGATCGATCCCGACGAGCTCAGCAAGCTGCGCCAGCAGTCCGACCGCGCGATCGGGATCGAGGGCTTCATCGCGCCCGACGCGATCGACCCGGTCCAGCACGCCGGCAAGACCTACTACCTCCTCCCCGACGGGATCGCCGGCAACAAGCCGTACGCGCTCCTGCGCGAGGGCATGAAGGAGGCCGGGGTCGTCGCCTTCGTGTCGATGATCATGTCGTCGCGCGAGCAGATCGCGATCCTGCGCGCGATGGGTGACCTGCTCGTGCTCACCGTGCTGCAGTACGCGGCGGAGGTGAAGGCGACCGACGAGTTCACGAGCGAGGTGCCGCGCGAGGCGATGAGCAAGGAGGAGAAGGCGCTCACCAAGACGCTCATCGAAGCGACGCGGATCGAGGAGTTCGATCTCGCCAAGTACCGCGATCGCTACGTCGATCGGCTCAAACAGCTGATCCAGCTCAAGGTCGACGGCAAGGAGGTGGTGGCGGCGCCGGAAGTGGAGGAGCCGAAGATCATCAACCTCATGGAGGCGCTCAAGCGCAGCGTCGCCGAGGCGCAGGCCGCGACCACGACCGGTACCGCGCCGCGGTCCGGCGACGAGCCGAAGATGGCGCCCAGCGAAGCCGAGCCGCGCCCGGTCGCGGAGCGCAAGGCCGCCACCCGCAAGCGCAAGAGCGGGTGAGAGGGCGTGGCCGGCGAGCTGCCCTTCGTGCCGCCGATGCTCGCCCGCCTCGGCGAGCCGTTCGACGCCGAGGACCATCTCTTCGAGGTGAAGTGGGACGGCTACCGGGCGCTGGTGCTGAGCGACGCCGCGGGCGTGCGCGTGCTGAGCCGCAACCAGGTCGACTTCACGGTGCGCTTCAGGGCCGCCGACTGGCTGGGCGCGCTGCCGGCAGGTACGGCGCTGGACGGCGAGATCGTCGCCCTGCGCGATGGCCTTCCCGACTTCGAGCAGCTCCAGCAGCGCAACCCGGGTCCCGTGGTGTTCATGGCGTTCGACGTGCTGTTCGCCGGCGGGGCGAGCCTCCAGGGCGAACCGCTGGTCGAGCGCCGCAAGGTGCTCGCCGACCTCGTGGCCGCGACCGGCCACCCGCGCATCGCCCTCTCCGACGGTGTCGTTGGCGCAGGCAAAGCGTTCTTCGCGCAGCTCGTCGCCCGCGGCTTCGAGGGCGTCGTCGGCAAGCGCCTGTGCAGCCGCTACGAGGCGGGGCAGCGCTCCGGGGCCTGGACCAAGTGCAAGCGCTCCGAGTCGCTGCACTGCGCGATCATCGGCTACGTCGCGGTGGGGGAGGACCTGCGGAGTCTCGCGCTGGCAGCGCCGGACGCGACCGGCCGCCTCACGTACGTGGGCGGGGTGGGCAGCGGCCTCGACGGCGCGCTCCGTTCCGCGCTGCTGCCGCGCCTGCGCGCCCGACCGCGCGCCACCCCCCTCGTGCCGTGCAGCGAACCCGCCTCCTGGGTTGAGCCCGGCCTCTACTGCACCGTAAAGTTCGTCGAGCGCACGCGCAGCGGTCATCTGCGCGCGCCGGTGTTCCTCGACTGGGCGGAAGCGTGATTCGAGCCGACGACGACAGCGCGGATGGCGACGGTGGGCGGCTCTTCTCCGTCGACCAGCTCGCGCGCCTGGTCGGTGTGCCGCCCGCGTCGGCGCGCGCGTGGACGAAGCGCGGCTGGTTGCGGCCGGTGCGCACCGTGGACCTGCGGCCGCTCTTCGACTTCGCGCAGCTCGCGACCGCGCGTGCGCTGGCCGCCCTGCAGCGCGAGGGCGTCACGCCGGCGCGCCTGCGCCGGGCGCTCGTGCAACTCGGACGGTGGCACCCCGACGCGCAGTCGCTGCGCGGCGCGCTGCTGAGCTTTCTGGAGGAGCCGGAGCTGCTCGTGCGCACGCCCGACGGCCGCCTCGCCGAGCCGTCGGGGCAGTTGTGCCTCGAGTTCGGTCGCGAGCCGGCGCCGCTGCCGCCGCGCCGCATGGCGTCGTCGCACCCGCCGCGCGATCCGCTCGACGCCTTCGAGGCCGCTCTCGCGCACGAACAGCGCGGCGAACTCGAGGCGGCGCTCGCGGCGTACGAGGCGGCGCTGGCCGGCTTCGGGCGCGAACCGGAGATCCTGTTCAACCTCGGCAACGTGCTCTTCGCGCTCGGCCGGCAGGCGGCGGCGGCGGCGCACTTCCTCGGCGCGATCGAACTCGACCCCGAGTTCCCGGAGGCCTGGAACAACCTCGGCAACGCGCTCGCGGAGCTGGGTCGTGTCGAGCAGGGCGTGTCCGCATACCGCAAGGCGCTCGAAGTGCGGCCCGACTACGCCGACGCGCACTTCAATCTTGCCGAGGCGCTGCACGGCGCTGGCGACGGCGTCGGCGCGCGCGCGCACTGGCAGGCGTACCTGCGGCGCGATCCGTTCAGTCGTTGGGCGCAGCGGGCGCGCGCGCGGCTGGGCGAAGGATCGTAGGGACGCGACGGTCGTGCGCGCTCGCCCGTCAGCCACGCCGGGCGCTCGCGTCGCCGTCGAACTCGTGCGGCGATGCCGTCTGCTCGGGCCCGACCCGGCCAACCACGATCGTGGCCTTCGCGTAGCTCTCGGGGCGCACCGCACTGCCGGCCGCACGCCGCAACATCGCGAGCTGCCCCGTGTGGGTGAGCGCATCGGCGATGGGGCCCTGGAAGATCGTCTCCGGCGACTTCGCGAGTTCGCGTTCCGAGGCGAGCATCGCGTCGAGCCGGGCGAGACCAGCGAAGAAGCGTTCGACATCGCGTGCGAAGTCGCCGACACCGCCGGCTTGCCACTGCACCGGGCCTTCGGCCAGCGTCACCGCCCAAGCCATCAGGTCGCCGAGGTGACCGACGAGTTCGAGCGGCGTGCGGCCACCCGCGATCGGCCGGCACTCGGCGAACCCGGCGGGCGGATCGCGCAGGACCTTGGCGGCGCGGTAGGCCAGGGTGGCGAGTGTGTGGCGGAGGAGGGAACGCGCGGTCGTGTTCGCGGCGGACATCCGGGCATCGGACGCCGCCGCGTGCCGCCGGGCAAGGGCATCACCGTCCGCCGACCAGGCCACCGCGCGTCCGCGCGTAGGCGATCAACAGCGCCGTACTCGCCCCGTAGGCCTCGACTCCCTTGGCGACGCCGTGCGACTTCAGGTACGTGTCGTTGATCGTGATCGTGATCCGCGTGAGCGTGCCTTCGCGCGCGGACCAGAACGCCGACCTCGCCTGCAGGTCGCGCCGCACGCCGGGCAGGCGCGCGTTGGCGAGGCGCGTGGCCTCCATGCCACCGACGCGCATCAGCTCGTGGAGCAGGGTCTCGCTGGCCATCAGGTACGCGGCGTAGCGCTGGTAGGCGTACTCGCCGCGCACACCGGCGGCGAAGGCGAGGAACTCGACCTCGTCCTCCGGCCCGATCCCGCGTTGGTGGGCCTTCTCGTGTGCGACCACGTGCGGGCGGTGGCAATGGGGCTGGTCGCCGTTGAGGTTCGCCTCGCCGGTCCATGGGAAGAAGAAGCCGGTGAGGTGCATGCGGCTCATGAGGCCCGAAGCCAGCGGGACCTTGGTGCGGCCGTGGCGGCCGCGCATCGCCGCGGGCAGCGCGAGGTCGTCGATCGCGCGGTCGAGGGCGACGTCGGTGGCACGGTCGAGTTCGGCCCACGGCAGCGACCAGGCCGAAGGCACGCCGAGATCGTCGCTCCCCATGGCCTCCCGGTACGCCGAGTTGCACGCGTCGACCGCGGCCTCGGCCAGCGCCCCCAGTTCGCGTGCCTGCTCGGCGCGCTCAGGCAGCGGGGTGACGTGGTCCTGCCAACCGAGCAGGTCGACGAGCGGCGCGCGCGCGTAGTTGAGACCCCACGTCCCATAGAACACCGCGCCGATCACCGCCGCCCAGCGCAGCGTCCGGGCCGCGCCGGTGACCAGGAGCGCCACGACGGTGGTGGGTCGTCTGACGAGGGCGATTGCGCCGCGCACCACGTGCCACGCGCCGCGCGCGATCAGGGCCGCGAGCACGAACTCCGCGAGGCAGAAGGGCAGCGCGCCGCTGAGCGTCGCCATGGCGCCGACGATGGCCGTGGAGACGTGCAGCGCGTACGGGCCGTCGACGCAGCCGGGGATGCGCGTGGCCACGAACGCCAGGGCCAGTGCCACGAGCGCGAGCGCCGTGACCACGTGTCGCCAGCGTCGCAGCACACGGCGCGCGTTGGGTGGGAGCGGTGGGGGCGCGTCGGGCACGGGCGCGGAGGATAGCGCCGCGCGCCGAACCCGAGGGAGGTACCATCGCCGCGGTCATCGACCCGACCCTTCCATGCCGAAGGTCCGCGCGCTCCTCGCCCTCCTCACGACTGCGGCGCTGCTGCCCGCGCAGCAGTCGCTCGGCGACCTCAATCCTTTCACGACCGATCCCGACTCGTCGCCCGGACCCTTCGCCGCGCTCGGCAACACTGTGGTGTTCGCGGCGACCGCCGCGGCGAGCGGGCGCGAACTGTGGGGCATGCCGTTCGGTGGCCAGGCTCAGTTGCTCGCCGATCTGGCGCCCGGATCCTCCGATCCGGAGCACCTCACCTGGGTCGGCAACTCGCTCTTCTTCGTGGCCGACGATGGCGCCGGCCGCGCGCTGTGGGTGTTCGACGGTGCGACCGCGATCGTGCGCAAGCTGCGCGTGCTCGCGGTGCGGCCGGAAGCGCAGGGGCCCGCCGCGCATGCGGTCGGCTCGCTGCTCCTCTGCATCGCCGACGACGGCGCGACGGGCCCCGAACTGTGGCGCAGCGACGGTACGCCGGCGGGGACGCAGCTCGTCGCCGACATCGAGCCGGGTGCCCTCGGCGGCCGGCTCGAAGGCGCGACCGTGCGCGGCCACGAGTTGTTCTTCGCGTTCCGCACGCCGCACACCACGCTGGCGCGCACGCTTCTCGTGCGCAGTGACGGTACTTCGGCCGGCACGCGCGTGGTCACGCGCTCCGACCAGGGCGGGCCGGAGATCCGCCAGCGGCTCGTCACCGCCAACGCACAGGTGTTCTTCGCCGGCTCCGTCGGGCCCGTGCCGAACTACGAACTGTGGGCGTCCGATGGAACCGCGGCCGGTACGCGCCTCGTCATCGACTGGGATCCCAACCGCGGATCGTTCCTCGGCGACCTCGTCTCGCTCGGCAGCCGCGTCGCCTACGTCGCCTTCATCCCGAGCTACGGCGAGGAGCCGGTGCTCAGCGACGGCACGCCCAACGGCTCGCACATCGTCGACGTGAACGTGCTCGTCGGCCGCGGCTCGACGCCTGATCACCTCACGCCGATGGGCGGCGACCTCTACCTGTTCGGCAGCGGGCTCCCGGGCTCCGGGCTCTACCGCATCGATACCACGCGGCGGAGCGCGTCGCTCCTCGCCTCCCTGCTCTGGCAGCCCGCGCTCGAGCCGCCGATCGTCGCGGCGGGGTCGCGCCTGTTCTTCCGCGGCGTGGAGCGGAGTGCCGCGTCGACCACCTCGGCGCAGCTCTGGGTCAGCGATGGCACCGCGGCCGGGACCCTGCCCCTGCGCAACCTCCGCCGCGGGCTCGACGCCCCGCGCTTCGGACGCCTCACGGCGGTCGGCGGCAACGCGATCTTCGCGGTCGACGACGGGATCGTCGGCCAAGAGCCGTGGCAGAGCGACGGCACGACGCCCGGCACCCACATCGCCGCGAACGTGCACGCGAGCGCCGCGACACAGGGGCGGGGCTCGGCGCCGACGTTCTTCCTGCCGGCGCGACACGCGACGGTGTTCGATGCCGACGACGGCCAGCGCGGGCGCGAGCCGTGGCGCACCGACGGCACCGCGGCGGGGACGCAACCCCTCGCGGATCTCGTGCCCGGCGGGTCCGGGTCAGAGCTGATCGCGCTCGGGCTCACGCGCGGCGAAGCGATCTTCGCCTCGTTCCCCGGCGGATCGCTGCGCGCCGACTACTACGCGAGCGACGGGAGCGCGGCGGGCACGCGGCGGTTGGCGTGGCCGTCGCTGCTCGGCGTGCCCGTGCCGGGCTCGATCGCGCCCGACGACGACCGGGCCATCGTGGCGTGCGTCGCCCGCCTCGACGGGTTCGGTTCGTCGCCGCAGGACTGGTCGATCCTCGAGTTCGCGGGCGACGGCGTCTCGGCGCTCGGGGCGTTGCAACTCAGCGCGATGCCGGGCGCGTTGACCATGGTGCGTGGCGCGGCGTTCTTCGCCGCCGACTCGCTCGCCACCGGCCGCGAACTGTGGGTCGCGACGGGTACGGCGCGTCCGGTGCTCGACATCCGACCCGGCCCGTTCGGGAGCGACCCGGGCGCGAGCCTGCGCATCGGGCTCGGCAGCGCCCTGATGTTCTCGGCCGACGACGGCGTGCACGGCGTGGAACTGTGGCGCAGCGACGGCACCGCCGCGGGTACGCAGCTCGTGGCGGACCTGTGGCCGGGCGCGTCGAGCGGCAACCCGCGCGCGCCGGTGCGCTTCCGCGATCGCGTGATCTTCGTCGCCGACGCGCCGGCGTCGGGCGCGGAGCTGTGGATCACCGACGGCACGGCGGCCGGGACCCAGTTGCTGCTCGACCTGCGGCCGGGGGCCATGGGCTCGGGGCCGACGGGGCTCGTGGCCACGCCGACCTCGTTGTGGTTCAGCGCCGACGACGGTGTCTCCGGCCGCGAGCTGTTCGTGCTCGACGCCGCGGGCGCACGCCGCGTCGCGGATCTCAACCCGGGGGCGGGGTCCTCGAACCCGCGCGACCTCGTGCCGCTGGGCTCGCGCCGGCTCTTGTTCGTGGCCGACAACGGCACGGGTGGCGAGGAGCTGTGGGAAACGGATGGCTCCGCCGCCGCCACGCGCGCGCGCTTCACGCGCCCTGGGCCCACGGGCAGTGGCGCGCGCGCCGTGACGGTGCGCGGCGATGGCAGAGTGTTGTTCGCGGCCGACGACGGCGCACTCGGTCAGGAACCCTGGGTCTTCGATGCCGGGGCCGTCGCTCAGCCGATCGCACCCGGGTGCGGCGTGCCGGACACGTGGCTGCGCATCGACGACCCCGTGCTCGGGACCAGCGCGCGCGTGGGTGTCACGCGCCGGGACGGCGGCAGCCTCGGCGGCGTGTTCCTGCTGGGTCTGCCGCGCTTCGACGTCGTGCTCGGCTGCACGGTCCACGTCGACCCGACGGGGATCGCGCTGGGATTCGCGTTCCAGCAGGCTTGGAGCACGCAGCTCGCGGTGCCGAACGTGCCGTCCCTCCGCCGCACGGAGCTGCGCGCGCAGGCCCTGCTCGGCCCGTTCTTCGGGCCGTTCGGGTGGTCGTTGTCGGACGCGTGGTCGGTGCAGCCGGGGCGGTGACCGACCGCGTTGCTCCTACTGGAACGCCACCCGCACGCCCCGCGAGCTGACGAGACCCAGCGCGTTCGCCGGCGGATCGAGCACGGCCCACTGGGCGTACGCCGTGCCGGCGCCGACGAAGGTCGGGCACGGCAGCAGCGCCGACACCGAGCCGTTGCCGGCGAGGGTCACCGGCAGCGCGATCACCGGGTTCACGTACAGGAAGTTGCCCGGCGCGTTCGGCAGCGGCACGGCCTGCTGCACGACGCCGACCAGGAACGCGCCCGCCGCGCCGCCGAGGCTGGTGTTCAGGGTGAGCACGAAGTCGCGCCGCTGGAACGAACTCGCGTCCTGCAGCGCGCCGACGCTCGGCGTGCCGTGCACACCGAAGGTCGAGAGCTGCGGCTGGTACGCGAGGCGCCGTACGAACACTTCGCTGAAGCCCTGGTACTCGGCCTGATAGACGAAGGTCGTGCCGTTGCGGTCGACGCTCGGCCGCCGATAGCCGCCGCGCGGCTCCGTGGTCAATGCGACCTGCCCGCCGAAGCGGCTGTCGAAGCGTCCCACGTCGAGGTTTTGGCCGTTGGCCTGCAGCATGACTTCGCCATCCTGCGTGGGCGCCGCCAGGCGGTCGCCGCGGCTGCTGCCCTGGGTGGTGGCTACGAACGTCCAGCCTGGAAGGCTTCGCACCGTCACCTCCTTGATGGTGGCGATCACGGCCTCGTACGCCACCGAGCTGGCGTCCGGCGCGAGGCGCGCGTAGCGGTTGCCGCGCCCGCTGTTCGACGTGTGCGGCCCGCTCACCGTCTGCGTGCCGAGGTCGATGCTGAACAACTCGTGCGCGCCGGCGACCATCTTCTGGAAGACCACCGTGTTGCCGCGCACGTGCGGCAGGCGACGGCCGGCGCCGCTGTTGGTCGTGAGCTGCGTCGCCGCGCCGCCGGTCGCGTTCACCACGAACACCTCGTGGTCGCTGCCGATCAGCGCCTGGTACACCACGCGCGTACCGTCGCCGGTGAGCTGCGGGTAGGGCATGAGGTTGGCCGCCGTGACGACCGTGTCGGAGTTGGCGACGAGGTCGAGCACGTGCACGCCAGTCGCGTTCCAGTAGGCGATGCGCGTGCCGTCGTCGGAGATCGAGAGCGACGGCCAGGCGTCGTAGATGCTGTTGCCGACCCACACGTCGGCGCCGGTCGTGCGCTGTACGACGGTGCCGCCGCGCGTCGGGACGGTGAACACCTCGCGGCGGCCGCCGACCAGGGAGACGAAGGCCACGAGCGGGGCGTCCAGCGCGAGCACCGGCTGGCGTTCGCCACCCGCGGCGACCGTGGTGAGCCGGGTCTGGGCCGGGACGGCCAGCGACAGGAGCGCGAGGCTCGCACAGAGGCAGGACTTGATCATGGCAGCACCAGCTTGGCGATCTTGTTGACGGAGGACTGCGTGAACCAGATGACGCCGTCGGGCGCGACCGTCAGCCCGTCCTTGAGCCCGGGACTCGACGTGGGGATGAGGTAGTCGGTGAACGTGAGCGTCATCGGATCGAAGACGGCGATGTAGCCGCGCGTGCGCGTGCCGACGACGGCGTGGCCGTTCGGCGCCATGAACATCGGCCCGCCGTTCTCGCCGGCGCGCCAGAGGTGCTCCGTGAACGTGTTGGTCCTGGTGTCGTACACGCCGAGCTTGTTGGCCGTCCAGTACGTGAAGTACACCTTGCCGTCGTTGACGCCGCCGAAGGCGGGCCCGTTCTGCGAGGGGGCGGCGATGCGCTGCATCGTGGCGGCGCCGGGCGGCAGCTTGCCGAGGCCCTGGAAGGTGTAGAGCGGCGACCACGCGGTGTTGGTCTCCGCCTCGAGGTGGATGCCCACCGGATACGACGGCGCCGGCAGCGTCACCGTGCGCACCCAGGTGCTGGTCCTGGGGTCGAACTCGGAGACCTTCTCGTGAGCGTGGTCGGTGACGTAGAGCGTGCCGTAGCCGCTCGGCGTGGGGATCGCCAGGTTCGCGGGCGAGTAGGGTGGCGCGTAGCGCGTGAACTGGCGCGTGGGGATGTCGAGCTTGCCGAGCCCGGCGTCGGACGCGTACAGCCCGAACCACGCGCGGTCCTGATCGTCGACGACGAAGCCGTCGGGCGAGGAGAAGCCGGTGGTCGGGTACGACTGGAACTGGTTCGTGTTGGGATCGAAGACGCTGATGCGGTTGGGCGTCGGCTCGCTGAACCAGATCAGCCCCTTCGAGTCCGCCCAGATCTGATCGGGGAAGCTCATCCCCGCGAACGTGTACTCGGTGATCGCGGCCTGCGTCGGCGCAGCCGTCCAGTCGCGCTGCTCGAGCATGCGGTGGACGACCCGGCCGGCGTCGACGACCTCCGTCACGCGGTGCGTTGGCGTGAGCGACTGCACGAGGCGCGCGCGGACGAGGTCGCCGCTGCCGTCGCGCCGCCCGTACCAGATCGCCTCGCCCTCGCCGCCGACCGGTGTCGGGTCGATGCGGCTCGCGCGCGGCATGCGGTTGAAGAGGCCGACGCAGCGGTCGCCGTCGAAGTACAGCGTCACGTCGGAGTCGAAGAGCGGAGTGCCCTGCCGCGTGAACTCGAAGGTCAAGCCCTCACAGCCGCGCCACGACGAAGTGCGCGCGAACGCCGGCACGAACCCGGCCTGGCCCAATGCCGTGGCATGCGTGTCGAGCCAGCGCAGGACCGCGGCGCGATCCTTCGCGACGGCGAGCGCGCCGCCCTCCTGGTCGGGCCAGACCAGCATCGCGTTGCCGCTGCCGTCGCGGATCGCCGCGCAACGCTGGCCGAGATCGAGGCCGTCGGTCGCCAGCACGCGCAGGCCCATGCCGAGGTCGGCGATGGCGACGTGCGGCGCCGCAGCGCGCGCGGGGGGAGCGGGTGCCTGCGAGACACCCGAGGAGGCGAGCGCGAAGCAGCTCGCGGAGAAGATCACGCGCATGACGTTGGCCCTTGCGAGAGTGCGGGAGCGTGCCGGAACGGACGGCACGGCGGGATGGTAGCGACTGCGGTCGCCGCGTGGGGCGCCGCTGCGATGGAAGTTCGCCCTCAGCGCCCCGCCAGCGCCGCGCGCACTGCGTCGAGCGGCAGCGCGGGCACGGTGCGGCCGCTGCCCGTCGTCGTCGTCGCCTGCAGCAGCGAATTGACGATCGCTTCCTCCGTGGCGTCGGCGACGGCGACGAAGAGCGGCGACATCGCGTCGTTGCGCAGCACGGCGGCGCCAACGGTCGACCCGCCGTCGTCGCGGATGCGCAGCGAAGGCGCCGTCGAGAACGCGATGGCGTAGTCGCCGCTGCCGTTGCCGAACGACGCGCCGGTGCGCGCCATCCCCGCGAACGCACGCTGCGCGAGGCGCCGGAGGTTGCGCGCGCACACCGGGGCGTCGGTGGCGATGACGATCATGCACGAGCCGCGCTCGTCGTCGTCGCGCCGGCGCGGCGCGTCCTGGGCGACCTCGACCCGCCGGCCGGCGATGGTCAGGTCGCCACCGAAGTTGGTCTGCACCAGGACGCCGATCGTGTGGTCGCCCGTGCGCCGCGACGCGGTGCCGATCCCGCCCTTCCAGCCGAAGCACACGGTCCCGGTGCCGGCGCCGACGCAGCCCTCGGCGACCTTGCCGGACGCCGCGTTGGCCCACGCCTCGCGCACGTGGGCCGCGCGCACGTGCTGACCGCGGATGTCGTTCAAGCGGCCATCGTTGGTCTCGCCGACCACGACGTTGATCGAGCGCACCTTCTCGTTGCCGGGTTGCGCGAGCAGGAGGGTCACGAGGCCGTCGGCGACGGCGCCCACGCTGAGCGTGTTGGTGAGCGCGATGGGACTCTCGAGTTCGCCCAGCTCGTCGACCTGCGTGCTGCCCATCAGCTTGCCGTAGCCGTTCTGCACGGCGATGGCGGCGGGGACCTTCATGGCGAAGGGGTCCTCGCCGTGGGCGAAGATCATGGTCACGCCGGTGCGCACCGCGTCGCCCTCCACGACGGTCGCGTGGCCAACGCGCACGCCGGCGACGTCGGTGATGGCGTCGTGCTCGCCGCTGCGCAGGCTGCCGATGGTGATGCCGAGGTCGCGGGCGCGGGGTCTGGTCTCGTCCTGTGCAGGCACGGCGGTGAGCAGGAGGGCGAGGGCGAGCATCGCGCGTATGCTACGGCGCTCAGTGGCCGAGCGCGTCGTCGGCCATGCGCTACGCTCTCTCGCGATGCTCTCCCTCCTCGTCGCGTGTCTCCCGGCACTCGTGCCGCAGGATGTCCTGATCGCGAACGGCACCGACGCCGGTGCCCCGATCGCCGGCATGTCCGTCGTCACCGCCGGTCCGGCCTTCGCGGCCGCAAGTATCCCGGGGGCTGCGCCGACCCTCATGCCCGGGTGGCCGGTGCCGATCACGACGCACGCCAACTTCCATCCGACGCGCAACGTGGCGCTCGTCGACCTCGATGGCGATGCGCGCATGGAGATCGTGCGGCCGAGCACCGACGGCAACGTGTACGTGTTCCGGCATGACGGCACGCCGCTGCCCGGCTGGCCGCGTGCGGTGAACGGCTGGGCGCAGGTGGCGCCGGCCATCGGTGACCTCGACGGCGACGGGTACCTCGAACTCGTGGTCGCCACGCGCGGCCTCACCAGCGGCGGATGGCTCTACGTGCTGGCGCGCGACGGCACCGTCTGGCCGGGGTGGCCGCGCAGCCTGTCGAACAACAACGTCGAAGGCGTGACCCTCGCGGATCTCGATGGCGACGGCCTGCTCGAGATCCTCGCCACGGAGCGTGTCTACCCGCTGGGGCGCGTGCACGCGCTGCGCCGCGACGGGTCGTCGCTTCCCGGCTGGCCGGTGACGCTCGACCACGTGCCCGCACTCACACCCGCGGTCGGCGACGTCGACGGCGACGGTCGGCCGGAGATCGTGATGGCGTCGTACCAATCGCTGTACGTGTTCGACGCGGCGGGGCAGGTCGAGCCGGGTTGGCCGGTGCAGGTGCGCACCGCGTACAACGCCAACTTCTCCTACCAATCGCCGGCCCTCGCCGACCTCGATGGCGACGGCAAGCTCGAGATCGCGATCTGCATGCACCAGGGCGGGTCGGGCTGCTACGTGTTCCGCCACGACGGCAGCCCGCAGCCGGGCTGGCCGCAGGCCTTCGCCGGCACGTGGTCGTACACGCCGCCGACGATCTGCGACCTCGACGCCGACGGCCAGCTCGACGTGATCGCCGGGCGCGCCGGCGGCACCTCGCCGGGCGCGGCGGTGTTCGCGTGGAACCGGCACGGCCAGCTCCTTGCGGGCTTTCCGTACGTGACCGAAGGCGGCGCCGAGTCGCCGCTCACCGTCGCCGACATCGACCTCGATCCCGAGCTCGAGATCTTCTTCGGCACGAGCGTGATGCAGTCGAACCAGGGCTTCCTGCACTGCATCGATGCGGCCGGCCGGCCGCAGCCGGGCTTCCCGCTGCGGACCAACGGCTTCACCTATCTCAACGGCGCGACCATCGGCGACGTCGATGGCGACCGCTTGCCGGAGATCGCGGTGCTCGCGAACAACGGGACGAATGGCGAGATCACGCTGTGGAAGCTCACCGGCCGCGGGCTCGCGAGCCCGATCCACTGGAAGGGCTACCACGAAGGCAACGAGCGCCGCGGCCTCTTCGCCGAGAGCGACCGCCACTTCCTCACCGGGCACGCGACGCGCGGCAGCCTGTTGTTCGTCGAGCTGCAGGGCACGCGCGGCAACGTGGTGGCGTCGTTCGTCGGCGCGCGACCCGCGGTGGTGCCGGTGGCCGACTGGGGGATCCTGCGCCTCGATCCGACCCTGCCGATCGTTCCGTTCATCGTCGTGCCGCTCACGGTCGACCCGCGCGCCGTGCAGATGCTGACCGTGCCGGTCAGCCTCGCGCTCGGGACGCGGCTGGTGTTCCAGGGCGTCGAGATCGGCGCGAGCGTGCGCCTGCGGCAGATGCAGATGGTGACGGTGCGGTAGCTGACGTGCCGGCGCTCAGCGCCGCCGGAGCTCGTGCTCGACGACGTGACGCCCGGTCCGATAGCCGGAACTCAGGCCGAGCAGGTTCGCCGACATGAAGTGGATGCCGCCGTAGATCCGGCTCATCCCGCTCTCCCAGGCGGCCTCAGCGAATCCGCGGTAGTGTCGTCGCACGCCGGGAAGGTCGTCCGAACCGACCGTGAACGGGACGTGGTCGGTGCCGAAGACATCCGCCAGCACCGCGGCGGCGGCCCCGCTGAACGTGCTGTGGCCGGACGTGTACTCCGGGAACGGAGGCGTGGGGAGCAAGGGCGTCCAGGTCGGGTCAGGCTGGGTGAGCGGGTTGCCATCCTGATCGGCGAGCGCGATCGCGGTGATCGGTCGCCACAGCCCATACTCGTACTTGCAATCCCAGGACACGATGGCCGCGTCGGCCAACGCCAGATTGAGAAGCGCGAACAGACGCGCGTGTTCGACGAGCGACATGGGGCGCGTCATCGCCGCAGCCTGCGCGATCTGGTTCCAGTGGCCGGGTGGCGTCGCCGTGGCGGGGCCGTAGCCCCAGAACAGGGCGACCTGGGTCTGGTCCGCGGTGCGGTAGGTGCTGTTCTGCGCACCGAGATACTGAACGTGCAGCACTTCCAGCCCGTACTGAAACGAGCGCAGCGCTGGGGGAGCCGCCGGGCGCAGTGCCATGGCCGACGGCAGGGAGAAGCAGGCGACGTGGCCCCAGAGCGGCAGCAGGGCCGGGCGCACGATGCCGCCGAAGGACACCGTGGGACGCCACTTTCCGGGGTCGTTCGAGCCGGGGTACGGGGCCGTGTTGCTCGCGCCGTCGTTGGCACGAGCGGCGAGGATCCCGGTGGCCACCTGCGCGCCCCACGCGAGGCCACGCGTCTTGCGCTGACCATCGGGGATGCCGGCGAGGATCTGTTGGTGGCGGGCGTCGAACGTCGCCGCCTGCGCGGGGTACAAGGCGACGAGCATGTCGTGGGCTGCGGCGGACGCCGCTGCTTCCTCGGACGAGTTGCGGTGCGCGGCCGGCGGAACGCGGTAGTGGGCATAGCGCGCGCGGATGCCGTTGGCGGCGTCGAACATCGCGGTGTGCAGCATCGCGAGGATGCGGGATGCGGGTGGTGGCGCGGTCGAGGCCGTGCGGATCGCGGCGAGCGCAGTCTCGTTCCAGGCGAGGACCGGGTCTTGCGCCAGCACTGCGGCGGTCGAGGCCACCGCGGCGAACAGGAGGTTGCGTAGCGTGGGTTGCGTGCTCATGGGGGGGAGGGATGGTGCGGAGAGGAAGGCGCCGCGCGATGCGGGCGAGGCGCGGGAAGCTATCACACCACCTGGGGTGTGGCGGAGGGGGGCTGCGCGGCACCGTTTCGGTCAGACGTGGACGACTTGGCAAGCCAGTCCGCCGTCGGATTGCCACGCAAGAATCCGCAAGACCGCGGCCTTGCCCCGCGCTCTGCTTGCCGCCCATGAAGCTCAGCCGCGCACGCATGCTCGAACGGGCGAGGGCCCGCGATGCGACGTTCGACGGCGTCTTCCTCACCGGGGTCACGAGCACCGGGATCTACTGCCTGCCGTCGTGCCCGGCGCGGCCGCCCAAGCCCGAGAACGTGGTGCACTTCAAGACGCCGAAGGAGGCTCGCACCGCGGGCCTGCGCGGCTGCCTGCGCTGCCGGCCCGACGACTTCTACAAGGGCTACGACCCAGACGAGGATCTCGCCGCGACGCTCGCGCGCGAGATCGTGGCGGAGCCGGCGCGCTTCGCGGATGTCGGCGCGCTCGTTTCGCGGGCCGGCGTGCGCACGACCAAGCTGCACGCGATCTTCCGCGAACACTTCCACGCCACGCCGGCGGCGTTCCTGGCGCGCGCGCGCGTGGCGTTCGCGTGCGCGCGGCTGCGCGCGGGCCGGCGCGTGCTCGACGCGTCGCTCGACGCGGGCTTCGAGAGCAGCTCGGCGTTCTACGCCAACTTCGCGCCGCGGGTCGGCATGGCACCCGATGCGTACCGCCGGCTCGGGCGCGCGGCGGCCTTTACGCTCGGCCTGCCGGAGGGCTTCCGGCGGCACGAGTGGCTCGCCTACGTGGGGCGCGACCAGGGCGGGCCATGCGAGCGGGTCGAGGGCGCGCACGTGTACAAGGCGGTCGAGCTGGAGGGTGAGGCCGCAGTCCTGCACCTCGAGCTGCGCGCGGGCGAGGTCCGCTGCCGGCTCGAGGGTGTGGCGGCGTCGTCGGGCCGGGCGTTCGCCGCGCACGCGCTGGCAATGGCGAGCCTCAACCTCGAGGCCGAGCCGGAGGCGTTCGAAGGTCGCGCCGGTCGGCTGCGGTCGCTCGTGCGCCGGCGCCCGGGGCTACGCGTGCCGCGCACGTTCGACCCGTTCGAGGCGCTGGTGTGGACCGTCGCCGGCCAGCAGGTGAACACGACCTTCGCCACGACCCTGCGGCGGCGCGTGATCGAGACGTGGGGCACGGCGGTCGGCGACATGCGCGCGCATCCCTCGCCGGCGCAGGTGGCGGCCATCGATCCCAAGGACCTGCGCGCGCGCCAGTTCTCGACGCGCAAGGCGGAGTACCTGGTCGACGCGGCGGCGGCGATGGCGCGCGGCGACCTCGTGCTCGCGCCCTGCCTCGACGAGCCGGCCCCGCGCGTGCGCCGGCGCATCCTCGCGCAGCGGGGCTTTGGGGCGTGGTCGGCGAGCTACGTGCTCATGCGCGGCTACGGCTTCGCCGACTGCGCGCCCGCTGGCGACGTGGGATTGCAGGCGGCGCTGCAGCGTGCCTTCGACCTCGAGGAGCGTCCCGACGAGACCGCGACCGGCGAGCTGATGCTCCCGTTCGCCCCATACCGCAGCTACGCGACCTACCACCTCTGGTGCAGCCTCGGAGATCCCGCGTGACCTGTTTCGCTTCGTCCATGTCCTCGCCCGTCGGTCGCCTGCGCATCGTTGTCGACCACGAAGGTCGCCTCGTGCAGATCGACTTCCCCAACGCGATCGGCGCGATCAAGACCGCCGAACCCGACGATGCGCGCTGCGCGCACGTGGCCGCGCAGTTGCGGGAGTACTTCACCGGCGCGCGCAAGACCTTCGACCTGCGGCTCGACCCGCACGGCACGCCGTTCCAACTGCGCGTGTGGGAGCAGCTCCGCCGCATACCCTTCGGCACGACGTGCAGCTATCGGGACATCGCGCGCGCGCTCGGCCAACCGACGGCGATGCGCGCGGTGGGCGCGGCCAACGGCAGGAACCCCATCCCGATCGTCGTGCCATGCCACCGGGTGATCGGCGCCGACGGTTCGCTCACCGGCTTCGGTGGCGGTCTGCCGGCGAAGCGCACGCTGCTGCGGCTCGAGGGGCTCGGCGCGCTCGTCGCCGAGTAGGAAGCAAGAAGGCAGCCTCGATGATCGCGCGCGGGCGCGCCGCCGCTACGTTCCCGCGATGTCCAGAACGCCGGATGCGCGGGCGCGCCTGCAGGGCCACCTGGCCTTGCTCGCGGTCCAGGTGTTCTTCGGGCTCTTCCCGCTGTTCGGCAAGCTCGCCATGCGCGCGTTCGCGCCGCGCGCCGTGGCCGGCTGGCGGGTGCTCGTGGGGGCGACGGTGCTGATGAGCATCGCGGTGCTCGTGCACCGCCGGGCGGTCATCCCGGCGCGGCGCGACCTCGTGCGCCTCCAGGTCTGCGCGCTGCTCGGCATCGCCCTCAACCAGGTGCTCTATCTGGAAGGCCTGCAGCGCGCGCCGTCGGTGAACGCCGCGCTGGTCATGGTGCTCATCCCCGTGTTCGTGTTCGCGCTCGCGGTGTTCGTGCGGCAGGAGCGCCTCGTGCGGCTGCGCGCCATCGGCGTGCTGGTGGCCGCCGTCGGCGCCAGCATCCTGCTGGCGCGGCGCGGCCCCGACCTGGGGCCTGAGTACCTCACCGGCAACCTGCTGATGATGACCAACGCGTTCAGCTACTCGATCTACCTCGTCATCGCCAAGCCGCTGGCGATGCGGTACCCGCCGCTGGTGCTGATTGCGTGGGTGTTCGCGCTGTCGACGTGGACCGTTCCGTTCTTCGCGTGGGACGCATCGTTCGTCCCGCCGACCGCGGACCGCGATGCGTGGCTCTCGCTCGCCTACGTGCTCGTCTTCCCGACGATGCTCGCGTACCTGCTGAACACCGTCGCGCTGGCGCGCGTCGCGGCGTCGACCACGGCCTTCTACATCTTCCTGCAACCGTTCATCGCCGCCGCTGCCGGCTGGCTCGGGCTCGGCGAGACGCTCGACGTGACTTTCGCCTTGGCCGCGAGCCTCGTGCTCGCGGGGCTTTGGTGTGTGGTGCGGCGGCCGGTGCAGCGCGAGGTGAGGGCAAGCCAGAGGCCGTAGAGCGGTTGTTCCCCTCGGGCCGCTCGCCTTCTGTCTGGTGCTGGCGGCGCCGCGACGGGCCAGCCGCTACTGATGGTCGAACTGCACGACCGCCATCGTGGCCGTGTCGACGTAGCCGCTGGAGGGCAACGTCGCGCCGGTCGCCGGCTTGGAGACCACGACGGCGCCATCGAGGGGCGAGACACTCGCGGCCAGTTGCAACTGGAGGCCGTTCGTCGTCGTCAGCGCCGAGCCGGCCAGCACCGCCCACTGTGCGTACATCGTGGCTCCGAGCATGCCCGTCTGCGCCGGCAGCGGGATCTCCAGCGTCGCTCCGCCGGGTCGCCCGTTTCCGATACCGACGCCGACCGTCGCGGCCAGCGAGACGACTGGGACCACATACACGAAGCACCCCGGGGCGCCGAGGAAGGTCAGTTCGACGCCGGGGGTGAGGGCCTGCGCCCCGAGGAAGAAGAAGGCCGGACTGGTCGGCTGGCCGATTCCGAGGAAGCGCGAAGTCGACCCGACGCGGAGGAGGCTCGGCTCCGTGGCGGCGGTCTGCGACGCCTGCGCTGCGACCGGACCACAACCCCGCCCGATCGGGATCGCGATCCCACCGGCGCGATCATGCTCGGCGTCGATCTGCCAGCGCGTGCTGGGCGAGGATGCGTCTGGCACGCCGTCCAGTTGCACGCACAGTGCCCCGGTGGCGTAGCGGAAGGGGGCCGCGAAGGGGATGGTCACGGCGTCCGGCGTGGTCCAGGTCGCCGCGTGCTGATGGGCGAGCCGCGGCGAGTACGGCAACGCGACGCTGCCTTGGAACACGGTGGTCGGGGGAACGCGGTGGTTGCCGGCGAACGTCTGGGACGGCGCGGTCACGTCGAGCAGAGGAGATGCCGAGAGCATGACCGTGAGGTCGACTCGACCCGCGAACTGCTCGACCGGGAATCCGTCGCGTCGCAGTCGGATCGCGGCGAGATCCCGGCCGGCGAGCCCGGCAAGGTGGGACGAACCGAACAGCAACTGCTGCCGCAACGGACGCACGAAGCCGGCGGCCACGAGGGAAGAGGATCCGTCGCGGTTGACGACGCCGGACGGGATCGTCACGGTCCCTTGGGCCAACACGGCACCCGCCAAGGCAATGGTCGTCAGATGATGGAGCAGCATGGGCGTTCTCAAGGGTTGGGGGAAACGATGTCGAAGCTCTCCGCGACGGGAGGGGGGCCGAAGCCGACGACCGTGAACGTCTGGCCACCTTCTCCCGGCGCCACGACCTCTGCCGTCCTACCGTCCTCGGGAAGTGGCTGAAGTTCTCCGGTCGGATCCAGGCTGATGAACCAAGGGCCGGGCCCCGGCAGCGAGATCCTGACCAGCCGGCCCTCGATCGCGGGGTCGGGCACGATCGTGATCTCGCTCCATCGGGTCATCGATGCAGGGCTCTCAACCGCGGGGTCAGGAGATCGAAGGCCTTGCGCGACGCGTCAGTCGGGGGGTTCGCCTCCACCGATGCGAGCACACGCTTGGAGATCTTGCTGTCCATCTCGTCGTCGGCGCGCGTGCACGAACACGCCAGTCGCTGCACGCCAAGCCAGGTGATGGCGTCCCCGCCGATGCCATCATGGACCAGCATGAACAGCGCGTACTTGTCGCGAAGGTTGGCCTCGGGTCCGATCGCCAGTTCGTGAGCGATCCCGACCTGCTCCAGGATCGAAGGATGCACCTGTTTCTCCGGCGCAGATCTCGGCGTCGCTTCAGTCGCGAGCGCTGAGCGCTTGCCCGCCCAGAACGCTCCCGACGCTGCGGCGACTGTCCCAAGACAGAACCCGAGGAACATCCGGCGCTGACGGCGCGCGACGCCTTCGTACTTCAGACCCTTTCGCGCCAGCTCACGCAGTGCTTCCTGCTGGCCCGGGAACATGCCTGACTTCATGGGAGACCTCCGGGGGGACGTGGGAATGCTCGCTCTCGCCCAGTCCGCTGTCATGGGCCGCCCATTGCCCGATTGCCCGAGACCGTCCCCAAGGGCTCAGGCTCGCCTGACCTCAGGCCCGCTGTCACCACCCTTGTCCCTTGACCCGCCCCCGTCTCTCCAGAAAATGTCGGCACTCATGCCTGGAGTGCCGACGTTTTGCGGAAGCCCCCGATGACCCCGCCACGCCTCACCCAAGCCCGCCTCCGCCGCGCCGGCCTCGGCGTCTTCTTCCGCCCGCGCGAACTCGCCCGCCTCGGCATCAGCCCCGACGACCTGCGCGCCCTGGTCGACGCCGGCGTCGCCGAGCGTGTGGCGCGCGGCCTCTACCAACTCGCCGGCGCGGACCCCACCGAGCAACACAGCCTCGCCGCCGCGTGCGCAGTTGTCCCCAACGCGGTCGTCTGCCTGCTCTCCGCGCTCAAGGTGCACGGCATCGGGTCGCGCCTCCCCGCCGAGGTGTGGCTCGGCATCCCACACAAGGCACGCGCGCCGCGGATGCCACACACGCGCGTCCGGTTCGTGCGCTTCTCGGGACGAGCCGCAACCCACGGCATCCAGCCGATCCGGTTCGAAGGCGTGCCCGCCCACATCACGAGTCCGGCCCGCACCGTCGTCGACTGCTTCCGGTTCGAACGCCTCGTCGGGCGCGAGACCTGCATCGAGGCCCTGCGCGACGCGCTCCGCGGACGCAAGGTCTCGACCGACGCGCTGTATCGCACGCTCGACGTGCTGCCGTCGCGGCGGCTCGCGGCCGCCCTCGAGGTGACGGGCGCGTGACCGACAACGTCGCAGCGTCGATCAAGGCCCGCCTGCTGAACGTGGCGCGCCGCGGCGGCGACGAGTTCGAGCTCTTCCTGGTGCGCTACGCGAGCGAGCGCTTCCTGTTTCGCCTCGGTGCCTCACCGCTGCGCGAGCGATGCATCTTGAAGGGTGCTGGGCTGCTGGCGCTGTGGATGCCCGACCCGTACCGCGCCACCCGCGACCTCGACTTCCTGGCGCACGGACCCAGCGACGCGGGCGCGATCCGCGATCTCATCGCGGCGATCTGCGCGGTGCCGTGTCCCGACGACGGCCTCACGTTCGACGCGCGCAGCATCGAGGTCTCCCCGATCCGGATCGACGAGGAGTACCAAGGCCAGCGGGTCCTCGTGACCGCCCGACTCGGCACCGCGCGGATCCGACTGCAGGTCGACCTCGGCTTCGGCGACGCGGTGGTCCCGGCACCGGAGGAGGCGGTCCGACGCTGCTGCCCGGCCTGCCGCGCCCGCGGATCAAGACCTACCATCGCACCGTGAGCGTCGCCGAGAAGTTCAAGGCGATGGTGCAGCTCGGCCGCCGCATCAGCAGGATGAAGGACTTCCACGACCTGTGGGCGCTGTCGTCGGTCTTCGCCTTCGATGGTCCGACCCTGCGTCGCGCAGTCGTCGCGTGCTTCGAGCGACGTGGCACGCCGTGGACCGGCGACGAGCCTGACGCCCTCCGCGCGTCGATGTACCTGGTTCCCGTCCTGCAGACGCGCTGGCGGGCCTACCTGCGCGCCGGCGCGTTCCAGGCCCCGCCTCCGGAGAGCTTCGCGGTGATCGGGGAGCGTGTGCGCGCGTTCCTCGGACCGGTTCGCGCGAGTATCGTCGGTGAGAAGGCGTTCGAGCTGCGTTGGGATCCCGACGAGGGGTGGGGTTGATGGGTACGAAGCGTCGGGGCTTGTGCGCAAGTCCCGACGTTTTGTCGCTGGCGTGCACGTGGTATGGGGTCGTGTCGCCGGCCCGCGTTCTCGCTTGATCGACCAGTTCACGCCCAGCACGATCACCCCCGGAGACCCACCCTCGCGCCGCGCCTCCCCATGCTCGGCTACGTCGCCAACACCCACCACGACTGGTTCGACTTCCTCGCGCGGCGGCGCACCTGGGACGAGGTCAACTTCTGGAGCCCGTCCGACTACTACGCCTTCCGGGGCCAACCCGGCAGCCCGTTCTTCTTCCGCCTCAAGGCCCCGCGCAACGCCATCGCCGGCTTCGGCATCGTCGCGCGCTTCGACAAGCTCCCCGAGTGGCTTGCCTGGGAGTGCTTCGGCGAAGGCAACGGCGCCGCCACGCTCACCGAGTTCGAGGGGCGCATGCGCGCGCTGCGCGCCAGCAACCACATCCAGGGCGGCGGCGGCCCGCCGCAGATCGGCTGCCTGATCCTCGCTGGCGCCGTGTTCTTCCCCGAGCGCGAGTGGGTCCGCCAGCCCGCGGACTGGGGCCGCCAGAACCTGCGCTACAAGGGCTACGACCTGCGCGCCGGCGAAGGTCTGCGCCTGTGGCAGGAGTGCCAGCAGCGGGCCGCGGCGCTGGCGCCGACCGGCGACGAGGCGTGCGCGGTGGGGGAGCCCGCCGCGCGCTTCGGCGCGCCGACGCTGGTGCGCCCGCGGCTCGGTCAGGGCACGTTCCGTCTCGCGGTCACCGCCGCCTACGCCCGCGCCTGTGCGGTGACCGGCGAACACTCGCTCCCGGCGCTCGAGGCGGCGCACATCCGACCGTACGCCGACGGCGGTGAGCATGCGGTGCGCAACGGTCTGCTGCTGCGTTCGGACCTGCACCGGCTGTTCGACCGCGGGTATGTGACGGTGACGCCGGAGCTGCGCTTGGAAGTTGTCAGCCCGCGCCTGCGCATCGACTACGAGAACGGGCGCAGCTACTACCCGCTGCACGGGACGCGGGTGACGGTGCCGGTGGGGGAAGGAGAAGCGCCGGCGACGGAGTGGCTGCGCTGGCACAACGAGCAGAGGTTCCGGTCGGCGTGAGGATGGAGCGACGGTGGCCGAGCCGTCACGCGCGCGGCGTTCGCTCGGTCGGTGGCGCGAGCATCCGCAGCAGCGCCGTTCGCAACGGCGCGCGCCCCTGCAGGGTCGCGAGCTGCGCGACGAGGTCGGGACGGAACCGGGCGCGGTCGGCCCGACGCACGAACGCGGCGCGGGACTTGGGTCTCGGCGTTGCGCGCTGGGGGCCGATCGCGAGGTCGGAGAAGTCCGCGGGACAGTCGCCGCGCCAGAGGTCCCAGACCGCTGCCTTCCCCGACAGATGGAAGAAGGGCTCCCAGGCCATCCCCTGGCCGGGGAGGTCGCGCCCCGCCACCCACGCATCGAAGCGCGCCTCGATCGCGTCGAACGGGACGAAGGGCAATTCGACCCGCCGCTCCTCGAGGAGGTCGAGCACCGCGAGCAGGATGCCCGGCATGTAGTGGGGTTGCTGGCGGGCCTTGTGGATGCGGTCGAGGGCGGCATCCCAGGCGGCAGACAGAGGGCGCGGCACTACAGGTGTGTCCTCCACGTTCGATTCAACGGATACACGTCGTCGTTGGCTGGGGGCGAGCTCCGGCTACCCGCAACGCTAGTTTCACTTGCCGACGCCGAAGTTTCTAGTTCGGTCAAGTTCAAGCTGCGGTCATGGCGTCGTTGATGAACCGGTCCAAGCAACGATCGAACTGTCGCCAGGATGTTGCCAGTGGGCTGCGGCTGCCGAGCTCTGCGGGCAGCTTCGGGTCGAGCAAGGCGAGTCCGGGTCCGAGTACGCGAGCGTAGGTCTTGGTGAAGAGGATTGAGATGGCACGCCCCTCTTGCGTGAGGTGGTAGCGGTGCGTCTTCTCGATGCGGGTGATGATGCCCTTCCGTCGTAGTCGACGAAGGTCGTAGGTTGCGTGTCGCGAGGTGTAGACGTCGTCGAGCAGTGGGCGGACACGCTCGACAAGCTGGCGGCTCGAGAAGCCGTCGAAGAGGTGGGAGAACCCCACCAGCGCTGCGAACACGGCCATGACGCGTGGGTCC